>NZ_JBFUDI010000012.1:0-133084 GCF_056404795.1 Cellulomonas sp. P2_B4
GCGGCGGCAGCCGGGYGGGGCGCGGCGGCGGGTCGCGGTGCTGCCGGAGCAGCGGGGGCGACCGGAGCAGCCTGAGCGGCCGGGGCGGCCGGCGTCTCGACGGCAGCGGGTGCTGCGGTCTCGACGACCTCGACAGCCTCGACGACCGGGGCGGGAGCCGCGACCGGCGTCTCGACGACGGCCGGAGCCTCGACGGGAGCCTCAGCAGGGGCGGTCTTCTGCGCGGCGGCGGCCGCAGCGGCTGCCGCGTTCGCCTCGCGCTGCGCAGCAGCCTGCGCCGCACGGCGCTGCTCCTGCTTCTGGTCGGCCTTCTTCTTGTTCGGGCCGAGCACCATGATCATGTTGCGGCCGTCCTGCTTCGGCGAGCTCTCGACGAAGCCCAGCTCGCTGACGTCGTCGGCGAGCCGCTGCAGCAGGCGGATGCCCATCTCCGGGCGCGACTGCTCGCGGCCGCGGAACATGATCATGACCTTGACCTTGTCGCCGGCCGTGAGGAACCGCTCGACGTGGCCCTTCTTGGTGCCGTAGTCGTGCGGGTCGATCTTCAGCCGGAAGCGGATCTCCTTGAGGACCGTGTTGGTCTGGTTCCGCCGGGCCTCGCGGGCCTTCATGTCTGCTTCGTACTTGAACTTGCCGTAGTCCATGATCTTGCAGACCGGCGGACGAGCGTCAGGGGCGACCTCGACGAGGTCGAGGTCGGCGTCCTGGGCCAGGCGCAGGGCGTCCTCCACGCGCACGATGCCGACCTGCTCGCCGTTGGGGCCGACCAGGCGGACCTCGGCTACGCGGATCCGATCGTTGATGCGGGGCTCGCTGATGTGGTGCTCCTCAGGTTCGTGGTGGTGGACCGCCAGGAACGAGGAAGGCCCCCGTCCTGGTCACAGGAGGAGGCCTCAGTACATCCGCTACGTGTGCACAGCCGTGGCCATGCTCACGCGACCGGGAGCGGCTTTTGCCGTCCGGTGCGGACTGTGACCCGGTCTCTGTCGTCGGAGCGAGTCGAGATCGCTTCGAGCATTCGAGGCCAAGGTGGGAGAGGACTCCACTTGTGCGCCTGGGCAGCCAACGTTCAGCCGTCCAGGTCAGTCAGCGGTCAAGACTACCAGAGGAGGCCGCTCGGACCGAATCGGGGCCGCACAGCTCGGGACCGTAGCCCGCGTCCGTGGTGAGACGATCTAGGCATGTCGCAGAGCACCGACCCCACCGCCGACGCCACCCGGGACATCGCCGACGTGGCCGCCGTCGAGGTCATCACCACGGCCGCCGTCCACCTCATGAGCGCGGCCGCTGTGAAGTGCGGCCTCGCGGAGGACGGACCGGACGGTGCCGGAGCTGACTACATGGACCTCGACGAGGCCCGCAAGCTCATCACGGCGCTCGCCGCGCTGGTCACCGCGTCGGCCCCGGACATCGGCAACCAGCACGCCCGCTCGCTGCGCGACGGTCTGCGCTCGCTGCAGCTCGCGTTCCGCGAGGCGTCGCCGTTCCCGGACGCCCCCGGCGACGGGCCCGGCGAGAAGTTCACCGGCTCGGTCGTCTGACCGCCGTCCGGGCCACGTCCCGCTCCCGTCGACGGACCGCGCGGGGGCGCAGACCGTGCCGGACCGAGTGCCGACGGGCGTCCGCGGACACGGACCGCGGCAGGCGCGGCGGCTCGGCGGCCCGGACCGGCGCGGCTGCGACGGGTGCCGGCGTCCGGCGACGACCGAGGCGCAGCGCGACCAGCCCGGCCACGGCGATGCCGCCGCCGACGACCGACGCCGTGAGGAACCCGGCACCGGGCGTCGCGCGGTCGATCACGGCCCCGCACAGCGGCGCCCCGAGCGCGTTGCCGACGGTCGACATGGTGCCGCTCCAGCCCATGACCTCGCCGCGGCGCCCCTCGGGCACCAGCCGGACGAGCGTGGCGTTGATCGACGCCAGCGCGGGAGCGCACGGCAGACCCGCGACGACGACCGCGACCGCGAGCCAGAGCTGACCCTGGGCGAACGCGGCGGGGACCGTGGCCAGCGCGAGGACCGCGACGAGCACCAGCGGGGACGGCGTGCGTCGGGCCGTCCCGTGGACCAGGCCGCCGATCACCGAGCCGCCGGCCCACAGCGCGATCATCCAGCCGATGTCCGCAGAGCGGCCGGCGTCGTTGAGGGTGGCGACCAGCGACACGTCGGTGCCGACGAGGACGAACGCCGCGGCGACGCCGGCGAGCAGCACGACGATCAGCGCCGGCGTCAGCAGGCGGCCCGGCGCGACCTCGTCGGAGACCTGCACGGTGACCGCGGACCGCGTGGGCGGGTTGGCCCACATCAGCAGCAGGCCAGCCAGGACGGTCAGGGTCCCGACGACGGTCAGGGCGAACGACGTCGACACCTGGGTCGCCAGGAGCACCCCGACGACCGGCGAGAGCATGAAGGTCAGCTCGACGGCGACCGAGTCGAGGGCGAACGCGGGCCGCTGGTGCTGGATGGGCACCAGGACGGACAGCGACTGCCGCGAGACCGAGAAGACGGGCACGAGGAACAGGCCGCCGAGGAACACCGCAGCGATCAGGGCCTCGTAGGACAGGTGCGGCGCGGCGAACCAGACGGCCGACTCCACGACGACCGACGGTGCGATCGCGCGCCGGAGGCCGAACGTGTCGACCAGCCGGCCACGCCACGGCGCACCGAGCGCCATCCCGATCGTGGCCGAGCCGACGACGACGCCCGCCTGGGCGTACCCGCGACCGAGGCTGGTGACCACGTGCAGGGTGAGGACGACCCCGATCATCGCGGCCGGGATCCGGGCGATGAAGGACACGACGAAGAGACGCGCGACGCCGGGCAGGCGCAGCACAGCTCCGTAGGTCGTGGTGGGCATGTGCTCGATTGTGCGGGGTGCGCAGACCTGCTCTCGCCCTGATTTCGGTACGACCCGGACATCCGGGTCCACCTGTGGCGAAGACCACACGGTCGGGCCTCCTATCCTGAACCGATGGCGCCCGACGACCCCCGACCGAGCGACGAGATGCCGACGCGCCCCGTCCCGGAGGCGCAGCCCGCGCGGGCCGACGAGGTCGGGTACGCGCATGCCGGCTGGTTCTCCGCCGGGCACCCGCTGGCCGCGCCCGTTCCGCCCCCGGCACCCGCCGCCACCACTCCGCCCGCCTCAGGCGAGCCGGTCCCCGATCCTGTGGCGCCCGGGGCGCCCGCCGAGCCGGTCCCCGTGCCCGCGGCCCTCGAGGCTCCGGGCGGCCCGGCCCCGACGGCGCCTCGCCGGCGGCGCGGGGCACGGATCGCGATCGTCGTCTTGTCGGTCGTCCTGGTGCTCGTCCTCGTCGCCTCCGGGCTGCTCCTCGCCCGCATGCTCACGACGACGAGTGCGTGGGAGGACTCGAGCGCCGGGTGGGAGAAGCTGGCGAACGAGAGTGCGACGGAGCTGGCCGCGACGCAGAGCGAGCTCGCGACGACCCAGGCGGAGCTCGACACGACCACCGCGCAGCTCGCCACGGCGCAGACGCGCATCACCGACCTCGCCAACGAGAAGGCGCAGCTGGGCGACACGAGCGCGACGCAGCAGCAGCTCGCCGACTACCAGTCCCGCGTCTCGCAGGCCGCCGGCCAGGTGGCGACGGCGCTGGCCGCCTGCGTCACCGGCCAGCAGAAGCTCATCGGGTACCTCAAGGAGTCCGAGAAGTACGACGCGGCCCAGCTGACGCAGTTCGGGCAGGACGTCCAGACGCTGTGCTCGCAGGCCACCGACGCGAACGCAGCGCTGCAGGCCGAGCTGACCCGATGATGCGCAGGCTCGTCGGCGCCGTCGTGGTGGTCGGCGTGCTCGCCGGGTGCAGCGCGCTGCCCGCGATGCCCGACCCGGTGCCGTCGCGCGTCGAGCCGACGATCGGTCCGGCGCCGGAGCCGACCTCGTCGGGAAACCTCTCCCCCGACGGCTTCGACACCGCCCAGCGCATCGCCGTCCGCATCCGCAACATCGGGTGCGGGGCGCTGTCGACCGGCTCGGGCTTCGCGATCGACGATCACACCGTCATCACCAACAAGCACGTCGTGGCGGACACCTCGACCCTCCAGGTCAGCACGTACGACGGGCGGGACCTGCCCGGGAACGAGGCCGCCACGGCCGGTCTGGCCGATCTCGCGATCGTGCGGACGTCCGACACGCTCCCGGCGGCCCCGGAGCTCGCGGAGTCCGACGCCCAGATCGGCGACGCCGTGACCGTCGTCGGTTATCCCCTGGGGCGGGCGCTGACGGTGACGCCCGGGCACGTCGTCTCACGTCAGACCGATCCGTTGAACGCCACCCTCGGGGAGGTGCTGGTGACGGACGCGCCGGTCGAGCCCGGCAGCTCCGGTTCGGCCGTCCTGGACGCCGACGGGCGTGTCGTCGGCGTGGTCTACGCGAAGGACATGAACGGGCACAGCTTTGTGGTGCCCGTGAGCACTTTGCGGTCCATGCTGGACGACGACACCGCATTCACGCCGCTGACGCCCTGCACCAGCTGACCGACCGGAGGACGACCATGGGCACACCGCGCTTCGACCCCGCGAGCCTGACGAACGCAGCGAACGACTCGATCACGGTGCGGCGCGTGTTCGGGGAGGCCTACGAGCGCGCCGGGACGCTGGTCATCCCCGTCGCGCGCGTCTGGGGTGCCACCGGCTCGGGCGCGGGCGGCGGCGAGATGGCGGTGCCGCACCACGGGGAGACCGGGGCGGCCGAGTCCGAGAAGGGGAATGAGCGCAGTGCGAGCGAGGGGCACGGCGGGGGCGGCGGGTACGCCACGCACGTCAAGGCGGTCGGCGTGTTCGTCGTCGACGACACCGGCACGCACTGGCAGCCGACCCTCGACGTCAACCGCGTGATCCTGGGCGGGCAGCTGGTCGGCGCGTTCGTGGTCTCGGTGATCGCGCTCGCCTGGGCCGTCAAGCGGCGCTAGGGAACGGGCTCAGCGCGCGGAGCGCGGCCGCAGCTCGAGCGAGTCGACGCGCTCGGCGACGAGCTCGACGCTGCCCAGAGCTGCGTTGACGCCGGCGAGGACCGCGTCGAGGCCGGTGCGGTCCAGGCCGGGCACGAGGTCGACCACCACCGCGACCTCCGCGCGCGTCCCGGGCACCGCGTCCACGGCGACGACCCCCCGCACCGGCGCGACCGCGGCGACGATCGCGTCCTTCACGGAGGCGTCGACCCCGTCCGGCCCGACCGCGGGCACCCACGGCTGCTGCTGCGCGAGCGCCCAGACGGCCGGCCGCGGGAGCAGGACGGTCGTCGGGCCGCCGGGGTCGACGACGAGGACCTCCCAGCCCTCGGTCACCGCCGAGAGCGCGGCCCGGGCGACGTCCGACGGCACCGGCCGGGCGTCCGGCCGCCACGCCGTCATCGCCGCGACGGACGTGAACACCGGCAGCGCGGTGCGACCGTCGGGAGCCTGCAGGGCGACGATGCCCGCCGAGGCCTCCTTGTCGACCGTGTGCGCGTGCCCGTCGTGCACGACGACGTCCTCGACCTCCAGCTCGGCCAGCACGGGCACCAGCACACGCGTGCCGTGCAGGGCCCCGACGACGTCGGCCACCGAACCGCTCCCGTCGCTCATCGCGCTCAGCGACGCGGCGACTGCGGGGTCGGCGGTGCCGTCGTCCCCGGCGAACGGCGACGACGGCGGCAGCTCGCGTCCGGCCACGGTCACGGCCTGCCGGCGACGTCCAAGGCCTCGGGAAGCGTGAACGCGCCCGCGTAGAGCGCCTTGCCGACGATCGAGCCCTCCACGCCCAGCGGCACGAGGGTGCGCAGCACGCGGATGTCCTCGAGGCTCGACACGCCACCGGACGCGACCACGGGGGCGTCGGTCTTCGCGCACATCTGCTTCAGGAGCTCGACGTTCGGACCGTTGAGCATGCCGTCCTTGGTCACGTCGGTGACCACGTAGCGCTCGCAGCCGACGTCCTCGAGGCGGGAGAGCACCTCCCAGAGGTCGCCCCCGTCCTTGGTCCAGCCGCGGGCCGCCAGCGTGGTGCCGCGTACGTCGAGCCCGACCGCGATCTTGTCGCCGTACTGCCCGATCATCCGCGCCGTCCACGACGGGTTCTCGAGCGCCGCGGTGCCGAGGTTCATCCGGGTCGCGCCCGTGGAGAGGGCCCACTCGACCGAGGCGTCGTCGCGGATGCCGCCGGACAGCTCGACCTTGACGCCCTTGCCGGCCAGCTCGGTGGTCACCTCGGCCAGCAGGGCCGCGTTCGTCCCGCGCCCGAAGGCGGCGTCGAGGTCGACCAGGTGGATCCACTCCGCGCCGCCGGCGTACCAGTCGAGCGCGGCCGACAACGGGTCGCCGTACCCGGTCTCGGTGCCGGCGGCGCCCTGGGTGAGCCGGACGGCCTGCCCGTCGGCGACGTCGACGGCGGGCAGCAGCTCGAGGCGTTCGGTCATGGGTGCTTCTCCTGGTTCAGCGAGGCGACCCAGCGGGTCAGGACGGTGGCGCCCGCGTCGCCCGAGAGCTCGGGTCGCAGCTGCAGCGCGGTCAGGGGGCCGTTCTCGACCGCGGCGACGAACGGCTCGTCGTGCCGCGCCCACGTGACGACGGGTGCGTTCAGACGGGTGTCGGACGGCCAGGTCTCGAGCAGCGGGAACCGGCGGGCGGCGTAGGCGTGCGCGAAGCGGAAGGCTGCGTCCTCCAGGCCGGCGAACAGGACGGACTCCGGCGGCACCTCGACCGTCGACCAGCCGTCGTGCTCGTGCGGCTCGACGGCGCCGGGCCACTCCTCGAGGCCCTCGACACCCGGCCCGGTGAACATCGCGTGCAGCCCGACGTCGACCGCGAGGACGGCGCGTCCGCCCGCTAGCCGGCGGTCGATCACCTGGTCGGCACCGGCGGCACGGATCCCGGCCATCAGGTCGGCGAGGTCGCCGTCCCCGACGATCACCAGGCCGTCCGCGACGAGCCCGCTGCGCTTGTCCGCGCTCAGGACCGCCGACGCGCCCGCACGCTCCAGCGCGGCGACGAAGCCGGTCGCGTCGCCTGAGCCGTGGTCGAGGACGACGACGGTGGGATTCGGCACCCGGCAAAGTTACCTTCACGTCTGAGGGCGCGCGCACAGCGCCGGTCCGCGAGACGGCTCAGTCGTCGGTTCTCGTGGTCCGACTGAGCCTGCGCTTCGCTACCGCTCCGTCGTCGGTCGGGGCGCCCTTGAGCTCGGCGCTGATCTGGTCCGCGTCGAGGATGGCGAGCGCACCGCTGAGTGCGCCCGAGCTGAACGTGCCGTCCATGCGTGCGTCGAGCAGAACCTCACGCTGCGCCTTGATGACGGCCAGCTGCAGCTCGAGCATCTGGTCGCTCATCGAGCGCGGCTCCTCGGCCGCGAAGTCCGCCGCGCGGCGCTCCGACACCTGTCGCATCCCCCGCAGGAGCTGCTCGTCGTAGGGCGACCCGTCGTGGCGCAGCAGCGTGGGGTCGTCGAGCATCGTCAGGGCCGCGTGCGACATCGCCTGCAGCAGCTCGGCGCGCTCCGGGTCGTTGTCGGGAGGTCCCGACGAGCCCAGGCCGAGGCGGCGGACCACCCACGGCAGCGTCCCGCCCTGCACCAGGAGGCTGCCCGCCGCGACGACGAACGCGATGAGGATGAGCAGCTCGCGCTGCGGCGTGCCCTCCGGCAGCGTCTGCGCGGCCGCGAGCGTCACCGCGCCGCGCATGCCGGCCCAGACGAGCACCACGCCCTCGCGCGCACCCAGGGGCGACGAGACCAGGTAGTCGATGTCCGCGAGCCCGCGCGTCATGCGCCGCGTCCAGTTCTGTCGCCGGCGCTCGGACCGCGGCCCCACCGACTCGTCGGCGGCGAGCGTGTCGTTGACCTGGGCGTAGCGCTCCTTCATGCGGTCGCTGGCGCCCGCCTTCTTGGTGAGCCACCAGACGAGCGGGGAGACGTACAGGCCGCGCACGACCAGCGTCAGGACGATCGCCGCGCACCCCAGCCCGACCGCGGGCCACACCGACGAGCCGCCGTCGCGCACGCCCGCCACGAGCTGTTGCAGCTCGTAGCCCATCAGCAGGAACACGGCCCCCTCGAGCAGCAGCTCGACCGTCCGCCAGTTCGACTCCTCCGCGATCCGGTCCTGCGGGCGCAGGAACCGCGGCGCCCCCTGGCCGGTCACCAGGCCGGCGACGACGGCCGCGACGAGGCCCGAGGCCCCCAGGTGCTCGGCGGGCAGGAACGCGACGAAGGGCGCGACGAACGAGACGGCCGTGTTCGCGGCAGGCTCGGGGATCGAGGCGCGCACCCGCAGGTTGAGGACACCGACGACCACCCCGATCGCCGCCGCGACCAGGACCGCGAAGACGAAGTCGCCGAGCACACCCCACAGCGAGACGGACACGGCCGTCGCCGCGATCGCCGAGCGGAGCAGGACGAGCGCGGAGGCGTCGTTGAGCAGGCTCTCGCCCTCGAGCACAGTGACCAGCCGCGACGAGACACCCAGCCGTCTGGTGATCGAGGTGGCGACGGCGTCGGTGGGGCTCACCACCGCACCGAGGGCGATGCCCGTCGCGAGGCTCAGGTCCAGCGCCCAGGAGAAGAACAGCCCGAGCCCGACGGCGCTGACGACGACGAGCACGACCGAGAGCCCGCCGATCGCGCCGAAGTCGCGCCGGAAGTCCATCCCCGGCATGGAGACCGCCGAGGAGTAGAGCAGCGGCGGCAGGACGCCCGCCAGGATCCACTCCGGCTCGATCGTCAGGTCCGGTGCACCCGGGACGAAGCTGGCGACGACACCGAGCGCGAGGAGGAGCAGCGGCGCGGCGACGCCGACCTTCGGCGCCAGCCGCGTGACCGCGACGATGCCGATGACCGCGACGACGAGGGCCGGTGCGACCTCCATGCCGGCTCCCTACTTCTTGGGCTTACCTGCTCCGGTGATCATGCGCAGCGCCTTCCAGCGCGAGATGCCCTCGGTGGGCACGACGCCGTCCAGCGACCCGACCTCGACCGAGCCGAGCAGCAGGTCCTCCAGCACGGGCGGCGCGTCCGAGAGCACGAGCCCGGGCGGCAGGTTGTCGCCCTGCTGGGCACCACCCATCCACCGGGTCGCCGTGATCTGGCCCTCGCGACGCTCCATGAGCACGATCGGCACCTGGCGCAGCAGCTGCGAGACCGCGGCGGCCGCGGCCCGGGCGGCGGCCGGCGCACGCAGGACGCCGATCGCGCCGACGTCGCTGAGCACGACGTCCGCGTCGACCTTGGCCAGCACGCACGTCGCCGCGAGCGGGGCCGCCTGCGCGACGGGCGTCAGGAGGAGTGCGACCGACGGCTCCTCGGTGGTGCCGTCGAGCAGCGACGACAGGTCGTCGGGAACCTCGAAGTCGTCGGGGAGGTCGGTCACAGCGCGCCCTTCGTCGACGGGATCCCGTCCACCCGCGGGTCCAGCTCGACCGCGAACCGCAGGGCGCGGGCCAGGGCCTTGAACTGCGCCTCGACGATGTGGTGCGGGTCGCGGCCGGCCAGCACGCGGACGTGGATGCTGAACGCGGCGTGGTGCGCGATCGACTCGAGCACGTGCCGCGTCAGCGACCCGGTGAAGTGCCCGCCGATGAGGTGGTACTCCTGCCCGGGCGGCTCGCCGGTGTGCACGAGGTACGGGCGGCCGGAGACGTCGACCACGGCCTGCGCCAGCGCCTCGTCGAGGGGCACCGTGGCGTCGCCGAACCGCGAGATGCCGCGCTTGTCCCCGAGCGCCTGGCGAAGGGCCTGGCCGATCGTGATGGCCACGTCCTCGACCGTGTGGTGCGCGTCGATGTCGGTGTCGCCGGTCGCCCTGACCGTGAGGTCGATGAGCGAGTGCTTGCCGAGCGCGGTGAGCATGTGGTCGTAGAACGGGACCGTCGTCGAGATGTCCGTGCGACCGGTCCCGTCCAGGTCGAGCTCGACGAGCACGCTGGACTCGCTCGTCGCGCGCTCGATGCGCGCGGTGCGAGCAGTCGTCTTGGGGCTCACAACGATGCCACCTCCACCAGGGCGTCCTTGAACGCCTGCGTCTCCTGCGGCGTGCCGACCGACACGCGCAGCCATCCGTCCGGGCCGACCTCACGGATCAGGACGCCACGGTCGAGCAGACCCTGCCAGATTGCGTGCCGGTCGTCGAACACCCCGAACAGCACGAAGTTCGCGTCGGAGTCGGCGACCGTCAGCCCGCGGTCCCGCAGCCAGGTCACGAGGGCGTCGCGCTCGTCGCGCAGCGACCCGACCTGGGCCATCAGCTCGGGTGCGTGACGCAGCGCCGCGCGGGCGGTCGCCTGCGTCACGGCCGACAGGTGGTACGGCAGCCGCACCACCGTGAGCGCGTCGACGAACGCGGTCGACGCCGCGAGGTAGCCGACGCGTGCGCCGGCCAGGCCGAACGCCTTGGACATGGTGCGGCTCACGGCCAGGTGCGGGTGGTCGGCGAGCAGCTCGAGCGCCGACGGGGTGCCGGTCCGGCGGAACTCGCCGTAGGCCTCGTCGACGACGACCACGCAGCCGCCCGGCACGCGCGCCGCGGCGTCCAGCACGGCCAGGACGGTGCGCGCCGGCAAGGCGGTGCCCGTGGGGTTGTTCGGGCTGGCCAGCAGGATCACCGACGGGGCGTGCTGCGCGATCGCGGCGACGGCGACGTCCGGGTCGAGCCCGAAGTCCTCCTCGCGGCGGCCGGCCACCCAGGTGGTCGACGTGTCGCGGGCGTACTCGGGGTACATCGAGTACGTCGGCGCGAACGACAGCGCGGTCCGACCGGGTCCGCCGAACGCCTGCAGGATGTGCAGCATGACCTCGTTGGACCCGTTGGCTGCCCAGACCTGCTCCGGGGCGACCGAGACGCCGGACTCGACGAGCAGGTAGTCCGCGAGCTCGGTTCGCAGCGCGACGAAGTCGCGGTCGGGGTACCGGTTCAGCCCGGTCGCGGCCTCGGCGACGGCGGCCGCGATGTCGGCGACGACCTGCTCCGAGGGGCCGTACGGGTTCTCGTTGACGTTGAGCACCACCGGCACGTCGAGGTGCGGAGCGCCGTACGGCGAGATCCCCTCGAGCTCGGGGCGCAGCGGGAGCGCCGCGGGTGCGGGACGGGCTTGTGCAGTCACGTGCCGAGTCTAGGGAACGTGCCGGTCCCGCTCCGCGGCGGTCCAGGACGCGAGCCGTTCGAGACCCTCGTCGAGTCTCACCACCGGCTCCCAGTCCAGCGCCTCCCGGGTGCGTCGCTGGTCGAACCAGTGCGCGGTCGAGAGCTGTTCGGCGACGAACCGGGTCAGGGGTGGCTCGCCGGGCAGGGGCAGCCTCGCCCACGCGGCGTCGAGCAGACCGCCGGCGGCGCGCGCGACGACCGCCGGCACGTGCCGGTGCGGCACCGGCACGCCGGAGGCCGTGCAGATGCCCGCGAGCAGCTCGACCACCGGACGCGGCTCGCCGTTGGTCACCACGTACGCCTCGCCGCACGCCTCCGCCGGCGCGGCCAGCGCGGCGACGAGCGCGTCGACCGCGTTGTCGATGTACGTCGTGTCGATGAGCGCGGCCCCGGCGCCGAGCACCGGGAGTCGCCCGGAGCGGGCACGGTCGACGATCCGGCCGACGAGCTGGGTGTCCCCCGGCCCCCAGACGACGTGCGGCCGCACGACGATCACGCGCATCCCGTGCGCGTCGTCGGCGGCGAGCGCCAGCAGCTCCGCGGCTGCCTTGGTGCGTGCGTAGCTCCCGCGCGCGTGCTCGGGGTCCGCCGGTCCGGCGCCGGCACCGGCCAGGGAGGTCCCGAGGTGCGCGACCGACGGCGAGGAGACGTGCACGAACCGGGCGACGCCGGCGTCCCTCGCCGCCCGCAGCAACCGTCGGGTGCCGCCGACGTTCACGTCCTCGTACTCGGCGAGCGGGCCGGTGATCGAGACCTTCGCCGCGAGGTGGATCACCGCCTCGCGGTCGCGCACCGCCTCCGCCACGGCGTCGTCGTCGGTGACCGAGCCCCGCACGTCCGTCGCCACACCGGACGCGCCGCGCTGCAGGGTGCGGACGTCGTGCCCGTCGGCGACGAGCCGCGCCGCGACACCGCGCCCGAGCATGCCGCTCGCGCCGGTGACCAGCACCCGGGTCACAGGCTCGCCCGTTCCCCCGCCAGCACCTTCGCCGCCCAGCCGGCGACGCGGGTCCGGTCGACCTTCGAGTTGTGCCGGACGTCCGTGGGCAGGCGTGGCGCGACCAGGACGGCCGCGACGTCGGTCGGCTCCAGGGCCTCGCGGACGCTCGCGGCCAGCACGGGATCCGCGACGAGGGCCGACGGGGACCCGGTCTCGACGACGACGACCACCTGCTCCGTCCCGCGGGGTCCGACGCCGACGACCGCCGCCGCGCGCACCCCCTCGACCGTCTGCGCCCGGTGCTCCAGACCGACCGGCGTGACCACGCCGGACGCCGTGACGACCACGTGGGCCAGCCGGCCCTCGATCCAGAGCCGCCCGTCCGCGTCGAGATGCCCCACGTCGCCGGTCCGGTGCCAACCCGCGTCGCGCGCGGAGGCCTCCTGCGTGAGCCAGAGGCCGTCGTAGCGCTCCTTGACGTGCGGTGCCGAGACGAGGACCTCGCCCGTGACGCCCGGATCGGTCCCGGGGGCGCCGAGAGCCTCGCCGTCCGGCCCGAGGGCGCTGGTCGCAATCCGTGCGCCGTGGACGGGGCGGCCGACGCAGACGCCGTCGCCGGTGCCCGCAATGCGCAGCTCGTCCAGGGAGACGTCGCTGACCAGCAGCGACTCGGTCATCCCGTACGGCGTGTGCGCGTCGGCGTTCGGCATGACCGCGACGGCAGACTCCAGCAGCTCCGGCGGCACGGGCGCTCCCGCCGACAGGAAGAGCCGCACGCCCGCGAGAGCCGCGCGATCGTGCGTCGCGAGCCCGTCCGCGGTGCGGACCACGTTGCGGAGCGCGGCCGGCGACGCGAAGACGACCGAGCCGTCGATCGCCCGCACGGCCTCGGCGAGCGCGGACGCGGTGAGCGAGCCGGGCGAGGTCACGTCCATGTCGGGGCTCACGCTGGTGGCACCGAGCGCGGGTCCGAGGAGCACGAACGGCGCGAACGCCGCGACCAGCGGGCTGTCGGGGCCGATGCCGTACGTGCCGCCCACCGCGTCGCGCATCGCGGCGAGCCGGCGGTGCGTGTAGGCGACGCCCTTGGCCGGCCCGGTCGAGCCCGAGGTGAACAGGATCGCCGCGTCCTCGTCGGGAGCGGGCCAGGGCAGCTCCTCCTCCCAGGACCGGCCGAGCGCGGCGACCTCGTCGAGCGACGCGGCGACGCCGAGCGCTCGACGCACGCCGGGACGCAGCGGGCCCGCGCTGATCAGCGTCGGCGCCCAGCGCAGCCAGCGGGCCGCGACCAGCGCACGCTCGATGCCGATCACGACCGTCGGCTCGGCCGCGCGCACCGCACGCGTGAGCCCCTGCACGCCGAGGCCCGCGTCCGCGACGACCACCACGGCCCCCAGGCGCAGGCACGCGTAGAGGATCGAGGTGAGGTCCACGCCCGGCGGGACGAGCAGCGCGACGCGGTCCCCCGGCTTGACCTCGTAGGCGGCCAGGCCGCGCGCCAGCTCGTCGGTCCGGGCCGCCAGGGCCCGCCAGCTGGCGCGACGCGCGTGCGCGCCGAGCTCCACAATCGCCGTGCCGTCGTCGTCCGACCGCTCGTCGAGCGCCGCCCCGAGGGGCCGGTAGGGCGTGTCCGCCGCGGTGGGTTCCGGTCCGGGTGAGCCACCGAGGCCCAGCCCGCGCGCGTCCAGCCAGCGCAGGACTCCCCCGGCGACGTCGCGGTCCTCGACCACGAGGTGTCCGGCACCCTCGAACCGGTGCACGTCTGCGTGCGGCAGACGCTCGCGCAGGTCGCGCAGGTACCGCGCGGTGAACACGGGGTCGCGCGGACCCCACAGCAGCAGCGCGGGGACGTCGAGCCCCGCGACGCCCTCGGCGATCTGCTCGAGCTCCGGCCGGCTCGGGTGCTCCGCCGTGGCCGGGATGTCCGCGACGAACCCGCCGATCCCCTCGCGCCGGTCGGCCGACCGGTACGGCGCGCGAAAGGCGTCGGCGACCTCGGGGTCGAGACGCGGGTGCGCGATCGCGAGCGTGGTCTCGAGGAACGCCGACGTCGTCACCGTGCCGAGCGGCCGCACGGCCGGGGCCATCGCGAGGCGCAGCACGGGCGGGACGCGCTCGTCGACGGGCTGGAACACCGCCGTGTTGGTGAGCACCACGCCCGCGAGCAGGTCGGGGTGGTCGATAGCCCAGCCGAGGCTGACCAGCCCGCCCCAGTCGTGCCCGACGGTCACCACGGGACCGGTCAGCCCGAGGGCGTCGGTCAGCGCGCCGAGCTCCGCGACGCGGTCGGCGAGCCGGTGGGTGTCCCCGGTCCGCTCGGAGAAGCCCATCTCCAGCTGGTCGACCGCGATCACGCGCCACGGGCGCTCCGCGCGGGCACCCGCGGCGACCAGACGCCGCCACAGGTACGACCACGTCGGGTTGCCGTGCACGCACAGGAGCGTCCCGACGGGCTCGTCGGTGAGCGTCGCCGCGTTGTCGAGCAGGTGCCAGCTCCGGTGCGGGGTGCCGGGCACGTCGACGACGCGCGACCAGCGTGGGTCGATGCCGCCCTCGTCGAGCAGTGCCCGTGGGGGCGAGGACGCGACCGTCGGGATGGGCCGGACCGTCACCAGACGATCTCGGCCATGGCCGTGTGCAGACCGGACCCGACGCCCATGCACAGCACGCGGTCGCCGGAGCGCAGCGAGTCTGCCTGCTCCGCGAGAGTCATCGGCAGCGCGGCGGGTCCGACGTTGCCCCAGCGCGGGAACGTCGTCGGCACCTTCTCGGGGTCGAGGTTGATCGCCTCGATGATCGAGCGGGTGTGCACGGACGACACCTGGTGGGTGACCACCCGGTCGACCCCGGACCAGTCCCAGTCGTCCTGCGCCTCGTTCCAGGCGTCGACGACGAGCTCCAGGCCGCCGGCCAGCAGCCCGCCCGGGTCGGTCTTCATCCCGTCGACCCCGCCGACGCACAGCTCGTGGTGCTGGGTGGCCGAGCGCGCGACCCCGCCGATGAGCCGGTGCGCACCGGGGTGCAGGTGGGCCGGGCCGAGGACCGCGGCGGCCGCGCCGGCGCCGAGCGTCAGGGTCGCGAACTCCTCGAGGAACTGCTCGCGCGTGCTGTCCGGGCTGGACAGGCGCTCGATCGTCGCCTCCTGGGTGGGGCGCGGGTCCTCGCCGTTGACGATCACGGCGTACTGCACCTGACCGGAGTCGATGAGCTGCGCGGCGAGTGTCATGCCGTTGACGAAGCCCAGGCACGCGTTCGTCAGGTCGAAGCCGAGCGCGCTGGACGGCAGGCCCAGCCCCGAGTGGATCCGGGAGGCGACCGAGGGCTCGAGGAACGTCCGGGTGACCGACGTGTTGATCAGCAGACCCACGTCCCCGGCATCGATGCCGGCCTCGGCGAGCGCCTTGGCGCCCGCGGCGGTCGCGGCGTCGTCGAACGTCATCTTGTCGTCCCACCAGCGACGCTCGTGCACGCCCGCGACCCGGGACAGCAGCCCCTTGGGCAGGTGCAGGCGCTTGAGCGTCGACGCGAGACGCTCGTCGAACACCGTGGACGGCACCACGACCGGTGCCTCGATGCCGACGACGGCCAGGAGCGCGACGTCACGGTGGCGGAACGTCGCGTTGCCCGTCACAGGCGGTCCTCGTTTCGGCAGGGGAAGGTGTTTAGGGCACGGTCGGGAGTGCGCTCGGCGCACGACGCGGTCATCAGAATCGGGCTCGCACCGCCTCGCCGTGCGCGGGCAGACCCTCGGCGTCCGCCAGGGCCACGATGCGGTCGGCGACCTCGGCGAGGGCGTCCGCGTCGTACTCGATCACCTGCACGGCGCGCAGGAACGAGTGCACGCCCAGCCCGCTCGTGAAGTGGGCGCAGCCGCCGGTGGGCAGCACGTGGTTGGAGCCCGCCATGTAGTCCCCGAGGGAGACGGGAGACCAGGGGCCGACGAAGATCGCGCCGGCGCTGGTCACGCGCTCGGCCAGCTCCGCGGCGCCGACCGTCTGGATCTCGAGGTGCTCGGCGCCGTAGGCGTTGACCACCTCGAGACCCTGCTCCAGGTCGTCGACGAGCACGATCGCGGACTGCTTGCCGCTCAGCGCGGTCATCACCCGGCCGCGGTGCTCGGTCGCGTCGACACGGTCGACCAGCTTGGCCTCGACCGAACCGGCCAGCTCGACGGACGGGGTGATCAGGACGGCCGCGGCCAGAGGGTCGTGCTCCGCCTGGGAGACCAGGTCGGCGGCGACGTGCGTCGCGTCCGCGGTGCCGTCGGCGAGGATCGCGATCTCCGTGGGGCCCGCCTCGGCGTCGATCCCGACGACCCCACGCACCAGCCGCTTCGCCGCCGCCACGTACACGTTGCCCGGACCCGTGATCACGTCGACCGGCTCGCACAGGATCGCGCCGTCGACGTCGTCGGACCCGTCCGCGCCGTACGCGAACATCGCGACCGCCTGCGCGCCGCCCACGGCGTAGACCTCGTCGACCCCGAGCAGGGCGCACGTCGCCAGCACCACCGCGTCCGGCAGGCCGCCGTCGTTCTTCTGCGGCGGCGACGCCACGGCGAGCGAGCCGACGCCCGCCTCCTGCGCCGCGACGACGTTCATCACGACGGACGACGGGTAGACCGCGAGACCGCCGGGCACGTACAGACCGACCCGGCGGACCGGGACCCAGCGCTGGCGGACCTGCGCACCGGGCACCACCTCGACCGTGAAGTTCGCCGGGCGCTGCGCCGCGTGCACGAGCCGGACGCGGCGGATCGTCTCGTCGAGCGCCGCCCGGACGTCGGGGTCGAGCGCGCCGACCGAGGCGGCGATCACGTCGGCGGGGACCCGCAGGTGCACCGGACGGACGCCGTCGAACCGCTCGGCGAGGTCACGCAGCTCCGCCGCGCCACGCTTGCGCACGTCGGCCAGGATGGGTGCGACGACCTCCGCGGCGTGCTCGACGTCGACCTCTGCACGGGGGAGCTCGTCGAGGAGCTCGCGGCGCGAGAGAGTGCGACCGCGCAGGTCGATGCGGGTGATCACGAGCCGAGTCTAAGACCGTCCCGGATCAGGGGCCTGACCACGCTCAACGTGCGGGCGTGCGCTGCGCCACACTGGTGCCATGACCAGCGTCCCCATCTCCGACGACTCCATCCGGCTCGGGCAGTTCCTCAAGCTCGCGGACCTCGCCGACTCCGGCGCCCACGCGCGTGCCCTGCTCGAGGACGGCGCCGTGACCGTGAACGGCGAGGACGAGACCCGACGCGGTCGCCAGCTCGTCAAAGGTGACGTCGTCGAGGTCGACCTGCCGGCCGGGTACAAGGAGGCGACCGTCGCCTAGCGACCGGTCAGGACGCCAGGCAGCTCGGGCCCAGCAGCGCCTTGAGGTCGCCGAACAGGGACGGTGAGCGCTGCACCCGCAGCCCGTGGTCGAGGCGCATGACGGTCGCCCGTCCCGGGCTGGTGAGCCGCAGGTGGACCTCGGTGACGCCCGGGTGCGTCGCGAGCACCTCGCGCAGCCGTTCGACGACGGGCGGCGTGCAGCGGGCCACCGACATCGAGACGACGACCGGCGCGTCGGCGGCCTGGCTCACGTCGGGCAGCGAGACCTCCATGGCCTGCAGCTGCATCGTCTCGTCGCGACGGCGCACCCGGCCCCGGATCACGACGACCGCGTCCTCGGCCAGCGCGGTGGAGTACGCCAGGTAGGTCTCGCCGAAGAACATGATCTCGACCGAGCCCTCCATGTCCTCGATCGTGACCGCGGCCCACGGGTTGCCCTGCTTGGACATCTTGCGCTGCAGCGACGTGATCAGGCCGGCCACCACGACGGTCGACCCGTCGGGCCGCGCCTCGTCGGCCAGCAGCGTGGCGATCGAGACGTCCGCCGCCGCCGCGAGCACGTGCTCCAGGCCGGACAGCGGGTGGTCCGACACGTACAGCCCGAGCATCTCGCGCTCGAACGCGAGCCGCTGCTTCTTGTCCCAGTCCGGCAGGTCCGGCACGACGACCGCGAAGCCCTGCGTGGCGTCGTCGCCGCCCATCAGGTCCGCGAAGAGGTCGAACTGGCCCTCGGCCTCCTTGCGCTTGACCCCGATGACCGAGTCGACGGCCTGCTCGTGGACCAGCAGGAGCGCGCGGCGCGGGTGGCCGAGCGAGTCGAACGCGCCGGCCTTGATGAGCGACTCGATCGTCCGCTTGTTGCAGACGACGGCCGGCACCTTGTCCAGGAAGTCGGTGAAGGACGTGAACTCGCCCTTCTCCTCGCGCGTCCGCACGATCGCGTCGACCACGTTGGCCCCGACGTTGCGGACCGCCGTCAGGCCGAAGCGGATGTCCTTGCCGACGGCCGTGAAGTTGGCGGACGACGAGTTCACGTCGGGCGGCAGGACGACGATCCCCATGTGCCGCGCCTCGCCGAGGTACAGCGCGGACTTGTCCTTGTCGTCGCGCACGCTGGTGAGCAGCGCGGCCATGTACTCCGTCGAGTAGTTCGCCTTCAGGTAGGCGGTCCAGTACGAGATGACCCCGTACGCCGCCGAGTGCGCCTTGTTGAAGGCGTAGTCGGAGAACGGCAGCAGGATGTCCCAGAGGGTCTGCACGGCCCCCATCGAGAAGCCGCGCTCGACCATGCCCGCCGAGAAGCCCTCGAACTGCTTGTCCAGCTCGGACTTCTTCTTCTTGCCCATGGCGCGGCGCAGGATGTCGGCCTGACCGAGCGAGTACCCGGCGACGCGCTGGGCGATCGCCATGACCTGCTCCTGGTAGACGATCAGGCCGTACGTCGTGCCCAGGATCTCCGCGAGCGGCTCCTCGAGCTCCGGGTGGATCGGGGTGACCGGCTGCGCGCCCGTCTTGCGCAGCGCGTAGTTGGTGTGCGAGTTGGCACCCATCGGACCGGGTCGGTAGAGCGCGCCGACGGCCGAGATGTCCTCGAAGTTGTCGGGGCGCATGAGCCGCAGCAGCGAGCGCATGCCGCCGCCGTCGAGCTGGAACACGCCCAGGGTGTCGCCGCGGCCGAGCAGCTCGTACGTGGCGCGGTCGTCGAGCGCCAGGTCCTCCAGGACCACGGGCTCCTTGCCGTTCATGACGATGTTCTCGAGCGCGTCGTCCAGGATCGTCAGGTTCCGCAGCCCGAGGAAGTCCATCTTGATCAGGCCGAGGCCTTCGGACGTCGGGTAGTCGAACTGCGTGATGACCGCGCCGTCCTGCGGGCGCCGCATGATCGGGATGATGTCGATGAGCGGGTCGCTCGACATGATCACGCCGGCCGCGTGCACGCCCCACTGGCGCTTCAGGCCCTCGATGCCCTTGGCCAGCTCGACGACGCGCTGCGCCTCCGGGTCCGCGGCGTGGACCTGGCGGAACTCCTCGGCCTCGTTGTAACGCTTGTCCGTCGGGTCGAAGATGCCCGTGAGCGAGATGTCCTTGCCCATGATCGCGGGCGGCATCGCCTTGGTGAGCTTCTCCCCCATCGCGAACGGCATCCCGAGGAGCCGCGCCGAGTCCTTGAGGGCCTGCTTGGCCTTGATGGTGCCGTAGGTGACGATCTGCGCGACGCGGTCCTCGCCGTACTTGTCGGTCACGTAGCGGATGACCTCGCCGCGACGACGCTCGTCGAAGTCGACGTCGAAGTCGGGCATCGAGACGCGGTCGGGGTTGAGGAACCGCTCGAAGATCAGGCCGTGCTGCAGCGGGTCCAGGTCGGTGATCCGCATGGCGTACGCGGCCATCGAGCCGGCGCCCGAACCACGGCCCGGCCCGACCCGGATCCCGTTGTTCTTGGCCCAGTTGATGAAGTCGGCGACCACGAGGAAGTACCCCGGGAAGCCCATGTTCGTGATGACCTCGGTCTCGAACTCGGCCTGCTTGCGCACGTCGTCGGGAATCCCGTCCGGGTAGCGCACGTGCAGGCCGGTCTCGACCTCCTTGATGAACCAGCTGGTCTCGTCCTCGCCGGCCGGGACCGGGTAGTTCGGCATGTAGTTGGCCGACGTGTTGAACGTGACCTCGCACTGCTCCGCGACGAGCAGGGTGTTGTCGCACGCCTCGGGGTGCTCGGCCCAGATCCTGCGCATCTCCGCGGCCGACTTCACGTAGAAGCCGTCGCCGTCGAACTTGAACCGGTCGGGATCGGCGAGCGTCGAGCCCGAGTTGATGGCCAGCAGCGCGTCCTGCGACGCGCGGTCCTCCTGCTTCACGTAGTGCAGGTCGTTGGTGGCCAGCAGCGGCGCGCCGATGGTCTCCGAGAGGCGCAGCAGGTCCTTGAGCACCCGGGTCTCGATGTCGATCCCGTGGTCCATCAGCTCGACGTAGAAGTACTCCTTGCCGAAGATGTCCTGCAGCTCGCCGGCCACGCGGACGGCCTCGTCCCACTGGCCCAGGCGCAGGCGCGTCTGGATCTCGCCCGACGGGCAGCCGCTGGTGGCGATCAGGCCCTTGCCGTACCGCTCCAGCAGGTCGCGGTCGATGCGCGGCCACTTGCCCATCTGGCCCTCGAGCGACGCGAGCGACGACGCGCGCATGAGGTTGTGCAGACCTTCGTTGTTCCGCGCCAGCAGCGTCATGTGCGTGTATGCGCCGCGGGCCGAGACGTCGTCCTGCTCCTGGCCCTGCTGCCCGAACCGCACCCGCGTCTGGTCGAACCGGCTGGTGCCCGGCGTGACGTAGGCCTCGACGCCGATGATCGGCTTGATCCCCGCGGCCGTGGCCTTGGCCCAGAAGTCGAACGCGCCGAACAGGTAGCCGTGGTCGGTGGTCGCGATGGCCGTCTGACCGAGCCGCTCGACCTCCGCGAACAGGTCGCCCAGGCGGGCCGCGCCGTCGAGCATCGAGTACTCGGTGTGCACGTGGAGGTGGACGAAGTCGGAGCCTCCAGCAGATGCCATGCGGGCGATCCTACGTCGCTCCACCGACACCCGACGGTCACCACTCCGCCACCCCGCAGGTGCCGACGGCGTGTCTGGCGGCTAGTGCTGCGGCGTGTCGGTCGACCGCACGATCTTGACCGCGTCGCGGTGCCAGATGTTCTCCGAGAGGTACCTCTCGGACCGTGCGACGTAGCCGGCTCGCTCGTAGAAGCCGATGGCCTGCTCCTGCGCGCTGAGCTCGACCGACACGCTCCGCACGTCGTCGACGACGACCCCGAACCGCGCGACGGCCTCAGCCTCGAGCGCCGTCATCAGGAGAGCGCCGACGCCCAGACCGCGCGCTTCCGACAGCACCGCGACGCGACCGATGTGCGCCGGCTCGTCCGCGTGGTGCGGCGCGAGCAGACGCGCGGTGCCCAACGCCCGGCCCTCCGACGAGAGAGCCACGACGTGCAGCGTCGAGGGGTCGTCGTCGAGCTCGTCCATCTCGACGTCCGCATCCACGCCCTGCTCGTCGACGAACACGGTCATCCGGATCGCGGTCATCGCCGCGCGCAGCTCGTCGGTGTCGACCGGGACGACTCGGATCACGCGTAGCCGTCCTGCAGGATGGCGAGCGAACGGGCCAGGTCCTGCGGGTACTCGCTGGTCAGCTCCAGCCACTCGCCGGTGCTCGGGTGGTGGAAGCCGAGCCGCATCGCGTGCAGCCACTGGCGCTCCAGGTGCACCCGCGCCGCGAGCGACGGGTCCGCACCGTAGGTGATGTCGCCGACGCACGGGTGCCGCAGCGCGGCGAAGTGCACGCGGATCTGGTGGGTGCGCCCGGTCTCCAGGTGCACCTCGACCAAGGACGCCGCGGGCAGCATCTCGAGCACCTCGTAGTGCGTGACCGACGGCTTGCCGTCGGCGACCACCGCGAACTTCCAGTCGGAGCTCGGGTGCCGGCCGATCGGGGCGTCGATCGTGCCGGTCGTCGGCTCCGGGTGGCCCTGCACGAGCGCGTGGTAGACCTTCTCGACCGTGCGCTCCTTGAACGCCCGCTTGAGCACCGTGTAGGCGTGCTCGCTCTTGGCGACGACCATCAGCCCCGAGGTACCGACGTCGAGCCGGTGCACGATGCCCTGCCGCTCGGCCGCCCCGGACGTCGAGATGCGGTAGCCCGCGGCCACGAGCGCGCCGACGACCGTGGGACCGGTCCAGCCCGGCGACGGGTGCGCCGCGACGCCGACCGGCTTGTCGATGACCACGACGTCGTCGTCGTCGTACACGATCACCATGCCGGGCACGGGCTCGGCGACGATCTCGATGCTCGCGGCCGGTGCGACGTCGGGGATCTCCACCTCGAGCCAGCCCCCGGCCACCAGCCGGTCGGACTTGCCCAGCTCCTTGCCGTCCAGGTGCACCCCGCCGGCCGCGGCGATCTCGGCGGCGCGGGTACGGGACAGGCCGAGGAGCCGGGACAGGGCGGCGTCGACGCGCTCGCCCACGAGCCCGTCGGGCACGGGCATCGCGCGGGTGTCAGGCATTCTGCTCGGTCGTGCTGCCGTCGGTGGCGACGGTCTCGTCGGCCGCCGTCTCGTCCGGCTGCTCGCCGTCCTTGGCGTCGCGCGTGCCGTCGATGTGCACGCCCGTCGCGGCGAGGAAGACGATCATCACGGCCGCGACCACGATGGCGATGTCGGCGACGTTGCCGACGAAGACGTTCCAGTACGCGATGAAGTCGACCACGTGCCCGCGCGCGAACCCGGGCTCCCGGAACAGCCGGTCCATGAGGTTCCCGAGCGCGCCACCGAGCAGCAGCCCGAGGGCGATCGCCCAGCCGCGGGACCCGATCCGCCGGCTCGCGCGGATGATGAAGACGATCACCGCGACCGCGACCAGCGTCAGCAGCCAGGTCATCCCCGTGCCGATGGACAGCGCCGCGCCGGAGTTGAACACCAGCTGCAGGCCGAGCAGGTCACCGACCAGGACCCGGCGGACGCCCTCCTCGAGGTTGTCGAGCGCCCAGACCTTCGACAGCTGGTCCAGGACGAGCACGACGGCCGTGATCGAGAAGAGCAGGATCAGCAGCCGGCGCCGGCGAGGGTTCGCCGAGGGCGCGACGGGATGGTCGTCCGGGGTGGTGGGCACCGCAGGAGTCTACGTGCGCGTCAGCGACGCTCTTCGCGCTGCTTGCACTCGACGCACAGGCTGGCACGCGGGAACGCCTGCAGGCGCGCCTTGCCGACCGCACGGCCGCAGGACTCGCAGGTGGCGAACGTGCCGTTCGCGATACGCGCCAGCGCACGCTGCGTCTGCGAGAGCAGGTCGCGCGTGTTGTTGACGAGCGTCAGCTCCTGCTCGCGCTCGAGCGCCGACGAACCGGAGTCCGCCTGGTCGTCGCCCGCGCCGTCGCCGGAGTTGCGCAGCAGGTCGGACAGCTCGGCGTCTGCAGCCGCAAGCTCGCTGGTCAGACGGTCGATGTCGCTCGTGAGCTCCTCGGCGATGTCCTTGACCTCGCGTGCGGTCCAGGCCTTCTCCCCGTCGCGGACGGGCAGCCCTCGAACGATCTTTGCCAGCTCCTTCGTGTCGGTGCTGACGTCGATCGCGCTCAGTGCGTCGTTGATGGCCACTTAACGGGCCCCCCTGTCCTCGAAGTCACGTGACTGTATGCGGGTGTCGGAGCGGACACAACACAACACGCCGGGTGAAACCCGGCGCTCCGCTCAGAGCGGACGCACCAGGCGCAACCCGGCGTGGTGTGTTGCGACGAACCCGACCTGACCTGTGGCGATGCTGTGACGCAGAGTCGGACGGGTGGCCGTCAGAGGTTCTGCGCGTCTCCGACCGGCTGCGGCTGGCCGGAACGCGGCGGGAGCGCGTTGCCCCGGTTGTCCAGGTCGCCGAGAAGGTTCTCGAGGTAGCTCTTGAGGCGCGTGCGGTAGTCCCGCTCGAACACCCGGAGCTCGTCGATCTTGCGCTCGAGCAGCGAACGCTCCTGCTCCAGCTGGCCGAGCGTCCGCTGCGACGTCTCCTCGGCCTCGCGCACGATGCGGTTGGCCTGGCTCTTCGCCTCGCCGACCAGACGGTCCGACTCCTCCTGGCCGCTGCGCACGTAGTCGTCGTGCAGCTTCTGGGCCAGGGCGAGCATCCCGGTGGCCGACTCCGGCTCGCTGGCGCGAGGCGCCTCGGCGACGGGGGCGACGATCGGCGCCGGCGCGGCGACGGGTGCCGCGACCACGGGGGCCGGCGCCGGAACGGGCTCGGGCGTGGGCTCGGGCTTCGCGGCGGRAGCGGGCTGCTGGGCACCCGCGCGGCTCAGCTCGGCGATGCGGCGCTCGGCCGCGGCAAGCTTGGTCTTGAGGTCGTCGTTCTCCCCCTGGAGGTCCCGGAGGGTGTTCACGACCTCGTCGAGGAAGTCGTCGACCTCGTCCTGGTCGTACCCCTCGCGGAACTTCGTGGCCTGGAACTTCTTGTTCAGGACCTCGTCTGCGGTCAGCAGCGCCATCGTCGTCACCTCTGTCGGTAGAGCTCATTGGTCGAGCTAGCCGGTCCGGCGGCAGTCCACCGACCGCCACGGGCCACGGTATCGGAGAAAGTCCTCGGTGCACGCCCCCACGACACGCCCACGGATGGGTGGTTCAGAGGGACGCGAAGACCCTCATCAGGATCAAGCACAGGATGAAGAGCACCATGAACGCCAGATCCAGGCGGACCGAGCCGATGGTGACCGGTGGGATGATCCGCCGCAACGCCTTCAACGGCGGGTCGGTCACCGAGTACGTCACCTCGGCGATCACCAGGGCGATGCCCGAGGGACGCCAGTCACGCGCGAAGAACTGCACCCAGTCGAGCACCAGCCGCACCAGCAGGATCAGGAAGAAGACCAGGACGACGAAGTACAGGATCGAGCCGACGAGATGCACGCGTCAGCTCTGGTTGTAGAAGCCCGCACGCGTCGGCTGCTCGGCGGGGGCGGCGGCCTCGCCGGCGACCTCGACGTGCGCCGGCGACAGCAGGAAGACCTTGCTGGTCACGCGCTCGATCGCCCCGTGCAGCCCGAAGATCAGACCCGCGGAGAAGTCGACGAGACGCTTGGCGTCGGCGTCGTCCATGTCCGTGAGGTTCATGATCACGGGCGTGCCCTCGCGGAACGCCTCGCCGATCTTGCGCGCGTCGTTGTACGACCGCGGGTGGATCGTGGTGATGCGGCGCAGCTCCCCGGCGGGCGCGGCCGTCTGGACGACCCGGTTCGCCTGGGTCGGCTCCGAACGCGTCGGGCGGTGCAGCGGTGTGACCTGGGCCTCGTACTCGGTCGGCACGGCGACCTCCCCGTCGTCGTAGTCGTCGAGGTACTCCTCGTGCTCGGCCCTGTCGTCGGCCAGGCCGAGGTACAGCATCGTCTTGCGCAGCGCTCCGGCCATCGCCTTGGCTCCCTCCCCGCATTCCTGCGGACCACTTCTGTCACTACTGGCGGCCCGGCGTCGATGTGGGTCGCGAAGACGCTGGTGGGCTCCCTCTGCCGGTCACGCTAGCAACGGGTGCGCACCGATCACCGTCGCGACACGCCCGCACACCGGCCCGGCGTGCAGAGCGGTCCTCAGAGCGGCGGGCGGACAACCCCGGCGAACCGACCCGTCCGCGACGAGCGCCGGAACGAGTACAGGTCGCCGTCGGTGTACGTGTCGCGGTCCGACACGAGCACGTCCCGGATGCCGAGCCTGCCCAGGACCGCGACCGCACCCGCCGGCAGGTCGAGCGCAGGCGTGCCCCACGACGTCGTGGCGTAGGTCTCCGGCACGACGTCGGCCACCTCGTCGCGCAGCTCGGCCGGCACCTCGTACGACCGACCGGCGATCGCCGGACCGGTCGCCGCACGGATCCGCCCGACGTCCGCCCCCGCACCGACCATCGCCGCGACCGCCCACTGCAGGACCCCGGCCGCGAGCCCGCGCCGTCCGGCGTGCACCGCGGCGACGACCCCCGAGGACGCGTCGGCGAGCAGGACCGGCACGCAGTCCGCCACGAGCACCGCCACCGCGACGTCCGGCGAGGTCGAGACCAGCGCGTCGGCCTCCCCCACGTCCGTGGGCTCGGTCAGCACCACCACCCCGGTGCCGTGCACCTGGGTGGCATAGACGACGGGCGCGCCGGCCCAGTCGTCGAGCACCGCCCGGTTGCGCGCGACCACGGACGGGTCGTCACCGACGGCCAGCCCGAGGTTGAGCGTGTCGAACGGCGCCACGCTGGACCCACCACGACGCGAGGTGAAGCCGGCGCGGACCCCGGTCCCGAGGTCGACGCCATCGACGAGCACGGCTGCTACTTGAGGAAGTCCGGCACGTCGAGCTCGTCGCGCTCACGGTCGCGACGCGGTGCGTCCTCCGTGAAGATCCGCGGCACCTCGAGCGCACCCGTGATCGGGGTCGGCTCGGCCTCGGTCGACAGGAAGGCGGGCACGCCCGGCTGGCCTGCGGTGCCGGCGTAGGCACCGACCGGGACCGGGACCTCCTCGCGCTCGACGACCGGTCGGGGCGTCGGGACCTGGGCGGGCGCCGGCGCCGGACGGGCGGCACCGGCGGAGTTGCCGGAGACCTGACCCAGCGCGCGGGCGTCGCGGCGGATCGTCGGCGAGCCGCTGTCGAAGCCGGCGGCGATGACGGTGACCCGCACCTCGTCGCCGAGCGCGTCGTCGATCACCGCGCCGAAGATGATGTTGGCCTCGGGGTGCGCGGCCTCCTGGACCAGCCGGGCCGCCTCGTTGATCTCGAACAGGCCGAGGTCCGAGCCACCCTGGATCGACAGGAGCACGCCGTGCGCGCCGTCGATGCTGGCCTCGAGCAGGGGCGACGAGATGGCCATCTCGGCGGCCTGGACCGCGCGGTCGTCGCCGCGGGCGAAGCCGATGCCCATGAGCGCGGACCCGGCACCCTGCATGACCGACTTCACGTCGGCGAAGTCGAGGTTGATCAGGCCCGGCGTGGTGATGAGGTCCGTGATGCCCTGGACACCGGAGAGCAGCACCTGGTCGGCCGAGTGGAACGCGTCGAGCACCGAGACGGACCGGTCCGAGATCTGCAGGAGGCGGTCGTTCGGGATGACGATGAGCGTGTCGACCTCGGCGCGCAGCGCCTCGATCCCGGAGTCGGCCTGCACGGAGCGGCGACGACCCTCGAAGGTGAACGGGCGCGTGACCACACCGATGGTCAGGGCTCCGAGCGAGCGGGCGATCCGCGCGACGACCGGCGCGCCACCGGTGCCGGTGCCGCCGCCCTCGCCCGCGGTGACGAAGACCATGTCAGCCCCGCGCAGGACGTCCTCGATCTCGTCCTTGTGGTCCTCGGCGGCCTTCTTGCCGACCTCGGGGTCCGCGCCGGCGCCGAGACCGCGCGTCAGCTCACGGCCGATGTCGAGCTTGACGTCGGCGTCCGACATGAGGAGCGCCTGCGCGTCCGTGTTGACGGCGATGAACTCGACACCCTTGAGGCCGACCTCGATCATGCGGTTCACGGCGTTGACGCCGCCGCCGCCGATGCCGACGACCTTGATGACCGCCAGGTAGTTCTGCGGAGCTGCCACGGTGGGTGCCTCTCGTTCTGTGCGTTGCGCGGTGCCGGTGTGCGGCACGGGCCGCGGGGTCCGTCCCGACGACACGCCGGGGACGGGTTCAAACCTTCACCCTCAAGTTGAGGGTTATAGTTATGTCAGGTTCTGCTGTCAGGCGTGACGCTAGGTCGCGCACCCGGCACTATCAACGACCGCGCCGCGCGTGTCGGCACTTGCCGACGAATTCAGCCCTGCTTCGTGATGGGCAGCCGCGGCGCGGACACGTCGATGACCGTCGCCCCCGCCGCCGCGGGCGACGCGCGCAGCGCCTTGAGGACCGCGATCTTCAGCGGGGTCTCGTGCGCGCTCCCCCAGTCGACGCGCACGCCGTCGCGCAGCTGCATGGTGACGGTGTCCTGCGTGTGCGCGGCGACACCCTGGACCTGCGCGAGCAGGTCGGCAGGAAGCTGCTGCAGGACGCCCAGGACGGCCGACAGCGTCCGCTTGTCGCCCACGGGCACGTCCACGACGGGGAGCCCCTCCGGAGCCGCGTCGACGCGACCCACCTGCACGCCGTCCTGGTCGAGCAGCGCGAAGCCGGCGCCGGAGGCGCTGTCGGGCACCGCCGCGACCGGTTCCCGGGCGACGAGCGTGACGGACAGGCCCGTCGGCCAGTCGCGCGTCACGCGCGCCTCGCGGACGCCCGGGACGTCGAGCAGCTCGTCGCGCAGCGACACCGTGTCGAGGCGGGGCAGCGGCGTGCCGGCATGGGCCGCGACGACGGCCTGGACCTGGTCGACGGCGACGACCGTCCCGGCACCGTCGACCTCGACGCCGGCCGGGTCGAGCGCGAGGACCGGCGAGGCGAACAGCAGCCAGCCCAGGCCGACCACCGCGACCACGACGGCGGCGGTGAGGATCAGCTGGCGGCGCGCGAGGTTGCGGCGTGCCCGGGCCCGCTCGGCGAAGCGCGCGATCGAGCTGGTGGACACCACGGGCGGTGCGACCGGCCCGCCGTAGGAGCGACCGCGGCCCGCCGCGTAGGTGGTCACCGACCGGCCGAACGCGTCGGTCGCGGCCCCGGTGGGCTCCGTCCGCGGCGACGGGCCGGGCTTCTCGACGACCGGCTTGGCGACGGCCGGCTTCTCGACGACCGGCTTGGCGGCGGCCGGCTTCTCGGCGGCCGGACGTTCGGCGGCGGGCTTCGGGACCGGCGCGGTGCTGGGACGGGCGGTCGGACGCGCGGGCCGGGTCGGTGCCGGGTCGCGCGGGGCGGTGGGTCGCGACGGGCTCACGACGACCCCCCGGCCAGCTCGTCGAGCACCACCGGCGCGAGGAGCGTGACGTCGCCCGCGCCGACGGTCAGGACGAGGTCGCCCGGCCGCGCGGCGCGCGCGACGGCGCGGGCGGCGTCGAGGCGGTCCGGCACGAACGTGGCCTTGCCCTCGGTCGGCACGCGGTCGACGATCAGCGCGCCGGTCACCTCCGGGTCGAGGTCCTCGCGTGCGGCGTAGACGTCCGTCACCACGACCACGTCCGCCAGGTCGAACGCGGCCCCGAACTCGGCCGCGAACGTGCGGGTGCGCGAGTAGAGGTGCGGCTGGAACAGGACGATCACCCGGCCGTCCCCGACGACGGAGCGCGCCTGCCGGAGCAGCGCGGCGACCTCGGTCGGGTGGTGGGCGTAGTCGTCCACGACGCGCACCCCGCCCGCCGTCCCCCGGTCCTCGAACCGGCGACCGGTCCCCCGGAACGCCGCCAGGCCGGTCGCGACCGCGACGGGGTCGGTGCCCAGCCTTCGCGCGGCCGCCCAGGCACCGCCCGCGTTCAGCGCGTTGTGCGCGCCGGGCACGGCCAGCCGGACGGTCAGCACGCCGTCGGGCGTCGTCAGGTCGACGCTCCACGCGGCCCCGTCGGGCCGCAGGTCGCCGACGACGACGTCCGCGGTCGGCGACGTGCCGTAGGTGACGACCTCGACGTCGCGGGCGGCCAGCTGGGCGCGGGCGCGGTCGACGAGGCGGACGGCACCGGCGTCGTCGGCACACGCCACGAGGGCGCCGCCGGGCCGGATGCGCTCGGCGAAGGCCACGAACGCGTCCTCGAAGGCCTCCGCGGACCCGTAGTGGTCGAGGTGGTCGGGCTCGACGTTGGTGACGAGGGCGACCAGCGGCGCGTATGCCAGGAACGAGCCGTCGGACTCGTCGGCCTCGGCCACGAAGGCCCGCCCGGAGCCGTCGCGGCTGCCGCCGAGCGAGCCGTCGGCGGTGAGCACGGTGCCGCCGATCGCGAAGGACGGGTCGGCGCCGGCGTCGAGCAGTGCGGTGGCGACCATCGCCGAGGTGGTCGTCTTCCCGTGCGCACCGGCGACCGCCACGGCGTCGCGGCCGACCATGAGCGCGGCGAGGGCCTGCGACCGGTGCAGCACGCGGACGCCCAGGGCGCGGGCCCGCGCGAGCTCGGGGTTCGACTCGCGCACAGCGGAGGAGACCACGAGCGTGTCGATGCCGTCGACGAGCGCGGCGTCGTGCCCGACGTGCACCGTGACGCCGGCCTCGCGCAGGGCGGGCAGGGCCGGTCCGTCGGCGGCGTCCGACCCGCTCACCGTCAGCCCGCGGGCGGCGAGCAGCGCGGCGATCGCCGACATGCCCGCTCCGCCGACCCCGACCAGGTGCACCCGGCCCAGCTTCTCGGCGGCCAGCTGCTTGGCGGGAGCCTTCGCCGGCGCGGGAAGCTCGACCTCGACCAGCCGGGCGACGCGCGCGGCCGCGTCCCGCACGCCGACGCTCGCAGCGGCCCGGCCCATGCGCGCACGGGTCTCGGCGGCCGTGTCCCCGACCAGCAGGACGGGCAGGTGCGCGAGCAGCCAGGCCGGATCGAGGTCGTCGTCGTCGACGAGCAGCCCGCCGCCCGCCGCGACGACCGCCGCGGCGTTGAGGCGCTGCTCGCCGTTGCCCACGGGCAGCGGCACGTAGACGGCGGGGATGCCGAGCGCGGCCAGCTCGCAGACCGTGCCGGCGCCGGACCGCCCGACGACGACGTCGGCCACGGCCAGCGCGAGGTGCATGTCGCTCAGGTACTCGCGCACCTGGTAGTGCTCGGCGCCGGGCACCCCCTCGAGCGCGGCCCGGACGGCGTCGGCCTTGCCGGTGCCGGTCAGGTGCAGCACCTGGACCCCCGCGGCGAGCAGCTGGGGAGCCGCGCCCGAGACGGCGGTGTTGACGCTCACCGCACCCAGCGAGCCGCCGGACACCAGAAGCGTGGGCAGCGCCGGGTCCAGGCCCAGCGACTCGGCGGCGGCGACGCGCGCGGCGTGGGCGTCGGCGGTGCGCTCGGCGAGGAGGCGGGCGATCGGCGCCCGCAGCGGCAGCCCGGTGACCTGTGCGCCGGGCAGGGCCGTGCCCGGGAACGTCACGGCGACGGACTTCGCCCAGCGCGCGCCCAGCCGGTTGGCCAGGCCCGGGCGGGCGTTCGCCTCGTGGATCACGACCGGGATCTTGCGGCTCCGGGCGGCCAGGTACGCGGGCGTCGAGACGTAGCCTCCGAACCCGACGACGACCTGCGCACCGGACTCGTCGATCGCCGTCCCGGCGGCACGGATCGCGGCGCGCAGCCGGCCGGGCAGGCGGAACCAGTCGAGGGTCGGGCGCCGCGGCAAGGGCACCCGCGGGACGAGGGCGAGGTCGAGCCCGTGCTCCGGCACCAGGCGCGCCTCGAGGCCCTGCGCGGTGCCCAGGACGGTCAGGCGCGCGTTGGGGTGGCGACGGTGGAGCTCGTCGGCCACGGCGAGGAGCGGGTTGACGTGACCGGCCGTCCCGCCGCCGGCCAGGAGCACCGACGGGGGTCGGCGGTCGTCAGCCACGGGACCGCCCGACGACGGCCAGCGAACGACGCACGACGCTGGGCCGCGCGGCGAGCGCCTCGGCGGCGCCGGGCTCCGAGCGCGCGAACGAGATGAGCACGCCGAGGGCGGCCATGGTCATGATCAGCGCCGACCCGCCCGCCGAGACCAGCGGCAGCGGGACCCCGATGACCGGGGCGAGGCCGATGACGACGGCGATGTTCACGATCGCCTGCCCGATGATCCAGCACAGGATCGCCCCGGTGGTGATCTGCACGAACGGGTCGGGGTGCCGGCGGATGATGCGGATCATCGCGAAGGCGAGCAGCCCGAACAGGGCCAGCACGAGCAGCGTGCCGATGAGCCCGAGCTCCTCGCCGAGGATGGCGAAGATGAAGTCGTTGTGGGCGGCCGGCAGGTAGGACCACTTCTCGCGGCTCTCCCCCAGACCGAGCCCGCCCCAGCCGCCGCTGGCCAGGCCGTAGCCGCCGTGCAGCGTCTGGTAGCAGGCCGACTGCACGTCGCACTCGCTCGAGAGCCAGCTGAAGATGCGGTCCGTGCGGTTGGTGCTCGTCACCGTGAGCGCGGCTGTCAGCCCCGCGGCGAGCAGCGCCGCGAACCCGAACATCCGCAGCGGGACGCCGGCGACGAACAGCGCGCCCGCGACGAGCAGGATGATCACCATCGCGGTGCCCAGGTCGTGCCCCGCGAGAACCACGCCGAGCGCGAGCGCAGCGACCGGGACGGCGGGGATCAGCGCGTGCCGCCACTGCCGCAGCAGCGGCAGCTTGCGCGCCAGCACCGCGCCCAGCCACACGGCGAGGGCGAGCTTGATCGCCTCGGACGGCTGGGCGGAGATGCCTCCGACGCGCACCCAGTTCTGGTTGCCACCCACACCCGTGCCGAGCGGTGTGAACACCAGCAGCTGGAACAGGATCGCGGCGCCGAGCACCGGCCAGGCGAAGCGCTGGAAGATCCGTACGGGCATCCGGGAGAGCCCGAACATGATGGGCAGGCCGAGCAGCGCGAACTTCGCCTGGTCGAGGAAGACGGCGTACGGCGAGCCGTTCTCGTCGAGCGACTCCACGCTCGAGCTGGACAGCACCATGACGAGCCCGATCACCAGCAGCAGCGCTGCGGCGCCGATGAGCACGTAGTAGCTCGTCACGACGCTGTTCCACTGCCCGAGCAACGAGCCGGTGCGCTCGGGACGCGACGCGGCCCCGGGTGCGACGTTCGCGGTCATGCCCGGGCTCCCTTCTGCGTCCTCACACGTCCTCGCCGAGCGCACGCACGGCGGCGGCGAACTCCTCACCTCGGGCGGCGTACGACGTGAACTGGTCCATCGACGCGCACGCGGGGGCGAGCAGCACGGTGACGGGCCGGGCCGAGGCGACGGCGAGCCGTCGGGCCTCCTGCACGGCGCGAGTCATCACGCGCTCAGTCTCACCGGCGTCCACCTCGACCACGGGGACCTCGGGTGCGTGTCGGGCGAGTGCCTCGCGCAACGGTTCGCGATCGACCCCGATCAGCACGACGGCGGCGAGCCGGTCCTTGCGCGCCTCGACGAGCTCGTCGAACCGCGCGCCCTTGGCGAGCCCGCCCGCGACCCACACGACGGAGTCGGGCGCGAACGCCCCGAGGGCCGCGGCGGCGGCGTGCGCGTTGGTGGCCTTCGAGTCGTCGACGTAGGCGATCCCGTCGATCGTCGCGACGGTCTCCAGCCGGTGCGCGCCGGCGGAGTACGCGCGCAGACCGGCGCGGACCGCCGCCGGCTCGACGCCGTGCGCGAGGGCGAGCGCACCGGCGGCCAGAGCGTTGGCGACGACGTGCGGCGGGACCGTCCCGTCCGGCCCGGCCAGCTGCGCGAGGTCGCCGAGCGTGCCCAGCTCGGCGGCGTGCGTGTGTCGCAGCCGGGAGAAGCCGCGGTCCACCAGGACGTCCTCGACCAGGCCGACCTGACCGACCAGGGGCGTGCCGAGCGTGAAGCCGACCGCCACGGCGCCGTCCACCACGTCCGCCTCGCGCACGAGGTCCTCGGTGCGGCTGTCGGCGAGGTTGTAGACGCACGCGACCTGGGCCCGCTCGAAGATCCGGCCCTTGTCCGCCGCGTACGCCTCGAGCGACCCGTGCCAGTCGAGGTGGTCCGCGGCGATGTTGAGCACGGCGGCGGCCTGCGCGGACATGGAGTGCGTGAAGTGCAGCTGGAAGCTCGACAGCTCGACGACGAGGACGTCGAGCGACGGGTCCGTGGCGGCGAGCACGACGGGCGTCCCGACGTTGCCGACCGCGGCGACGCTCTCCCCGGCCGCGCGCAGGATCGACTCCAGCATCCCGACGGTGGTGGTCTTGCCGTTGGTGCCCGTSACCGCGAGCCACGGCGCCGGGCCGTCGCCGGACGCCCGGTCGACGCGCAGCCGCCACGCCAGCTCGACCTCGCTCCAGACCGGGATGCCGCGGTCGAGCGCGGCGGCGAGCAACGGGTGGTGGGGCGCGAGGCCCGGCGACGCGACGACGAGCGACGCACGGTCCAGCGCGGTGCCGGCCAGCAGCTCGTCCGTGCCGATCACGTCGTCGGCGTGGTCGTCGACCGGGACGACGCGGGCGCCGCGGGAGGCGAGCACCTCGGCGGCGGCACGGCCCGAGACCCCGAGGCCGGCGACGACGACGAGAGCGTCGTCGAGCTCGACGTCCGACACCTACCCGGCCACCCACTCGGCGTAGAAGATCCCCACGCCGAGCGCGACGAAGAGCCCGGCGATGATCCAGAACCGGATGACGATCGTGACCTCGCCCCAGCCCGAGAGCTCGAAGTGGTGGTGCAGCGGCGCCATCTTGAAGACCCGTCTCCCGGTCATCTTGAAGAAGCCGATCTGGATGACGTCGGACATCACCTCGAGGACGAACAGGCCACCGATGATCGCGGCGAGGATCTCGGTCCGCGTGAGGATCGAGAGCCCGGCGAGCGCGCCGCCGAGGGCCAGCGAGCCCGTGTCCCCCATGAAGATCTTGGCCGGGCTGGCGTTCCACCACAGGAAGCCGAAGCACGCGCCGACGATCGCCGCGGCGACCACGGCGAGATCGAGCGGGTCGCGCGTCTCGTAGCAGCTGGGTCCGGCGGTCGCCAGGAACTGGCAGCTCTGGTTGAACTGCCAGACGCCGACGATGACGTACGCGCCGAACACGATGAGCGAGACGCCCGTGGCGAGCCCGTCGAGCCCGTCGGTGAGGTTCACGGCGTTCGACCACGCGGTGATGAGGAAGTTCGCCCAGACGACGAACAGCAGGATGCCGGCGGTCACGCCCCAGAACGCCAGGTCGAGATTGGTGTCCCGGATGAACGAGATGTTCGTCGACGCCGGCGTCCGGAACTTCTCGTTGGGGAACTGCAGGGCGGCCACGGCGAACGTGATGCCCACGAGGCCCTGTCCGACGATCTTCCAGCGGGCGCTCAGGCCGAGGCTGCGCTGCCGGGAGATCTTGATGAAGTCGTCGAGGAACCCGACCAGGCCGAGGCCGGTCATCAGGAACAGGACCAGGACCGCCGACGCGCTGGGCATCGTGCCGGTGGCGATCAGGCCGCCGATCCAGCCCAGCAGCGTGGCGGCGATGATCACGACGCCGCCCATGGTCGGCGTCCCGCGCTTGGTGAAGTGCGCGGTCGGGCCGTCCTGCCGGATGAACTGGCCGTACTGCTTGCGCACCAGGAACCGGATGAACAGCGGCGTGCCCAGCAGGGCGATGATCATCGAGAGCCCGCCGGAGATCATGAGCGCTCTCACGAGGCCACCAGCCGATCTCCCAGCCGCCAGAGCCCGGCGCCGTACGACGACTTCACCAGGACCACGTCGCCGGGACGCAGCTCGGACTCGAGGAACCGGGTGGCGACGTCGAGGTCGTCGGCGAGCACCACCTCGTCGCCCCACGAGCCCTCGTGGTTCGCGCCGTCGCGGATGGCGCGGGCGCCCTCGCCGACGACGATCGTCAGGCCGATGTTCAGCCGGACGCAGAGGCGCCCGATCGCGTCGTGCGCGGTGCGGGACTCGGGGCCGAGCTCGAGCATCTCGCCGAGGACCGCGATCGAGCGACGGTCCCGTCCGGCGAGCACGGCCAGCGCCTTGAGCGCCGCGCGCATCGAGTCGGGGTTGGCGTTGTAGGAGTCGTCGACGACGGTCACGCCGTCGGGCCGGTCGACCACGTGCATCCGGTGCGGGCTGAGCGCGTCCGCGACCGTCAGGCCGGCCGCGACCTCGTCGACGTCGAGCCCGAGGGCCAGTGCCGCCGCGGCCGCGCCGAGCGCGTTGTGCACGTGGTGCTCGCCGACGAGACGGAGCTCGACCTCGGCGGTCCGCTCCTCGTCCCCGAGGCGGGACACCAGCGTGAACCGTGCGCGGCCGGCGCGGTCCAGGACCACGTCCCGCGCCCCGACCGACGCCTCCGGGGCAGCACCGAACGTCACGACGTCCCCGGGCGCGAGCGCCGCCATCGCCGAGACGCGCTGGTCGTCGGCGTTGAGCACGGCGACGCCGTCGGACACCAGGCCCTGCACGATCTCGGCCTTGGCGCGGGCGACGGCCTCGATCCCGCCGAACCCGCCCAGGTGGGCCTGTCCCACGACGAGGACCACGGCGACGTCCGGCGGGGCGATCTGCGTGAGGTAGTCCAGGTGACCGGGACCGCTCGCGCCCATCTCGAGCACGAGGAAGCGGGTGTTCTCGTCGGCACGCAGGACCGTCAGCGGCAGGCCGATCTCGTTGTTGAACGAGCGCACGGGCGCGACGGTCGGGCCGACGCTCCCGCACAGCTGGGCGAGCAGGTCCTTGGTGGTGGTCTTGCCGACCGAGCCGGTGATGCCGACGACCTTCAGCCCGCTGCCGCCCGGCTCCCAGGACGCCTCGCGCAGACGCTCGAGCACCACGCGGGCCAGGTCGCCGAGCGCCTTCTCGACGTCCGGGACGACGACGCTCGGCACGATGCCACCGCCCTCGCCGACCACGTCGCGGGCGGCGAGCACGAGGGCGGCGCCGGCCTTCACCGCGACCGCCGCGTACTCGTGACCGTCGACGTGCTCGCCCGGCAGCGCGACGAACAGGCCGCCGAGGACCTCCTCGCGGGAGTCGACCACGACGGACCCGCCGACCAGCAGGGAGGGGTCGACGTCGCCGCGCAGCACGCCGCCGGTCGCGGCCGCGATCTCGGCCGCCGTCAGGGCGATCACGCGTGCTGCTCCTGACGGTTCTCGCGCGCTGCGAGCAGCACGAACCGGTCGTTGTACCGGTGGAACACTCCGGCGATCTCCTGGGTGGGCTCGTGCCCCTTGCCCGTGATGATCACGGTGTCCTGCTCATCGGCGAGGACGAGGGCGTCGCGGATGGCCTGCGCGCGGCTCGTCGCCTCGTGCACGTCGACCAGGTCCGGGCGCTTCGCCCGCACTCCGTCGAGGATGGCGGATCGGATGGCCGCCGGCTCCTCGGAACGCGGGTTCTCGTCGGTGACGACGATCACGTCGGCCAGCTCGGCGGCGATCTCGCCCATGATCGGGCGCTTGCCCTGGTCCCTGTCGCCGTCGGAGCCGAACACGAGGATCAGGCGGCCGGGCGTGATGGGTCGGACGGCCTGCAGCGCGAGGACCAGCGCGTCCGGGGTGTGCGCGTAGTCGACGAGTGAGAGCGGGAAGCCGTCACCGCGCTCGATCACGCGCTCCATGCGGCCCGGGATCTCGTGCGCGTGGCCGACCGCCTCGATCGCGACGTCCATCGGCACGCCCGCGGCGCGCGCGAGCACGATGGCGAGCGCCGCGTTGGACACGTTGACCAGGCCCGGCAGCGGGCTCGCGGCCTCGTGCTCGGTGCCGTCCGGCCCGCGGAGCGTGAACGTCGAGCCCACGCCGTCGAGCCCGATGTCCGCGGCCGTGACCGTCCAGTCCGCGTCGACCCCGGAACCCGCCCTCGTCGCGACCGACTCCACGGGGATCTGCGCCTCCGCGACGAGCCGCCGGCCCCACTCGTCGTCGACGACCACGACGCCGCGGCGGGCCTGTCCGGGCGCGAACAGGCGCGCCTTGTCGCGGAAGTAGCCCTCCATGTCGCCGTGGAAGTCGAGGTGGTCGCGCTGCAGGTTGGTGAACCCGACCACGTCGAACACGAGCCCGTTGACCCGGCCGAGGGCCAGGGCGTGCGAGCTGACCTCCATGGCGACCGCGGTGGCGTCCCGCTCGAGGGCCGCGGCGAGCAGCGCCTGCAGGGCGGGCGCCTCGACCGTGGTCCGCGGGCTCTCGACGGCCTCCTCACCGATCCGCAGCTCCACCGTGCCGAGCAGGGCGGTGAGGGGGTGCACGGCACGCAGAGCGGCGTCGATGAAGTAGGTCGTGGTGGTCTTGCCGTTGGTCCCGGTCACGCCGATCGAGACGAGCCGCTCGCCGGGCTCGTCGTGCGCCCAGGCAGCCACCGGACCCGCGAGCGACCGCGGGTCGTCGCTGAGCAGGACCGGCACGCGGTCCGCGAGCTCACCGAGCAGGTCGAGCCCGGCCCGGTCCGTGAGGATCGCCGCAGCGCCTGCGTCGACCGCCTGTGCGGCGTACGTCGCGCCGTGGACCTTGAGGCCCGGGACCGCCACGAAGACGTCGCCCTCGACCACGTCACCGCTGGCGAGGCTCACCCCGGTCAGTCGGGCGTCCGGCGCGACCGGCAGACCCGCAGCGACCAGGTCGAACGTCCCGACGAGGTCGGCGACCCGGTGGACCGCGGGATGCATCGGGCGCATCCGAGCCGGGGACGTCATGGGGAGAATCTACCCCGGGCGGGCACGCCCGATCGTCGCGCGGCGTCTGGGCGGGACACCGTCACCACGTCGTCGGGAACAGGGTCCCCGTGGTACCCGACGGCGCCACGCCGAGCTCGCCGAGCGTGTACCCGGCGACGTCGCTGAACACGGGTGCCGCGACCACACCGCCGTAGACCGAGGTCCGCGGGTTGTGCAGGATCACCGCGACCGCGATGCGCGGGTCGTCGGCCGGGGCGACGCCGATGAACGACGCCGTGATCCCCTGTGCCCCGTTGGCGAGCCACGCCTGCGCGGTACCCGTCTTGCCGGCCACCCGATAGCCGGGGATCGCCGCGCTGGAGCCGGTCCCGTCGTCGACGACGCTCTCCATCATGGTGAGCACGGTCTGGGCGGTCTCGGGCGAGACCACCTGCGTCGTCGTCGGGGGGGCGGCCGGCGTGAAGGTGCCGTCCGGGGAGGTCCAGCCCTTGATGATGTGCGGCGTGACGCGCACGCCGCCGTTGGCGATCGTCGCGAACACCTGAGTCGCCTGGAGCGACGTGACCGACAGCGACTGGCCGAAGAGCACCGCGAACTTGTCGCGACGCTGCCAGGTGTCCACGGGGTGCAGGATGCCGACCGACTCCCCCGGCATCTCGATGCCCGTCTTGGCCCCGAAGCCGAACTTGGCGAGGTAGTCGTAGCGCGTCTGGACCGGGAGGTTCTGGCCGACCATGACCGTGCCGGTGTTGGAGGACTCCGCGAGGATGCCGGCGAGCGTCAGGTTCTGCACCGCGTGCTCGTGCGAGTCGTGGAACGTCTCCTTGCCGTCCGGGGAGTACGAGTACGGCACCTGGAACTGCGACGTCGGCGTCGCGACGTGGTTGTCCAGGATGGCCGACATCGTGATGACCTTGCCGGTCGACCCCGGCTCGAACACGTCCGAGATCGCGGAGGACAGCGAGCCGCCCTTCCAGTCGCCCGGGTGGTTGGGGTCGACGCTGCCGGAGTCGGCCAGCGCGTAGATCTCCCCGGTCTTGACGTCCATCACGACCACCGAGCCGGAGTCCGACCCGGTGGCTGCCACCTGCGCGTCGAGGGCCGCCTGCGCGCGGTACTGCACGTCGGACCGCAGCGTGAGCATGACCGAGTCGCCCTGCTTGGCAGGCGTGTCCTTGGAGTAGCCGCCCGGGATCGCCTGCCCCTTGCGGCCGCTCTCGTAGGTCTCGGTGCCTGCGGTGCCCGTCAGGCGCTTGTCGAGCGAGAGCTCGAGCCCCTCCAGCCCGACGCCGTTCGAGTTCACGAACCCGAGGACGTTCCCCGCGAGGTTGCCGTTCGGGTAGACGCGCTCGGCGACCCGGTCCACGTTGACCCCGGGCAGGCCGAGCTTGCGAACCTCGCGGGCGACCTCGGGCAGCACGCCCTTCTTGATGTAGACGAACTGCCGGTCGCCGACGAGCTTGCCGCCGAGCTCGGCGACGTTCATGTCGAGCAGCGGGGCGAGACGCGCGGCCACTCCGGCGGCACCGTCGGGCACCTCCACGGCGCCGGTCGCCCGGAACTCGGGGACCGTCTTCTGGTTGACGGAGATGTCGTACCGCTCGACCGACGCCGCGAGCGCGACGCCGTCGGCGTCGGTGATCTCCCCGCGTCCGCCCAGCGTCGCGACGGAGATGAGCCTCTTGTCGCGCGCCTGCTCCGCGATGCTCGGCCCGCGCAGACCCTGGACGTAGACGAGACGCCCGCCGAAGACGACGAGCGTCAGGACGATCGCGATGGTGAGGAAGATCATCCGGCCGCGCGAGCCGGGCAGCGGCGGACGGGCGGTGGGCCGCGTCGGCACCTCGACCGTGCGCGGTGGTCCGCCGCGGCCGGGTGCGGTCTGGCCCGGGCGAGGACGCGGGACGGTGCCGGTGCTCGCGGGCCGCTGGGTGCCCGGCGGGCGCGCTCCGGTCCGCGGGCGACCGGTGACCGGCGTGGTCATCCGGCGGCCCCGGCGKGCTCGGGAGCACCCTGCACGCTGCCGTCGGAGAGCCGCAGCCAGCCCGTGCCGTTCGTGGGCACCATGCCGAGCGCCGAGGCGGCGGCGGCCAGGTGCGCGGGCGACGCGAGGGTGTCGAGGTCCGCCTGCTTGTCCTTGGCGTCCTGGTTCAGCCGACCGAGCTGGTTGGACAGGTCGTACTTGGCGTAGGCGCTCGACGCCATCGACGTGTTGAGCAGGAGGGCGGAGAGCAGCGCTCCCGCGAGGACGGCCATGCACAGCAGGATGAACGGCATCCGCGTCCGAGCGTGCTGCGGCGCGCGGACGACCTTCAGACGAGGTGCGGGTGGATTCTGCGGCGCGGTGCGGGGACGGGCCGGGGAGGTACGGGCACGGACAGCGGACTGGGCGCTCATGCCGCCCTCCTTCCGGTCGGTCGGTGACGCAGGTGGTCAGGGGTGGGACGGGTGCGCTCGGCGGCGCGGAGGCGGACGGACTGCGAGCGCGGGTTGCGGGCGATCTCGGCCTCGTCGGCCTCCTCGGCACCCCGCGTGACGAGGCGCAGGTACGGCGCGTGCGTCGCGGGCTCGACGGGCAGGTCCGGCGGGGCGCTCGACGTGGCACCGGCCGCCATGGCCCGCTTCACGGCCCGGTCCTCGAGCGAGTGGTACGACTCGACGACCAGCCGCCCGCCGACCGCGAGCGCCTCGATCGACTCGGGCAGCGCCTGCTCCAGCGTCTCGATCTCGCCGTTCACCTCGATGCGCAGCGCCTGGAACGTGCGCTTGGCGGGGTTGCCCCCGGTCTTGCGCGTCGCCGCGGGGATGTTGGCGCGCACGATGCTGACCAGCTCCCCCGTGCGCTCGAGCGGCTTGCGGGCGCGCTGGGCGACGATCGCGCGGGCGATGCGCGGCGCGAACCGCTCCTCGCCGTACTCGCGCAGGATCCGGGCGAGCTCGCGCTCGTCGTAGGTGTTGAGCACGTCCGCCGCGGTCTGCCCCGTGGTGGCGTCCATCCGCATGTCCAGAGGGGCGTCCGCCGAGTAGGAGAAGCCGCGCTCGCGCTCGTCGAGCTGCAGCGACGAGACCCCGAGGTCCATGAGGACGCCCTGGACCTTGTCGATGCCGAGGCCCTCGAGGACCTCGTTGATCTCGTCGTAGACGGCGTGCACGCCGGTGAACCGGTCACCGAACGGCGCCAGGCGCCGGCCCGCGAGCTCGAGCGCCTGCGTGTCACGGTCCAGGCCGACCACCCGGACGTTGGGGAACGCCTGCAGCACGCCCTCGGTGTGGCCCCCCATCCCGAGCGTCGAGTCGACCATGACGGCCGAGTCGAGGTCAGCGAACGCGGGCGCGAGCAGGTCGAGGCAACGCTGCAGCAGCACCGGGGTGTGCCGGGAGGCAGCGTCGTCGGTCGTGGTCATCGTCTGCCTCCTGCCGGGTCTCGCGTGCTGAGAAGTGAGGTCGGACGGCCCTCCGCCGTCCGACCAGATCCCCCTCCGACCGTCTGACACCGGGGAAGTGCGTCAGCAGGTCGGGGGGAGGTCTCACCGGGCGGCCCATGGAGCCGGGGGTGGTGCGTCTAGAAGGGACCGTTCGGGAAGACCTCCTCCGCCGTGTCGGCGTAGCCGGCCTCCTGCTCGGCGAGGTACGTCTCCCAGGCCGCTAGGTCCCAGATCTCGACGCGGGTGCCGGTACCGATGACGGCGACGTCCCGGTCCAGGCCCGCGTACTTGCGCAGCATCGGCGGGATCGAGATGCGGCCCTGCTTGTCGGGCAGCTCGTCGCTGGCCCCGGACAGGAACACGCGCAGGTAGTCGCGCGCCTGGCGGCTGGTCACGGGCGCCTGGCGCAGCTGGTCGTGCATGCGCTGGAACTCCGCCATGGGGAGCAGGAAGAGGCAGCGCTCCTGGCCACGGGTCATCACGAGGCCCGGTGCGAGCTGGCCGCGGAACTTGGCCGGAAGGATGAGCCGGCCCTTCTCGTCGAGCCGCGGGGTGTACGTCCCGAGGAAGGGCGCGAAGGAGCCGAACGTGCCGGTGGACGGCTCATACGTCACCACGCCTCCCTCTGCTCCCCCGGTACGACGCTCCCCGCCTCACCACGTGCCTCCACGGTACTCCACTTCACTCCACCAGCGACCGGCATTCACCCGGATTCACCCGATGGACGGGATGTCTTCCCCGGTCACACGCGTGGGGCGAAGTGGAGGGGATTCACAGGTGCGCGCCGCGCAGATGCGTGTCGAGTGGCGCTCGCGCGCTCCAGATCGGACATTTGAGGGCGAAACGTGCACCGGCGACGGGTTCGGCGAGCGGGTGAACCCGTCGGCTACCGGCCACGTGGAGGGAAGTGGGGACCCGTGGGCGATGAATGTCGGCGCAACGGCCTTTAGGCTCGTCCCAGTTCCGCCAAAGGAGGCGCCATGCTGCAGGCCACCCCGTCGTCGACAGAGCTCGAGGACGTCGTCGCCACCACGCACCGGATGCGTGGCGCGATCGAGAGTGTCGTCACCGGACGACCCGAGCTCGTGCGCGTCACCGTCGCCGTGCTGCTCGCCGAGGGGCACCTGCTCCTCGAGGACGTGCCGGGAGTCGGGAAGACCACCCTCGCGAAGGCGCTCGCCCGGTCGATCGACTGCTCCGTCGGCCGGATCCAGTTCACACCGGACCTGCTGCCGTCGGACCTCACCGGCGTGAATATCTACCGGTCCCAGACGCACGAGTTCGAGTTCCGCCCGGGTCCGGTGTTCGCGCACATCGTGATCGGCGACGAGATCAACCGCGCCTCCCCCAAGACCCAGTCGGCCCTGCTCGAGTGCATGCAGGAGGCCCAGGCCACGGTCGACGGCCGCACCTACCCGCTGCCCCGGCCGTTCCTCGTCGTCGCGACGCAGAACCCGGTCGAGATGGAGGGCACCTATCCGCTGCCCGAGGCGCAGCGCGACCGCTTCATGGCTCGCCTGACCGTCGGCTACCCGAGCATCGAGTCCGAGCTCGACATGCTCGACCTGCAGGAGACGTCCGACCCGCTCGACAGCCTGACCCCGGTCACGGACGCCGCGCAGGTGAAGGCCGCGATCGAGACGACCCGCCGCCTCTACGCCTCCCCGGCCGTCAAGCGGTACATCGTCGACCTCGTCACCGCGACGCGCGAGGACACCGGGCTGCGGCTCGGCGCCTCCCCGCGGGCCGCCATCCAGCTGCTGCGGGCCGCCAAGGCGCTCGCCGCCATGGACGGCCGGGACCACGTGCTTCCCGACGACGTGCAGCAGCTCACCGTCCCCGTGCTGGCGCACCGGCTCCTGCCCAGCACGGAGTCGCGCCTCTCGGGTCGCACGACGTCCGACATCGTGGTGGACATCGTCGACCGCATCCCGCTGCCCGCGTCGGCCACCGCCGGGCGGGCCCGTCGCGCCGTCGGCTGATGCGCCTGCGTCCGACCGCTCGTGGGTGGGCCCTCGCGGTCGCCGGGATCGCCGCGCTCCAGCTGGGCGTGGTGCTCGGCTCGGTCGACCTCGTCCGGATCGGCACCCTTGCGCTCCTGCTCGTCGTGGCGGCGGCGATCGGCGTGCTCGTGTTCGACCCGGGCCGTGGGCGGCACCGCCTCGGTGTCACCCGCAGCAGCACGCCCAACCCGGTGCACGCCGGCTCAGAGGCGCAGATCGAGGTCGTCATCGCCGCGACCGACCCCGCGGCCCGCGTCCGCCTCGCCGGCCTGAAGTTCGCCGAGCAGGCCGCCACCGAGCTGTCGGGCGGCCGTCCCCTGCGGGCACGCGTCGCGCGCGCCCCGCGTCGCGTGACGGTCAGCTACGCCGTGCAGGCAGCGCGCCGTGGCCGCTGGCCGCTGGGGCCGCTCGTCGTGACCCGCAGCGACCCGTTCGGCGTGGTCCGCGCCTCGGCCACCCTCGGCGAGCAGGCCGAGGTCTCCGTGTGGCCCACCGTCGTCCCGCTGCCGACGCCCGGGGACGTCCTGGTGGGTGAGCCCGACCGCGTCGCGCTCGGCGCCCGCACCCCCTCGACCGACGACGCCTCGCTGCGCGACTACCGCGAGGGAGACGACCTGCGCCGCGTGCACTGGAGCAGCAGCGCCCGCAGGGGCGCGCTGATGGTGCGGTCCGACGAGCGCGCCGGGATGCGTCCCGTGTCCATCCTGCTCGGCCTGCCCGCCCGCGCCTCCGCGCTCGAGTGGTCGATCTCGCTCGCCGCCTCCATGGCGCTCGCGATGCTCGAGGGCGGGCACCCGGTCCGGCTCGTCGGGGGCAACCGGTCCGAGCCCGAGGCGGGTCCGTACCCGCTCGCCTTCGTGCACAGCCGCTCGGGCCCCGGTGCACGCGCCGCGGTGCTCGACCGCACCATCGACCTCGAGGCACCGCGCACCAACGTCCAGGGCGAGGTCGACCTCGTCGCGGCCGCGCACCTGCTGCACACCACCGACGCGGCCGGCGAGATCGTGCTCGCCGTGCTCGGCCCGCTCGGCGGCTCCGCCCGCGCCGCCCTCGCCCACGTCGCCGACGACGCACAGGCCTGGGCCGTGGTCCGCGCCGACACCCCGGCCCACGTCGCCGAGGCCGACGAGACCATCCGGGCCCTGCGCCGGGCGGGCTGGCGCGCCTGCCGCGTGACGCCCGACGAGCCGATCGTCGACTGCTGGCTACGACTCCTCGGAAGTGCGACATGACCGGCCGCCTGCGCCCGATCCCCCGCGGTTCGCGTTCCGCCATCGGCACCACGCTGGTGGCCCTCGCGACGTGCTCGAGCCTGCTCGCGCTCCAGAACCTCATCATCCGGGGCACCTGGCTCTCGACGACCTGGCTCATCGTGGTCGTCGTCGCGGCGGTCGTCATGGGCGTACGCGCCGTGACCCGCTCGTGGTGGGCCCCGTCGCTCGCCGGGCTCCTGGTGTCGGCCGCGATCATCCTGGTCCGCTACGGCGCGACCCCGGGACGCGTGCGCGTCCTGCCGGACAGCGGCTCGTTCGAACGCACCCTGACCACGGCACGCGAGGGCGTCGCCGTCATCAACTCCTCCCTGGTGCCCATGCAGGGCGTCCGCTCCACCGAGCTCCTCGTGGTGACGGGGGCGCTGGCGGTGTTCCTGCTCGCCGACGCGCTCGCCATCGGGCTCGGCGCGCCCGCGCTGTCCGGACTGGCCTTCGCGACGCTGTGGATCCCCGTCGTGGTCCTCGGGTTCCCCGCGAGCGGCTGGGCCCTCGCCTGGACCGCGATGTTCTACCTCCTGCTGCTCGCCCTGAGCGCCGCGCCCGCCACCGCCCACGCGGACCAGGGCCGACGTGCATCCGTGGCGATCTTCTCGTCGCTCGGGCTCATCGTCGCGACCGTCGTCATCGGGCCGGCCGTCGCCTCGTTCCCCGGCTGGGCCTCGATGAGCCTGCCGTCGTTCGGGTCCGGACCCGTCGGTCCGCTGCAGCTCAGCGACGACCTCGACCTGCGCCAGAGCCTGGGCAGCCGCTCGGGCCAGGTGGTCATGCGGTACAAGGTGGACGCAGTCGCCCCCGTCGTCGGCCCGGCGGCTCCGACGCCCTCACCGAGCGCCTCGAGCGACGCGCCGCTCGGTGCCGTCACGGCTCGCACGGTCGGGCCGCTGCGCGCCTTCACGCTGGCCGACTTCGACGGCACCAGCTGGCAGCGCACGGACGCGCTCGAGCTCTCCGCGTGGGACCCCACGACCCTGCTGACGTCCGACCCGGCCATCCTCGGCACCACCCCTGACGCCGAGCGCGGGACGCTGGCCGACGTCTCCATCAGCATCGCCGGCCTGCGCGAGCGGCGGCTGCCGATCACCACGTTCCCGCGCACGGTCGTCGTCGACGGCGCGTGGCAGTACGACTCGGCACGCGACGAGGTCGTCGGCCGGCGCAGCACCTCCAACGGGCTCACGTACGACATGCAGGTCGAGATCCCCGACCTGACCAAGGACGACCTCGCGAACGCGCAGGTCGGCGACCCCGGCGACGGCGGGGCGACCCTGGAGGTCCCGGAGACCTCGCACACCGACGACATCGCCCAGCGGGCCCGCGAGCTCACCGAGGACGCGAAGACGCCGTACCAGCAGGCCATGGACCTGCAGTCGTTCTTCCACGCGACGACGAACTTCACCTACGACACCCACGTCGCGCCCTCACGCTCCGACGACGCGGTCTGGGACTTCCTGCAGTCGACGCGCGGCTACTGCGTGCAGTTCGCCACCTCGATGACGATCATGGCGCGCACGCTCGGCATCCCGGCCCGCGTGGCCGTCGGGTTCCTGCCCGGCGAGGCCGACGACAACGGGAACTACGTCATCACGGGCCGCCAGTCCCACGCCTGGCCCGAGCTGTACTTCCAGGACTACGGCTGGGTGCGGTTCGAGCCGACGCCCGCGAGCCAGACCGGACCGCTGCCTGTGTGGAGCGACCCGTTCGCCGGGGTCAACTCGCCCGACATCAACCAGAACGAGAACGTGCCGGCCCAGTCGCCGGGTGCGACGACCGCGCCCGCGCCGGCGCAGCCGCAGACCGGTGCTACCGCTCAGCAGACGACCGACGCCTGGCTGCCGGTCGGGATCACCGTCGCGGTCGTCCTGGTGATCGCGTCGCTCGGCCTGATCCTCGTCCGTCGCCGCGCCAGCCTGCTGCCCGACCTCACGCCCGAGCGTGCCTGGACGCGCGCGCGCCGCCGGCTGGCCAAGCAAGGGATCGTCTGGTCGGACGCGGACACGCCCCGCACCGTGATCTCGTCGGTCAACGCCCAGCTCCTGACCCGCACCGGGTCCGAGCTCGCCGGGGAGTCGGCCGCGGCGCTGGTGGCGCTGGCACGCACGATCGAGACGGAGCGCTACGCACGAGAGCACCCCGAGGTTGACCCCGGGGTGCTCTCGAAGTGGGTGGACGACCTGGTGTCCGGAGCAGAGGACCTGCTCAGCGACCGCCCTCGCCGCGACGCCGTTCCCAGCGCTCCTCGAGGCGACTCATAAAGCCTGCGCGCTGCTTCTTCGCAGGACGCACGGCACCGTCGCTCTGGACCACGCCCTGCGGGCCGGACTGGCGGCCGGATCGGCGGCCGTGGTGCGGGTCGGCGAACGCGAAGGCGACCGCCGCGAACATGATGATGAACCCGACGACGCCCAGCCACGCCTGGCTGTTGGCGGCGCCGAGGACGAGCAGCAACAGGCCGACGGTCGCACCGACTCCCGCGATCACGTAGCGGCCGAACGGGCGTCGCCCGCGCTGGGTCAGCGTGTTGGCGAGCCGAGGGTCGTCAGATGTCAGCTGACGTTCCATCTGCTCGAGCACGCGCTGCTCGTACTCCGAGAGAGGCATCCTGACCCCCGTTGTCAGCTGTAAGCACCTGTGTTGCCCTCAGGATAGATCCGCGGGAACGAAGGTGGTAGTCGAGCGTGAGGGTACTCCACCAACCTGCGTAGTCCCGGCGTGTATCGCAGATCCCCCGAAACGACCACGAACCAGGTCCATGGCGTGCTCCGCCTCGCGGCGGCCGCGAACAGGTTCACCCACTGCCTCGTCCAGCGTGGGCTGCCGGACGGTGTCCGCGACGGCCGAGAGGCCGTCTGCCCGTACCCCGACCAGCCGAACGGGCAGCCCTCCGAGGTCGACGCCTGCGATCAGCTCGCGGGCGGCGAGGTAGAGCTCGCGGCCCACGTCGGTCGGCGTCTGAAGCGTCCGCGAGCGCGTCAGGGTGCGGAAGTCGGAGGTGCGGACCTTCACGCTCACGGTCCGCGTCACCAGGCCCTTGCTCCGCAGCCGGGTCGCGCACCGGTCGGCGAGGTCTCGCGCCTTCTCCTGGACGACGCCGAGGTCCGCCTCGTCCACGGTGAACGTCTCCTCGGCGCTGATCGACTTCTCCGCGCGGTGCGGGTGGACCGGCCGGGGGTCACGACCCCACGACAGGTCGAAGAGGTGCGCACCGGCCACCTTGCCGACCACCTGCTGCACGGTGGCGACGTCGCTGTCCGCCAGCTCGGCGACCGTGCGGATCCCCCACCGCGCGAGGGCAGCCTCCGTCCGCTCGCCGACACCCCAGAGAGCACCCACCGGCAGCGACCGCAGGAAGTCGACGGTCGCCCGGCGCGGGATCAGCAGGACACCGTCCGGCTTGGCGAGGCCGGAGGCGAGCTTGGCGACGAACTTGGTGGAACCGATGCCGACCGAGCACGTGATGCCGTACTGCTCGTGCACCCGACGCCGGATGAGCGCCGCGATCACGGTCGGCGGACCGAGCCGGCGCCTGGCGCCGCCGACGTCCAGGAACGCCTCGTCGACGCTGACCTGCTCCACCAGTGCCGTGACGTCGCCCAGCAGCTGCATGACCCCCGTGGAGACCTCGTGATAGGCGTGGTGGTCGGGCCGGACGACGACGGCCTGCGGGCACTGGCGCATCGCCACCGCCATGGGCATCGCCGAGTGGACCCCGAACGCCCGTGCCTCGTAGGTGGCCGCCAGGACGACACCCCGCGTCGCTCCCCCGACGATGACCGGCAGTCCACGCAGCTGCGGACGGCGGGCCAGCTCGACCGACGCGAAGAACGCGTCCATGTCGACGTGCAGGATCGAGCAGCCGTCCTCCTCACGCCCCCAGTCGCGCCGGGCCACGGCGGACCGGGGCGCGCGGCTCATGACGCCCGCAGAGCGTGCGCGTCTCCGCGGACGTCCTCGCCGGTGCCGTCGCCGTGAACGGCCGAGCGTGCGGCGTCGACGAAGTCCTCCGCCCAGAACAGCGCCTGCTCGGCGCGCCCCGCGGAGAGCTCCTCGAACCGTCCGGCGTCGACCGCCGACCGCAACGGCGCGGCGTCCGCGAAGTAGGCCGACCAGGCACCGAGCTCCGGCGCGACCGTGTCGAGCAGCTCCCACACGGTGCGGAGGGCCTTGCGACCCGGCCGGGCAGGGCGACCGGGAACAGCGGTGCGCGCGGCCACGACCGCCGCCCCCGCCCGCAGCGCGGCCAGGTGTGCGTGCGTGAACAGCTCCCACGCCTCGGAGGACAGTCGCCCGGCGACCAGCTCGGCGTCGGCGCGTCGGAGCAGCTCGGCGGCACGGGTGGACTGGGGGCCGGTGGCCGCCCCAGCGGACCTGCTCTCGAGCTGCTGTGCCATCACGGCCTCCCTGGTCTCCTGCCGAACCCGTCCCACCAAGCATCGAACACTTGTTCGATGCTGTCAACCGTCGGCGGCACCCGTACCGTGTGGCCATGCCCGCCCGTGATCGATCCACCCGTCGGAGCACAGGGTCCCAGCGACCACCCACACGCGCCGCTGTGCGGGCGCTCTGGCCGACCGGCCCGATGCCGATCTCCACCGGCACCGTGGAGCTCGAGCGCGACCCGGACGACCCCGACGGCGTCACCGTGCTCGTCAACGGCGTCCCGAGCTCCTACCTCGACCTCGCCGACCCCTCGCACCTCGTCTTCGAGTACATGCAGCAGATGGCGGAGGTGATCGACCGCGTCGGCCCCGCCGGCGGACCGCTCGACGTGGTGCACCTCGGCGCCGCAGGCTGCGCGCTGGCCCGCGCGATCGACGCCGAGCGGCCCGGGTCGCGGCAGCTGGCGATCGAGCTGGACACGGCCCTGCCCGAGCTCGTGCGCGGATGGTTCGACCTCCCCCGCTCGCCGGCGCTCCGCATCCGGGCGGGCGACGCGCGGGCCGAGCTGGAGAAGCTGCCCGACGCGTCCGCGGACGTCGTCGTCCGGGACGTGTTCGCGGGCGACACCACCCCGCGGCACGTCCGCACGCGCGAGATGGTGGCGCAGGTGGCGCGGGTGCTGCGGCCCGGCGGGGTCTACCTGGTCAACACGGCCGACCGCCCGCCCCTGGCCGGGGCGCGCGCCGAGGTCGCGACGATCGACCGGGCCTTCGCGGACGTCGTCGTCATCGCCGAGCCGGGGCTGCTGCGCGGTCGCGGCTACGGCAACCTCGTCGTCGCCGCGACCGACGACCTCGACCTCCTCGCGTCGGCGGCGCTCGCGCGGGGCATCCGCAGCCTGCCCGCGCCTGCCCGGCTGTTGCGCGACGAGGAGCTCGTCGGCTTCGTCGCCGGAGCGCAGGAGCTGCGCGACGGTCCACCCCTGACCTGAGCGCTAGCGAGACAGCACCGGGGCAGCACCGAGACGGCAACGGACCGCACCCACGGTCGGGGGTGCGGTCCGTGCGCAGAGATCAGGTCAGATCAGAGCGGGCGAACGCTCTCGGCCTGGGGGCCCTTGGCACCCTGCGTGATCTCGAACTCGACGCGCTGGCCCTCGTCGAGGCTGCGGTAGCCCGAGGAGTCGATCGCGGAGTAGTGGACGAAGACGTCGGCGCCGCCGCCGTCCTGGGCGATGAACCCGTAGCCCTTCTCAGCGTTGAACCACTTGACAGCACCCTGTGCCATGTTCGTTTCCTTCTGTTCCCACCGGTGACGGCGCCGACCCTGCTGTCCGCGCCGTGCCGCAATGCCTCACGTCCTGCACCGGGTGACCCAGCCGAGAACGACTGGTCGGAACCGCTCCCTGCGCACAAAGGCCCAGGTCACGACGCCGGTCAAGCGAGTACGTCACTGCAACGGGTGCATCCTTGCATCGCAGATGTGGGCTGCGCCACGTTTTCGCCCGTCCGGCAGGCACGCAGAAGGCAACGATTGGGTAAAGGTCCGAGCGTCAGGCGGGGCCGCCGTCGGACTGCTGCGCCAGGAAGCGCTCGAACTCCGCCCCCAGCTCGTCGGCCGTGGGGATGTCCGAGGAGCCCGCGAGCAGGCTCGTCCGGCCGATGCTGCGCGTGAAGGCGTCGTACTGCTCCTCGAGCGCGTGCACGACCGCGGCGACGTCCTCGGACGCCGTGACCTGGCGCTCGATCTCCTGCATGGCATCGGTCGCCGCGGGCGTGAGCGCCTCGACGTTTAGCTCGAGACCGGTCGCACGCTCGACCTTCTGCAGCGCCGCCTGGCTGGCCTGCGGGAACGCGGACTGCGCCAGGTAGTGCGGCACGTGGACGGCGAAGCCGAGGGCGTCGTGCCCGTTCTGGCCGAGGCGGAGCTCGAGCAGCGCGCTCGCGCTGGCCGGCACCTGCACCGTGCCGAACCACGACGGGTGGTCGGCGACGAGCTCAGGACGCGTCGCGTGCGCCGTCACCGACAGCGGGCGCGTGTGCGGGATGCCCATGGGGATGCCGTGCAGCCCCACAGTCAGCGGCACGTCGAACCGCTCGACGATCTGCCGGACCGCGGCCACGTACCGCTCCCACTGGACGTCGGGCTCGACCCCGTGCAGCAGCAGGAAGGGCACGCCGTTCGTGTCCTCGACGACGTCCACGACGAGCTCGGGCTCCGAGTAGGAGGCCCACGTCGTCTGGTCGAAGGTCATGAGCGGCCGGCGCGAGCGGTAGTCGAGCAGCTGGTCGACGTCGAACGTCGCCAGGCGCGTGGTGGTGAGCTCGTCCGTGAGGTGCTCGGCCGCGAGCTGGCCGGCGTTCCCGGCGTCGACGAAGCCGCGCACCACGTGCACGAGGACCGGGCCCGCACCGTTCGCGGTCCGTGCCTCGACCTGCGCGGCGACCTCGGGGTCGACCTCGTAGATGTCGCTCGGGTTCAGCATGCTCATCTCACTTCCGTCCGGGGCGGAGGTCGCGACTCATCGTTCCGAGCCTGCTGGCCACCGCCGGTACGGGGGTCAACGCCGCGCTGCTGCGACTTTGTTCCAGCGCTGCTCAGTGGCTGGGCAGACGGACCACCTCGACGAAGAACTCGTCGATCTGCCGCACGACCTCGATGAACCGGTCGAAGTCGACCGGCTTGGTCACGTAGGCGTTGGCGTGCAGGGAGTAGCTGCGCACGACGTCCTCCTCGACCTCGGACGTGGTCAGCACCACCACGGGGATCTGACGCAGGACCTCGTCGGTCTTGATCTCCTGGAGCACCTCCCGCCCGTCCATGCGCGGCAGGTGCAGGTCCAGCAGGATCAGGTCCGGCGTCGGGGCGTCGACGTGCTCGCCGACCTTGCGCAGGAAGTCGACGATCCGCTTGCCGAGGGCCAGACCGATGCCGGTGCCCTCGTGCACGTCCTTGGGGTGTGCAGTCGCTGGAGGATCACGAAGACCCGTTCCGCGTACTGCTCGTCGATCCCGATGCCGGGGCCACCCTGGTGGTTGACCTCAGGATAGGGCGACGCCGAGCGAGACGGCCGACGATGCTTCGGCCGCCACCCGGACGGGTGCGTGCGAGCACGCCGCGATCGGCGGATAATGGACGGCCGCTCTGTGCGCCGCGCGTCCCCCGACGCGTCGCCGGGCGCTGGACGCACGGCCGGTCGAACCGGCGGAACGGAGAACGCCCACGTGGCAGGCATGGACAACGAGCTGACCGGCGAGCAGGTGGTCGTCGACCAGCTCTACGGCCGTCTCGACGACCTGCGGGCGCAGACGCGTGCGCGCCTGGCCGAGGTCCGTCGGGAGGGACCGTCGGGCTCCCCGCAGAACCGCAGCGAGCGCGACGCGTTCGCCACGCTGTACGAGGACCGGATCGCCCAGCTCGAGGCGGTCGAGGAGCGCCTCGTGTTCGGCCGGCTCGACCTGGCCGACGACACGCGCCGCTACATCGGTCGCATCGGCCTGACCGATGCCGAGCAGTCGCAGCTGCTCACCGACTGGCGCGCACCCGCCGCACAGCCGTTCTACCGCGCCACCGCCAAGAACCCGGACGGCGTCGTGCAGCGCAGGCACGTGGTCACGCGCGGGCGGACCGTGACGAGCGTCGAGGACGAGGTGCTCGACCTCGACCGCCTGGGCGACTCCGAGGCGCGGCTCTCCGGGCTCTCCGGCGAGGGCGCGCTGCTGGCCGGCCTGGCCGCCGGCCGCACCGGACGCATGGGCGACATCGTCGCGACGATCCAGGGCGAGCAGGACGCGATCATCCGGTCCGAGCTGAACGGCGCGCTCGTCGTGCAGGGCGGACCGGGCACCGGCAAGACGGCCGTGGCCCTGCACCGGGCCGCCTACCTGCTCTACGCGCACCGGCGTCTGCTGGAGCGTTCGGGTGTCCTCCTCGTCGGCCCCAGCCGCACGTTCCTGCGGTACATCGACCAGGTGCTCCCCTCCCTCGGCGAGACGGGCGTCGTGACGACGACCGTCGCCGAGCTGTACCCGGGCATCGTCGCCACCGCGACCGAGGACGAGAAGGTGGCCGAGCTCAAGGGCCGCGCCCTGTGGGCGGACGTCATCGCCCGGGCCGTGCGGGACCGCGAGCGCATCCCGGCGCAGCCCGTGCACGTGCGCGTCGAGGGTCACGACCTGGTCATCCGGCCCAACGACATCGCGTCGGCGATCGCCCGGGCCAGGCGCAACCACAAGCCGCACAACCAGGCACGCATCGCGTTCGTGCGCGACATGCTGAGCCGGCTCGCCGACCAGTACGTGACCTCGTTGGGCCAGGACGTCCCGCCCGACGAGCGCGGCGAGATCATCGAGGAGATCCGCACGACGCGCGAGGTGCGCATCGCGCTCAACCTCGCGTGGATGCCGATCACCCCGCAGAAGCTGCTGTCGGACCTGTTCAGCAAGCCGGCCCGCCTGGCGTCCGCGGCGCCCGGGATGGCCCCGCACCAGCGCGCGATGCTGGTCCGCGACGCCGACGCCCTCTGGACGCCGGCGGACGTGCCGCTCCTCGACGAGGCCGCCGAGCTGCTCGGCGAGGACGACCAGGCGGCACGTGCTGAGGCCCGGGCCGCCGCGGACCGGCGCGCCTCGGAGGTGGCCTACGCCCGGCAGGTCCTCGAGTCGACCGGTGCGAGCGGCATGGTCTCGGCCGAGATGCTCGCGGACCGCTTCGCGACGACGGGACCGACGCTCACGACGGCCGAGCGCGCCGCCGCGGACCGCTCCTGGACCTACGGCCACGTGGTGGTCGACGAGGCACAGGAGCTCTCCGCGATGGCCTGGCGCTGCCTGCTGCGCCGCGTCCCGACCCGGTCGCTCACCATCGTCGGCGACGTGGCCCAGACCACCGCGTCGGCCGGTGCGCGGTCCTGGTCGAGCCAGCTGGACCCCGTGCTGCGCTCGTCGTGGCGGCTCAACGAGCTCACGGTGAACTACCGGACGCCCGCCGAGGTCGCCGACACCGCCCGCCGCGTCGCGGTCGCCGCCCGCCTGCCGGTCAGCCCGCTGACGTCCGCCCGCGAGGTACCGGACTCCCTGCTCGTCGAGCGCGTCGCTGCCGACGGGTTCGCCGAGGCGGTCGCGCGACAGGCCGAGAAGCTCACCGCCGAGATCACCGACGAGACCGGCGCCGGTCGCCTGGCCGTCATCGCGGTCGACGACCGGCTCTCCGCGATCGCCGACGCGCTCGTCGGGGCCGGTCTGCGCCCCGCGATCGGGACCGGGGCGAGCGCCGCGGACCTCGACGCACCGCTGGTCGTGCTCACGCCGCGCGAGGCCAAGGGGCTGGAGTTCGACGTCGTCGTCCTCGTGGAGCCTGCCGAGGTCCTCGACGCGAGCGCAGGCGACCTCTACGTCGCCATGACGCGGCCCACCCGGACCCTCCAGGTGATCCACGACCGCGCCCTGCCCCGGGGCTGGTGAGCTGTCCGCAGGGCGGACCGGAGTAGGCCCCTGCCCCGACCAGGCGCACCATAGGGGCGTGCCCAAAGCCCTCCTGCTCGAAAATCTGCACCCGCAGGCCGTCTCGATCCTCGAGGCCGCCGGCTACGACGTGACCACCCGGACCGGCGCGCTCGACGAGTCCGAGCTCATCGACGCCCTCGCCGGCGTGCAGGTGCTCGGCATCCGGTCCAAGACGCACGTGACGGCCGAGGTGCTCGCCCAGGCCCCCGACCTGGTCGCGATCGGCGCCTACTGCATCGGCACCAACCAGATCGACCTGGCCGAGGCAGCCTCGCGCGGCGTTGCCACGTTCAACGCGCCGTTCTCCAACACCCGGTCGGTGGTCGAGATCGCGCTGGCCGACATGATCTCCCTGACCCGTCGCCTCACCGAGTTCGACAAGGCGATGCACGACGGCGTCTGGAACAAGTCGGCGACCGGCGCGCACGAGATCCGCGGCCGCACGCTGGGCATCATCGGCTACGGCAACATCGGCACGCAGCTGTCCGTGCTCGCCGAGAACCTGGGCCTGTCCGTCGTCTTCTACGACACCGCCGAGAAGCTCGCGCTGGGCAACGCCCGCCGCATGGACACCCTCGACGAGCTGCTCGAGACGGCCGACATCGTCACACTGCACGTGGACGGCCGCAGCGGGAACGCCGGCCTGTTCGGGGCCAAGCAGTTCGCGCAGATGCGCCCCGGCGCGGTGTTCCTCAACCTCTCGCGCGGGTTCGTCGTCGACTACGCCGCACTGCGCGACGCCGTCGTCTCCGGCCACGTCAGCGGCGCGGCCGTCGACGTGTTCCCTGTCGAGCCGAAGCGCAAGGGCGACCCGTTCGACTCCGAGCTGCGCGGCCTGTCCAACGTCATCCTCACGCCGCACACCGGCGGGTCGACCGAGGAGGCGCAGGAGGCCATCGGGCAGTTCGTGTCGGCGAAGCTGCGCGACTACATGACCACCGGCTCCACGACGCTGAGCGTCAACGTGCCGAACCTGGCGCTCGAGCAGAAGCCCGGCGTGCACCGCCTCGCGTACCTGCACCGCAACGTGCCCGGCGTCCTGGCGGCCGTCAACGCCACGCTCGCCGAGCACGGCGTCAACATCGAGGGCCAGCTCCTGACCACCAGCGGCGAGCTGGGCTACGTGGTCACCGACGCGGGCGCCCCGATCGAGCCCGCCGTCGTCACGGCGCTCACCTCGCGGCCCGAGTCGGTGCGGCTGCGCCAGCTGTCCTGACGGCTCTGCCGACTGCACCCCTCACGACGAAGGGCCCGACCGGGAACGGTCGGGCCCCTTCGTCAGTCTCGTGTGTCAGGCGGAGCCGGACTTGCGCTGGAACCGGCGCTGGGTCGGTCCCGCGGTCTCGGAGCCGTGCACCTGACCGGTGTTCGAGGTCCCGTCCGCGGTGCGGTGCTGGTTCGACTTCTTGCGCTCGAGCGCCTCGCGGTACTTCGCCTTCGCGTCGTCGCTCACCGCTCCCGTGGTCGTCTTCTCGTCGTTCTTCGCCATGGGCGTTTCCTCCTGTGCTGTGAGCTTTGCGCTGCGCGCCCTGCGGTGCGGCGTGTGCGCCTCCCCTGCCAGCGTCCCTGAACCGGGCCGATGGCGCCACCTCTTCTCATCTGCGGCGAGGTAGCGTCGCACGGATGGACCTGCCTCACCGCCGCGCCGGCGGCCTGTCGCTGCCCGTCGTCTCGCTCGGGCTCTGGCAGAACTTCGGCGACTCGACACCGTTCGCCGACCAGCGCCGGCTCGTCCTGCACGCCGTGGACCGGGGCGTCGTGCACCTCGACCTGGCGAACAACTACGGCCCGCCGCCGTTCGCGGCCGAGTCGTCGGTCGGACGACTGCTGGCCACGGACCTGCGTCGCGACGAGCTCGTCATCACGACGAAGGCCGGCTACCGCGCGTGGCCCGGGCCGTACGGCGAGCACGGCTCGCGCAAGTACCTGCTCGCGTCGCTCGACGAGTCGCTGCGACGCCTCGGCACCGACCGAGTGGACGTCTTCTACAGCCACCGGTTCGACCCGGACACCCCGCTCGAGGAGACCCTCGGAGCACTGCGCGACGCGGTCCTGTCCGGCAAGGCCCTCTACGCGGGGATCTCGTCCTACTCGGCCGACCGGACCGTCGCGGCCCTCGAGGTCGCCCGCTCGTTCGGGCTCCCGCTCGCCGTGCACCAGCCGGCGTACTCGATGCTCAACCGCTGGGTCGAGCGACCCGGCGCCGACGGGCGCTCCCTGCTCGACGTCGCCGCGGCAGCGGGGATGGCGGTCGTCGCCTTCTCCCCTCTCGCGCAGGGGTTGCTGAGCACCCGGTACCTGCACGGGATCCCCGCCGACTCACGTGCCGCCCGCGGAGGACCGCTGCGACCGGAGTGGATCACCGACGAGGTCCTCGACCACGTCCGCGCCCTGGACGCCATCGCGCGCGCAGGCGGACGGACGCTCCCCCAGCTCGCGCTCGCGTGGGTCCTGCGCGACCCGCGGGTCACGTCCGTGCTGGCCGGCGCGCGCACCACCGACCAGCTGGACGAGAACCTCGCCGCCGCCACCGCGTCCCCGCTCGACGACGACGAGCTCGCCGCGATCGAGCCGCACGCCGTCGAGGCGGGGATCAACCTGTGGGGGTCCCGGTCGAGCGACCTGTGACCGGCAGGTGGCGCTCCCACCAGCGCAGCACGTGCTCGAACCGAGCCTTCCGGTGGTTCGGGGTGCCCGAGCGGGTCAGCTCGTGGCCCTCGCCCGGGAAGAGCAGCAGCTCGGCCTCGACCCCGCGCCGCTTGAGCTCGACGAACCAGCGCTGCCCTTGCTCGACCGGGCACCGCCAGTCCTGCTCGGAGTGGATGACGAGCGTGGGCGTCGTGACCTCCCCGACGTGGGCCATCGGCGACTGCGCCGCCACCGCCGCCGCACCGGCCTCGTCCGCGGCGTCGCCGACGTAGTCCAGGCCGAAGAACCAGCCGATGTCGCTCGATCCGACGAAGCTCACCGGGTCGAGGAACCCGCGTTCCACGATCGCCGCCCGGAAACGGTCCGTGCGCGTGGTCAGCCACGCCGTCAGGTACCCGCCGTACGAGCCGCCCATCACGCCGACCCGCTCACCGTCGAGCTCCGGGTCGTCGAGCGCCGCCCCGAGGAGCGCGAGCACGTCCTCGGTGTCCACCGCCCCGAACGCACCCCGCAGCTCGCGACCGTGGGTCGCGCCATACCCCGACGACCCCCGCGGGTTGCCGTACACGACCGCGTAGCCCGCCTGGGCGAGCACCTGGACCTCGTCGAACAGGCCGTGCGTGTACTGCGAGAACGGGCCGCCGTGGATCATCAGGATGGTCGGGTGCGGTCCGGCACCGTCGGGTCGCACCACCCACCCGTGCACCGGGTACCCGTCGGACGACCGCGCCGTGATCTCGACAGGCACCCGCACGCGCCCCGTCTCGCGCAGCGGCGCCGACAGGTCCGTCCGGGACACCGCCTCGCCGGTGGCGGGATCGACGACGACCAGGTCGCCGGACGACGTGGGACCCGCGGCCGTCGCGACGACGCGGCCGCCCCCGACCGCAGCGCCTGAGACCACGACCGGACCGTCGAGGAGCGTGCGCAGCGAGCCGTCCGGGCCGACGTGCACCAGGTGGACCGCGCCGCGGGCCTGGTCGGCGACGACGACGCCGCCCTCGTGCTCCGCGAGGACGCTCGTCAGCAGGTCCACGCTCTCCGGGTCCGTCAGCCGGACCGGCTGTCCCGGTGCGCCGTCGATCGTCACCCGGAACAGCCCCACCTGCGCGGCTATGAAGTCGCGTCCCGACTCGCCCACGTCGCTCGCGAGCAGCCACACGGCCGTCCCGTCCGCCGACGGCAGGACCGCCTCCACGTCGAGGGTGCTGCCGGCGTCCGCGTCGGTGAGCGGAGCGGGCGTCTGCGGGTCGCCGTCCGGGTGCGCCTGGACCACGACGGCGTCCTGCCGCAGGTCGGACTCGTGGCCCGCGTGCCGCGCGCTGACGGCGACCAGGGCGTCACCGGACGGCAGCCAGCGGGCGCCGTCCACGCCGACGTCACCGCTGGTCAGCGTCACCGAGGGCGGCAGCTCGTCCGTCCCGTCCGACGGGACCTGCACGACGAACAGGTGCTGGGGTCGGTCGCGGACGAAGCCGACGCCGTCCGCGCGGTACTTCAGCTCGGTGATGTGCCGCGGCGGCTCCGAGCCCGGCCGACCGTCCGGCTCGTACCGGCCCGCCTCCGGGACCCGCGCCAGGTAGGCGATCCGGGTGCCGTCCGGGGAGAAGCGGGGCGCCGACGCCCCGAGCGGCGCGTCGGACAGCCGGACCGGCTCGCCGCCCGACGACTCGACGACGTGCACCTGCGGCTTGCCCTGCGGCTCCGAGCGCAGGAACGCCACCCAGCGGCCGTCGGCGGAGACGTCCGGGGCGGTGTCGCGATGGCCGCGGGTCAGCCGGCGCGGACCTCCGTCGCCGTCCGTCAGCGGGACGGTCCACAGGCCGCCGGTGTACTCGTCGTCCGAGAGCCGTGGGTGCACCACCGAGACGACAGCACTGCTGCCGTCGGGGAGGACCGCGGGTGCGCCGGGGACGTGCAGGAGCTCGATGTCTGTAGGAAGCACCCGTAGAACCTATGCCGCGGCACCCACGGGCGTCGCGACGGACACGGTCAGTCGCGGACGGCCGGCTCGTCCTCGGCGACGACGTCCTCGGCGGAACCGGACTCCGTCTCGTGCTCCGCGCGCAGCACCGTGATCGCGGCCTCGAAGTCCTCGAGCGAGTCGAACGCCTGGTAGACGGACGCGAACCGCAGGTACGCCACCTCGTCGAGCTCGCGCAGCGGACCGAGGATCGCCAGACCGATCTCGTAGGCGTCGATCTCGGCGGATCCGGCCGCGCGCAGCGTCTCCTCGACCTTCTGCGCGAGCAGCGCCAGGTCGTCCTCGCTGACCGGGCGACCCTGGCAGGCCTTGCGCACCCCGCCGGCGATCTTCTCGCGGCTGAACGGCTCGGTGGCTCCCGACCGCTTCACCACGGACAGGCTCGCGGTCTCGACCGTGGTGAACCGGCGGTTGCAGCTGGGGCACTGGCGCCTGCGGCGGATGGTCGAGCCGTCGTCCGAGGTCCGCGAGTCGACGACCCGCGAGTCCGGGTTTCGGCAGAACGGACAGTGCACCGGATCCCCTTCGAGTGCGTGACGCCGCGCGGCGGCGCGGCGTCGTCAACGCCTCCGTGACGGTAGGCCAGCGGCCGCCCGGTCGCAAGGCGCCTCCCACGGCACCTCGCACGCCCGGACGGCCGGGGACGTGGCGAGGGCGGCCGCCGTCGTGGCGACCGCCCTCGCGGGGACGCCCCCGTCCCCAGATCACGGGCCGACTCGCCTCGGCGCCGCGCGTACCGCGGTCGGTGCCCACGGCTCGCGCCGCACACACCCCGCACCTCCAGGCGAGCCCCCCAGCCCACCGTGTGAGGTAAGGCTAACCTAGCCGACCCGCGGGCCCCTGACAAACCTCTCCAGGATCCCGGCTCCCCGACCACCCACCGCTCAGACGAGCAGGTCGATGGAGCAGGTCGGCGGAGCAGGTCGGCGGAGCAGGTCAGTGGAGCAGGTCAGTGGGGCGCGTCAATCGACCAGCAGGTCGGCGGAGCGGGTCGATGAGCAGGGACGGCCGAGCAGGTCGGTCCGACGGCTCAGTCGAGCGGGACGACGATCACCTGACCGGCCATCAGACCGGCGTCCGGAAGCTCGTTCATGCGGACCAGCTCGAAGACGACGTCGCGCACGTCCTGGCCGGGATCGGCGATCTGGCTGGCGATCTGCCACATCGTCTCGCCTGGCTGCACCACGTGGCTCTCGACCTGCTGCGCGCGCTGCGGGCCGTCTGCGACGGCGCGGCCGGCCACCAGGACCGCCATGACGACGATCACCAGCGCGAGGAGCCAGAGCACGACACGGCCCCGCCCCGTGAGGGACAGGTGCGACAGCCCACGGTCGTCGACCGCGCGGACCGGGCGGACAGCGCGGGCAGAGCTGGTGCGTCCCGAGACCTTCGGCAGCGCCGGTGCCATCGCCATCGTGCTCATGATGTCCCTCGTCCTCGTTCGGCCGGGTGGATCCCGGCGGTCCTTCGTCGGTGGCGATCCACCGGAAATCCGGGGAACTCCTCCGCCGACCTTGTCGAACAGGTGTTCGTCGTACGTCTGTACGATGTCTACCAGCATCCGCCGACACTTGTCGAGACACGATCGAACAGATGTTTGATCTTCGTGCTCGAGTTCCCTAGGCTGGCGATGCAGGACAAGCGGACCACGAGCCACTGACACGACCGCCGGACGGCCTCACTCATCGCCAGAGGACCGAGCATCGTCGCAGGTCAGAGGCTCGAGAGCACGGCAGCGGCAAACAGGCGGAGCTCACGACCGCCCGACACAGGAGGAGCGCAGTGACGGACTCACGGGACACGTCCCAGCCCGGCCAGGTCGACACGGACCTGGCGACGATCCACGCCCTCCCGGACGGCGCGCCCGGCCCGGACGGCCTGACGGCCCGTCAGCGCCTGGTGCTCGACACCATCCGTTCGTCGGTCGAGTCCCGCGGCTACCCCCCGAGCATGCGCGAGATCGGCGAGGCCGTCGGGCTGACCAGCCCGTCGAGCGTCAAGCACCAGCTGACCGCCCTCGAGCGCAAGGGCTACCTGCGCCGCGACCCCAACCGGCCCCGCGCCATCGAGGTCGTGCACGCGGACGACTCGCGCGGCGTCGGCACGTGGACCGCGCCGGACGGCACCCGCGAGGCGTTCCCCGACCAGGCCGAGGGCGAGCGGATGCCCGCTCCGTCCTACGTCCCGGTCGTCGGCCGCATCGCCGCCGGTGGTCCGATCCTGGCCGACCAGGTCGTGGAGGACGTCTTCCCGCTCCCCCGCCAGCTCGTCGGAGACGGCGACCTCTTCCTGCTGAAGGTCGTCGGCGACTCGATGATCGACGCGGCGATCTGCGACGGCGACTGGGTCGTGGTGCGGCGCCAGCCCGTCGCGGAGCAGGGCGAGATCGTGGCGGCCATGATCGACGGCGAGGCCACGGTCAAGACGCTCAAGCGGATCGACGGCCACGTCTGGCTGATGCCGCACAACCCGGCGTACCAGCCGATCCCTGGCGACGAGTCGACGATCCTCGGGCGCGTCGTCAGCGTCCTGCGCAGCCTCTGATCCGTCCGCGGGTGCGCACGTGAGCGCACCCGCGGCCGGCAGGATCCGGCGCTCCGGGCCATCCTGGAGCCGGCGCGACGTCGGACGAGAGGAGCAGCTGATGCCCGGAAGGATCCCCGACCCCCGGATCAAGGACCTGTCCGCCCTCGACGCCCTGCGGGACGGCGGCGCGAGCTACGACGACTGGTCCGTCGACGAGCTAAGGCACCGCGCGGCGGAGCTCGACATCCCCGGGCGCTCCCGGATGCGCAAGGACGAGCTGATCGCCGCGCTGCGACGCCGCTGACTCGCGGTCAGAAGCCGAACTGCCGGGCGACCTCCCGGACGGCGTCGGCCGACCGGCGCAGGCCCCACAGCTCGTCGTCCGTCAACGGGATCGGGAGCCGTTCTCCCACGCCGTCGTGCCCGACGATCGCCGGCACCGACAGGCAGACGTCGTCGATGCCGTAGTAGTCGGTGAGCAGCGACGACACGGGCAGCACCCGGCCCTCGTCCTTGAGGATCGCCTCGATGATCCGCGAGCCCGCCAGCGCGATCGCGTAGTTCGTCGCGCCCTTGCCCTCGATGATCCGGTAGGCGGACTCGACGACCTCGCGCGTGATGTCCTCCCGGTCCTGCCGGGTCAACGGGCCTCGGCCGCCCTGTCCCGGCCACTCCAGCAGCGGCACCGAGCCGATGCTGGCCGAGCCCCACAGCGGGAGCTCGCTGTCGCCGTGCTCACCGGCGATGTACGCGTGCACGTTCTGCACGGCGACGCCGGTGTACTGCGAGATGAGGTAGCGCAGTCGCGAGGAGTCCAGCACGGTTCCGGAGCCGAACAGCTGGGTCGACGAGAGACCCGAGACCTGCAGCGCGGCATAGGTGACCACGTCGACCGGGTTGGTGACCATGACGTACACCGCGTTCGGCGCTACTTGTACAAGTTTGGGTAGGACGGCCTTCACGACGGCGATCGTCGCTCCGGCGAGCTCGATCCTGGACTGACCCGGCTTCTGCTTGGCGCCCGCCGTGAACATCACGACGTCGGCGTCGGCGCACACCGCGATGTCGTCGGAACCGATCACCTGCGCCATGGGCATGAACTGGACGCCGTGCCCGAGATCGAGCGCCTCCGCCTGCACCTTGGCGGCGTCGATGTCGTAGAGCGCGACCGTGCGCGCCGCCCCGCGCAGGAGGGCCGCGTACGCCATCGTCGAGCCGACCGCGCCTGCGCCCACGATCGCCAGCTTGGTGCCTCGTGCGGACCGGGAGGGTCGCAGTCCGAGGTCTTCCACGTCCAGGCTCTCGGTCACGAACGGGCCGTCCTCTCGAGGAAGTCATGGGGCCGACGGGTGGTCTGCGAGTTCGAGGCTAACCCGTGCCCGTGAGGCGGCGCAGGGCGGCGAGGGCCGTCGCGCGGTCGGTCGTCCGCCAGAAGTCGGGCAGCGAGCGGGTCAGGAACGGTGCGTAGCGGGCCGTGGACAGGCGCGGGTCGAGCACGGCCACCACACCCCGGTCGCTGCTGGTCCGGATCAGCCGACCGGCGCCCTGGGCGAGCAGCAGGGCGGCGTGCGTCGCGGAGACGGCGAGGAACCCGTTCCCGCCGGCCTTCTCGACCGCGTCGGACCGGGCGGACTGCACGGGGTCGTCGGGCCGCGGGAAGGGGATGCGGTCGATGATCACGAGCGTGCAGGTGCTGCCGGGGACGTCGACGCCCTGCCACAGCGACAGCGTCCCGAACAGGCACGTGGCCTCGTCGGCGATGAACTGCGAGACGAGGGTGGGCAGCTGGTCGTCGCCCTGCACGAGGATCGGCACGTCGAGGCGCTCGCGCATGGCGGCCGCGGCGGCGTTCGCGGCCCGCCGCGATGAGAACAGGCCGAGCGTGCGTCCGCCGGCCGCGGTCACCAGCTCGGCGATCTCGTCGAGCTGGGCGTCGGTGGCGGGCTCGCGACCCGGCGGCGGAAGATGCCGTGCGAGGTAGAGGATGCCCTGCTTCGGATAGTCGAACGGGCTGCCCACGTCCAGGCCGTGCCACGGTACCGACGACGGGGGCGCGGGGGCGTCGTCGTCGATCGAGGAGGGCCCCACGGCCGCGGCGGCCGGCTGGACCTCGAGGCCGACGGCGCGGGCGATCGGGTCGAACGACCCCCCGAGCTCCAGCGTCGCGGACGTGAGCACGCCGGACCGGCCGGCCAGCAGGTGCGTACGGATCAGGCCGTTGACGGCCAGCGGGGCGGCGAACAGCTTGGTGGAGACGTTGCCCCGGCGGTCCTCGGAGCGCGCGCACCACAGGACGGTGTGCTTGGTCTCCTCCGGGTCGGCGGCCATCCGCTCGGCCACCTCGTACAGGGCGAGCATGGTCGCCTGGGCCATCTTGCGGCCGGCGTCCTGCTGCGGCTGCCCGGCGCCCTCGGGCTTGAGCACGCTGAGCAGCGTGCGGGTGGCGTCGCGGACCGCGGCCACCGCGTCCCGGGCCGCCGGCGGGAGCCCCTCGCGGAACCGCGCCTCGGGCAGGTTCACCAGGACCGAGGCCATCGCCTGGCTCGCGGAGTCCAGGTCGGTCGTCGGGATGCCGCCGTGCCGCCGGGCGAGCCGGGAGGCGTGCTCGATGACCGCCACCGACAGCTCGGAGGTCGCCTGCGCCGTGACCCGGTCGGTGAGCTCGTGCGCCTCGTCGACCACCAGCACCTGGTGCTCGGGCAGCACGTTGGGCGAGCCGGAGGCGGCGATCCCCAGCATCGCGTGGTTGGTCACCACGACGTCGGCCTCCCGCGATGCCGCCTTGGCCCGCTCGGGGAAGCACTCGGTGAGCATCGGGCACTTGGTGCCCAGGCACTCCAGGGACGCGACGGAGACCTGCCGCCACGCCCGGTCCGTCACACCGGGCACGAGGTCGTCCCGGTCGCCGGTCGTCGTCTCCTCGGCCCACTCGCGCAGCCGGACCACCTGGGCACCGAGGTTCTCGCCGACGCCCTCGGCCGCCGGGTGCTCGGCGGCGCCGGCGTGGTCGCCCAGGTCGAACAGCGTCGCGGCGTCGTCCTCGGGGTACCCGCCGGCCACCTTGTGCACGCACACGTAGTTGTGCCAGCCCTTGAGCAGGGCGATGCTCGGCGTCCTCGGCAGGTGCGGCTCGAGGGCCTTCGCGACGAGGGGCAGGTCGCGCGTCATGATCTGGCGCTGGAGGGCGAGCGTGGCGGTGGAGACGACCACGTGCTCGTTCTCCAGCACGGCGTGCCGCACGGCGGGGACGAGGTAGCCGAGCGACTTCCCGGTGCCGGTGCCGGCCTGGACGAGCAGGTGCTCGCCCTTGTCGATGGTCTCGGCGACCGCGACCGCCATCTGGTGCTGGCCGTCGCGACGGATGCCACCGAGCGCTCCGACCGCGACGTCGAGGAGGTCCTCGACAGAGGGGTCGGTGTCCGGCACCGCGTCAGCCTAGTGGCGCGCCGCGGCCTCGAGCTCCGCGGCCAGTCCCGCGTCCACCCGCGCGCGGATGGCCGTGCCGTCCGCGGTGTGCTCCTCGGTCTGGATGTCCCCGTGCTCGTGCACACGGCTGATCAGGTCGCCCCGGTGATAGGGCACCACCAGGTCGACGCTCACGCCGGGGCGCGGCAGCTGGTCGGCCACCAGGGCCTGCAGCTCCGCGATGCCCTCGCCGCTGTGCGCCGAGACGACGATCGAGTGCACCTCGCGCGAGCGCAGCCGCGCGATGGTCTCGGGCGTCGCCAGGTCGGCCTTGTTGAGCACGATGATCTCGGGCACGTCCATGGCGCCGGGGATGTCCGCGAACACGTGCCGCACGGCCGCGATCTGGCCCTCGGGGTCGGGGTGCGACGCGTCGACGACGTGCAGGATCAGGTCGGCGTCGGCCACCTCCTCCAGCGTCGAGCGGAACGCCTCCACCAGCTGGTGCGGCAGCGACCGGACGAAGCCGACCGTGTCCGCGAGCGTGTAGATCCGACCGTCGATGGTCTCGGCGCGGCGCACGGTCGGGTCGAGGGTGGCGAACAGCGCGTTCTCGACGAGCACCCCGGCGTTGGTCAGCCGGTTGAGCAGCGACGACTTGCCCGCGTTGGTGTAGCCCGCGATCGCGACCGACGGGATCGCGTTCTTCTTGCGGGACGCCCGCTTGGTGAGCCGTGCGGGCTCCATCGCGGCGATCTCGCGGCGCAGCTTGGCCATGCGGTTGCGGATGCGCCGGCGGTCCAGCTCGATCTTTGTCTCACCTGGTCCGCGCGAGCCCATGCCCGCGGCGGCGCCGCCGACCTGGCCACCGGCCTGCCGGGACATCGAGTCGCCCCAGCCACGCAGACGCGGCAGGAGGTACTCCAGCTGCGCGAGCTCGACCTGCGCCTTGCCCTCCCGCGACTTGGCGTGCTGGGCGAAGATGTCGAGGATCAGGGCGGTCCGGTCGACCACCTTGACGCGCACGATGTCCTCGAGCGACCGGCGCTGCGACGGTGCGAGCTCCCCGTCGATCACGACGGTGTCGGCGCCGACAGCTGCGACGAGGGTCGCGAGCTCGGCCGCCTTGCCCGAGCCGAGGTAGGTGCCCGGGTCGGGCTTCATGCGCCGCTGCAGCAGGCCGTCCATGACCTGCGACCCGGCGGTCTCGGCGAGCGCCGAGAGCTCGCGCAGGGAGATCTCGGCGTCGGTGACGGTGCCGGAGCCCCAGACGCCGACGAGCACGACCTTCTCCAGCCGCAGCTGGCGGTACTCGACCTCGGTGACGTCCTCGAGCTCCGTGGACAGCCCCACGACGCGGCGCAGCGACGTGCGCTCCTCGAGCTCCAGCTGGTCCCCGTCGTAGGACGAGTGGACCGTCACGCCGGCCTGCAGCGCGGTCCCTGCCCTGGCGAGCACACGGGCCACGACGTCGTCGGCCACGTCCTGCGCGGACCGGGTCACCGGGGTGTCCTGCGTCTCGCGGGTGGTGTGCTGCGGGTCGTTCACGCGGTTCCTCTTCTCGTTGCCTGTCCCCAGGGTCCCACGCGTGCGCGCCCCAGGCCGAGGCATTTCGCTGCGGGCCGATCCGCCACCCATGGGTAGGGTCGGCGCCGTGAGCGAGCACGACCACTACTTCACCGCACAGCCCGCGTCCGCCGACGAGCGCCGCGTCCTGCGCGTGCACCTGGCCGGCCGGGACCTCGAGGTCGAGACGGCCCGCGGGATCTTCTCCCCCGACCACGTCGACCTGGGCACACGGGTGCTGCTCGACCACGCGCCCGACGCCCCACGCACCGGCGACCTGCTCGACCTGGGCTGCGGCTGGGGTCCGGTCGCGCTCACGCTGGCGCTGGAGTCCCCGGGCGCGCACGTCTGGGCGGTCGACGTCAACGAGCGGGCGCTGGACCTGGTGCGGCGCAACGCCGAGCGCGTCGGCGCCACGAACGTCACCGCGGCCCGCCCGGACGAGGTTCCCGACGACGTGGTGTTCGCCGCGATCTGGTCCAACCCGCCGATCCGCGTCGGCAAGGAGGCGCTGCACGAGCTGCTGCTGCGCTGGCTGCCTCGGCTCGCGGACGGCGGGGACGCGCAGCTCGTCGTCGGCAAGAACCTCGGGGCGGACTCGCTCCAGCGCTGGCTCGTCGACGCGCTGCCCGTCACGGTCGAGCGGACCGCGAGCGCGAAGGGGTTCCGCGTCCTGAGCGTGAGCCCGTCGTGACGCCGGACGCCGAGTGGCGTCGCCTGCGCACCACCACCTGGACCATGTGCACGCTGATCTTCCTGGTCGCGTTCGAGGCGTTCGCCGTGACGACCGTGATGCCGACCGTCTCCAGGGCGCTCGACGGCACCGCCCTGTACGCCGCCGCGTTCGCCGGTCCGCTCGCCACCGGCGTGATCGGCATGGTCGTCGCCGGCACCTGGTGCGACCGGCACGGACCGCGTGCACCCCTGACGCTCGCGGTCGCCCTGTTCGCCGCCGGGCTGCTGGTCGCCGGCCTCGCCCCGACCATGGGGGTCCTGGTGCTCGGCCGGCTCGTCCAGGGCGTCGGCGGGGGCGCGATGACCGTCGCGCTGTACGTCATCGTCGCGCGGCTCTACCCGGCCGTCCTGCACCCGCGCGTCTTCGGCGGCTTCTCCGCGGCCTGGGTGCTGCCCTCGCTGATCGGTCCCTCCGCCGCGGGGGCGGTCGCGCAGCACCTCGGCTGGCGCTGGGTGTTCCTCGGCGTCGCGGTGCTGGTGCTGCCGGTCTCGCTCGTGCTCCTGCCGACGGTCCGCCGGATCGGCGCGCCCAGCACGCCGGCGGCGCCCGCGCGACGGTCCCGGCTGGTGTGGGCGGTGCTGGCTGCGGCCGCGGTGCTCGGGCTCAACCTCGCGGTGTACGCACGCCTCCCGTGGTCGCTGGTCGTCGCGGCGCTGACCGCGGCCCTGGCCATCGTCGCGCTGCGCCCTCTGGTGCCGCGGGGCACGCTTCGGGTCGCTCGGGGGCTGCCTGCCGTGATCGCCACGCGGGCCCTCGTGGCCGGCGGATTCTCGGGCGCGGAGGTCTACCTGCCGTACCTGCTCACGGACCGGTACGGGTTCTCGCCGACGACCGCGGGGGTCGCCCTGACGTTCGCCGCGCTGGCCTGGGCGGCGACCTCGTGGCTGCAGGGCCGGCTGGGCGAGCGCCTCGCCAGCCGCGACGCGATCGTCCTCGGCGCGGCGCTGCTGGTGGTCGCCGTCGCCGGGGTGACGGTCGCAGCGGCCGCCCACCTCGCACCCGCCGTGGCGATCGGCACCTGGACGCTCGCGGGCGCCGGGATGGGTCTCATCTACTCGCGGCTCACCGTGCTCGTGCTGGCCTACTCGTCACCCGGGAGCCAGGGCACGCACAGCTCGGCGCTGTCCATCGCGGACTCGATCGGTGCGGCGCTCGCCCTGGCGCTCACGGGGCTCGCGTTCACCACGGTGCTCGCCTCCGACGCCGCCCCGGACGTGCCGTTCGTCGCCAGCCTGGCCGTCGCCCTCCTGTTCGCGTGCGGCGCGCTGCTCGCCGCGCCCCGCGTGCGGGCGCGTCAGGCGGTGGAGACCGCGGAGGCTGCCTCGGCGAGCGCGCTGCGCACCTGAGCCAGGGTCGGGACGCCCGTCGCACGGCGGACGACCGAGCCGGTCGCGTCCAGGACCAGCACCGTCGGCGTCACGTCGATGCCGAGCCGCTCCCCCAGGTCCGTGTGGTCGGCGACGTCGAGGTCGACGTGCGCCACCCCGTCGGTCGTCGCGACGACGCGGTCGACCACGTGCCGGGTCGCGCGGCACGGCGCGCAGAAGGTGCTCGAGAACTGCACGACCGTCGCACGCTCCCCGAGCGCGATCCCGAGGTCGTCGGCGCCGAGCCTCATCGCAGCGCCGACAGGTCCACGTCGGCGGTCGCGACGAGCAGCGCGGGGCCGGCCAGCTCGACGTTGCCGCTCGGCAGGACGGTGACCCGGACGGTCCCGCCCGGCACGTCGACCAGCCAGACGTCCGGTGCTCCCGCGCCGGCCCAGGTGCGGACAGCGAGCGCGGCGGCGCACGCACCCGTCCCGCAGGACCGCGTCTCGCCCACGCCGCGCTCGTGCACCCGCATGCGCACCCGGCCGACGAGCGTGCCGTCGACGGCCCGGTCCTCGCCCAGCGGCACGACGAGCTCCACGTTGATGCCGTTCACCGGCACGGGGCTCACGGACGGCGCGCGGGTCAGGTCGGCCGCGGTCAGCTCGTCCTCGTCCTGGAGCGCGAGCACGACGTGCGGGTTGCCGACGTCCACGCTGAGCCCCGGACGTGTGTCGTCCACGCCCGCCACGGTCACCTCGGCGTCGACGCCGGCCGCAGCCGCCTCGTCGCCACCCGGCAGGAACCAGCGGCCCATGTCCACGGCGTACCAGACGTCGTCGCCGATGCCCGCGGGCACCGGGACGCGGCGGACGCGCTTGACGCCCGCGCGGGTGCCGAGCGCCAGCTCGCCGTCGGCGGCGTCCCAGAGGCCGAGACGCTCGAGGAAGGCCGCGAACACGCGGACGCCGTTGCCGCACATCTCGGCGACCGAGCCGTCGCCGTTGCGGTAGTCCATGAACCAGCGCGCGAGCGGCTCCTCGGCCAGGACCGCCGCGCCCTCGGGCAGGTGCTCCGTGCCGATCACCCGGATGACCCCGTCGCCGCCCAGGCCACCGCGACGATCGGCCAGCTCGCGAACCAGGTCGGCGGAGAGGTCCACGGTGCCCTGGCGGTCGTCGAGCAGCACGAAGTCGTTCTGCGTCCCGTGGCCCTTGGTCACGTGCAGCGTCGAGGTCGCGACGGCGGTCATGAACCCAGGCTACGTCGTGGCGACGGGTCCTCGGTGGCCAGGCCGAGTGACCCGTCGTCGGCCGCGGCGACCAGGGCGAGCGCACGGTCGACGAGCGCGGGGTCCTGCGCGTCCAGCCAGTGCACGCGGGGGTCGCGGCCGAACCAGCCCATCTGCTTGCGGGCCAGCCGTCTCGTGCCGGCGGCGATCGCCTCGAACGCCTCGTCCTCGTCGATCTCGCCGCGCAGCATCGCGAGGATCTCGGCGTACCCGACGGCGCGCGACGCGGTCCGGCCGAGACCGCTCGCCACGAGCGCCTCGACCTCGTCGACGAGGCCCTGCGCCCGCATCCGACCGACGCGCACACCGATGCGCTCGTCGAGAGCGGCCCGGTCGCAGTCGAGCCCGATCTGGACCGCCGGCACCTCATAGACGTGCTGAGGCAGCGAGGCCGAGTACTTCCGGCCCGTCAACGCGATGACCTCGAGCGCCCGCACGGTCCGGCGCGCGTTCCGCGGCCCGATGCCGTCGGCGGCCTCCGGGTCCACCGCGGCCAGCTCGGCGTGCAGCGCCCGCGCCCCCTCGGCCCCGACGCGAGCCTCCAGCGCCGCGCGCACGTCGGGGTCGGTGCCCGGGAACTCCATGTGGTCCAGGAGGGCCCGCACGTACAGGCCCGAACCACCGACCGCGACGGCACGGTGGCCGCGGGCCGCGATCTCGTCGAACGCCGTCCGTGCCCGGGCCTGGTAGTCCGCGACGGACGCGTCCTCGTGCGGGTCGAGCACGTCCAGGAGGTGGTGCGGGATGCCGCGCCGCTCGTCGACGGGCAGCTTCGCGGTCCCGATGTCCATGCCGCGGTACAGCTGCATGGCGTCGGCGTTGACCACCTCGCCGGCGAGCGCCTCGCAGAGCGCCAGCCCGAGGTCCGACTTGCCGGTCGCCGTGGGTCCGACGACCGCGACGACGAGCGCCACTAGATGCTGGGCCGCGCGGGGTCGCTCATGTCGACGGGCGCGCTCGGCGTCTCGGGGACGAACCGCTTGGTCATCTCGCGGAAGAACCCGAGCGACGAGCCGATGCTCGTCGAGAGCTGCAGGTCCAGCTGCGCGTCGGTCAGGCCACGGTCCCAGGCGATCGTGTGCTCGGTGTAGACCGCGACCTCGTCCTCGTCGGCCTTCACGTAGACCTTGGGCCAGAGCATCTGCTGCGACCACTCGTTGCACGCGATGAGCATGGTGCCCAGCTGGGAGCGCGGGACCGTGTGACCCCAGCGGCCCCGGACCTGGAAGTACGCCTTCTCGGGGCCGATGGTCATGAACCAGAACGGGTTCCCGTCCCAGGCGGCGAACAGGTCGCCGTCGTCGTCCGTGCCGTACTTCGCACCCTGCGCGTCCAGCAGGCGCGCGGCCCGCTCGATCGACAGCGGCGGCAGGGTGGGCTCGGTGCTCTCGGCAGACATCGGTACCTCGTCGGATCGGTCCGTGGCGGCGCGCCGCGGGCGTGTGGTGGTCACGCAGACCTTACCGGCGCGACGGGATCACGCCGTGACCGTCCAGACCAGGACGGCGTGCTGCGCGCCCTGCACGACCTCGTCCGCGAGGAGGTGCGCGTCGACCGGCAGCGCCCCCACGGCGCCGAGCAGCACCTGCCACGGCGCCCAGCCGCGCACGGCGAGCTCGGCGGCCAGTGCGGGGTCCGACGACGCCAGGCGGCCCCGCGCCTCCGGCCCCGCGTCCGCCAGGTCGGCGAGCAGGGCGGCGTCATAGGCCACGGCTCGGTCGTCGTCGGCCAGCGGGGCGTCGGGGCCGTGCCGTCCGCTGCCCGAGCCGACGACGACCAGCACCACCCGGCGTCCGTCGACCAGGGACGCGCCGAGGGCCCGCAGGCTCTCAGGCCCGGGATCCGACGTCACCTCGACGACGCGCAGGCCTTCGTGCCGCCCGGCGCGGGAGACGACGTGCAACGCCGTCGCGCTCGCGACGGAGGGCAGCACCGGACCCGTCGACCCGTCCTCCAGCGTGAGCTCGCGTGTGGGCCACCGGACCATGGCGTCCGGGATCCCCGCGGCCGCGAGCGACGTGCGCACCGTCCCACCGACGACACGGTCGGACGGCCCGGGCGCGACGATCGCGACGACCTCGGGCTCCAGCGCCAGGACCTGCGCGATCGCGTCCAGGGTCGGTCCGAGCAGGCCGTGGACGGGGTCCGCGTCACCCGTGACACCCCCGACGAGCGTGGCCGTGTCGGGGATCAGGGCAGCGGCGACGAGCATGCACCGACGGTAGCGGCCGGACGGAGGGACTCTCGTCACTCCACCCCGCAACGGGCGCGACCGCCGGTATGGTCGTGCGCATGAGCTCGTTCGGGGATCGTGCGCGGCGTTGGTTCCGCGGCCCGGCACGCCCCTCGCCGACGCGGTCGGTGACCCCGATCCCGACCGACGACGAGGAGCTCCACGACCGCGTCGCCGAGCTCCTGGCCAAGGAGCTGGGTGTCGCCGAGTCCTCCACGGACCTGCCGACCGAGGTCTCCCCCGCCCGCATCGCGTCGTGGATGACCGACAACGCGTTCTCGTACTTCGTCGACAACGACGGCGACCTCGGCGGCCTGTGGCGCGGACGGCTCTTCTACTTCTTCCTGTTCGGCGAGGACTCCGAGATCCTGCAGATCCGCGGCCAGTGGCACCGTGAGGTGGCCATCGAGCGGCTCGAAGAGGTGCTCGACATCTGCAACGAGTGGAACGCCGACCGGATCTGGCCCAAGGCCTATGTCCGCGTCCGGGACAACGGCCGCATCCACGTGGTCTCGGAGGTCGCGACGGACCTCGAGCACGGCGCCACGGACGCCCAGCTGAGCCAGATGCTCTTCTGCGGGCTGTCCACGGGGAGCATGTTCTTCGACGCCCTCGACGAGCGGTACCCCGACCCGGCGGGAGTCTCGCCGTGAGCGGCCCCGGCTGGCTGCTGCGGGTGCTCGGCGGGCTGCCCAAGCCCACCAAGAAGCCCATCCCCGGCGACGAGCCGCCCTACCAGCTGACGCGCGAGCGCATCGCGGACTACCTGGTGGGACGCGGGTACCGGTTCGTGGTCGACGACGACGGCGACCTCACCGGCACCTGGGACGGCAGCCGGTTCTGGTTCCTCATGCTCGGCGAGCAGCAGGAGATCCTGCAGGTCCGCGGGCGGTGGCACCGCAGCCTCCCGCTCGACCAGCGTGCGACCGCGTCCCTGGCGGTCAACGACTGGAACCGTGAGCGGATCTGGCCCAAGGCGTACCTGCGCGAGGAGGAGGGCGTGCTGGCCCTCTACAGCGAGGTGTCCGCCGACTTCGAGCCCGGCGTCACCGACGTGCAGCTCGCGCAGCTGCTCGCCTGCGGCCTGGGCACCGGCGTGCAGATGTTCTCGACGCTCGAGGCGCTGCTCCCGCGCGACGACGTGACGCCCCCGGACGTGCCCGACAACTAGGCGCGTCGGCCGATCGTCGGCAGCCCGAGCACGACCGGACCCGCCGGCCCCGCGCCCGTCCCGCACGCGTCGCCCCCGTCGCCGTGGCTGTGATCGTCGTCGGACCGGCGGTCCCACGCGTCGCCCGCCCGCGTGCGCCTGATGTCGAACCGACCGCCGGGCTCCAGCGCCGAGTCCGCGACCAGGTGGTACGGCGCCGCGTAGGTGACGTCCACCGTGACCAGGTCGCCGGGGCGGGGGACCTCGCCACCCTCGGGCAGGGCCAGGTGGACGAGACGGTTGTCCGCGGCGCGGCCCGTCAGCCGGTGCGACGCGCCGTCCTTGCGGCCCTCGGCCTCGGCGACGAGCACCTCGACGGTGCGGCCGACCTGCAACCGGTTCTCCTCGAGCGAGATGCGGTCCTGCAGTGCCGCCAGGCGCACGTACCGCTCCTGGACGACGGCCTTCGGCAGCTCGTCGGGAAGGTCGAACGCTGCCGTGCCGGGGCGCGGCGAGTACTGGAACGTGAAGGCCGACGCGAACCGGGACGCCTCGACGACGCGCAGGGTCTCCTCGAAGTCCTCCTCGGTCTCGCCCGGGAAGCCGACGATGATGTCGGTCGTGATCGCCGCGTCGGGCATCGCCGCACGGACCCGGTCGAGGATGCCCAGGAACTTGTCGGACCGGTACGAGCGGCGCATCGCGCGCAGGATGCGGTCCGAGCCCGACTGCAGCGGCATGTGCAGCTGCGGCATGACGGTCGGGGTCTGCGCCATGGCCTCGATGACGTCGTCGGTGAAGGCCGCCGGGTGCGGCGACGTGAACCGCAGCCGCTCGAGCCCCTCGGTCGCGCCGACCGAGCGCAGGAGCTTGGCGAAGGCGCCGCGGTCGCCGAAGCCGACGCCGTACGAGTTCACGTTCTGCCCGAGCAGCGTCACCTCGACCGCCCCCTGCCCGACGAGCGCCTCGACCTCGGCGAGGATCTCCCCCGGCCGACGGTCGCGCTCCTTGCCGCGCAGGTGCGGCACGATGCAGAACGTGCACGTGTTGTTGCAGCCCACGCTGATCGACACCCAGCCCGCGTAGACGGACTCGCGCCGCGTCGGGAGCGTCGACGGGAAGACCTTGAGGGACTCCTCGATCTCGACCTGCGCCTCGGCGTTGTGCCGCGCCCGCTCCAGCAGCACCGGCAGGACGTCGAGGTTGTGCGTCCCGAACACGACGTCGACCCAGGGCGCGCGCTCGACGATCCCCGCGCGGTCTTTCTGCGCCAGGCAGCCGCCCACGGCGATCTGCATGCCCGGCCGGGCCCGCTTGGTGCCGGCGAGCCTCCCGAGGTTGCCGTAGAGCTTGTCGGCCGCGTTCTCGCGGACCGCGCACGTGTTGATGACGATGACGTCGGCGTCCTCCGCGGCCGCGTCCGCCGGGCTCGCGGCGACGTAACCGGCCTGCTCGAGCATGCCGGCCATGTGCTCCGAGTCGTGCACGTTCATCTGGCAGCCGAGCGTCTTGATCGCGTAGGTGCGCGCGCCGGAGTCGCGGAGGGTGTCCTCGGCGGTGGGGAGCAGGCTCGTCGACATCCCGACAAGGGTACGGCGGATCCCTGGGTGCCCCTCCCGCTATGCGGGGCCGGGTGATTCGTCCTAACGTGTCCGGATGGCGGACCATTCGGCGGCGCCCCCGCCTGTGCACACAGACGAAGCCCTGGTCTCGCTGCGCGGCGTCGACAAGTACTTCGGATCCCTGCACGTGCTCCAGAACATCGACCTCACCGTGGCTCGCGGTGAGGTCGTCGTCATCATCGGCCCGTCGGGCAGCGGCAAGTCGACGCTCTGCCGCACGATCAACCGCCTCGAGACCATCGACGCCGGCGTGATCGAGGTGGACGGCAAGCCGCTCCCCGAGGAGGGCAGGGCGCTCGCCAAGCTCCGCGCGGACGTGGGCATGGTCTTCCAGTCGTTCAACCTCTTCGCGCACAAGACCGTGCTGCAGAACGTCACGCTCGGGCAGATCAAGGCCAAGGGCGTGAAGGCCTCGACCGCCAAGGCCACCGCCATGGAGCTGCTCGAGCGAGTGGGCGTCGCGAACCAGGCCGACAAGCTGCCCGCGCAGCTCTCCGGCGGCCAGCAGCAGCGCGTCGCCATCGCCCGCGCCCTGGCCATGCAGCCGAAGGTCATGCTCTTCGACGAGCCGACCTCGGCGCTCGACCCCGAGATGATCAACGAGGTCCTCGACGTCATGGTCGGCCTCGCCCGCGACGGGATGACCATGATCGTCGTCACGCACGAGATGGGCTTCGCCCGCCGTGCCGCAAACCGCGTCGTCTTCATGGACGCCGGGCAGATCGTCGAGGAGGCCGACCCCGAGACGTTCTTCACCGCCCCGACCAGCGCGCGGGCGCGCGACTTCCTCGACAAGATCCTCACCCACTGACCCCGGTACGGACCGGCGCCCACCCGAAACGACACCGCACACCGCACACACACAAAGGGGAACCCACGATGCGCACAGGACGACTGTTCACAGCACTGGCCGCGGCGGCGATGCTCTCGCTGGCCGGGTGCTCGAGCGGCGACGACGACGACACCGGCTCCGACTCCGGATCCACCGGGGAGGCGTCCGAGAGCAGCGGAGGGGCCGAGGGCTCCATCCGCATCGGGATCAAGTTCGACCAGCCCGGGCTGGGCTTCAAGGACGGCAACGAGTACACGGGCTTCGACGTCGACGTCGCCCGCTACGTCGCCGGGGAGCTCGGCTACGGCGAGGACCAGATCGAGTTCGTGCAGTCGCCGTCGGCCCAGCGCGAGAACCTGCTGGAGACCGGCCAGGTCGACATGATCTTCGCGACGTACTCGATCACCGACAAGCGCAAGGAGGTCGTCTCGTTCGGCGGCCCCTACTTCGTCGCCGGGCAGGACCTGCTGGTCGCCGCGGACGACGACTCGATCACCGGCCCCGAGGACCTCGAGGGCAAGAACCTCTGCTCGGTCACCGGCTCCACGTCCGCGCAGCGCATCAAGGACGAGTACGCCACCGGCACCAACCTGCTGGAGCAGCCCGGGTACGCCGAGTGCGTGACCGCACTGACCGCCGGGTCCGTGGACGCGGTGACGACGGACGACATCATCCTGGCCGGCCTGGCCGCCGTGCCCGCGAACAAGGGCAAGGTCAAGGTCGTCGGCAACCCGTTCTCGGAGGAGAACTACGGCGTCGGCCTGCCCAAGGGCAGCGACAAGTGCGAGGCGATCAACACCGCGATCAGCAAGATGATCGACGACGGCACCTGGGACAAGCTCCTCGCCGCCAACGTCGGTGCGTCCGGCTACGAGGCGAACGCCGAGCTCAACCCGCCGACGCCCGCCGCCTGCAGCTGACCCACCCACGTCCCGGAGGCTCGGACCGGGCCTCCGGGACCTCTGCGCCTGAGAGGAGGGCCGGTGGACGACGGGTACCTCGAGCAGTTCCTGTCCCTGTTCGACGAGTTCGACGTCGTCGCCGCGTTCTGGGTCAACATCCAGCTCACGGTGTACGCGGGCATCCTCGGCCTCGTGCTGGGCACCGTGCTGGCGACCATGCGCATCTCGCCCGTGCCGAGCCTGCGCTGGGCCGGGTCCGCCTACGTCACCGTGTTCCGGAACACGCCGCTGACGATCATCATGGTGTTCTGCGTGCTCGGCCTCTGGGGCCAGCTCGGCTGGACACTGTCCCCGGACTTCACGACGAACTTCTTCCGCTTCGCGGTCGTCGCCCTGGCGGTCTACCACGCCGCGTTCTTCTGCGAGGCGCTGCGCTCCGGCGTCAACACCGTGCCGATCGGCCAGGCCGAGGCCGCCCGCGCGATCGGGCTCAGCTTCCTGCCCGCCGCGCGTCTGGTGATCCTGCCGCAGGCGTTCCGCGGGTCGATCGCCCCGCTCGGCAACGTCCTGATCGCCCTCATCAAGAACTCGACCGTCGCCGCCGCCGCGAGCGTCGCCGAGGCCGCCGGTCTCATGCGCACGATGATCGAGTTCCGGCCCGACGTGATCCTCGCGATCTTCCTGACCTTCGCCTTCGGCTTCGTCATCCTGGTCGTCCCCGTCGGGCTGCTGACCACCTCGCTGTCCCGACGCCTGGCGGTGGTCCGATGACCGACTCACCGCTCTTCGACGCTCCCGGCCCGCGCGCGCGCCGCCGGATGCTCTGGATCAACATCGTCGGTGTCGTCGTGGTCGCGGGCATCGCGTTCCTGATCCTGCGGGCGTTCGCCGCCAAGGGCCAGCTCGACTCCGACCTCTGGAGCCCGTTCGTCGGCTCGCGGGCTTGGGAGAACTTCCTGCTGCCGGGCCTGAAGGACACGCTCAAGGCCGCGGGCATCTCGATCGTGACCGCCAGCATCTTCGGGATCGTGTTCGGCATCGGCCGGCTGTCCCGCTCCACGCTCGTGCGCGGTGTCAGCGGCGCGATCGTCGAGTTCTTCCGCGCGGTCCCGGTCCTGCTGATGATGATCTTCTTCTACCTCGGGATCGGGCAGCTGCACGTCGTGGACCCGTCCGACCTGCCGCTCGTCGCGGTCGTGCTCGGCCTGACGTTCTACAACGGCTCGGTGTTCGCGGAGCTGATCCGCTCCGGCGTGCACAGCCTGCCGCGCGGTCAGCGAGAGGCGGCGTTGGCCGTCGGGCTGCGACCCACGCAGTCGCTCCGGTCGATCGAGGTGCCGCAGGCGCTCATCGCCATGCTCCCCGCGATCGCGAGCCAGCTGGTGGTCATCCTCAAGGACACCGCCCTCGGCGCGATCATCACCTACCCGGACCTCCTCGACGCCGCCCGCCGGCTCGGCTCCAGCGACGGGAACATCCTGCAGGCACTGATCGTCGCGGCCGCCGTCTTCATCGTCATCAACTACGCGCTGACCCGGCTTGCGGGACTGCTTGCCCAGCGCGTCGGACGTCGTACCGCAGGCCGGCCCCGTGCCGAGGCTCCCGGCCTGGCCGTCGGCCCGGGAGCGACCGGCTGAGCAGTGTCAGCCCGCGGTCGCGCTCGCGCGGATCTCGCGGATGACCGTCACCTTGATCTCGCCCGGATAGGCCAGGTCGGACTCGATGTGCCGGGCGATGGCCACCGCGAGCTGCGGGAGCGCGTAGTCGTCCACCTCCGACGGCTCGACGACGACCCGCACCTCACGGCCCGCCGACATCGCGAGCGCCCGGCGTACGCCGGCGTGGGCAGCGACCAGCTGCTCGAGCTTGTCGATCCGCTCGACGTACTGGTCGAGCTCCTCGCGACGCGCACCGGGGCGGGCCGCGGAGATCGCGTCGGCGACCTGCACCAGCACCGCCTCGATCGTCTCCGGAGGGACCTCGTCGTGGTGCGCGGCGATCGCGTTCACCACGGCCGCCGACTCGCCGTGCCGCCGCGCGAGGTCGGCACCGACCGCCGCGTGCGTCCCCGGCACCTCCGAGGTCAGCGCCTTGCCCAGGTCGTGCAGGAAGGCACCGCGCCGGGTGACCTCGACGTCGGCCCCGACCTCCGCGGCCAGCGCGGCCGCCAGGAGACTGGTCTCGACCAGGTGCTCGAGCACGTTCTGCCCGTACGACGTGCGCAGCCGGAGTCGCCCCAGCGTCTGGATGAGGGTGGGGTGCAGGCCGGAGATGCCGACCCGCTCGGCGGCGTCGTGGCCCGCCGACTCCGTGCGTTCCTCGGCGCTCGCCAGGGCCTCGGCGTAGGCCTGCTCGATGCGCTGCGGGTGGATCCGGCCGTCCTCCATGAGCGCCTCGAGCGCCACCTGCGCGACCTCGCGGCGCTCCGGGTCGTAGCAGGAGAGCACCACGGAGTCGGGCTGGTCGTCCACGAGGACGTTGACGCCGGTGAGGGCCTCGAAGGACCGGATGTTGCGGCCCTCCTTGCCGATGATCCGGCCTTTCATCTCGTCCGACGGCAGCGGCAGCACGGTGATCGCTGCCTGCGAGCTCGTGGCGACGGCGAGGCGCTGCACGGCCGTGGTGACGACCCGGCGTGCCCGCGCCTCGGCCGTCCGGCGGGCCTGCGCCTCGGTGCGACGGACCTGCGCGGCGGCGTCGTTCTCCGCCTGCGCGGTGATCCGCTGCGTGAGCTCGGCGCGAGCGTCCTCCGCGGTCAGCCCGGAGACCGACTCGAGCTCGGCGCGTGCAGCGCGGTCGGCGCCGGCGAGCCTCTCGGCGACCTCCCGGTCGACCTCGGCGCGCAGCCGCTCCGCCTCACGCTGCTCGACGGCGACGGCCTCGGCGCGCGCACGCGTCGTGCGCTGCAGCTCGTCGATCTCGGCGCGGTCGGCGGCGAGCTTCTGCTCGCGCTCGGCGATCCGGTGGTCCCGGCGCTCCGCGTCCGCCAGGAGCGCACGGGCTTCGTCCTTGATCGCCGCCACGTCCTCGGCCGCGCGGGTGCGCTGGAGACCCGCCTCGCGACGAGCCACCAGGACCAGGACCAGGGCGACCAGGCACGCTCCGAGCAGGCCGACGACGGTGGCCAGTGCGCCTGGGTCGTCCACTGAGTCATCCTCCGGTCGTTCGCCGTGCACGCTGCACCGCGGCGGTGCGTATGCCGACAGCCATTCTCGCCCAGGTCCGAGGCGGATATGACGAAACGCCACCCGGGGCGGACCGCATGATTCCGGACTTCTCGGGCGGATCGAGGGTTCCGTGTGCCCGGCCGCGCAGCTGGACGACGACGCCCGACACGTCGGGGGCCACGACCGTCCGGGGTCGCGGACCTCCTCAGGACGTCGGGTCGGGACCGTCCAGATCGTCGTCCGCAGCACCGACGAGGGCGAGTTCCTCACGCACCAGCCGGGACACGAGTCCGGGCGGGTACCCCTTGCGCCCGAGGGCGGCGAACGTGCGCCGGGCACGCGTCTGCGCGTCGAGCGACGACGTCGCCGCGAGCTTGCGCCTCACGAGTGCTCGCGCGGCGATCTCCTCGTCGTCGCTGTCGACCTCCTCGAGCGCGGCGCCGGCCAGCTCGTCGTCGATCCCCTTGCGGCGCAGCTCCACCGCGATGGCCCGGCGGGACAGTCCCCGCTCGGCGTGACGGGTGCGCACGAGCATCCGCGCGAACTCCTCGTCGTCGATCAGCCCGACCTCGATGAACCGGTCGAGCACCTTCTCGGCCACAGCCTCGGGGACGTCCTTGCGCGCCATGGCGTCGGCGAGCTGTGCCCTGCTGCGCGCCGCCCCGGTCAGGAGCCGCAGCGCGATCGCTCGCGCCACGGACTCCTGATCCGGCTCGGCATCCAGAGAGGCGGCACCGGACGAGGGCGGCTCGTCGCCGCGTCGCCCCCGTCGGCCGCTCTGGAAGGTCATGCGTCTCAGAAGTCGACAGGCGCCGGAGCGTCGGCCGGTGCGTCGATCCGTGCGCCGATGCCGAGCTTCTCCTTGATCTTCTTGTCGAGCTCGTTGGCCAGGTCCGGGTTGTCCTTGAGGAACGCGCGGGCATTCTCCTTGCCCTGCCCCAGCTGGTCACCCTCGTACGTGTACCAGGCACCCGACTTGCGCACGAAGCCGTGCTCCACGCCCATGTCGATCAGGCTGCCCTCGCGGGAGATGCCGACGCCGTAGAGGATGTCGAACTCCGCCTGCTTGAAGGGCGGCGCCATCTTGTTCTTGACGACCTTCACGCGCGTCCGGTTGCCGACCGCCTCCGTGCCCTCCTTGAGGGTCTCGATGCGGCGGATGTCCAGGCGGACCGAGGCGTAGAACTTGAGCGCCTTGCCACCGGTCGTGGTCTCGGGCGAGCCGAAGAACACACCGATCTTCTCGCGCAGCTGGTTGATGAAGATGGCCGTGGTGCCGGACTGGCTGAGCGCACCGGTGATCTTGCGCAGCGCCTGCGACATGAGCCGCGCCTGCAGACCGACGTGGCTGTCGCCCATCTCGCCCTCGATCTCGGCCTTGGGCACGAGGGCCGCGACCGAGTCGATGACGACGATGTCGATGGCGCCGGAGCGGATGAGCATGTCCATGATCTCGAGCGCCTGCTCGCCGGTGTCCGGCTGCGAGACCAGCAGCGCGTCCGTGTCCACGCCGAGCTTCTTGGCGTACTCGGGGTCCAGCGCGTGCTCGGCGTCGATGAACGCCGCGATACCGCCGGCGCGCTGTGCGTTGGCGACCGCGTGCAGGGCCACCGTCGTCTTGCCCGAGGACTCCGGGCCGTAGATCTCCACGACGCGGCCCCGGGGCAGCCCGCCGATGCCGAGCGCGACGTCCAGCGCGATGGAGCCGGTGGGGATGACCTCGACCGGGGCACGCCCGTCGTCGCCGAGGCGCATGATCGATCCCTTGCCGAACTGGCGGTCGATCTGGCTCAGTGCTGCCTCGAGGGCCTTTTCGCGATCCTGTGGTGCGGGCATGTCCGACCTCGTCTGTCTCGAGCAGCTCGTGCTGCGGTACGGGGGCTGGTCCTTGTCACGAGCGACGCTATGTCCGACCACCGACATCTCGACCGGGCCACCCTCGTCCCCGCGTTCCGGCGGGGCTGTGGACGGCTCGGTCGCTCGCAGGACTCACCATACCGAACAGATGTTCGAGTGCACCCGACACGCCGGGCGTGTCGGAAACTGGACCTCAGGACAGCTCCAGCTGCTCCCCCGGCATCACCACGCGCACGTCCAGGCCCGGAGCGACGCGCGCGGCGGCGTGCGCGAACGCGGGCCCGGCGCGGTCCATCCAGCCCGGCGGCAGTCGTCGCGAGACCGGGGCGTGCAGCGTCCCCCAGTGCACCGGGACGGCCGCACGGACCCCCACCGTCACGCAGGCGCGCGCGGCCTGGACCGGGTCCATGTGCCCGCCCGAGAGGCGCGGCCCCCAGCCACCCACCGGGATCAGCGCCAGGTCGATCGGTCCTCCCGCCAGGGCCGGCAGGTCGGCCATCGCCGCGTACGGCGAGGTGTCCCCGGCGAACCAGATCCGGTACGTCGGGGTGGCCACCAGGAAGCCGTTCACCGCGTTCGGGCGGTGCGGCATCGGCCGGTGGACGTGCACGGCCTGCACCAGCCGGACGCGGACCTGCGACCCCGGCACGTCCCACCAGTCGTGGTCCGTGAGCCCGGTCGCGCCCTCGATGCCGCGCAGGCGCAGCCAGTGCGCGTTCGCCGGGGCGGTCAGCACGGGCACGCCCGGCAGCCGGCGCAGCGACCCGAGCTCGGCGTGGTCGTGGTGCAGGTGCGAGAGCAGCACCGCGGCCGGGCCCGCCCAGTCCGTCGCCCGCGGGGCCGCACCACGACGCCGCAGGAGCCCGGCGTGCCGCAGGAGCAGGGGGTCGGTCAGGATCCGCACCCCGTCGAGATCGAGCACCGTGCTCGCGTGCCCCAGCCAGCGGAGTCGCAGCGTCACGGGCGCAGGCCCTGCGCCGCCGCCCACCGGATCAGCTGCTCGTGCACGGACTCGGCACCCACCAGGATCTCGTCGTCGCCCACCGGCTCGCGCAGCTCGTCGTCCATCGCCCAGCGCGTCGGGTGCAGCAGGAACGCGTGGTTCTGCGCCCCGCCGATGCCGCCGTGCGAGCCGACCTGCCCCTCGAACGCGTGCACGTGCCCGGTCTCGCCGACCGTGGAGATGAGCAGCAGGTCGCCGGTGTGCGGCAGCCGCGCGGCGCGCATCAGGTCCGGACGACCGCGCGGGCCGTACGGCAGGAGCGGGTCCTCGCCCTCGGGCTCGGCGTCGTCCTGCTCGAGCAGGACGAGCCCCCGGGGCCCGATCGCGACGAGCCCACGGTCCGCGGTGTCGACGACGACGACGCCCACCCCCGGCCGGGCCGCCAGCCCGGTGACGAGGCCCGGCCAGCGCTCCTGGAAGTCCTCCAGGGTGAGCCGCTGCGGCACCTGCGGGAACCAGACGAGGCCGAGGTTGCCCGAGCCCACGGTGACCACGTCGGGCAGGTCGTCGGCATCCTGCTGCTTCGGGCGTCCCTGGTCGGGGCCGAGCACGGCCGTCGTCTTGCCGGAGAGGTTCAGCGCGCTGTTGACCAGCGCGTTCAGCGGTCCCCAGTCCTCACCGGTCCCGCTGTCGACGCCGTCGGCACCGGGCTCCGCCATGAGCGTGCGGACGGTGTCGAGGAGCGTCTCACCGCCCAGCTGCTCGTAGGTCGCGCCCAGGGCCTGGCCGTGGTCGGACAGGACGACGATCTCGTAGTCGCGCGGCGCCACGGCGATCACGCGCTCGAGCGTGCCGAGCACCCGGTCGAGACCCTCCAGCGAGCGCAGCGACTCCGGTCGCGTCGGCCCGGCGTGGTGGGCGATCTCGTCGTAGTCGACGAGGTCCACGTAGATCGTCGGGTCCCCGCGCAGCAGCGCCTCGGCCACCAGGGAGGTGTTCAGGTCGCGCAGCAGGACGTTGCTGATGCCGCGCAGGATGACGTACCAGCCGGCCCGGGAGATGCGGGGCTGCACGTCGCGCACCTTCTGCCGACGGGCCTGGTAGAGCTCCTTGAACATCTCCCCGACGGAGACCGTCAGGGCGCGTGCGAGCACGAACGGGCTGGCGAAGAACCGCACGTAGGCCGGACCGGGGCCGAGGCCACCGTCCGGACCCTTGGTGCGCGACCGGCTCATCACGACGTACGCCGTCGCGGCGTCCCCGGAGAACATCGTCGAGATGGCCGAGCCGCCGCCCGCGAGGAGGCCCTTGCCCGTGGTCAGCCGCTGCTCGACGAGCGCGGCGTCCTCCGGATGGTTCGTCACGACGAGGCGGCCGAGGTCGCGGTCCCACCAGCGGAACGCGGGGATCTGCCCGGAGTCGCCGTGCAGCAGCCCCGCCTGGCTCGCGGGCGTGGTCGACGGGATGCGCGCCCACCAGTCCTCGAGCACGTGGTTGCCGTCCGTGATCCAGCGCTGGATGTTCGGCGCGAGCCCGGCCTCGATGGCCTCCCGCAGCACCGGTGCGGCGACGCCGTCGAGCTGGACGACGAGCATCCCGGCCTCGCGCGGCGCCCCGTCACCCGGCTGGACGATGCCCTTGCGGCGCGCCTGACGGCGGGCACGGCGCACGACGACGGCGATCACGTAGTCGCTGTCGTTCGCGCCCATGATCCATCGGCCGACGGCCATCACGACCGCGGTGACGAGCAGGACCCCGACGACGTCCCAGACGTTGTCGGCGACGATGCCGGGGACCAGACCCAGGGCCAGCCAGAGCACCGCGATCTGCGCGAGCAGCCCCAGGCCCAGCGCCAGGACGGCGCTGCCTCGTCGCGCGAGGAACCGCAGCGGCCCGCCCAGCAGGAGGTCGCCGACGGCGACGACCACCGCGGCCAGCACGATCGATCCCGGGTTGTCCGACCGCACGCCGTCGATGAGCCACACCGCGACGGCGAGGCCCAGCGTCGTCGTCGCGAGCGTGAGGACGGCTTCGCCGATGTCTTGCAGGGTCGGCACCCATGCGCGGATGCGCCGGCCTGTCGGGGACGTCATCGTCGGTGTCTCTCCTAGGACCGGGGTGGCGCCGGGCGGCGGGCGTCCGCCCCCCAGCGTGCGTTCTCGGGTATCTCGAGCTCGTCGCAGAGGGCGTGCCAGACGTTGCGAGGTTCCTCGTTGTCCTCGAGCGCCTGCACCGCCGTGCGCTGGCCGAGCCCACCGAGCACCAGCTCACGCGTGAGCTCGCGCCCGTGCGCAGTGCCCAGGACCTCGTCCACCAGCTGCCAGAACTCGCGATACCTCACGAGGCACAGCCTGCCACCTGCGCAGGAGTCGGCGGTCCCCCGTCTGATGAGAACTGTCGGGTGTCGGTGCCTACGGACACAATGACCCCGTGGTGCTGCAGCGATTCTCGGACCCGACCAGGACGTGGTTCACGGGCGCCTTCGCCGAGCCCACGGCCGCGCAGCTCGGGGCGTGGGCGGCCGTCGCCGGCGGCGACCACGCGCTCGTGGTCGCCCCGACCGGATCGGGCAAGACGCTCGCTGCGTTCCTCTGGGCCGTCGACGGGCTGCTCACGGGCCCCCCGGTGGACGACCCCGTCGAGCGGTGCCGCGTGCTGTACGTGTCGCCGCTCAAGGCCCTGGCCACGGACGTCGAGCGGAACCTGCGCTCCCCCCTCGTCGGCATCCGGCAGGCGGCGCAGCGCCTGGGCGCCACGCTCCCCGACGTCACGGTGGGCATCCGCACCGGCGACACACCCCCCAACGAGCGTCGGGCCTTCGCGACGAAGCCGCCGGACATCCTCATCACGACGCCCGAGTCGCTGTACCTCGTGCTGACGTCGGGTGCGCGCGCCGGTCTTGCCGGGGTCCGCACGGTCATCCTCGACGAGATCCACGCCGTGGCGGCGACGAAGCGCGGCGCGCACCTGGCGCTCTCGCTCGAACGTCTGGACGCGCTGCTGGACCGCCCTGGTGGACCCGGACCGGCGCAGCGGATCGGGCTCTCGGCCACGGTCCAGCCCGTCGAGGCGGTCGCGGAGTTCCTGGGCGGCGCGCGCACGCAGCAGGACGGGGGGCGCGAGGTCGTCGTCGTGCAGCCGCCCTCGACCAAGAAGATCGTCGTCGACGTCGTGGTCCCGGTGCCGGACCTGGCCGACCTGCGCGCGGCCGGCACGCTGCCCGACCTCGACCTCGCGGGCAGCGCCGACGCACCCCTCGTGCGGCCGTCGATCTGGCCGCACGTCGAGGAGCGCGTCGTCGACCTGGTCGCCGCGCACCGCTCGACGCTCGTCTTCACCAACTCCCGGCGCGGCGCCGAGCGCCTGACCGCCCGGATGAACGAGGTCTGGACGGAGCGCCTCGGCCAGGACGTCCCGGACCACGGCTCCGTGCACGCGGCGGCCGTCCCCGGCCAGTCCGGCACCGCGGTCGGCATCGACACCCGGGACGCCGCGACCATCCTGGCCCGCGCGCACCACGGGTCGATGAGCAGGGCCGAGCGGACCCGGACCGAGTCCGAGCTCAAGGCCGGCAACCTGCCGGCCGTGGTCGCGACGAGCTCGCTGGAGCTCGGCATCGACATGGGCGCGATCGACCTCGTCGTGCAGGTCGGGTCGCCGCCCTCGGTCGCCAGCGGGCTGCAGCGGATCGGCCGCGCCGGGCACCAGGTCGGGGCGGTGTCGCGCGGGGTGGTGTTCCCGACGTTCCGCGGCGAGCTCGTCGCGGCGGCGGTCACCGCCGAGCGGATGCGCACCGGGACGCTCGAGCCCCTGCGCGTGCCGCGCAACCCCCTGGACGTGCTCGCGCAGCAGATCGTGGCGATGGTCGCGGTCGAGGACTGGTCGCTCGACGAGCTGTCGACCGTGGTGCGTCGTGCGGCGCCGTTCTCGGGCCTGGGCGAGGCGACTCTGCGCGCGGTGCTCGACATGCTCGCGGGCCGCTACCCGAGCGAGGAGTTCGCCGAGCTGCGTCCGCGGCTCGTCTGGGACCGGATCACCGACGTCCTGCGCGGGCGCCCCGGGTCGCTGCGCCTCGCCGTGACCAGCGGCGGGACCATCCCGGACCGGGGCATGTACGGCGTCTTCCTGGCCGGCGGTGCGACGACGAGCGACGTCCCGGTCGACGCGGAGCGCAGCGGCGGCGCCGTGCGCGGCGGGAAGCGGGTGGGCGAGCTCGACGAGGAGATGGTCTACGAGTCGCGCGTCGGCGACATGTTCACGCTCGGGTCGAGCACCTGGCGCATCGACGACATCACGCCCGACCGCGTGCTCGTCACGCCCGCGCCCGGCGTCCCCGGGAGGCTGCCGTTCTGGAAGGGCGACGCGCCCGGCAGGCCCGCGGAGCTCGGTCGCGCCATGGGTGGCTGGGTCCGCGAGGTCCTCGGGTCCGACGACGCCCGCGGGCGCGTCGAGGCCGCCGGGCTGGACGCCTGGGCGGCCGACAACCTGCTGACGTACCTGACCGAGCAGCAGGCCGCGACCGGCGAGGTGCCGTCGGACACCACGCTCGTGGTCGAGCGGTTCCGCGACGAGCTGGGCGACTGGCGGGTCGTCGTGCACTCGCCCTACGGCGCCCGTGTGCACGCTCCGTGGGCCATCGTCATCGGCGCGCGGCTGCGCGAGAAGTACGGCGTCGACGCGGCCGCGATGCACTCCGACGACGGGATCGTCCTTCGCTTGCCGGACATGCTCGATCCGGGCTCGTCCTTCGGCGGCGGCCTCGGCAACGACGACCCGTGGGCGGACCCGTCCGGGCCGGCGATCGACCTCGCGGACCTGCTGCTCGACCCCGACGAGGTGCTCGACTCCGTGCGCACCGAGCTCGGGTCGTCGGCCATGTTCGGCGCGCGGTTCCGGGAGGCGGCCAGCCGGGCGCTGCTGCTGCCCCGCCGCCGCCCCGACCGCCGGACCCCGCTGTGGCAGCAGCGGCAGCGGTCCGCGCAGCTGCTGTCGGTCGCCTCCGAGTACCCGGACTTCCCGATCCTGCTCGAGGCCGTCCGCGAGTGCCTCCAGGACGACTTCGACACCGACGCGCTGACCGCGCTCATGCGGGACGTCGTGGCGCGTCGTGTCCGGGTGGTCGAGGTGACCACGACGCAGCCGTCCCCCTTTGCGCAGTCCCTGCTGTTCGGCTACACCGCGCAGTTCCTGTACGACGGCGACGCGCCCCTGGCCGAGCGGAGGGCCGCGGCGCTCACGCTCGACCCGACCCTGCTCGCCGAGCTGCTCGGGCAGGGCGGCGAGTCCCAGCTGGCCGACCTCCTGGACCCCGACGCCGTCGTGCGCACCGAGGCGGAGCTGAGCGGACGGGCGCCCGAGCGGCAGGCGGGCACGCTCGAGCAGGTCGCCGACGTGGTGCGCCGGCACGGGCCGCTCACCGCCGACGAGGTCGCCGAGCGTGTGCAGCCGGCGGTCGTCGCCCAGGTGACGGACTGGCTGGCGTCGCTCGAGGGAACCCGTCGGCTCATCCGCGTCCGGCTCGGGGGCGTGCCGCCCGAGCGGGCCGAGCAGTGGGCGGCCGTCGAGGACGCCGGAAGACTCCGGGACGCGCTCGGCGTCGCGCTGCCGGTCGGGGTGCCCGAGGTGTTCACCGAGCTCGTGCCCGACCCGGTCGGCGACCTGCTCCGGCGCCATGCCCGCACGCGCGGGCCGTTCACCGCGGCATCGGCGGCCGCCCGGTTCGGCTGGGGCGTCGCGATCGTCACGGACGCCCTGCGGCGGCTCGAACGCACCGGCGTCCTGGTCCAGGGCCGACTCCGTCCCGACGTGCTGGGCGGGACGGGCGACGAGTTCTGCGACGCCGACGTGCTGCGCCAGCTGCGTCGGCGGTCACTGGCCGCGCTGCGCGCCGAGGTGGAGCCGGTCGCCCCGCAGGCGCTCGGCGTCTTCCTGCCGCGGTGGCAGGGCGTGCACCCCGTCGGTCGCTCGGCCCGAGCGTCGGCGACCGGATCCCTGCGCGGCGTCGACGGCGTCGCCCGGGTGGTGGAGCAGCTCGCGGGCTCGGTGCTGCCCGCCTCGGCCCTCGAGACCCACGTGCTGCCCGCCCGCGTGCCCGACTACGTCCCGGCCATGCTCGACGAGCTCACGGCCGCCGGTGAGGTGGTGTGGGCGGGGCACGGCGCCCTGGCCGGTCACGACGGGCTCGTCTCTCTGCATCCCGCCGCGGTCGCGGACCTGACGCTGCCGCCCCTCGGAGCGGACGCCGCGGTCCACGACGACCTCCAGCAGGCCGTCCTGACCGCCCTGGCCGGCGGCGGTGCCTGGTTCCTGGGCGCCCTCACCGATCGCGTCCGCGAGCTGCTCGAGGAGCCGCCGACGCAGGTGGACGTCGCGACGGCGGTCTGGGACCTCGTGTGGACGGGGCACGTCACCAACGACGGCCTGGCGCCGCTGCGCGCCTGGCTGGGCACCGGCACGACGGCCCACAAGACCCGGTCGCCTGCGCCGCGCGGGCGTGCGCTGCGGCCCCGGCTCGGTCTGCGTGCGGCCGTGCGGGTCGGCGGCGCGTCGGACGTCGGGTCGTCCCGCGGCACCGCGCTCGCCGCGGGTGGTGGACGGTGGTCGCTGCTGCCGACGCGCGAGGCGGACCCGACCCTGCGGGCCCACGCGCTCGCCGCCCAGCTGCTCGACCGGCACGGGATCCTCACCCGTGCGGTCGCACCGGCCGAGGGCATCGGGGCGCAGTTCGGGGACGTCTACAAGGTGCTCTCGGCGCTCGAGCAGGGCGGTCAGGTCCGGCGCGGGTACTTCGTCGAGCGCCTCGGCGGTTCGCAGTTCGCGCTCCCCGGCGCCGTCGACCGGCTGCGCGTCGACGCCCAGGTGGTGGACCGTGCGGCCGACCCGGACGACCACCCCGAGCCGCTCGTCGTCGTGCTGGCCGCCACCGACCCGGCCAACCCGTACGGCGCCTCGCTGCCCTGGCCCGCCGCCACCACGGACGGGGGGCACCGGCCCGGCCGCAAGGGCGGCGCGCTCGTCGTGCTCGTCGACGGAGCGCTCGTGCTATACCTGGAGCGCGGCGGTCGCACGGTGCTCTCGTTCTCGCCCGACGACGCGATCCTGCTCGCCGCCGCCGACGGGCTCGCGGTCACCGCCCGCACCCGGCACGCCGGACGCCTCACCATCTCGAGGGTCGACGGGATCGACGTGCTCGGCGGCGGCGCGCTGCACGGGAGCGTGGGGCGGGCCCTGGTCGCGGCCGGGTTCGCCCCGACCCCGCGCGGGCTGCGCCTGCCGGGCCAGTCGTGACGGCGACAGCCAACGCCACGGGGACGGACGTGACGCCCACACCGGCGACAGCGAGGCCCGCAGCGACGTCAGCGGGCGACCGTGCCCGAGGGTGACGTCCTGCGCAGGACGGCCCAGCGCCTCGACCTCGCCCTGACCGGCCACGTCGTGGTGCGCTCGGACCTGCGGTGGCCCACGGCCGCGACCGTCGACCTCGTCGGCACGACCGTCCTGGGCACGCGCTCCTACGGCAAGCACCTGCTGACGCGGTTCGACGACGGCCGAACGCTGCACACGCACCTGCGGATGGACGGCTACTGGCGCGTCCAGGCGACCGGGTCACCGCAGGCGGCAGCACGGTCGCCGCAGGTCCGCGCCGTGCTGGCCACCGAGCGGTGGACCGCGGTCGGGCACCACCTCGGGATGCTCGACGTGGTGCGCACCCGCGACGAGCACACGGTCATCGGGCATCTCGGTCCCGACCTGCTCGGCGAGACCGTCGACGTCGACGAGGCCCTGCGCCGGTGGTCCGCACGGGGATCGACGCCCGTCGCCGAGGTCCTGCTCGACCAGCAGGTCGTCGCGGGCATCGGCACGATCTTCTCCGCGGAGTCGCTGTTCGCCGAGCGGATCTGGCCTTGGACCCCCGCGGACGCCGTCGCCGACCCGTCCCGGCTGCTCGCGGTCGCGCGCCGACAGCTGCAGCAGTCCGTGGCGAGCGGCCGGCCCCCCGAGCGGGTCCACGGCCGGCTGCGACGCCCATGCTTGCGGTGCGGCACCCCGATCGCGGTCGGCCAGGCCCGCAAGCCGCCGATGGAGCGGCCGATCTTCTACTGCCCCCGCTGCCAGCCGGCGCCGGCGAGCTGAGATGCGGACGCTGAGCAGGGCGCGGAGCAGCCGCGCGGAGCTCCCTCACCGTCGGGGCTTCGTCCGTGAGTTCCTGCAGCTCGAGCCGGAGCGACGCTCGGGGCGCGGTTCCGCCCAGCGACGGACGCAGAACGGCCCGTGGACCGAGGTCCACGGGCCGTCCGAGCTGTGTGGCGCGCTATCCGTGTGGCGCGCGCAGATGCGTTGGGGCGGCACTCCGCGCCGGCGCATCCCGAGGGACGCGCGGGCATCCGTGCACCGCAGTGAGCCGAGCGTCCAAGGCCGCGCTGACGCGTGGCCCGGGCAGATCAGCCGATCGCTGCGAGCTCCGACCGCGACCGCGCCCAACCGCCATCGGTGGCACCGGCCACCGACGCCGCCAGGTCCGCGGGAACCGTGTCGGGGATCAGCAGACCCTCGGCGACGGCAACACGGTCGCTGACCTCACGCAGGACGAGCGACATGGGGACGTCCAGCGCCTCACAGATGCTGTTCAGCAGCTCCGAGGACGCTTCCTTCTGACCCCGCTCCACCTCGCTCAGGTAACCGAGCGAGACGCGGGCCGCCGACGACACCTCACGCAGGGTGCGCCCCTGGCGCTGTCGCGCGTCCCGCAGCACGTCGCCGATCTCTCGACGGAGTACAACCATCCGGGCTCCCCCTCTCGCGTCACGTGTCTCTCCCACACCGGGCGCCTGGATCCTCTGCGGACCAGGAACCACGGCTCCCGGCTGTCCCTTTGCCGGAAGAACTCCACCGTACCGTGCACCGCCGACACGCGAAGCAGTCCTACGCGCCGGAGGTCGAGTGCTCATCACGGTCCTTGCAACGACGGGCGGGGGCGTCATGTTCCCGCCTACCTACCTCATCGGCTGATGACGCTCTCAGGTTCACCCTTCGTGCCCCAGCAATTCGGCGGCGAGCCCCAGGACCGCGTCGACCGTGCCCGCGCGGATCGCGGCGCGGTCACCGGACAGCTGCAACGAGCGGACGGTGACGTCGTCCGGGGTCGCGACCGCGACGTGGACGGTGCCGGGCGGGTGGCCGTCCTGCGGATCGGGCCCCGCGACGCCGGTGGTCGCCAGCCCGACGTCGGCGCCGAGCCGTGCGCGCACCCCGTCAGCCATCTGCCGTGCGACCTCCGGGTCGACGGCACCGCGTGCGGCGAGCAGCCCCGCGTCGACGCCGAGCAGCGTGCCCTTGAGGTCGGTCGCGTACGACACGACACCGCCGCGCAGGTTCGCGGACGCCCCGGGCACGTCGACGAGGGCCGCGCAGACGAGCCCACCGGTGAGCGACTCGGCGACCGCGATGCTCCACCCGCGCGAGCGCAGGGCCGCCAGCACGTCGGCAGCGGTGGCCATGAGGTCAGAGGCCCGCGTAGGGCGGCCGGCTCGCGGTCCGGCGGATCTGGATCGCGGCCCGCACGTAGTCGATGCCGGTCACGACGGTCACGACGAGCGCGGCCGCCATGAACCCGATCGCCGCCCAGGTGATCCACTCCGGGAGCACGTCGAGCGGCAGGAGGTACAGGCCGATCGCGACGGACTGCAGCATGGTCTTGAGCTTGCCCCCGCGGGAGGCGGGCAGGACCACGTAGCGCAGCAGGAAGAACCGCATCACCGTGATGCCGATCTCGCGCACCAGGATCACCACGGTGACCCACCAGGGCAGGTCGCCGAGCCAGGACAGCAGCACGAGGGCGGTCCCGACGAGGAGCTTGTCCGCGATCGGGTCGAGGATCTTGCCGAGGTCGGTGACGGAGGAGGACCTGCGGGCGAGCCAGCCGTCGACCAGGTCGGTCGCGGCGGCGACGACGAAGATCGCCGTCGCGATCAGGCGCCCGCTGGTGCTGTCACCGCCGTCGGACAGGAGCGCCCACGCGAAAAACGGCACCAGCGCGATGCGCAGCACCGTGAGCGTGTTTGCCAGGTTCCAGGCGGAGGGCACGGCGTCGACCACCCGGACAGCCTAGGTGGACCGTGGGGATGCTCCTGCACGACGCGACACCAACTACAGTCCGCGTGTGACCCGCCACGCCCGCGCCGGCCGCCGTTCGCCGGTGGTGATCGGCCTCGCGATCATCCTTCTCGTCGTCGCGAGCATCGGCGCCGCAGCGGCCGCGCTGCACCCGTGGGGCCCGGAGCCGACGGCGACGGGCCAGACGAGCACCGCGCCCGACCGTGCGGCCACGGCGTCACCGGAGCCGACTCCCACCCCGACACCGACGCCCATCCCGGACCCGGACGCCGAGTTCACGATCGTCGCTGCCGGGGACGTCCTGCCGCACCTGCCCGTGCTCTCGGACGCTCGCGTCGCGGGCGGCTACGACTTCGGCCCGCTGCTCGCACCGCTGAACCCGTGGGTGCAGGGCGCCGACCTCGCGCTGTGCCACATGGAGGTACCGATCACGCCCGCGGGCACGGCACCCAGCGGCTACCCGCTGTTCGGCACGCCGCCGGAGATCGCCGCGGGTCTGAAGGCCCAGGGCTGGGACGGGTGCTCGACGGCGTCGAACCACTCGGTCGACCGGGGGTTCGCGGGGGTCACCGCGACGCTGGACGCCTTCGACGCCGCCGGGCTCGGGCACACCGGGACCGCCCGGAGCGCGCTCGAGCAGTCGCAGCCGCAGCTCTACCAGCTCGAGCGCGCCGGCCAGACGGTCACCGTCGCGCACGTCGCGGCGACCTATGGGACCAACGGCATGCCGATCCCTGCCGACAAGCCGTGGTCCGTGAACCTCATCGACGTGCCCGCCATGGCGGCACAGGCCGCCGCTGCCCGCGCCGCCGGAGCCGACCTCGTCATCGCGAGCGTGCACTGCTGCGTCGAGTACCAGACCGCCCCGACCGCCGAGCAGCTCGCGTTCGACCAGACGATCGCGGACACCGGCCAGTTCGACCTGCTCATCGGGCACCACGCCCACGTCCCGCAGCCGGTGGCCCACCTGACCGGGGGGCCGCGCGGCGAGGGCATGTGGGTGGCCTACGGCCTGGGCAACTACCTGTCGAACCAGGACGGCGAGTGCTGCGTCGAGAACACCGACTCGGGGATCCTGCTCACCGCGCACGTGTCGAGCCCGGGCGCCTTCCCGGCCGAGGGCAGACCGGCAGGGCCCGCGCGGGTCACCGGCGTGGAGTGGACGGCCATCACCAACGACCGCCTGGGCGGACACCAGGTGCATGCCCTCGCGGACATCCCGAACGGCACGAGCACGCTGAGCCCGGCGGTCGTCGCGGACCGCCTCGCGCGCGTGACCGCCGCCGCCGGTGACCAGGCGCCGCAGAGGACCACGCCCACGGTCCCGACCGGCCCCGACCCGCTCGTCGTGCCCCGGACCGCCGGCTGAACCGAACCGCCGGCTGAGCCGGACCGCCGGCTGAACCGGACCGCCGGTCGAGCCGGACCGCGCGTCAGATCGAGACGTCTCCGGGCTGCGCGGGGCCGTAGAGCCAGCCCTGGCCGTACCGCCACCCGTTGCGGTGCAGGAACTCGGCCTGCTCCTCGTGCTCGATGCCCTCGGCGATCGTGACCATCGCGAGCTCGCGCGCCAGCGCGCCGAGCGCCCGGGCGACCTTGCCGGCGGTCGGGTCCTCGGGGATGCCCGAGGTGAACGACATGTCGAGCTTGACGCCCGCGACGGGCAGGTCGCGCAGGTAGGACAGCGGCGAGACGCCCGTGCCGAAGTCGTCGAGCAGCACCGGGACGCCCGCGGCGGACAGCTGCGTGAGCTCGTGCCGGATCCGGGTGCCGGAGGCCACGAGCGAGGACTCGGTCAGCTCGACGACGACGCGCCCGGCGGTCAGGCGGTGCCGCGAGATCTCGCCCAGCAGCGTCGTCGCGAACTCGCCGTCACCGAGCTGGTCGGCCGAGACGTTGACCGAGACCCACCGCGTCCGGTCGACGGTGGACGCGACGAACGCGACCACCTTGGTGGCCACGAACTGCCCGAGCGCGACCGCCATGCCGGCTTCCTGGATGAGCGGCAGGAACGACCCGGGCAGCAGCAGCCCGCGGTACGGGTGCTGCCAGCGGACCAGGGCCTCGTAGCCGACCACGCGGGCGTCCGCGAGGTCGACGATCGGCTGGTAGTGCACGACGAGCTGGTTCTCGGCCAGCGCGACCGCGAGCTCGCGCTGCAGGTCGGAGGCCGATCCGGCGGTCATGGACGGCTCGAAGACCTCGGTCCGGCTGCGGCCCGACGCCTTGGCGCGGTAGAGCGCGGCGTCGGCGGCCGCGAGCAGCGCCGGGGCTCCCCCGGCGGCGGTCTCCCGGTCGGCCAGGGCGATGCCGATGCTGGCGGCGACCGTGAGCCGGCGCCGACCGACGCGGACGGTCTCCCGCAACCCGGCGTGCACCGCCTGGGCCACGTCGAACACCGCGCGCGGTCCGTCCAGGTCCTGCACGACGACCACGAACTCGTCGCCGCCCAGGCGCGCGACCGTGCCCCGGCGGGCGGTCGCGGCGCGCAGCACCCCGGCGACGTGCACGAGCACCTCGTCGCCGGCGGCGTGGCCGTAGCGGTCGTTGATCTCCTTGAACCCGTCGAGGTCGCAGGCCAGCACGGCGACGCGGTCGACCACGTCCGGCTGCTCGAGGACGGACTGCAGCACCTCCTGCAGGAGCGTGCGGTTGGCCAGGCCGGTGAGCGGGTCGTGCATCGCGCGGTGCGTGAGCATCTCGGCCTGCAGGCGGGACTCGGTGGAGTCGCGGACCTGCACGACGAAGTGGTCCGGCTGCCCGCTCGGCGTGCGGACCAGGGCCGCGTCGAGCGCGACCCAGACCAGGTGCCCGTCGGCGCGCTGGTACTTCTTCTCGAGCGAGAACCGGTGCTGGCCGCCGCCGAGCAGCTTGTCGACCTCGAGCCGCTCGGCGGGCCGGCTGTCGGGCGTGCTGAGGTCCTCCATGCGGTAGCCGCGCAGGGCGCCGACGCTCGTGCCGAGCAGCTCGGCGAACGCCGCGTTCGCCTCGACGATCTGCCAGTCCAGGTCCACGAGCGCCATGCCGATCGGCGCGTTCTCCATGGCGACGCGGAACTGCATCTCGCTGCGGGTGAGCGCTGCCTCGACCTCGCGTCGGCCGGTGACGTCCACGAGCGTCGTCAGCAGCGCGTCACCGTCTCCGTCGCCGGCATGGACGAGCTGGCTCGACACCTGCACCATGCGCGCCTGGCTCCCGTCGGTCCCGGGAAGCGCGACGCCGACCAGCACGGGCTCGTCGTCGCCGGACGTCGCCGTGATCGTGCGTTGGCTGAGCACGGACGCCGGGTTCATGGCCAGGCCCTGCTCGTTGAGCAGCACGACCGGCAGGTCCGCGATCGCCCGACCGATCGAGCTCTCGGCGTCGATCCCGAGGATCGCCGCTGCCCGCTCCGACATGTCGAGCACGCGACCGGTGAGCGACTGGACGAGCACGCCCTCCTTGGTCACCGACTGGAGGGCGTCGTACCGGTGCCGCAGCTCGCGGCTCAGGGCCAGCAGCGCGTTGGCGCGCCGGACCTCGGCGCGCTGCTTGCCGAGCAGGACGAGGACCGAGACGAGGGCGACGACCGCGACGATCGCGATGACGGTGCTCACCAGCTGCACCGGGCCGCTCCCGAAGGGGTTCACCGGCGGTTGCCGGACCAGGGTCCGGCGTCCTCCTCCTCGGCACCGTCGAAGTAGTCCGTGGCGACCGGCGGCTCGCCCGGCAGGGCACCGTCCGGTCCCATCGCGTACGGGTCGTCGTCGGGCTCCGGCGGTGCGCCGCGCAGCATGGCGAGCGTCGCCGGGAGGTCGTCGGGCTGGACCAGCACCTCGCGTGCCTTGGACCCCTCGGAGGGGCCGACGATCTCGCGCGACTCCAGCAGGTCCATGAGCCGACCGGCCTTGGCGAACCCGACGCGCAGCTTGCGCTGGAGCATCGACGTGGACCCGAACTGCGTGGTCACGACGAGCTCGGCGGCCTGCAGCAGCAGGTCGAGGTCGTCGCCGATGTCGTCGTCCACCTGCTTCTTGGGCGCCACCGCGGCGATGTCGGAGCGGTAGGTCGGCTTGAGCTGCTTCTTGACGTGCTCGACGACGGCGTGGATCTCCGACTCGGAGACCCAGGCGCCCTGCGTGCGCATCGGCTTGGCGGCGCCCATCGGCAGGAACAGGGCGTCACCCTGACCGATGAGCTTCTCGGCGCCCGGCTGGTCCAGGACGACCCGGGAGTCGGTCAGGGAGCTCGTCGCGAAGGCCAGACGAGACGGCACGTTCGCCTTGATCAGGCCGGTGACGACGTCGACGGACGGCCGCTGCGTGGCGAGCACCAGGTGGATGCCGGCGGCGCGGGCGAGCTGGGTGATCCGCTGGATCGACGCCTCGACGTCGCGCGGGGCCACCATCATGAGGTCCGCGAGCTCGTCGACGACCACGAGCAGGTACGGATAGGTCGCGATCTTGCGCTCCGAGCCCGGCAGCGGCTTGACCTTGCCGAGCCGCACGGCGGCGTTGAAGTCGTCGATGTGCTTGAACCCGAAGTTGGCCAGGTCGTCGTACCGGGCCTCCATCTCGCGCACCACCCACTCGAGGGCCTCCGCGGCCTTCTTCGGGTTGGTGATGATCGGCGTGATGAGGTGCGGGATGCCCTCGTAGATCGTCAGCTCGACGCGCTTGGGGTCGACGAGCACCATGCGGACCTCGTCGGGCGTCGCGCGCATGAGGATCGAGACGATCATCGAGTTCACGAAGCTGGACTTGCCCGCACCGGTCGCACCGGCGACCAGGAGGTGGGGCATCTTGGCCAGGTTGGCGGTGACGTACCCGCCCTCGACGTCCTTGCCGACGCCGATGACCATCGGGTGCTCCGTGCGCTTGGCGGCGCTGGAGCGCAGGACGTCGCCGAGCGAGACGGTCTCGCGGTCGGTGTTCGGGATCTCGATGCCGATCGCCGACTTGCCAGGGATGGGCGACAGGATCCGCACGTCCGCGCTCGCGACGGCGTAGGCGATGTTCTTGCTCAGCGCCGTGACGCGCTCGACCTTGACGGCCTGGCCGAGCTCGACCTCGTACCGGGTGACCGTCGGGCCGCGCGTGAAGCCGGTGACCTTGGCATCGATCTCGAACGAGTCGAGGACGGTCGTCAGCGACTCGACTACGCGGTCGTTGGCGGCGGAGCGGACCTTGTGCGGGGCGCCCTTGGTGAGCGTCTCGTCGGACGGCAGCGTGTACAGGACGTCGCCCTCGAGCATCGGCTGCTCGCCACGCGGCACCGGGGTGGTCTCCGGCGCGGTGATCGGCTTCTTGACCCGCGCGATCGGCTCGGTGTCGGGAGCGGCGTCACGCTGGCGCGCCGCCTCCGCCTCGGCCTCGGCGGCGGCCGCCACGATCGCGGCACGGGCGAACGCCTCGTCGCCGTCGTACTCGTCGAGCCGCGTCTCGTCGGCCTCGTCGACCTCCTCGGCACGCTTGCGACGACCGAGCAGGCCGGGCTTCTTCGCCTTCTTGGGCGGAGCCTCGACCTCGTCGATCGCGGTGTGGCCCGCGATGATGACGAGCGGCTCGTCGTCGGCGGGCACCTCGTCGGACTCGTCCTGGTCGCGGTGGTTGCCGGTGAGCCGGTCGTACACGCCACGCAGGCGAGGGATCACCTGGTGCACCGGCGTCTTGGTGACCACCAGCACGCCGAAGAACGCGAGCAGGACCAGCAGCGCGATGGCCACGCCGGGCGTGAGCAGGGTGGCCAGCGGCGTGCCGACGATGAGCCCGAGCATGCCGCCCGCGGACCGGAGAGCCGCGAAGTCGTCCGTGCCGGGCAGCCCGGCGGAGATCTGCAGGATCCCGCAGACCGCGAGCGCGATCGCCGCGAGCCCGATGCCGATGCGGCCGTTGGCCTCGACGCGCTCGGGGTGGCGCATCAGCCGGATGGACAGGCCGAGCAGGACGAGCGGGACGGCGACGCCGACCGTGCCGAACGTGCCGGCGACGACGCTGTGCACCACCGTGCCTGCGGTCCCGGACAGCGCCCACCACTCGCGAGCCGCGATGACGATCGCGAGGCCCAGCAGCGTGAAGGCGAGCCCGTCGCGACGGTGGGCGGGATCCAGGTCCCGGGCGCCGCGACCGACGCGGCGCGCGGTGCCGCCGACGAGGTGCGCGCACCCCATCCAGACGCCCTTGACCATGCGGATCGGGAGAGCCTGCTTGGGCGGGGGCGGCGGGGCCTTGCGGCCCGACGGCCGCGTGGAGCCGCCGCCGGACCTGCCGGAGCTGGACGTGCCCTTGCCGGCGGCGCGCGACGACGTCGACGCACCGGAACGGGCGCCTGAGGTGGACGTACGAGTCGCCATGGTCCTCAAACTAGCCGGGGGCGGCGACCGCGGGCCCGTGCTCGGGTGCGTGTCGGCCCAGGGATCACCCGAGCAGCAGTCCGACGCCCAGCGCGACGACCCCGGCAGCGAGCATCACCGCGCCCGCCCCGAGCAGCACGACGAACCCGTTCGGCCGCTCGCGTCCGCGTCCCATCGCCGAGAAGAAGAAGCCGGCCGACATGAGGATCGCGGCGACGAGCACGCCGGTCTGCGCGAGCCAGCGCCAGAACCCCTCGAGTGTCGTCGCCTCCCCCAGCAGGAGGCACACCAGGCCGAGCGTGACCAGGACACCCGCATGGGCATGCCCTGCGCGGTAGAAGGACTTCTGGAAGTCCGTCGCCTGCTCGCGGCCGGTGCTGACCCGCAGCAGGAACACCCCGCCGGACTCGATGGCGACGACGGTCAGCGCCACGATCCCGGCGGTGGTCCGGGCGGCGTCGGTGAGCTCGATCATGACGGTCTCCTCGTTTGCGAACGTTGTTATAGAACACCGTTCGCAAATCTCCGTCAACACCCTAGACTCGGCGGCATGGCACGTCCCCGCGTCCACGACGACGCCCTGAGGCTCCGGCTGCTGGACGAGGCGTCGGCGATCGTCGCGGCCTCCGGTGCCGACTCCCTGACGGTCCGCGACCTCGCGCACCGGGCCGGCACCTCCGCGTCCGCCGTGTACTCCCTCTTCGGGAGCCGCGAGGAGCTGGTCCAGGCCGTCGGCGACGAGGCGTTCGCGCGCTTCGCGGACTCCCTGTGCAGAGCCCCGCGCACCGGCGACCCGGGCGCCGACCTGCTCGCCCTCGGGATCGCGTACCGCCAGCACGCCCTGCGGGCGCCGCACTTCTACCGCGTCATGTTCGGCTCCACCGGCGCGGGCGCGCAGGACGGCACGCGGGGTCCGGCCACCCAGGTCACGACGTTCCTCGTGCTGCGCGACGCCGTCGCCGCGATCCTCGGCCCGGACGCGGATCCCGTGCCCGCGGCGGTCGGCCTGTGGGCACTCGTGCACGGGCTCGTCGAGCTCGAGCTCCACGGCCTCCTTCCCGACGACTCCCCCGGCGAGCGCTACGTCGCGCTCCTGCAGGCGGCCGGACCGGGCATCCTGTCGGTCCCTGGTGGCACCGTAGAGGGATGAAGGTCTCTGCCTCTGCCGTCCGGCGCTACCGTGTGCACGCCCAGCAGCTCGACCGCGCGACCCGCTCCGACCGCGCCCCCGGGAACGCCGACGTGCTCGACCTCGGCGTCCAGGACACCGGACCGGACGGCGCGCTGTGGGCGCTCGCCGTCCGCGGCGTACCGGTGCGGGCCGGGCACTGGCCGCACGAGCTGGCGCTGGCCTGGACCGTCCGCGGCGCCCCGCACGCCTACCGCCGCGCGGACCTGCGCGACGTCGAGCGCGCCATGCGGCCCCACTCGGAGGCCGAGGCGGCCAAGCGCGTCATCAACGCCGCCAGCCCGCTGAAGGCCGCGGGCATCCCCGTCACCGAGGCGCTCGCCACGACGGCCCGCACGATGCGGGAGGTCGTGACCGAGCCGCTGGCCAAGGGCGAGCTGTCCACGCGCATGACCGCGCAGATGCCGGACCCCTACCTGCGCTGGTGCGAAGGCTGCCAGGCCACGCACATGTACGAGATGCCGTTCCGGCTGGCCGCCCTGCACGCCGGCCTCGAGCTCGAGCCCGGCACTTCTCCCCCGGTCGTCCGACGCATCCCGCGCTGGCCCGCCGGCCAGGTCGGCGTCCTCGAGCGCGCCGACGAGGACGACCGGGTCGACTCCATCCGTACCCTCCTGCACCTGGCCGGCCCGCTGACCGTCAAGCAGGTGGCCACGTACCTCGACTCCCCGGTGAAGGACGTCGCCGCGCGGTGGCCCTCGGACACGGTCGAGGTCCAGGTCGACGGCGTCGACGCCCAGCTCCTGGAGGCCGACGTGGACGCGGTGCGCGACGCGCCGGGCGCCGACGTGGTGCGGCTCCTCGGCCCCTACGACCTCTTCCTGCAGAGCGGCGACCGTGAGGTCCTCGTGCCCGACACGACACGGCACAAGTCGCTGTGGCAGGCCATCGGGCGCCCGGGCGCGGTGCTGTCGGGCGGCGAGCTCGTGGGCACCTGGCGGCCGCGGGCCCGTGGCAGGACGCTCGGGCTCGAGCTCGACGAGTGGGTCCCGTGGGATGCAGCCACCCGCGACGCCGTCGAGGTCGAGCACGCGCGACTGGCCACGTTCCGCGGCATCGACCCCGCCTAGGCGCGGACGCCCACCGGGACCTCGGTCGCCACGCCGCGCTCGAGCACCAGGAGCCGGTCGGGGCGACCGCCCGCGGACAGCCGCTCCTCGAGCGCGCTCAGCGGGTCGACGAAGTGCGCCCAGTCGGTGTGGTGCACCGGGATCACCAGGGCGGGCGCGAGCAGGTCGACCGCGGCGCCGGCCAGCAGCGCGTCGAGGGTCACGGGCTCGGCACCGAACCGGCCGACGTTCGCGCCGCCGACGAACAGCACGGCCACGTCGACCACGGGGAACCGGCGGGCCACCGACGCGACGACGTCGAGCGAGGCGTTGTCGCCCGACACATACACCGTCGGGTGCCCGGCCCCCTCGAGCACGAACCCGGTCACGACGCCGCTGTACGCCTCGGCACCCTCCGGCCCGTGACGTGCGGGCACGGTCGTGATCGTGACGTCGCCGACGGTCGTGGACTCCCACGGACCGAGCCCGACGACGCCCGGGAGGCGCTCCGCCGCGTCCGGGGTGGTGACGACGACCGGCACGTCGGCGAGGAGCGCCCGGCCGGAGTCGTCGAGGTTGTCGGCGTGCTGGTCGTGCGAGAGCAGGACGACGTCGACGGGGCCGAGGTCGCCGGCCGCGACGGCCGGGCCGACGAGCTTGGTCAGCGTGACGCCGCCCCGCGGGGCGTACGCCCCGGGCTCGTCGAACGTGGGGTCGGTGAGGAACGACAGGCCGGCGTAGGTGAGGTGCAGGGTGGGTCCGCCGACGAGGGTGGCGGTGATCGGTGAGGTCATGCGACCAGCGTCGTCGCGCGTGCCGAAGCTCGCCAGTGGCCCGATGGACACGGTTCGCTAGGATCGGGCCATGTCGTTGCACGAGGTCGCCGTCCTGGCCTTCCCGGGCATCAGCCCGTTCCACCTGTCGGTCCCGTCCACCGTGTTCGCGTCGCCGGCGGGCACGGCGCCGCCCGCGCGCTACCGCGTCACCGTCTGCGCGCAGGTGCCTGGCCGACTGCCGACCAACGCCGGCTACGACCTCGTCGTCGAGCACGGTCTCGAGGCTCTCACCACCGCGCAGACCGTCGTCGTCCCCAGCTGGGACAAGGACGTGGAGCCGTCGACCGAGCTGCTCGACGCCGTCCGCGCCGCACACGCCCGCGGTGCACGCGTCGTCGCGCTGTGCCTCGGCTCGTTCGTCGTCGCGGCCGCTGGGCTGGTCGACGGTCGGGAGGTCGCGACGCACTGGTCGGCGGCCGGCGAGCTGGCCCGGCGCACGCCCGCGGCCACCGTGCGCTCGGACGTGCTGTGGTGCGACCACGGCGACGTGGTCACCTCGGCGGGCGTGGCCGCGGCCCTCGACTGCTGCCTGCACGTGGTCCGCACCGACCACGGTGCCGCCTACGCCGCCGACGTGGCCCGCAGCCTGGTGCTGGCGCCGCACCGTGACGGCAGCCAGGCGCAGTACATCCCGGCACCCGTCGCGCCCGCGGACGGCGCCGATCCCGTCGAGTCCGCGATCGGGTGGGCGATGGCCCGGCTCGACCAACCCCTCGACCTGGACTCGTGGGCGGCGAGCGTGCACCAGTCGCGGCGGACGTTCACGCGGCAGTTCCGCGCACGGACGGGCACCAGCCCCGCGCAGTGGCTCCTGCGCCAGCGCCTCGTGCGCGCCCGCGTGCTCCTCGAGTCCACCGACCAGCCCGTCGAGCACGTCGCCGCGGCGTCCGGCTTCGGCTCGTCGGCCGCGCTGCGCCAGCACTTCGCCCGCGAGTTCCGCACCAGCCCGCGGCGGCACCGGGCGGCCTTCCGGGTCTGAGGAGGTTGTCGGTGGTCGGTCGTACGGTGGGCGGGTGCGTGCGAGAGATGCCGGGCGTCCGGTGAGAAGGCGAGCAAGCGTTCGAGTCACACCGGCGGGTGGGGCATGAGCAGGCGGGGTTGGCTGCTCCTGGTCACGATGGGGGTCCTGTGGGGCATCCCCTACCTGCTGATCAAGATCGCGGTCGGCGAGGTCACGCCGGTCATGGTCGTCTTCGTCCGGACCGGGCTCGGTGCGCTCCTGCTGCTGCCGTTCGCCCTGCGCGCCGGCGGCCTGCGGGTCCTGCACGGGCACTGGCGGCCCCTCCTCGCGTTCGCGGCGCTCGAGATCGTCGGGCCCTGGATCCTGCTGTCCAACGCCGAGACGAGCCTGTCCAGCTCGACGACGGGACTGCTGATCGCGACCGTGCCGATCGTCGCCGTGATCCTGGGCCGGCTCGTCGGCGACCGCAAGCCGGTCGCCGCGGTCCGGTGGTTCGGGCTCCTGGTCGGCCTGCTCGGGGTGGGCCTTCTGCTCGGGCCGGGTGCTGCGAGCAGCGGCAACCCCTGGGCGGTCGCGCAGGTCCTGCTCGCCGCCGTGGGCTACGCCAGTGCGCCCATGATCGCCGACCAGTTCCTGCGAGACGTGCCCGCCATCCCGTTGACGGCCACCTGCCTGGCCGTGACCGCGCTGTTCTACCTGCCGTTCGTGGTCGCCACCAGCCCGCACCCCTGGCCCGCCCTCGACGGGGTGCTCGCGCTCGTCGCCCTCGGCGCCATCTGCACCGCGCTCGCCTTCGTCCTGTTCTTCCGGCTCATCGTCGAGGTCGGCGCGGCGCGGTCGGTGCTCGTCGCCTACCTCAACCCCGTCGTGGCCGTCGCGCTGGGCGCGCTGGTGCTCGACGAGGCGATCACCGTGGCGGTCGTCGTCGCGACGGCCCTCATCCTCGTCGGGTCCGCGGCGGCGTCGCGGCGGTCCCGTGAGCCAGACATCGAGCCGCGAGCCGACGAGGTCGACCAGGTCGCGGTCACCGCGGACCAGGTACCGCCCAGCTGATCACCCACACAACGACGACGGCGGCGGCCCCGGAACCGGAGCCGCCGCCGTCGTTTCGTGAGATCTCAGGCCTCGACGACCACCGGGATGATCATCGGGCGGCGGCGCAGGCGGTTGGACACCCAGCGGCCGACCACGCGACGCATCACCTGCTGCAGCGAGTGCGCGTCGGAGTTGCCGTTGCGGGCGGCGTCCTCGAGGGCGGCGGTGAGCTCGGGCAGGATGTCGTCGAACACGGCGTCCTGCTCGGCGAACCCGCGCGCGTGGATCTGCGGACCGGCCAGCACCTTGCCGTCGGCCGAGCTGACCACGGCGAAGATCGAGATGAAGCCCTCGTCGCCCAGGATCCGACGGTCCTTGAGCTCGACCTCGGTGATCTCTCCGACGCTCGACCCGTCGACGTAGACGTACCCGCAGGGCACGGCGCCGACGATGCTCGCCCGACCGTTCACGAGGTCCACGACGATGCCGTCCTCGGCGAGCACCACGCGGTCGGCGGGCACCCCGGTCTGGACCGCGAGCGCGGCGTTGGCCACGAGGTGGCGGATCTCGCCGTGCACCGGCATGACGTTGCGCGGCTTGAGGATGTTGTAGCAGTACAGGAGCTCGCCGGCGCTGGCGTGCCCGGAGACGTGCACCTTGGCGTTGCCGGAGTGCACGACGCGGGCACCGAGCCGGGTCAGGCCGTTGATGACGCGGAAGACGGCGTTCTCGTTCCCGGGGATCAGCGACGACGCCATGATGACCGTGTCGCCGGGGCCGACGGAGACCTTGTGGTCGTTGTTCGCGATCCGTGACAGGGCGGCCATCGGCTCGCCCTGGGAGCCCGTGCACATGAGGACGATCTCGTCGTCGCGCAGCTGGTCCACCTGCTTGAGGTCGATCAGCACGCCGTCGGGCACGTTGAGGTAGCCCAGGTCGGCGGCGATGCCCATGTTCCGCACCATCGAGCGTCCGACGAGCGCGACGCGACGGTTGTGCGTGTAGGCGGCGTCGAGGACCTGCTGGACGCGGTGCACGTGCGAGGCGAACGACGCGACGATGATCCGCTTGGTCGAGTCGGCGAACACCTGGTCCAGAACCGGTCCGATGCCACGCTCGGGCGACACGAAGCCGGGGACCTCGGCGTTGGTCGAGTCGACCATGAAGAGGTCGACTCCCTTCTCGCCGAGCCGCGCGAACGCGCGCAGGTCGGTGATCCGGCCGTCCATCGGCAGCTGGTCCATCTTGAAGTCGCCGGTGTGCAGCACGGTGCCGGCCCCCGTGGTCACGGCGACGGCGAGCGCGTCGGGGATGGAGTGGTTCACCGCGATGAACTCGCACTCGAACGACCCGAGCTTCAGGGTGTCGCCCTCGGCGACCACGCGGGTGACCGGTGCGATGCGATGCTCCTTGAGCTTGGCCTCGATGAACGCCAGGGTCAGGCGCGAGCCGACCAGCGGGATGTCGCGGCGCAGGCGCAGCAGGTACGGGACGGCGCCGATGTGGTCCTCGTGCCCGTGGGTCAGGACGATCGCCTCGATGTCGTCGAGACGGTCCTTGATGTACTCGAAGTCGGGAAGGATCAGGTCGACGCCGGGCTGGTGGTCCTCGGGGAACAGGACGCCGCAGTCGATGACGAGCAGGCGGCCGGCGTACTCGAGGACGGCCATGTTGCGGCCGACCTCACCGAGCCCGCCGAGCGCGACGACGCGCAGGGCACCGCTGGGCAGAGCCGGCGGCAGGGTGAGCTCGGGGTGCGGGTGACTCATGTGTCTCCTGGTGGGATCAGCGCACCGCGACGTCGAGCAGCCCGGCGGCACGGAGGCCGTCACGGATCTGCGCGAGCTCGTCGTCGGACGCGGGGACGAGCGGGAGGCGCACCGAGCGCTCGGGCAGGACGCCCAGCACCTGGAGCGCGGCCTTCGCGGAGACGGCCTGGAAGCCGGCCCCGTTGAGCGCGTCGATCGCCGGGGCGATCGACAGGAAGATGCGGAGCGCCCCGGCGTGGTCGCCGGCGTCGAACGCGCGGACGACGGCCGCGAGCGCAGGACCGGCCACGTGGCCGGTGACGCTGACGATGCCCGCGGCGCCGTGCGCCAGCAGGCTGAGCAGGGCGCTGTCGTCGCCGGAGTACCAGGCCAGGCCCGTGCGCTGGATGGCCTTCGCGGCGGCGTACAGGTCGCCGGTCGCGTCCTTCATGGCGACGACGCGGTCGTGCTGCGCGAGCGCGTCGATCGTCGCCGCGCTGAACCGCACGCCGGTGCGGCCCGGGACGTCGTAGAGCATGACGGGCAGGTCTGTGGCGTCGGCGACCTCGGTGACGTGGCGTCGCACGCCCTCCTGGGAGGGGCGCGAGTAGTACGGGCTGACGACGAGCAGACCGTGCGCCCCGGCCTCGGCGGCCTGCTCGGCCATCCGGACCGCGTGCGCGGTGTCGTTCGAGCCGGCACCGGCGATGATCCACGCCTGGTCGCCGACGGCCTCGACGACCGCCGCGACCAGCTCCGCCTTCTCGGGCGCGTGGGTGGTGGGCGCCTCCCCCGTGGTGCCGTTGAGCACGAGCCCGTCGTGCCCGCTGGCGACGAGGTGCCGCGCCAGCTGGACGGCGGTGCCGAGGTCGACGGCGCCGTCCGCCGTGAAGGGCGTGACCATCGCGGTGAGCACGGACCCGAACGGGCGGGTGGGCGTGGCGGTACGCGGCATGGGGCCCACGGTACCGCCCTGGCTGCCTCCCCGTTGTAGCCGCTCACGTGCGGAAGGGCTGCACGTCCTGCTCGTCGTCGGGTGGCGTGAGCATCGGCTGGGGGTCCACCGTGAGGAGCCGGACGACGTCCGGACCCGCGACCGTCGCCTCTCCCGACAGGCGCCAGCCGACCAGGTCGCCGTCCGGCAGCTCGGAGCGACGGGCCTGCAGGGTCCAGGGCGCGTCGGTGGACTGGTTGGCCGTGAGCATGTCCGGCTGCCCCTCGACCGACCCCGCGCTCTGCACCATCACGTCCAGCTCGACGACGTCCGGACCCTGCTCGCGCACGGCCTGGATCACGCCGACCACGGCCGTGCGGTTCCTCCGGGCTGAGACCACGCCTCAGTCTCCTACCGACGTGCTCTCGTACAAGTCCTTGAGGTCCTGAGCCTGCTTGGCGATCTCCGAGCCATCCTTGATCAGCTCGTCGATCAGCACCTTGATCGCGGCCGTGGTGTCGGTCGTCGGCGTCGTCGCCGAGCTGACCCGGGCGTCCACGGTCATCGAGGCGCCGGACGCGGAGATCGCCGCGAGGGCCACGCTCGTGTCGGCGTTCGCGAACGAGCGCGTGCTCGGTGTCGTCGAGCCGTCGATCACCGTCACCGCGGACGTGCCGGGGAACGTGTCGGCCGCGTCGCCGCCGTTGTGGTTGAGCTCCAGGTCCCGGCGCCCGTCGGCCTGCACGAGGCCCACCTTGTAGTGGTTCTCGTCGGTGTTGCCCGGCATGGACTCGTCGATGTGCCACAGGAGCAGCCCGCTCCCGGGCAGCGCCGCGTCGTAGCCGCTCGGCTGCCGGTTCTCGAGCAGGAAGTACTCGGACCCGCCCCCGCCGTCCTTCCAGAGCCGGAAGACGGTGTGCGACGTCTCGACCTCCGGGACGGTGAGTGGTCCGTCCGCCGAGACGACCGTGGTGGTGACCCAGCCCTGGTTGGCCTTGCACCACGCGCTCGGGTGGGCGGGCTGCTCGCCCGGCACGGCACCGTTCCACGACCCGCCGGCCATGAGGCACCAGTCGCCGATGCCCGCGGACGAGTAGTCGGTGTCGTAGAGGTCGGGGAAGCCGAAGAGCAGGTGACCCAGCTCGTGCGCACTGACGCCGATCTTGGCGTCCTCGGGGATCGTCAGGTAGCCGTAGATCTTGCTCGAGTCGGCGACGTACGGGTTCTCGAGGGTCGACTTGTGCGACCAGATGTCCCCGAGCGCACCCGTCTGCTCGGCGCCCTGGCCGGCGTGCACGACGATGAACGCGTCGACGAACCCGTTGCCGTCGTTGTCGTACGGCGAGAAGTCCACGTCCGCGTTCGCGGCCACCGCGGCGTCGTGGGCCAGCTCGGGCGAGCGGAACGGGGTGCCGTTCTTGCCCACGCCCGAGCCGTTCGCGGCGTAGTACGCGAGCGTCTTGGGCATCGTGTAGGGCCCGACGACCACGCCGGCGAGCTGGACCAGGTTGTTCGTGACCTCCTGGTAGTACTCCTTGACGCTGCCGAGCGGCACGGCACCCGTCGAGAAGAACAGCTTCTCCATCTGCTGCTTCGTCGTCGTGATCGCCTTGTCGGTGAACTGGACGAGGACCACCGCGACGCGGACCGTGCCGCGCAGCGGGGCACGGTCGCCGGCGGCGCTGCGGATGGCCGAGAGCGACGTGCCCACGGGGAACTCCTCGGGCGGGACGATCACGCCGTCGTTGAACCCCAGCGGCCGCGGGTCGCGCTCGATGCGCATGAACGGTGCGGCGCCACCGGTGCGCGCCGCCACCGCGTTCGCGCCGTCGAGCGCTCGGGCCCACTGCTCACGCAGCTGGGGGCTCGGCGGGACCGCGCAGCTCAGGTGCTGCTGATCGTGGGTGAAGCCAGACTCCGACATCGCCGTGCCTCCCTGCATCGTGGCCGCGTCCCCTACGAACGAGGTCCCCGCTCACAGGAGCCTTCCGCGCGGCCGCCAGATACGCCAGGGCCCGGGTTGATCAGCGCCGCAGGTAGGACTCGAACCGGTACCGGGTGCCGCCCGCCGCCGAGGAGAGCCACGACTGGTCCGGCTCGGTGCGCTTCCACTCCAGGGGGTCGAGCGACGGGGCACGCGTGTCCCCGCCGACGTCGAGCGAGACGAGCGTGCGTTCCACCCGGTGGGCGAGCGGGAGGAACAGCGCGTAGACCTCTCCCCCGCCGACCACCCACGCGTCCCGGTTCTCGACGAGCCGCAGGGCCTCCTCGGCCCCGCGCGCGACGATCGCGCCGGCGGCCTCGAACTGCGGGTCGCGGGTGAGCACGACGTTGTCCCGGTCGGGCAGCGGCCGGAACCTGGGCGGGAGCGAGTCCCACGTGCCGCGTCCCATGATCACGGGGTGCCCGCGGGTCAGGTCCCGGAAGTGGGCCATGTCCTCGGGCACGTGCCAGGGCAGCGTCCCGTCGCGGCCGATGATCCCCGTGGGCGTCTGCGCCCAGATCAGGGAGATCGTCACACGGCCACCGGCGCCTTGATGGTCGGGTGGTGCTGGTAGCCGACCACCTCGATGTCCTCGAAGGTGTAGTCGAAGATCGACGCCGCCCGGCGCAGGTTCAGGGTGGGCGCGGGGTACGGGTCACGGCTCAGCTGCTCGCGCACCTGGTCCACGTGGTTGTCGTAGATGTGGCAGTCGCCGCCGGTCCACACGAAGTCGCCCACCTCGAGGTCGCCCTGCTGGGCGACCATGTGCGTGAGCAGCGCGTAGGACGCGATGTTGAACGGGACGCCGAGGAACAGGTCCGCGGAGCGCTGGTACAGCTGGCACGACAACCGACCGTCGGCCACGTAGAACTGGAAGAACGCGTGGCACGGGGCCAGCGCCATCGAGGGGATGTCGGCGACGTTCCAGGCCGAGACGATGTGCCGGCGCGAGTCGGGGTCGCGCCGCAGGTTCTCCATCAGCTGCGTGATCTGGTCGATGTGGCCGCCGTCCGGCGTCGGCCAGCTGCGCCACTGCACGCCGTAGACCGGGCCGAGCTCGCCCTCCGGGGACGCCCACTCGTCCCAGATGGTGACCTTGTTCTCGTGCAGCCACGCGACGTTGGACTCGCCGCGCAGGAACCACAGCAGCTCGTACGCGATCGAGCGCAGGTGCACGCGCTTCGTCGTGACCAGCGGGAAGCCCTGCGAGAGATCGAAGCGCAGCTGGTGACCGAACACGCTGCGGGTGCCGGTGCCGGTGCGGTCCGCCTTCGGGGTGCCCGTCTCCAGGACGAGTCGGAGCAGATCCTCGTACGGCGTCTCGATCATGGGGGCCATCGTAGGTCGGGATCGGGCGCGTCGGTGGTGCCGCGCGGCCCGGAGAGCGAGACTGCGGGCATGACGCCGTCGTCCCTGCCGCCCACCGTCGCCGCGCACGTGCCCACCGGGATCCTGATCGACGGGTCCTGGCGGCCCGCCGCCTCCGGGAAGACCTTCGCCGTGTCCGACCCCGGCACCACCGAGACGCTGTTCGACGTCGCCGACGGCGGTTCCGACGACGCGCTGGCCGCCCTGACCGCGGCGTCCGAGGCGTTCCCGGTGTGGCGCGCCACGGCCCCGCGGGTCCGCTCCGAGCTGTTGCGCGCGGTCTTCGAGACGATCACGGCACGCACCGAGGACATCGCCGCCCTGGTGACCGCCGAGGGCGGCAAGCCGCTCGCGGAGTCCCGCGCCGAGGTCGCCTACGGCGCCGACTACATCCGCTGGTACGCCGAGCAGGCGGTCCGGTTCGACGGCCTCGCCCGGCGCGCGCCGTCGGGGACCAACCACCAGCTCGTCCTGCGCCGGGCGGTCGGACCGGCGCTGCTGATCACGCCGTGGAACTTCCCGATCGCGATGATCGCCCGCAAGGTGGCGCCCGCGCTCGCGGCCGGCTGCAGCGTGGTCATCAAGCCCGCGCAGCTCACGCCGCTGACCACCGCGTACGTCGCGGAGATCATCCGCGAGGAGCTCGAGGGACGCGGCCTGCCGACGGGCGTCATCAACGTCGTGCCGTCGGCGTCCGCGCGCAGCATCTCCGGCCCGCTGCTGTCCGACCCGCGCCTGCGCAAGCTGTCGTTCACGGGCTCCACCGAGGTGGGCTCGGCGCTGCTCAAGGCGTCGGCGGACACCGTCCTGCGCACGTCGATGGAGCTCGGCGGCAACGCGCCGTTCCTGGTGTTCGAGGACGCCGACATCGACGCCGCCGTGACGGGCGCCGTGCAGGCCAAGATGCGCAACGCCGGCCAGACCTGCGTCGCCGCCAACCGGTTCCTCGTGCACGCGTCCGTCGCGGAGGAGTTCACGGCCGGGCTGACCGCGGCGTTCGACAAGCTGGTCGTCGGGCACGGCGCCGAGGAGGGCGTCACCGTCGGCCCGCTCATCGAGGAGGCGGCCGTCGACCGCGTCGAGGAGGTCGTCGCCGAGGCCGTGGACGGCGGCGCCCGCGTCCGGATCGGCGCGGACCGCCCGAGCCGTCCCGGGTACTTCTACGCCCCGACCGTCCTCGACCGGGTCTCGCCGGACCTGCGGGTGATCACCGAGGAGACCTTCGGGCCCGTCGCGCCGGTCGTGACGTTCGGCTCCGAGGACGAGGGCGTCGCGATGGCGAACTCCACGCCGTTCGGCCTGGTCGCCTACGCCTACACGCGCGACATCGCACGGGTCCTGCGCCTGGCGGAGTCGGTCGACACCGGGATGCTCGGCGTGAACCGCGGCCTGGTCTCCGACGCGAGCGCGCCCTTCGGCGGCGTGAAGTCGTCGGGCCTCGGCCGCGAGGGCGGCGAGGCCGGGATCGAGGAGTACCTCGACAGCGTCTATGTCGCCATCTGACGCGGAGGGCGTCGAGGAGCCTCGATCCGAGGCTGACGACGGCCGCGCCGCCGTCCGGCAGGCGATCTCGGTCTCGGTCGCCACCGGGCTGTACGGCGTCTCGTTCGGTGCGCTCGCGGTCGCGGCGGGGCTGTCGGTGCCGCAGACCATGGCGCTCAGCCTCCTGATGTTCTCGGGCGGCTCGCAGTTCGCGTTCATCGGGGTGGTCGGTGCCGGAGGGCTGGCCGGAGCCGCCATCGCGACGGCGGGGCTGCTCGGCGTGCGCAACGGGCTGTACGGCCCGCAGGTCGCTCCCCTGCTCGGCGCCCGCGGCTGGCGTCGCGTCGCGGCGGCACAGCTCACCATCGACGAGTCGACCGCCGTGGCGACGGCGCACAAGGGCCGACGGGCGTCGCGGCTGGGGTTCTGGTGGACCGGGATCGGCGTGTTCGTCCTCTGGAACACCTTCACGCTCCTCGGCGCGCTGCTCGGGGACGCCCTGGGCGACCCGCGCAAGTACGGCCTGGACGCCGCCGCGGCCGCCGCGTTCCTCGGCCTGGTCTGGCCGCGCGTGACCGGTCCCGGTGCGCGGCACGCCCAGCTCGTCGCCGCAGGCGCCGTGTTCGTCGCCCTGGCGGTGACCCCGTTCGTGCCGGCCGGGATCCCCGTCCTGCTGGCGGCGATCGTCGCGATCCTCGCCGGTCTGCTCACCAAGCCGGCCCCGGAGAAGTCGCAGGAGGCCATCGCATGAGCCCGACCGTCACGTGGGTCGCCCTCGTCGTCGCGAGCGCCGTCTGCTTCGCCCTCAAGCTCGCCGGGCACCTGGTGCCGGAGCATTGGCTCGCCCAGCCGCGGGTCGCCCGCACGGCCGCGCTGGTCACCGTCGCGCTGCTGTCCGCGCTCGTGGCCGTCCAGACGGCGACCGACGGCCGCAGCCTGGTCATCGACGCCCGGCTGCCCGCGCTCGCCGTCGCCGCGATCGCGCTCGCCCTGCGGGCGCCGTTCATCGTCGTGGTCGTGCTGGCCGCCCTGACCGCCGCCGGCCTGCGCGCGCTCGGCATGGCCTGACGGGCACTTCTGCGAGCCCCGGTCCGTTGTGGGCAAGAGCGCTGCGACAGCGCCGCACCGACCGAACATCCCGACCCGGCGCGGCTGCTGTGAGAAAAGAGTCGCCCCCGCACCGTCCCCGGAGGACACCGTGGCAACGCCCACCACCCGAGTTCCCACCAGCCGTCTCGGCTCCCTGATCTTCTTCTCCCGCTGGCTGCAGGTGCCGCTCTACCTCGGCCTGATCGTCGCGCAGGCGATCTACGTCTGGCAGTTCATGCTCGAGCTCTGGCACATCGCCGAGGGCGTCTTCGGCGGCCACGGGCTGACCGAGGAGGAGATGATGCTCGGCGTCCTCGGCCTCGTCGACGTCGTGATGATCGCCAACCTGCTGATCATGGTGATCGTCGGCGGCTACGAGACGTTCGTGTCGCGCATCCGCCTCGACGACCACCCCGACCAGCCCGAGTGGCTCTCGCACGTCAACGCCAACGTGCTCAAGACGAAGCTCGCCATGTCGATCATCGGCATCTCGTCGATCCACCTGCTGCGCAGCTTCATCGAGGCCCGCTCGATCATCGCGACCGACGGCACCGACGTGCTCCTGTGGCAGACGATCATCCATCTGGCGTTTATCGTCTCCGCAGTGGCGCTCGCGTGGATCGACAAGGTCTCGACGAAGCACCCGGCCAAGACCGTGCTCGTCCCCGAACCCGCAGGAGTCGCCTGATGCCGCTGTTCACCGAGAACGCGGACGTCTCCGTGCGGCCCGCGGTCCGGGGTGACGAGCACGCGATCGCCCGCATCCAGGTCGACGCGTGGCGGGTCTCGCACGCCGACGTCCTGGCCGGTGCGCTGGACCTGCTCGACGAGTCGGCGATCGAGGCGCAGTGGGCCGCAGCCGTCAGCACGCCTCCGGGGGCCGGGTTCCGGGTCCTGGTCGCGTGCGAGGGGGCGACGGTCGTCGGCGTGGTGTCCCTGGCTCCCGTGCCCGCCCCCGAGGGGCGTCCGTTCGACGCGCCCGGCGGCGTGATCCTCACGCTCGAGGTCGAGCCCTCGCAGCAGCGCAGCGGCCACGGGTCGCGGCTGCTCGCGGCCGCGGTGGACACGCTGCGCGAGGACGGCGCCGACCAGGTGCACACATGGGTCCTCGACGGGGACAGCGCGCGGGCCCAGTTCCTCGCGTCGTCCGGCCTGGGTCCCGACGACGTCGCGCGCGAGCTCGCGTCGGGCGAGCTGCCGGACGGCACGCCCCGCGTGGTCACCGAGCACCGCTGGTCGGCGTCGATCTAGAGGTGCCCTCGTGCAGGGCGCCCGCCCCGCACAGCGCTCACGCCTTGTGCAGGGCGCTCGCCTTCCGCAGCGACTCGCGCGCGCGACGCCGGTCCCCCGCGGCGTCGTAGGCGAACGCCAGGTGGTACCAGGAGCGCCAGTCGTCGGGCTCCGCCTCGGCCAGCTCCCGCGCGGGCTCGAACGCGGCCCGGGCGGCGGCGCGGTCGATCCGACCGCCGGGCGAGCGCGGCAGGTCGTCGATCGGCAGCTCGTCAGCGGCGGCGAGCTCGTCGGCCATCCGCTGCACGTCGACCGCGAGCGACCACTCGCGGTACACCAGCCAGATCACCAGGATGGGCAGCACCCACAGCGCGAGGCCGAGGACCACCGCGATCGGCTCGCCGGTGACGATCAGCGCCGTCGCGCGGGCTGCCACGAGCCAGACGTAGAGCCCGAGCAGGGCGGTCAGGACGACGGCACCGGCGACCGCGCGGGCGCGTGAGCTCACAGGTCAGGCCAGGTCGAGCAGGTGCTCGAGGCCGACCGTCAGACCGGGCCGGCCGACCACCAGCCGGGTGGCGAGCAGCACGCCGGGCATGAAGCTCACACGGTCGAACGAGTCGGTCCGGATGGTCAGCTGCTCCCCCGCGTTGCCCAGCAGGATCTCCTCGTGCGCCACCAGGCCGCGCAGCCGCACCGAGTGCACGGGGATGCCGTCCACGGACGCGCCGCGGGCACCGTCGAGCGACTCGGAGGTCGCGTCGGGCACGGGGCCTCGGCCGGCCGCCGCCCGCGCGGCCGAGATCGCGGTGGCTGTGTGCTTGGCCGTGCCGGACGGTGCGTCGATCTTGTCGGGGTGGTGCAGCTCGATGATCTCGACCGACTCGAACCACGGGGCCGCCTTCGCCGCGAACGCCATGGCCAGCACCGCGCCGAGCGCGAAGTTCGGGGCGACGACGACGCCGACGCCCGGCCGGTCGGCGAGGTGGTCGCGCACGCGCGCCAGCGACTCGTCGGTCCAGCCCGTCGTGCCGACGACGACGTGGATGCCCGCGTCGACGAGCGCGTGCACGTTGCCCTCGGTCACCGCCGGGACGGTGAAGTCGATCGCGACCTGCGCACCCGAGGCGCCCGCGAGGTCGTCGCCGGCGTCGAGCGCGGCGACGAGCTCGAGGTCCGGGGCACCCTCGACGGCGCGGACGACGGTCTGTCCCATGCGGCCCGCCGCACCCAGCACGGCCACCCTGATGCGTTCGCTCACGGGGGGAAACCCTATCCGTCGACGAGCGAGGCGACGGCCTCCGCGAGCCGCCGCAGCTCGGCCGGTTCGAGCCCGGTGAACCGCTCCACCTCGCGCGGCGGGTACCCGGCGCGCACGTACCACTGCAGCGCCGTCACGACGGCCTCCGGACCGACGGTGCCCGGCCCGACCGCCTCGCGCACGAACGTCGAGAACCGGACCGCGGCGAGGTACTCGGTGGGCGGGACGCCGAGGTGCCCGACCGACCAGCGGTAGAGCTCGGTGACCGTGCACCCGGCGCGACGAGCCAGGTCCGCGGCGCGCACCAGCCCGCCCGCGCCGTCGATCGCCTGGACCACGCCGGCGAACCGGTCGAGCTCGTCCGACCCGTGCCGCGGGAGCGCGCCGACGGACTCGGTCAGGAGCGCGACGGCCGCCGCGTCCGACCCGGCGGCCAGCAGCGTCTCGACGGCCGCCTGGACGCCCGCGCCGAGCAGCGCGTCGACGTCGACCCACCCGTCGCTCAGCGGCGCGCCGATCCGGGCACCGGCCAGCGGGTGCAGCTGGAGCCCGAGCCGGACGGTGCCGGCGGGGTTCTGGCGCACCACGGCGACCGTGGTCAGGCCGCGCACCCCGGACACGTCCGGCTCGTGCGTCCCGCCGAGCGGGTCCACCCGCACGCCGGGGCCGCCGAGCACCACCTGCAGCAGGCCTCGGCCGTCGGGGAGCAGCACCTCGCGGGCCGACGACTCGTCGCGCACCACCCAGGCGTGCTCGACCAGGTCGCCGACGGCGTCCGTCGGGAACCGCTGGTACCGCGCGTGTGCGATGGGCATGGTCCATCATCGCGCGCGGACCGCGCCGGATCACCAGTCGTGCATCGACCCGTCGGACAACCGGTTGATCGGCAGGTACGCCGCCGCGTAGGGGTGGGCGTCGGCCACGGCGTCGTCGTACACGACCCCGAGCCCCGGCCCCTCGCCGGGCACCAGCAGGCCGCCCTCGAACCGCACCTGCGACCGGAACACCTCGTCGGTGGCGGCGCTGTGCGTCATGTACTCCTGGATGCCGAAGTTCGGGATGGCGACACCGAGGTGCAGCGACGCCGCGAGGCCGACCGGCGAGATGTCGGTGGGGCCATGCACGCCGGACTTGATCTGGTAGACCGCCGCGTAGTCGAGGATCCGGCGCAGCGCGGTGATGCCGCCGGCGTGCGTGACGGGCGAGCGCACGTAGTCGATGAGCTGCTCCTCGAAGAGCTCGCGGTAGTCCCAGATCGTGTTGAACACCTCGCCGATGGCCAGTGGCGTCGTCGTGTGCTCGCGCACGCGCCGCAGCGCCGCCGTGTTCTCGGCCGGTGTCACGTCCTCGAGCCAGAAGAGGTCGAACGGCTCGAGGGACTTCCCGAGCTTGGCCGCCTGGATCGGGGTCAGTCGGTGGTGGGCGTCGTGCAGGAGCGGCAGCTCGGGACCGAACTCGCCCCGTACCGCCTCGAAGACGCCCGGGACGTGGCGCAGGTAGGCACGCGTGTCCCAGACCTCCTCGGTCGGTGCGGCGGACCGGCGGGCGGGTTCGTGGTCGTAGCGTCCGGCGCCGTCGGCCGCACTCGACGCGACGCCGTAGACCGTCCCGAGGCCGGGGATCCCCGACTGGATGCGGATGGCCCGGAAGCCCTGCTCGAGGTGGTCGCGCACCGAGTCGAACAGCTCGGGCAGGTCGGCGCCGCTCGCGTGCCCGTAGGTCAGGGCCCCGGTCCTGCTGCGGCCGCCGAGCAGCTGGTACAGCGGCATCCCCGCGGCCCGCGCCTTGATGTCCCACAGGGCGGTGTCCACGGCGGCGATCGAGGCCATGGTCACGGGCCCGCGACGCCAGTAGGCGCCCTTGTAGAGGAACTGCCACATGTCCTCGATGCGGTGCGCGTCCTTGCCGATCAGCAGCGGCACGACGTGCTCGGCGAGATAGGCGACGACCGCGAGCTCGCGCCCGTTGAGCGTCGCGTCGCCCAGGCCGACGTGGCCGTCGTCGGTGGTCAGGCGCAGGGTGACGAAGTTGCGGCCCGGGCTCGAGACGAGCACCTCGGCGGACGTGATGAGCACGGGTCAGAGCCTTTCGAGTTCGGTCATGCGGGTGGCGAGCGGGTCGAGGAGGTCGGCGGCGAGGTCCGGGGCGATCGCCGCGAGCACCGCCGCGGCACGGGCCCCCGGGTCGAGCATGCCGCGCAACGCCTCGGTGAGCGCCTCGGACGGGCGGTCGGTCGGACCGAACCGCACGAGGTACGAGGCCCAGGCGGCGAGCACGCCGAGCTGCGCCGGCCCGGCACCCAGGCCCGCGGCGAGGCGGCGGCGCACGGGCTCGACCACCCGGACGGGCAGCTTGAACGATCCGTCCGTCCCGATCTGCTCGAGGCCGTGGCGGATCCGGGGGTTGGCGAACCGGTCGCGCAGCGCCGCGAGCGCGCCGTCGATCTCGGCCGCGTCGAGCGGCAGCAGCGGTCGGGCCTCGCGCCAGAGCCGTTCGAGCTCCTCCGACAGCGGTCCGCACGCCTGGCCGACGGTCTCGAACCCGAGCAGGCGGCCGCGGTAGGCGAGCAGGGAGTGCCCGGCGTTGAGCAGCCAGAGCTTGCGCCGCTCGTAGGGCTCGATGTCGTCGACGAACCGCGCGCCGAGCCGTTCCCAGGCCGGTCGCCCGGCCGGGAAGTCCCCGCTCAGCACCCACTCGCTGAACGGTTCGGTGACCACCGTCACGGCGTCGGCGAAGCCGGTCAGCTCGCGGGCCGCGGCACGGTCGTCGTCCGTCGTGGCCGGCGTGATCCGGTCCACCATCGTCGACACGAACGACGCATTCCGACCGATCCAGTCGTCGAGGTCGGCGTCCACCAGCCGGGCCAGGCCGCGGACGACCGCCCCGACGACCGCTCCGTTGGCGGGCAGGTTGTCGCAGCTCACGACCGCGACCGGCCCGCAGCCCGCGGCTCGTCGCGACCGCAGCCCGTCGACCAGGCGCCCCGGCGCCGTGCGCGCCGCACCGCCCGCGCGCAGCGCGACGACGTCGGACCGCACGGCCTCGTCCGTCCCGTCGAGGTCGCCGGACGCCGTCGCGTGGTACCCGGCCTCGGTCACCGTGAGCGTCAGCACGGCGACCGCAGGATCGGCGACGGCGGCACGCCACGCGCGGACGTCGCCGCCGTCGTGCGCCTCGACGATGCTCTGCACCAGGGTCGCGGAGTCGCCGTCCGCCCCACGCTCGACCAGGACGTAGAGCCCGTCCTGCGCCGCGAGGGCGACGGCGGCCGCCGGCGAGCGGCCGGTGAACGCCGCGATCCCCCACGCGTCGTCGGCACCGTCGGTGTACCAGGCCTGGTGCGCACGGTGGAACGCCCCCAGCCCGAGGTGGACGACGCGTACCGGCGGTCGACGGGTGCGCTCAGGCACGACGCTCCGCCACGCGCGCATGCACGGCCCGGTTGGCCTCGATGTCGGCCTGCCCGCTGCGCCGCGGCGCCCATCGCTCGACCCAGGTGGTCGCGCCGCCGAACCCGTCCGTGCCGGTGACCGTCCGGGCGACGTTCTTCACGTGCACGTGGGCGCGGTACGGACCGAGCATCTGGCGTGCCTTCATCCGACTCTCCTTCGAGTGCGATGCGGGGGGCTGCGACCCTCCGATCTGTCGGGTCGGTCGCCCCGGTTGCCGTGACTCTAGGGACGTGGCGATTCGGGCTGCAACCGTTTGCCAATGTTTGCCAACAATTCGCGCGATGTGCTTTGCTCGGCCCCATGAACCCCCGCGCCGACGACGGCGCCGCACGCCCGGCGACGCTCGCCGACATCGCGGCCGCCACGGGCGTGGCCACCTCGACGGTCTCGCGCGCGCTGACCAACCCCGGGCGCGTGAACGCGGCCACCCGCGACCGCATCCAGCAGGTGGCGGCCGAGATGCGCTACGTGCCGAGCGCGCCGGCCCGCGCCCTGACGTCGGGCAAGACCAAGACCGTCGCCGTCCTGGTCTCGGACGTGACCAACCCGTTCTACTTCGACATCATCCGGGGCACGCAGCAGCAGCTGAAGGCCGCCGGCTACACCCAGCTGCTGGTGGACACCGAGGAGAGCGACGAGCTCGAGGACGGCATGCTGCACCGGCTGCGGCGGTCGTACGACGGCGCGATCCTCGCGGCGTCGCGACTGTCCGAGCGCCGGCTCGTCGCCCTGTCCGCCGAGATCCCGCTCGTGGCGATCAACCGCCAGACAGCCGGCGTGCCGACCGTCTTCATCGACACCCCCAACGGGATCGAGCAGGCCCTCGAGCACCTCGTGTCGCTCGGCCACACTCGGATCGCCTACGCGTCGGGTCCCGAGACGTCCTGGCCCAACGAGGGCCGCTGGCGGGCGTTGCAGCGGGCGGCCGAGCGCCACGGGCTCACCCCCGTGCGCATCGGCCCGTTCGCGCCGCGCAGGTCGGCGGGCGCCGCGGCCGCGGATGCCGCGGTGAACGCGGGGATCACGGCCTGCATCGCGTTCAACGACCTGCTCGCCATCGGCATGCTCGAGCGCCTGCGCCAGCGCGGGGTCTCGGTGCCCGGCGACATCTCGATCGTGGGCTGCGACGACATCTTCGGTGCCGACTTCTGCAACCCGCCGCTCACCACCCTGACGGCACCGATCGAGCAGGCGGGCCGCACGGCCGTGTCGATCCTCCTCGCCCGGCTCGACGACCCCGCGGCACCGGTCCCCCGGCGTGGGGCGACCCTGCCGACCCACCTGACCATCCGCTCCTCGACCGGCCCGAGGGCCGCGAACGACAGGCACCCATGACCCTGCTCCAACCTCACCCCGACCGTCTGCTCCCGTCGGAGCCCGGCCAGCGGGAGATCGCCCGCCGGCTGTACGCCGAGGTCGCCGGCGCACGGATCTACTCCCCGCACGGCCACGTCGACGCCCGCCTGCTCCTCGACGACGAGCCGTTCGACGACCCGGCCGCCCTGCTCATCACCCCGGACCACTACGTCCTGCGCCTCCTGCACGCCGCGGGAGTGCCGCTCGACGACCTGGGCCTGAGCCGGGACGGTGCGCCGCCGACCACCGGCGGCCGGGACGTCTGGCGTCGCCTCGCCGAGCACTGGGACCTGTTCCTGGGCACCCCCGTGCGGTTCTGGTTCGAGTCCGAGCTGCACGACGTCTTCGGGCTCACCGAGCACCCGAGCGCCGCGAACGCGGACGCCCAGTACGACCAGCTCGCCGACGCGCTCGCCCGGGACGAGTTCCGCCCGCGCGCGTTGTTCGAGCGGTTCGGCATCGAGGTCCTGGCCACGACCGACGACCCGGCCGACGACCTGTCCGCGCACCACGCGCTGCGCGCCGACCCGACCTTCACGGGCCGCGTGCTCCCGACGCTCCGGGCCGACCGCTACATGGACCCCTCGCAGCCGTCCTGGACCGGGGCTCTCGCCAGGCTCGCCGAGTCCGCCGACGTCGACACGACCACCTACACGGGCCTGCTGGCGGCCCTGCGCTCGCGCCGGGAGGCGTTCCTCGCGGCGGGCGGGACGGCCACGGACACGGGCGTGCCGGACGCAGGCAGCACGCCGCTGCCCGACCCCGAGGCCGAGCGCATCCACGCCAGCGGCCTGCGCGGCGACGTCTCACCGGACGACGCGGTCGCCTACCGCCGCAACCTGCTGTTCCGGCTCGCCGAGATGTCGGCGCACGACGGCCTCGTCATGCAGCTGCACCCCGGCGTCATCCGCAACCACCACGCCCCGACGCTCGCGGCGTTCGGGCCGGACACCGGTCACGACCTGCCCGACACGGGGGCGTTCACGCGGCCGCTCACGCCGATCCTCGACGCGTTCGGCACCGACCCGACGTTCCGGCTGGTGCTCTTCACGGTCGACGAGACGACGTTCAGCCGGGAGATCGCACCGCTCGCCGGGTTCTACCCGAGCGTCTACGCGGGCGCGCCGTGGTGGTTCCTCGACTCGCCCGCCGCCATCTGGCGCTACCGCCAGGCGGTGACGGACAGCGCCGGGTTCACCAAGACGTCGGGGTTCATCGACGACACCCGGGCGTTCTGCTCGATCCCCGCGCGGCACGACATGTCGCGCAGGCTCGACGCCGCCTACCTGGCTTCGCTCGTCGCGACCCACCAGATCTCGGAGGACGACGCGCTGGGCGTGGCCCGCAGGCTCGTCGACGAGATCCCGCGGGCCACGTTCCGGCTCGGCTGAGCGGTCAGTCCCCGAAGGGTCCGACGCGGACCACGGAGCGCGGGCGCGACGCGAGGTCGGCGGCCAGCTCCTGCACGTCGTGGACGGTGACCTCGCGGATCATCTCCAGCGACTCGTCGATGCTCAGCAGCGACCCGTGCACCAGCTCGGACTTGCCCAGGCGGCTCATGCGCGACCCGGAGTCCTCCATGCCGAGCACGAGACCGCCCGACAGCTGGCCCATGGACCGCTCGAGCTCGGCCTGCGTGATGGGCGCGTCCGCCATCCGCTCCCACTCCTCGACCATGAGCGCGACGACCTCGTCGACCCGGCCGGGCGTGCAGCCCGCGTAGAGGCCGAAGATGCCGGTGTCGGCGTGCCCGGAGGCGAACGAGTACGTGGAGTAGGCCAGCCCCCGACGCTCGCGGATCTCCTGGAACAGGCGCGACGACATGCCGCCCCCGAGCACCGCGTTGAGAACCGAGAGCGTGAAGCGCCGCGGGTCGGTGGCCGTCAGGGACGTCCCGCCGATGATGACGTTCGCCTGCTCGGTCTGGCGACGGATCGTGCGCTCGACGCCCTCCGCGGGGATGCCCTCCTGGCCGGCGACGAGGCCGGCGCTCGAGAGCCGACGCCCGCGGGGCTCGGCGCCCTCGTCGAGCGACCAGCCTCCCGTGTGCAGCGCCTCGGTGACCTGCTTGCAGAGCAGGTCGTGGTCGACGCCGCCCGCGGCCGTGACCACGAGCGTCGAGGACTGGTAGTGCTGCCGGTAGTGCTCCCACACCGCGTCGCGCGGGACCGCGCGGATGGTGTCGGGGGTGCCGCCGATGGGCCGGCCGAGCGCGTGCTGGCCGAGCACCAGGGCGGCGAACTGCTCGTGCACGACGTCGCTCGGGTCGTCGTCGTTCATCGCGAGCTCTTCGAGGATCACGCCGCGCTCGGTCTCGAGCTCGTCGGTGTCCAGGCGCGCGGAGGTGACCATGTCCGCGATGACGTCGACCGCCATGGGCAGGTCGGTGTCGAGCACCCGCGCGTAGTAGCACGTGTGCTCCTTGCCGGTGGCGGCGTTGGCCTCGCCACCGACGGCGTCGAACGCCTCGGCGATGTCCATCGCCGAGCGCCGAGCGGTGCCCTTGAACAGCAGGTGCTCGAGGAAGTGCGTCGAGCCGTGATGGCCGTCGGACTCGTCACGCGAGCCGACGCCCACCCAGGCACCCACGGTCGCCGAGCGCAGGCCCGGCATGTGCTCCGTGAGCACGCGGACCCCGCCGGGCAGGACGGAACGACGCACGATGGCGTCGCCGTCCTGCCCGACGGTCAGCTCGCTGCCCGGCTGACCCGGACGGACGAGCGGGAGGTCCAGCGGCACGTCAGGCGTCGACAGACTCGGCAGCACCCTCCGCAGGTGCCTCGTCCTCGACGACCGCGTGCAGGGAGAGCTTGCCGCGCGGGTCGATCTCGCCGATCTCGACCTGGACCTTCTGCCCGATGGACAGGACGTCCTCGACGTTCTCGACGCGCTTGCCACCCACGAGGCGGCGGATCTGCGAGATGTGCAGCAGACCGTCCTTGCCCGGCGAGAGCGAGACGAACGCACCGAACGTCGTGGTCTTGACGACCGTGCCGACGAAGCGCTCACCGATCTCGGGCATGTGCGGGTTGGCGATCGCGTTGATCGCCGCACGCGCGGCCTCCGCCGACGGACCGTCGGTGGCGCCGATGTAGACCGTGCCGTCGTCCTCGATCGAGATGTCGGCGCCGGTCTCCTCCTGGATCTGGTTGATCATCTTGCCCTTCGGCCCGATGACCTCGCCGATCTTGTCGACGGGGACCTTCACCGTGATGACGCGGGGAGCGAACGGGCTCATCTCGTCGGGCACGTCGATCGCCTCGGCGATGACGTCGAGGATCGCCAGGCGAGCCTCCTTGGCCTGGGTCAGCGCACCGGCGAGCACCGAGGCGGGGATGCCCTCGAGCTTGGTGTCGAGCTGGATGGCCGTGACGAACTCGCGGGTGCCGGCGACCTTGAAGTCCATGTCACCGAACGCGTCCTCGGCGCCGAGGATGTCGGTGAGGGCCGCGTAGCGCGTCTCACCGTTCACCGTGTCGGACACCAGACCCATCGCGATGCCCGCGACCGGCGCGCGCAGCGGCACACCGGCGTTGAGCAGCGACAGGGTGGACGCGCAGACCGAGCCCATCGAGGTCGAGCCGTTGGAGCTCAGCGCCTCGGAGACCTGGCGGATCGCGTAGGGGAACTCCTCGCGGCTCGGGAGCACCGGCATGAGCGCGCGCTCGGCGAGCGCCCCGTGGCCGATCTCGCGACGCTTCGGCGAACCGACGCGACCCGTCTCGCCCGTGGAGTAGGGCGGGAAGTTGTAGTTGTGCATGTAGCGCTTGCGCGTCTCCGGGGAGAGCGTGTCGAGCTGCTGCTCCATGCGCAGCATGTTCAGCGTGGTGACACCCAGGATCTGGGTCTCGCCGCGCTCGAAGATCGCCGAGCCGTGCACGCGGGGCAGGACCTCGACCTCGGCCGAGAGCGTGCGGATGTCCCGCAGGCCACGACCGTCGATGCGGAAGCCGTCCGTGAGGATGCGCTGGCGGATGAGCTTCTTCTGGACCGAGCGGTACGCGGCCGACAGCTCCTTCTCGCGGCCCTCGAACTGGTCGGCCAGACCGGCGACGACCTCGCCCTTGATCTCGTCGAGACGGTTCTCGCGCGTCTGCTTGTCCGCGATGCTCAGGGCCTCGCTCAGCGACGCGGTCGAGAAGGACTCGACGGCGGCGTAGGCGTCGTCCTGGTAGTCGGGGAACGTCGGGAAGACCTGGGTCTCCTTGGCGGCCTTGGCGGCGAGCTCCTGCTGGGCCTGGACGAGCACCTTGATGAACGGCTTGGCCGCCTCGATGCCCTGGGACACGACCTCTTCCGTGGGGGCGGTGCCACCCTCGAACTTGATGATGTTCCAGGACTTCTCGGGCGCCTCGGCCTCGATCATCGCGATCGCGACGTCGTCACCGACGACGCGGCCGGCGACGACCATGTCGAACGTGGCGCGGTCGCGCTCGGAGTAGCGCGGGAACGCGACCCACTGGCCCTCGACGAGGGCGACGCGCACGCCGGCGACGGGGCCGGAGAACGGCAGGCCCGACAGCTGCGTCGAGATGGACGCGGCGTTGATGGCGAGGGTGTCGTACGAGTCGTCCGGGTGGATCGACAGCACGGTGATGACGACCTGGACCTCGTTGCGCAGGCCCTTGACGAACAGGGGGCGCAGCGGGCGGTCGATGAGCCGGCACGCGAGGATGGCCTCGGTGGACGGGCGGCCCTCGCGACGGAAGAACGAGCCGGGGATCTTGCCGGCCGCGTACGACCGCTCCTCGACGTCGATCGTCAGCGGGAAGAAGTCGAACTGGTCCTTCGGGTGCTTGCCGGCCGTGGTGGCGGCGAGCAGCGTGGTCTCACCGTCGAGGTAGGCGACGGCGGAACCGGCGGCCTGCTTGGCGATGCGGCCGGTCTCGAAGCGGACGGTGCGGGTGCCGAAGCGACCGTTGTCGATCACGGCTTCGGCGAACTGGATCTCGGGACCCTCCACGGGTGCCCTCCTCTTTCGTGAAGGCGCCGGCCGTCCGCGAGCGATCTTCGATCGAGACCACCGGACTCTCCTTCGAGCTTCCGGAAGCCACTACCGAGGACCGAACCGAGCGGACCGACGCGGTGTGGTGGTGCAGTTTCTAGCTACAGCGTCGTACACCTGCGCGTAACGCCACACCAGCCCGGACCCTGTACCGGGTCCGGGCTGGTGGAAGGCGTTATCGGCGCAGGCCGAGCCGCTCGATGATGCTGCGGTAGCGGTTGATGTCGACCTTCTGGAGGTAACCGAGAAGGCGGCGACGCTGACCGACGAGCAGCAGCAGACCGCGGCGGCTGTGGTGGTCGTGCTTGTGGGTCTTGAGGTGCTCCGTGAGGTCCTTGATGCGCTGCGTCAGCATCGCGATCTGAACCTCGGGGGAACCGGTGTCACCCTCGTGGGTGGCGTACTCGGCCATGATGGACTGCTTGACGGCACTTTCGAGCGGCACTCGATCTCCTGGTTGACTCGTTGCGCGGTGCGCCGGGGCATGTCCACCCGGGCTCTCTCTGTCCGCGGCCGTTCAGACGGCGCACCAAGACTATCAGGCTGCGGGCGTCGGCCTTGCATCGGTGGCTGCGCTCGTCTGAGTGCCCGTCACCAGGATCGCGCGCGTCCGGTCGACGTCCGCGTGCATCTGGACGACCAGGTCGTCGATCGAGTCGAACCGCAGCGTCGGGCGCAGCAGCTCCACCAGCTCGAGCACGACCACCTGCCCGTAGAGGTCGAGGTCGGTGCGGTCGAGCACGTACGCCTCGACCCGTCGCTCGAGACCGTCGAACGTCGGGTTGGTGCCGATCGAGACCGCGGCCGGGAGCACCCGGTCGGGATCGGCCTCGTCCGCCGACGCCCGCCGCAGCCAGCCGGCGTACACGCCGTCGGCGGGCACGAGGCCCTCGGCGTCCGGCCCGAGGTTCGCCGTCGGGAAGCCCAGCTCGCGACCGCGCGCGTCGCCGTGCACGACCGTGCCGCGGATGCGGTGCGGGCGGCCCAGCACGCGGGCGGCCTGGACGACGTCCCCGACCTCGAGGAGCTCGCGCACCCAGGTCGACGACCAACGGCGCCGCAACGGGTCGGCGACGCGGTCCTCCGCGCTGCCCGGGTCGGCCGACTCGGCCGGCGTGACGTCCTCGATCACCTCGACGTCGAACCCGTAGGTCCGGCCGAGCTCGACCATCGTCGACAGGTCCCCCGAGTTGTTCCAGCCGAACCGCACGTCCCGGCCGACGACGACCGTGCGCGCGTGCAGCCCGTCCACCAGGTAGCGCCGGACGAACTCGTCGGGCGTCTGCCGCGCGAACTCGAGGGTGTAGGTCAGCATGAGGACGGCGTCCAGGCCGGTGCGCTCGAGCAGCTCGAGCCGGTCGTCGTCGCCCGTGATGACGGGCGGGGCGGTCTCCGGGCGGTGCACCTGCTGCGGGTGCGGGGTGAACGTCACCGCCACGGCCTGCGCGCCCACGGCACGCGCGTCGGCGCACATGCGCGTGAGGACGCCGACGTGCCCGCGGTGGACGCCGTCGAAGTTGCCGATGGTGACGACCGAGGGACCGAATCCGTCAGGGACGTCCGAGAGGGCGCTCCAACGCTGCACACAAGCTCCTGTCGAGGGACCCAGGGGGCCGGTCCGGACGGACTGCGGTCACAACCGTCCGGGTCCAGCCTGCCACCTGGAGCGCCGAGCGCCGAAACGCCGGTCAGGCGGGCGCGAACACCAGCACCGGTCGCACCGCACCGCCGCGGGTCTCGACGAGGGCGACCAGCCGCCCGTCGGGTGCGATCGCCGCCGTCGTCTCCGTGTCCTGCTCGCCTGCGGCCGACAGCCGCTGCCCGTAGGAGAGCGCGACCGACTCCTCGGGCGTCAGCTCGCGGACGGGGAACGTCGCGCGGGCCGAGTCCGCGAGCGAGACGACGTCGATCGGCACGTCCGGCGCGACCTCGGCGAGCTCGTCGAGCGTGCGGGCCACGGCCAGGCCGTACCCACCGACGCGCGTGCGCCGCAGCGCGGTGAGGTGTCCCCCGACACCGAGCCCGGCGCCCAGGTCGCGGGCCAGGGCACGGACGTAGGTTCCCGACGAGACGACGACGGTGACGTCGACGTCCAGCGCCTCGTGGACCACGCGCACGTCGTGGACGTCGAACCGGGAGACCGTGGCGGGACGGGCCGCGAGCTCGACGTCCTCCCCCGCGCGCACCCGGGCGTACGCCCGCTGGCCGTCCACCTTGATCGCGGAGACCGCGCTCGGCACCTGCTGGATCTGCCCGGTCAGCGCGGCGATCCCCCGGTCCAGCTCCTCGCGGGTCACGCCCGAGGCGTCGGCGCTGGTCAGCAGCTCTCCCTCGGCGTCGTCGGTGGTCGTGCTCACGCCGAGCCGGATGGTCGCGGTGTACTCCTTGTCGGCGCCGACGATGTACGTCAGCAGCCTCGTCGCGCGGCCGATCCCGATCACGAGCACTCCGGTCGCCATGGGGTCGAGCGTCCCGGCGTGGCCGACCTTGCGGGTTCCGGCGAGCCAGCGCAGCTTCGCGACGACGTCGTGGCTGGTCCAGCCGGCGGGCTTGTCCACGACGACGACGCCGTCGGCGGCGGTCGGCCTGCGCGGCGCCCGCTCCGTCGTCTCCTTGCGCGTCACGCGGTGCGGCGCTGCTCGTCGATGGCCGTCCGGACGCACTCGACGAGCGCGTCCATGCCGGCGTCCTCCCCTGGGTGCGCCGGTGCGTCGACCGCGAGCAGGACGTTGATGAGCATGCCGGACGCGACGAAGACGCGGGCCTCGTCGTCGGAGGCGCCCGAGCGGTCGCGGAACAACCGGAACGCCTCGCCGAGCGTGTGCCGGGCGATCTTGCCCACCTCGTCGTCGTGGCCGGCCAGGAAGCCGTGCATCGTCAGCCGGAGCAGGTCGCGGTCGTCCAGGAGCCGGACGTACGCCGCCGCCATCCGCTCGCCGGCGTCGGGTCCCGCCTCGACCGAGCCCAGCGCGGCCTCGATCTCGAGGCAAGCCTGCCGGTACGCCGCCAGGAACAGCTCGCGCTTGGACCCGAAGAGCCGCACGACATAGGGCTGCGACACGCCGGCCGCGCGGGCGACCTCGTCGGTGGTCGCTGCGTAGCCCTTGTCGGCGAACACGCGTCGCGCCGCCGCGAGGATCTGGTCGCGGCGTGCGGCGCCGGTCATCCGCGACGAGGACGTCGGGACATGTTGGTCGATCTGCTCGGACATGTTGACATGTTATCAGTCGATGCCTAGCGTTGCGCTTGGTAGTAATCAATCAATGCCAACAAGCCTAGGAGCCCTCGTGACCCTCACGACACCCGCTGCGTCTCGGGCGGACACCCCGGTCCAGCCGCGTCCCGTGCTCCGCCGCCGCGGCACCGCGATCGCGCTCGTCGCCGCGTCCGTCCCCATGTTCATGGCGACCCTCGACAACCTCGTCATGACCACCGCGCTCCCCGTCCTGCGGACCGAGCTGAACGCCTCGCTCGAGCAGCTGCAGTGGATGGTCAACGCGTACACGCTCAGCTTCGCGACGCTCATGATCGCCGCCGCGACGCTCGGCGACCGGCTCGGCAGGCGTCGGGTCTTCATCGCCGGCATCGCCGTCTTCGGCGGTGCGTCCATCCTGTCCGCGCTCGCCACGAGCCCCGAGATGCTCATCGGCGCGCGGGCCCTCCAGGGTGCCGGCGCGGCCGCGATCATGCCGCTGTCCCTCGCGCTGCTCGCCGGTGCCGTGCCGGCCGGCAGGCGGGCCATGGCGATCGGCGTCTGGGGCGGGGTGTCCGGTCTCGGTGTCGCACTGGGCCCGGTCATCGGCGGGGCGGTCGTCGACGGCATCTCGTGGGAGGCGATCTTCTGGATCAACGTCCCGGTGGCCCTGCTCGCCATCCCGCTCGTCCTGTGGGCGCTGCCCGAGTCGCACGGGCGACGTCAGCCGCTCGACCTGATCGGCCTCGCGCTCGCCGGGACCGCCGTCCTGTCGATCGTCTGGTCGATCATCCGCGGGAACGACGACGGCTGGACCTCCACCCGGGTCCTCGGTGGCCTCGTGCTCGGCGTCCTGCTGCTGGTCGCGTTCGTCGCGCGCGAGTCGCGGACCGACCACCCGCTCGTCCCCCTGCGCCTGTTCCGCGAGCGGTCGTTCTCGGTGGCCAACATCAGCGCCCTGGCGTTCTCGTTCGGCGTCTTCGGGCTCGTCTTCCTGCTCGCGCAGTACCTGCAGATCGGCATGGGCTTCACTCCCCTGCAGGCCGGCATCCGGACGCTGCCCTGGACCGCGGCGCCGATGATCTTCGCTCCCATCGCCGGGATGCTCGCACCGCGCATCGGCGTCCGGCCGCTCCTGTTCACCGGTCTGCTGCTGCAGGCGGCCGGCCTGGCGTGGCAGGGGCTCCTGGTCACCAGCGACACCCTCACGTACGCCGACCTGGTCCCCGGCCTCGCGCTCGCCGGCATCGGGATGGGCCTGACGTTCGCCCCGAGCGCGACGGCCGTGCTCGCGGACATGCAGCCCGACGACCACGGCACGGCGAGCTCGGTGAACGCCACGCTGCGGGAGATCGGCGGCGCGCTCGGCGTCGCGTCGCTCGTGGCCGTGTTCACCGCCTCGGACGGCACGCTCACCCCGGGCGGGTATGCGGCAGGCCTGCAGCCCGCGGCCTACGTCGCGGCCGTCGTCGTGGCGCTCGGCGCCCTCGTGGTCCTGCTCTGGATGCCGAAGACCACGGGCAAGGAGGTCTGACCGCACGACGAGGCCCCCGGGGACGTCCCCGGGGGCCTCGTCGTGCGTGCGTCAGTCCTCGTCGTCCTCGTCGGACTTCTTGTACGGGTCCGCGTCGCCGGCGAACGTCGCCTCGGCGGCCAGGGCCGCCACCTCGCGGTCGCGACGAGCCGCCTCGATGAGCGCGGCGTCGAGCTGCGCGGACGTGTCCGGCAGCGCGTCGAGGTGGAAGTCCAGCGAGGGGGTCAGCCGGATGCCGGTCTGCTTGCCGACCTCCGAGCGGATGATCCCCTTGGCGCTCTCGAGCGCCCTGGCGGTGTCGGCCCGCTCGGCGTCGTCGCCGAGGACCGTGTAGAAGACGTCGGCGTGCTGCAGGTCACCGGTGACGCGCACGTCCGTGATGGTGACGAAGCCGAGCCGGGGGTCCTTGATCCGGGTGTCGAGCATCTGCGCGACGACCTGCTGGATGCGCTCGCTGAGCTTGCGGGCGCGGGCGGTGTCCGCCATCGGATCGCTCCTTCTGCTGGTGGGAGACCGCGGGGCGGGCGAAGAGAACTCGCCCGCCCCGCGGCCCGGTGATCACTGAGGTCAGGCGCGAGGCTTCTCGCGCATCTCCCAGGTCTCGATGGTGTCGCCGATCTCGACGTCGTTGAACGACCCCAGGCCGATACCGCACTCGAAGCCCTCGCGGACCTCGGTGGCGTCGTCCTTGAACCGCTTGAGCGACTCGATCGTCAGGTTGTCCCCGATGATCTTGCCGCCACGCGTGACGCGCGCCTTCGTGTTCCGTCGGATGAGGCCCGACCGGACGATCGAGCCGGCGATGTTGCCGAACTTCGACGACCGGAAGACCTCGCGCACCTCGGCGGAACCGAGCTGCACCTCCTCGTACTCCGGCTTGAGCATGCCCTTGAGGGCCGCCTCGACGTCGTCGATCGCCTGGTAGATGACCGAGTAGAAGCGCACGTCGACGCCCTCGCGGTCAGCCAGCTCCTCGACGCGCTCCGCGTACTTGACGTTGAAGCCGATGATGATGGCCGAGTCGACCGTCGCCAGGTTGACGTCGTTCTGCGTGATCGCACCGACACCGCGGTGGATGACGCGCAGCTCGACCTCTTCGCCCACGTCGATCTTGAGCAGTGCGTCCTCGAGCGCCTCGACGGCACCCGACACGTCGCCCTTGAGGACCAGGTTGAGGGTCTCGACCTTGCCCTGGGCGAGCGCCTGCGTGAAGTCCTCGAGGCTGACGCGCTTGCGACGCTTGGCCAGGAGGGCGGCACGCTCGGCCGCCTCGCGCTTCTCGCCGATCTGACGCGCGGTGCGGTCGTCCGGAGCCACGATGAACGTGTCGCCGGCGCGAGGCACCGAGGTCAGGCCGAGCACCTGGACTGGACGCGACGGCCCGGCCACGAGGACCGGCTCGCCGTGCTCGTCGAACATCGCACGGACGCGGCCGTAGGCCGTCCCGGCGACGATCGCGTCGCCGACCTCGAGCGTGCCCGACTGGACGAGGACCGTCGCGACGGCACCGCGTCCCTTGTCGAGGTTCGCCTCGATGGCCACACCACGTGCGTCCTTGTCGGCGTTCGCCCGCAGGTCGAGCGCGGCGTCCGCCGTGAGGAGGACCGCCTCGAGCAGCGTGTCGATGCCCTGGTTCTGCTTGGCGGAGACGTCGACGAACATCGTGTCGCCGCCGTACTCCTCGGCCACCAGGTTGTACTCGGTGAGCTGCTGGCGGATCTTGTCGGGGTTGGCCCCCTCCTTGTCCACCTTGTTGACCGCGACCACGATCGGCACACCGGCCGCCTGGGCGTGGTTGAGCGCCTCGATGGTCTGGGGCATCACGCCGTCGTCGGCCGCGACCACGAGGATCGCGATGTCGGTGACCTGCGCACCACGGGCACGCATGGCGGTGAACGCCTCGTGGCCCGGGGTGTCGATGAAGGTGACCGCACGGTCGACGCCCTCGTGCACGGTGTGCACCTGGTAGGCACCGATGTGCTGCGTGATCCCGCCGGCCTCGCCCGCGACGACGTCCGTCTGACGGATGGCGTCGAGGAGCTTGGTCTTTCCGTGGTCGACGTGGCCCATGACGGTGACGACCGGCGGCCGTGCCGTCAGGTCCTCGTCGCCCTCGGCCTCGAGCTCGGCGTCCAGGTCGATGTCGAAGGCCCCGAGCAGCTCGCGGTCCTCCTCCTCGGCCGACACCATCTCGATGATGTAGCCGAGCTCGACCGCGAGGGTGCCGAACGTGTCCTCGTCGAGCGACTGCGTCGCCGTGGCCATCTCACCGAGGTGGAACAGCACGGTGACCAGTGCGGCGGGGTTGGCGTCGATCTTGTCCGCGAAGTCGTTCAGCGACGAGCCGTGGCGCAGCCGGACGACGGTCTTGCCGTTGCCGCGGGGAACCTGCACGCCACCCAGCGAGGGGGCCTGCATCTGCTCGAACTCTTGACGCTTCGCCCGCTTCGACTTGCGGCCACGGACGGGACGACCGCCCGCACGACCGAAGGCGCCCTGCGTGCTGCCGCGACCGGCACCACCGGGACGACCGCCGCCGCCACCGGGGCGACCGGCGAAACCGCCGCCKCCACCGGGTGCACCGCCGGGAGCGCCACCGGGCGCACCGCCGGGACGACCGGCGTAGCCGCCACGGGCACCGCCCGCGCCGCCACCGGCACGACCGCCGCCGGGACCGGCCGGGCGCTCGCCCGGACGACCGACACCGCTGGCCGTGCGGCCCGGCATCATGCCCGGGTTGGGGCGCGGACCGCCAGGACGGGGGCCGCCGGGACGCGGACCGCCGGGACGCTCGCCGGCCGACGCCACGGGGGCACCGTCGGTGGGCGCGGGGCGGCGGTCACGGTCGCCCGGACGCGGCATGCCCTGCGAGGGGGCGAACGGGTTGTTGCCCGGACGCGGGCCGCCGGAGCGGTTGGCGCCGGGACGCTCACCCTGGCGGGGCATGCCCTGCGAGGGTGCGAACGGGTTGTTGCCGGGACGTGCGGCGGGCGCGGGGGCCTGACGCGGTCCGGGACGGACGGGTGCACCGGTCGACGCAGCGGCCGCGGGGGCGGGTGCTGCGGCAGCGGGAGCCGGCGCGGCGGCCGGAGCCGGACGCGCGGGAGCTGCGGGCGCGGGGGCGGCCGGAGC
>NZ_JBFUDI010000013.1:0-131231 GCF_056404795.1 Cellulomonas sp. P2_B4
GCCGGCGACGCCCGCGCCGCGCACGCGCGTGCGCCCGACCACCCCGGAGCCGGCGACGACGCAGGAGGTCTGCCCGCCGGGACAGCAGCCGCGACACCGTCCGTCGGTCACGCCCCTGCCGCAGCCCGCGCGTCCGGAGCAGCCGATGGTGCGCACGCCCGACCCGGGCGCGCACCGCACCTCGGTGCCGGCACCGCTCCCGCCGGTCGACCGGCGCGAGCAGCGGATCGAGCCCGACTGCCCGCCCGACGAGGTGCCGGGGTCGCCCGCCCGGGCGGCGCGGCTCACCGACCAGCCGGCGAGCTGCCGGGTCCCGGCGGGGCACCTCCTGGCGCTCGCGGGCCCGACGAGGTCGCTGGAGGTCGCCTCCTCGGAGCCGCGGTCGCTGCCGCGGCCCCGGACGCCGCAGGTCCGTCGGCCGCGGCCCACCGCGCCCGCGGAGCAGTTCGCCCCCGGGGTGGCCGACCGGCTGGTGCGCAGGCTGGGCACCGACGTCCCGACCGCGCGGCTGCTGCGCCGGGGGCTGCGGCCTCTCGAACCGCAGGACACCCCGACCAAGGCGCAGCTGCTCGCGCTCGCGGTCCCGACGAGGGTCGTCGCGACGCCCTCGGACGCCGCGCCCGTCCCACCGCGCCGTCGTCGCGCAGGGACGCCGCCGACGCCCGCCCCGACGCCCACGCCCCGCACGGACGAGACGGCCGTACGGACGCTCGGCGGGTTCGCCGAGCAGCCCACCGAACCCGCGCGGCTGCCCGCCGACGACCGGTCCGACGAGGCGGCGTCCGGGCTCGGCGGCGCGTTCCAGGCCGCCGGCCGCCGCGAGATGCCGGCCGTCCCCGGACCCACGCCCGGCGCGGTCGCGGGGCTGGCCGAGCCGGACCTGGAACGCCTGATGACCCGCGTGCTCGACGACGCGGCCCGTCGGCACGGGATCGAGGTGTGACGTGCGACCGATGCTCGCCGGCACGGAGCTGCCGCAGGTGCAGGACCTCACCACGACGGACCTGCGCGCCGTCGCCGAGCACAAGGCTCCCGGCAAGGACGGCTCGATGCTGCAGAACCTCGGCCGCGCGCCCACCGGCGTCACGGTGCGCGGGGTGGCCACCGACACGCACGCCCTCGAGCTGCTCGACACGCTCAAGAGCGACCTGCGCACCGGGCAGCCGGTCGCGTTCGTCGCGGACATCACCGCGGACACCACGATCGAGCAGGTCCTCATCGACGACCTGCAGATCCGCCAGCTCGCGGGCCGCCCGGACCGGTTCGCCTACGCGCTCACGCTGCGCGAATTCATCGAGCCGGTCGAGCCCGCCAGCACCGACGCGCTCGACGCGGACATCCTCGGCGACGCCGGCGACCTCGTCGGCGACCTGCTCGACGGCCTCGACATCGCCGTCCCGTTCGCGACAGGACTGGAGAACTTCATCACTCCGTTGTCCGACCTGCTCGCACGTCTCGCCGCCTTCCGCGACGCGATCAGCGCGAACCAGCACTGACAACCGACAGGAGAGACCGATGGCCGACCAGAGCCTCTTCGACCAGCTGAAGACCGTGCTGGCCGAGTTCAAGACGTTCCTCGACGACAACGTCCCCACCATCAAGCCTGCGATCCAGGCGATCGCGTCGCTGGTCCCGCAGGTCACCGAGCTGCTCGACGAGCTGGTCGGGCTGCTGGACAAGCTCAAGACGGAGATCAACAACCTCGACGTCGGGGCGATCCCCGGGCTCGGGGAGGTCGCCACGTTCACGGGGATGATCCCGGCGCTGCTCGACGCGGCCAAGAAGCTGCTGCCCAACGAGACGACCGCGATCGACGCGATCGCGGACGTCGCCGACGTCGTGACCGGCCTGCCGTCGGTGGACGCGATCAAGCAGGAGCTCCTCGACCTCATCACGGCGATCTCTGCCCACCTGACGAGCCTCAAGCCGGCCTGACACAACCCACCGGTACGAGCACGAGCCCGAGCGACGGAGAGGAGGGGAGCGAGACGTGGTGCGTCCCATGCTGGGTGACCTCGAGCTGGAGCAGGTCCAGCTCGTCGAGACCGACGAGGACCAGGTCGTCGTCCGCCACCCCGTCCCTGCGCTCGAGGGCGACTTCCTGCAGGACATGGGCCGCCGCGGCGCGCGCCTGTCCCTGACCGGGGTGCTCACCAAGCCGGAGGTGCAGGACAACCTCAAGGACTTGCGGGACGCGTTCCACGCCGGCGACCCGGTCGCGTTCGTGTCCGACATCTCGTCGGCGACCCTCGTGGACGACGTGATCATCGAGCGGATGGACGTGCGCGAGCTCGCCGGCCGCGACAGCGCTTACGAGTACCACCTGACGCTGCGCGAGCTCACCGAGGCCGAGCCGATCCACGAAGAGCCGATCATCATCCCGCCGCCCCCGCCGCCGGTGGTCACCGACGGCAAGCTCGCGATCACGGTGGTGGTCGAGGGCGACCCGGCGTTCGACATGGACCGGGTCAAGGTCTCGGTCGACGCCAACCCGCCCGCCGGCGGGACGGCCCGCGTGCTGACCAACCGCGTCCGGCCCGACACGTGGTTCGAGGACCCGTTCCCGGCGGGCAGCTGGACCGCGACCGCCCTGGTGGACGACAACGCGACGCCCACCGGCCAGCACGAGACGCTCACCGGCTCGGCCGACGTCGTGGTGCGGGAGGGCGAGACCGCCCAGGCGACGATCGTCCTGCGCCGCGGCTCGAAGATCGGCACCGTCTTCGTCATCACGTTCCACTTCGACAAGGCGTTCGTCGAGCCGTGCGAGCGGCACGTGCTGCAGCAGGTCCGCGCGTACGCGGCGGCGCACCCCGACGAGAAGATGCTGATCGTCGGCAACACGGACCTCGTGGGTTCCGACGAGTACAACCAGGCGCTGTCCGAGCGTCGCGGGCGGTCCACCTACGCGATGATGACGTTCGGCAGCGACCCGGCGAAGTCGGTGGCCGAGTGGGACGAGCTGCGCCGGGCCCGCCCGAGCGGCACGATCACCACCGTCCGCGACACCTGGGGCACCCGCGAGATCCAGTTCATGCTCCAGGACCTGGGGCGCTTCCAGGGGAACGTCGGCAAGGATGCCGCCCTGACCGACGAGGCGATCCGGAAGTTCCAGTCCGACCACGGCCTGACGCCCGACGGCGTGGTCGGCGACGACACGTGGCCCGTGCTGATCGAGGAGTACCTGGCGCACGAGGCGATCGACTTCCCGACCGCCCAGCTCATGCCCAACAAGAACGCGGCCGGCTGCGACAGCGGGCCGCTGCGCTGGATCGGCGTCGGCGAGCAGGACCCCGTGCGGAACATCCCGACCGCGTGGCGGCCGAACCGGCGCACGGAGCTGATGTTCGTCAAGGAGGACACGTTCCCGTGCCAGGTGCCCGAGCCGGTGACGCTCGCGCTCGTGCCCGAGGGCGCCGGCGGCGGGGGCTGGTGCCTGAACGACGGCACGGCGACGAGCCGCAGCTGCTTCGTCACGCGGTACGGCGAGCCGTGCCCGACGAACGCGCCGGGCACCACGGGACCCGCGCCGGCCGACCGCACGTGGTGCCGCGTGCCCGCCGAGCCGGGCACCTTCCCGGTCGAGGGGAAGATCACGTTCGAGGACGGCACACCGTTCGCGCAGGGGTCCTACGTGCTCATGGCGCCCGACGGCGAGTACCTGAACGGCGAGGTCCCGACCACCGGCGTCGAGCACGCGGGTACGCCGGTGCCCGGCAGGACCGCCGACGACGGCAGCTTCACCTTCCCGCCGTCCCCGCCGCAGAAGGGCCGCGGAACGTATGTCATCTCGGTCGACGGGCCGTTCCTCGTGCGGTCGCGCTCGCAGACGCTCGCGGACGTCACGGGCAACGCGACCTGCTTCCGGCTCGACGGGTCGGCGCCCGCCGACATCGTCATCGTCGACCGCGCCGTCGGGTCGGTGATCCCGATCATCTCGGGCCGGATCGAGCCCGACGCCGGGACGACGACCGCGGTGCTGACGTCGCCCGGACCGCCGGTCGTCGTCGTGAAGAAGGTGCACACCAACCCCGCGCGCAAGCCCGTCGTGCTGCGCGCCACCCCCGCCTTCGTGGGGACCGGCACGTTCACGCGGTCCAGCGACCGGGTCCGCTTCTTCGACGCTGCCACGGCCGGCACGGAGCTGACGTTCGACGGCGTCGACAACGTGTTCACGTCGGCGCAGCTGCTCGCAGGCGTGACCCTGTTCGCCGAGGGACGCGCCGCGAGCGCCGCCGTCAACGACGTCACGCTCACGCTGGCGCTGACGGTCAACGGCACGCCCGGCCACAGCACGACCCACACCATGACCTCGGTCGAGCTGTTCCTCGACCTGCACCAGAGCCGCACGGCAGCGGGGGTCGCGCCGGCGGCGCTGGGCGAGGCCGCGAAGATCAACCCGGGCCGGTTCGTGCAGGTGCAGGACACGGGCAACCACGCCGGCCGCGCCCTCGTCACGGTCCGGCAGGCCGTCCCCGCCGCCTTCACCGGCACGCTCGTACTCACGGCGCTCTCGCCGCGCACGCGGTTCTTCGCGGCCGCCGACGAGGTCGCCGCTGCCGGTCAGGCCGTCGTCCCGGCACCCGTGAACCTGCCGAACGCCGCGATACCGGCGGCGGGCACCCAGTTCTGGGTGGAGGGCACGGCGGTCAGCGGGGCGCTGCGGGACGCGTCGCTCCAGCTCGGCATCGACACCGTCGAGGCCGACGGCGACCGCGCCGTGCTCACGGTCGTCCAGCTGAGCAGTCTCACCGCGACCATCCCCGCGACGCCTGCGGCTACGGCACGCCTGGGCAACTCACCCGTCCCGCCGCACGTGGTCACCGTCGGCGCGGTTCCCGCCGCAGCGGACTTCGACGAGGACCCGACCGTCAACCCGCCGGTCGCCCTGGTCGAGAACTCGGTGGTCGCGGCGACGCCGATCACGCTCTCGGTGACCGTGGCGCCCGCGGGGGTGCCCGTGCTCTGGGGAGCGCAGCGCGCGCGGGGGCTGTCGGCGGCGTCCGGCGGTGACGACGCACCGGGGATCGTCGCCCTGAGCGCAGGGGCCGCGCCGACCGTGACAGCCACGGGGGCGACCACCGCGACGATGCTCACCGACAACGTGGGGACGTTCCACGTGCGGCCGTTCGTCGACGGGAACGGCAACGGGGTGTTCGACCACAAGATCGACCGCGAACCGAACCTCGTGCTCAACGTGGTGCTCGGCCGGGCGACGATGTTCCTGGACAGCTCCGTGGCCCGCAGCACGAACTTCGCGGTCACGCCGCGCGGGGTCGGCGGGATCAACGTGAGCTCGGGCTCGTTCAACATCGCGGCCCCCGCGACCGCCGCGATGCACATGAACGCGCAGGTGGACCTCGTGACCGGCGGCGCGAACGGCCGACGCCTGGTGGCGCAGTTCTTCGGCGGCTGGATCAACAACGAGACCGCGGTCGAGGCGATCGCGGGGACGTTCGTGGACGGTGGCGGCGTCGCACACACGGATCCGACGGTGTTCGCGTCCAACCGCGGCGCGGCCACGGGCGGCACGGCGGGGAGCCCGATCTTCCAGCCCGGCGACCCTGCGCCCGCGCTGATCGCGCCCCCCTTGCTCGACTCGGGCCGTGGCGCCGGTGTCGTCGGGCTCGGCGGTGACTCCGCCACGCTGACGCGCAGCCGGATCCGGTCGCGGACACCGCAGGCCCTGGGCGAACGGTGGATCGTCGAGTCCGTCGACAGTCCCGGGGACGGGGAACCGGCCACGCACCCGGGGTTCGCCGCGGCCACGCTGCGCCAGTTCCACTTCGGACTGACGTTCTCCTCGACGCTCGGGGTCTGGACCAACCGGACGGCGGTCAGTGGGGCCACCGGCGACCCGGCCGACCGGGCGTACGCGGTCGTGCTGCAGGTGCGCTGGACGCAGTTGGGCGAGTGGACCGTCACTCCGGGTACCGGGGCGATCGCCGTCGTCATCGGCCCGACCACGACGATCGCCGGCACCACGACGACGAATCCCGCCGTCGCGGCATCGACCACGCCGGTCGAGGTGCGGTTCCCGGCCTCGACCGACCAGCTGGCAAGGGATGCGCGGGCATGAGCGAGTACGCCGTGAGCTCCGAGATCGTCGACGCCGGCCTGGTGGTCGTCGTCGAGGTGGTGGCCGAGGACCTCGGGCCGTGGGTCGACGACGGCTCCATGCTGACCCGGACGGGCACGGTCGGGCTGCGGGTGCTCGAGGTGCTGCGCGGACGCTCTCGAACCGCCGTGGGCGAGACCGCGACGGTCGACATCGTCGACCGCACGGCCGCCGCGCGCCGCCCGGGCGGCTACCACGGTCTCTGGTCCCAGGTGCCGACGAGGATCGGCACCCGGCTGGTCGCCTTCTGCGACTCCGCGTCGACGGACCTGGCCGTGGCGCTCACGGAGGAGCACTGCACGCAGCTCGTCGAGGCCTCGACAGTCCTCGACGACCTGCACGCCGCGGTCGCGCTGCAGAGGCGCCACCTCGTCGCGGACCCGCTGCTCACGGCGGCCGAGAGGCAGCGGGCCACCGGTGGCGCGATCTTCGCGCGGTACGTCTGGGTGGCCACCCGCGAGGCCCTCAAGGCCTCGGTCGAACGGTTCGAGACGCTCATGCAGATCGCCTCGTCCCCGCAGACCTCCGTCGCCGCGCAGGAGGCCTACCTCGTGTCGGCGTACGAGGACGTCACGTTCACGGGGGACTTCCCGCAGGAGCAGCGCGCCTCCCTCGTGCGCGCCATGCTCCGCAGCGCGCTCGACCCGCGGCTCGGAGAGCTGCGCGGGCATCTCGTGAGCGTCTACGTGCCGAACCTCGTGCGGTCCCAGCCGCTGCCGGCGGCCGTGGTCTTCGCCGCCGACGAGCAGCTGCGCGAGGCGGTCCGCGACGAGGTCGTCGACCCCCTCGACCCCGCGACGACGAGCCCCGAGCTCGCCCGGTGGCTGACGAGCGAGGTGTCGTGATGCTGCGCCCCGGCTACCGCCTCACGATCGGCGACCACGTGGTCGACACGACCGCCGAGGCCCGCGCGAGCACCGCGATCGAGGTGACCGTGGTGCTCGACATGGACACCCCGGCCGACTCCCTGACGCTCGTGCAGGGGCAGGTCGGCGGGCTGCGGGCGGTGCCGGGCGACGACCTGTCCGTCGAGCTCGGCTACACCGACGAGGACGACGGGCTGCTGCGGGTGCTCACCGGCACGGTCGTCGCGGTGGAGCCGGGGCTGCGCACCGCGCGGATCATCGGGCACTCCACCGCCGACGCCCTGCTGCGCGCCCGGCTCGACCGGACGTTCGAGGACGGGTCCGCCGGCGACATCGTGCGCGCGCTCGCCGACGAGGCCGGCGTCGACGTCGAGCGCGTCGAGGACGGTCCGGCGCTCTCGGCGTACGTGGTCGACGGTCGTCGCGACGCCGCCCGGCACATCCGCGACCTGGCCGAGCTGGCCGGGTTCGACACCTACATGACGCCCGAGGGTGGCCTGGTGTTCGAGGCCCTGACCGGCAGCCGGACGGTCCATGTCCTCAAGTACGGGGAGCACATCCTGGCCGCCGAGCAGACCCGGGTCCGGCCGCGCGCCGGGACGGTCGAGGTGTGGGGCGAGTCGCCCGGCTCCTCGCGCGGCGACGAGTCGTGGTCGTGGCTCACCAACGACCCCTCGTCGCGGCGTGGGACGGCCGGCACGGGCAGCCCGACGCTCGTGGTCGAGCGGCCTGTCATGCGCACCGCGCAGATCGCGGGCGTGGCGGCGCAGGGGATCGCCGACGCGATCACGGCGTCCGCGCTGCAGGTCTGGGTCCGGATCCAGGGGCGTCCGCAGATGAAGCTCGGCGACCTCGCGCGGCTCGAGCGGTTCCCGTCGCGCGCCGGCGTGGACCAGCTCGACGGCACGTACCAGGTGCGCGGCGTGACGCACCGGCTCACCAAGGCCGACGGCCTGCTCACCGACCTMACGCTGCGCAGCCTCGTCGGCGCCGCGGCCGCCGCGGCCGCACCGGGAGGGGGAGCACCGTGACCCTCGTCGACACCATCGCCGCGATCGTCCGTCACGAGCTGGCGGCCGTGCGCGTGACCGAGCTCGGCATCGTCGAGGAGGTCTACCCGCACAGCGACGCCGACGACGACGGGAACTACGGCGTCGACGTCACGCTCAAGAACAGCGGCCTGGCGCTCAAGCGGGTCCCCGTGGCGACCGGCCACGTGGGGTCCGTCGCGATCCCCAACGTGGGCGACCTCGTGGTCGTCGCGTTCGACCACGGCGACGTGAACAGCCCGCTGGTCATGGCCCGCGTGTACGACGACGTCGACCGGCCGCCGCTGTCCACGAGCGACGAGATGGTCATGCGGCTCCCGCTGGCCGCGGACGACGACGCGAGCGTGCTCTACGCGCTGCGCAACCACCAGGACCAGGACCCCAAGCGGGAGATGGTCTTCGAGATGCCGCCCAAGATCACGGTGCGGATCGTCGACGGCGTGGTCACTGCGACCGCGGGCAAGACCGAGCTCGTCCTCGACCAGTCGGGGTCCAGCGGGGGCACCGTCACCGTGAAGTCCGGCTCGTCGACCGTCGTGATGGACCAGGACGGCGACGTGACGCTCGAGTCGGCGGGCGACGTCACGCTCAAGGCGGCGGGCGACATGACGCTGGAGGCCGGCGGGTCGGTGTCGGTCAAGGCCGGCTCGAGCCTGACCGCCGAGGCGGGGTCGAGCGCGACCGTCAAGGGGCTCATGGCCTCGCTCGAGGGCACCGCGGGAGCGACCGTCCAGGGCGCCTCGATCTCCGTCAAAGGCATGACGTCGTTCACCCCGTGACCCGACCAGGAAGGAGGACCAGCGATGCCAGGGATGCCCGTCACCATCGGCGCCTCCGTCATGGTCACGCCCGGCGCGGCCGGCGCGCCGGACACCGGCACGATCCTCGTGATCCTGCCTCCGTTCCTGACGGCGGGCGGCATGCCGCTGGCCACCACCGGGTCGATCTGCCTGATGGTCAACTCCGTGACCGGCGTGCCCTACCCGCTGACGATCGGACCGCTGGGCAGCACCGGCGTGACCGTGAGCGGCGCCGGCCTGGTGCGGATGGGCGACATGATCCCGTCGCCGCCGGGGGTGCTGACGATCATCGGGCCGCCTGCCGCGACCTTCGTGAACGACTCGTGGCCGCCATGACCGGGCCCGCGATCCCGAACCCCACCAACGAGAGGACGCAGCGATGAGCACGCCGACGGCAGCCCTGTTCGGCGCCGACCTGCGCCTCCTCGGCGGTCTTGAGCACGCCGAGCAGCGCGAGCGCGGCGACGACCTGTACGTCGCCGTCCGCCCGCAGCAGCTCGACCCCGCGAACCCGGTGCAGTCCCCGCACGACCTGCAGAGGCTCGAGGGCGTCGAGGACCTCCAGCAGGCGCTGATCCTGCGCTTCCTCACGCAGCAGGGAGAGCTCGCGCACCTCGGCCACCCCACCTACGGCAGCCGCCTGCACGAGCTGATCGGGGAGCCGAACACCGAGACCACCCGCAACAAGGCCAAGCTCTACGCGCTGCAGGCGCTGAACGAGGAGCCGCGGGTCGCGTCGGTCCGCTCGCTCACCGTCGACACGCGCCCGGGGCAGCCGACCTTCGTCGACATCCGGGCCGCCGTCGTGGCGATCGACCAGGTCACCGAGCTGAACCTCGTCTTCCCCGTGCCGCTCGAGGGAGGTGTCTCGTGAACATCGACACGGTGACCCTGGTCAACCGCCCGTTCGGGGACCTGGTCGACGACATCCTCACGTCGGTGGTCGGCGGCGTGGTCAACGAGCCGATCCGGTTCGACCTCAAGGTGCTCACCTACGCGCTCGCGGAGCCGTCCTCGGGGGTCCGGGGCATCACCGGCATGACCGAGGACGGGCAGGCCCGGACGTTCCTGGCGCGGATCGACTTCGAGTTCAGCCCCGTCACCAACGTGGTGGTGTGGCTCGACGACGGCACGCTGCCCAAGGACGACTCGACCTTCTACGTCGACTACTTCCGCGTCGACTCCCGCTCGCCCCTGTCGGACATCAACGTCGGCTCGGTCACCCGCACGCTCACCGAGGCGGTCGGCCGCGAGGTCGCCACGGTCTACGAGCAGATCAACCTCGCCTACCTGTCGGCGTTCGTCGACTTCGCGACGGCGAAGTCGCTCGACTACGTGGTCGCGATCCTCGACGTCACGCGCAAGACCGCCGAGTTCGCCGAGGGGCTGGTCACGTTCTTCCGCAGCCCGACGGTCGACGGCAACATCACGATCCCCGCCGGGACCCGTCTGACGACGACGAGCGGGTCGGTCGTGTTCGTCACCACCCAGGTGCGGACGCTGCAGCGCGGTCAGGTGCGCATCGACGTGCCCGTGCGCGCGGACACCGGGTTCGCCGGCGACCCCGGGCTCGTGGCCGCCGGGACGATCACGGAGATGTCGCAGCCGGTCGGCGGCATCGAGCGCGTGAGCAACCTCGACGCCACGCTGCGGGCGGCCGCCGACGAGACGGACGACGAGCTGCGCACGCGCGCCAAGGCCGTGCTGCGCGGGCTCGGCAAGGCGACGCTCGCCGCCCTCGACCGGGCGATCCGGGAGGGCCGCGGGACGCCCGTCGAGTTCTTCGACCCGAACAGCCCGCTGGCCAACCGCTCCGAGCCGGGCACGGTGACGGTCGTGGTGGACGCCGAGCCGGAGCGCCTCCCGAGCCTGGTCGACGCCGTGCACACCACCCGCGCCGCGGGCGTGCTCGCGACACTCGTCGCGCGGTACGTGTTCATCACCCCGCGGATCCGCGCGACGATCACCGGCGGGCTGTCCAACCCCGGCAAGGAGCAGGTGCGGACCGACATCGTCGCCGCCCTGCAGGCCTACGTGGACGGCCTCTCGCGCGGGAACCCGGCCGACGGCGCCGCGATGCTGAAGGCCGTCACGGACGTCGACGACGTGACCGCCGCGGTCATCGCGGACGTCGTCGTCGCCCGCGCCGACCTGGCCGGACCCGACGGGGACGGCGCCCTCGTCGACGCGCTCCTGCAGGCGGTGCTGCTGGCACCTCCGGACGGGCTGCGGGACGCGCTGGTCGCCGCCGTCGACGCGACCGGCAGCCAGGCGCCGAGCGGCGGCGCCGTCCCGGACCGGTCTTTGCTGCTCGGTCCCACCGGGGCACCCGCCACCGACGCCGAGATCGAGGCCGGCACGTTCCAGGTGTCGGCGACCGTCGCGGGCGACCCGTGGTGGATCGCGCTGCAGATGGTGCCCGGCGACGTCGGGACGGAGGACGCCGGTGCCTAAGGCCGACCGGATCCTGGCCAACCTCCCGCCGACGTTCAAGCTGCGGGGGGACCCGTCCGCGCTGCGCGCCCTCGTGGACGCCTACGGCGGGGAGCTCCAGGCCGCCGAGAACGCCCTCGTCGCCGTCATGCGGGCGCACTGGGTCGAGTTCGCCGATGCGGGCGAGACCGAGGTGTTCGACCTTGCCCGGTTCGGCGCCCTCTACGGCCTGGCGCCGAGGCCCGACGAGAGCGTCGAGGAGTTCCGCGAGCACCTGCGCCGGTACGTCAGGACGCAGCTCGACAGCACGGTCACCGTGCAGGGGATCCTGCGGACCACGGCGGAGGCCCTCGGGCTGCACATCGAGGACGAGGCCCTGGACACCTGGTGGTCGCGGCCCGAGCCGGTGCTCGTCACCTCGCAGCCGGTCGGCGCGGATGCGGCGTCGCTCGTGCTGGGCGTGCCCGCGGTCTCGTCGATCGGGCTGCCCGCGGCGCCGGCCGCGCTGACCGGGTCGGTGGTGCTCCCCGAGAGCGTCGACCTGAGCGCGCGGTCCGCGCTGTGGCTCGCGCTCGACGGTGCCGGGGCGGTGCGGGTCGACCTCGCGTCCGGTGCTGCGGACCCGGCCGCCGTCACCGCCGCGGAGATCGTCGGCGCGATCGAGGCGGAGCTCCCCGGGGTGGCGGAGCTCGTCGACGGTCGACTCGTGCTCACCTCGTCGTCCACCGGGCCGACCGCGCAGGTCGAGGTGGCCGACGGGGACGGCGACGTCGCGGACCTCGTGCTCGGCCTGCGGCCGCGGTCGTACCTCGGGGTCGCGGCGACGCACGCGCGGATCGTCGGGACGCCCGACCTGTCGACGGCCCTCGACCTCACCGACGCGCGCTACCTGCGCCTGGCCGTCGACGCGACCCGCCTGGCCGAGATCGACTGCGCCGCCCTCGCGCCCGACCCGGCCGCCGTGGACCTCGCCGACGTGACAGACGCCATCAACGCGGCCCTCGGCGTCACCGTCGCCTCCGACGACGGCCGGTTCCTCACGCTGACCTCCCCGACCCTCGGCCCGGCCGGCTCGCTCGTGGTCCTCGACCCCGCCGCGCAGCCCGCGGCCGACCTGCTGCTCGGGCAGGCGCCGCGCGGCGCGACGGGTTCTCCCGCGCGCAAGGCCACGGTCGTCTCGGACCGCAGCATCGGCCTGGGCGTCGACCTGCGCACGGCCTCGGTCCTGCGGCTCCAGGTCGACGCCGACCCGGCCGTCTCGATCGACATCGCGGGGCTGGATCCCGACGCCACGACCCCCGCCGAGATCGTCGCGTCGGTGAACGAGGGCGTCGGCGCCACGGTCGCGTCGCACGACGGCGACCGGGTCACGCTCGTCTCGCCGACCGAGGGGGAGACCGGTCAGCTGCGCGTCGAGGACGTGGACGGCGACGCCGCCGAGCCGGTGATGGGCCTGCGCCCGAGGTCCGCGCACGGCGCGCCGCCGGTCACCGCCGCCGTCACGGGCACGGCGAACCTCGCGGGCACGGTGGACCTCTCCGCCCGCGACACCCTCGTGCTGGCCCTCGACGGCGCCGAGCCGGTGCACGTCGATCTCACCTCGCACGCCGCGGACCGCACGCACGCGACGCTCGAGGAGATCGCGACCGCGATCAACACCGCGCTCGGCCGGCCCGACGACGACCCGGTGGCCTCCGACGACGGGGCCCACCTCGTGCTCGTGTCGCCCACCGAGGGCGCGGGCGGCCGGCTCGAGGTGCGGCCGCTGACCAGCACGTCGCGACGCCGCTTCGTCACGCGCGCCCGCGTCACCGACGACGCCGCGACCACGGTGCTCGGGTTCACGTCCCGCAGCGCGACCGGGACGACCGCGACGTCGGCCCGGCTGACCGGGACGCCCGACCTCTCCGGGGGCATCGACCTGACCGTGAACCGGTGGCTGCGGCTCGGCATCGGCGACGCGGCGCCCGTCGACATCGACCTCGCCGGACCCCGCCCGCGCGCGACCACACCGGCCGAGGTCGTCGAGAGGATCACCGCCGTCTTCGCGGGAAGCGCACAGACCGACGGCCACACGGTCACGCTCACCGACCCGGTCCCGGGCGCCGGCTCGCGCGTCGTCGTGGCACCCCCGCAGGCGCTCGACGCCCTGAGCCTCGTGCTCGGCGACGCCCCCGCCCAGGTCCCCGACGACGTCCGGGGTCGCGGCGCGGCGAACGTGCGGTTCGTCGGCACGGTCGACCTGGCCGAGGGCGTCTCCCTTCCCGCGGACGCGGCCCTGCGGCTCGGCGTGGACGGCGCCGCGCCGGTCGACGTGCCCGTGGGCGACGGCGTCGCGACGACCGTCCGGCCGCTGAGCCAGCTCGTCGCGCAGATCAACTTCGCGCTCGGCGGCTCGCTGGCCGCCCACGACGGTGAGCACCTGCTCCTCACGGCTGCGGCCGGGCTGGTGATCGAGGCCCCGACCGCCGGGACCGACGCCACGGCGGCCGTGCTCGGCATCTCGGCACCGCGCACCTACGTCGGCCTGCCGGCCTCGTCGGCCCGGATCGTCGGCGTGCGCGACCTGACGGCCGGCGTCGACCTGCACCTGGCGCACCTGCTCGTGCTCACCGTGGACCGCGAGGACCCGGTGACGGTCGACCTCACCGCCGCGGCGGACGACCCGAGCGCCGTCCCCGCTGGCGTCCTCGCGGCCGCGATCAACGCCGCCACGACCGCGAACGCCACGACCGTCGCGATCCCCGGCGGCGTCGCGCTGCAGATCACCTCCCCGACGACGGGACCGAACAGCCACCTGGTGCTGGGCCGGTCGGGTGCGGGGGACGCGGCACCTGTCGTGCTGGGATCCGGTCCGCGACAGGCCTCGGGCGTCGCGCCCGGGCCCGCCACGGTCGACGGGGTCGTGGACCTGATCGGACCCGTGGACCTCAGCGAGCGGTCGGTGCTGCGGCTGGCGATCGACGGCGGCGAACCGGTCGACGTGGACATCGCCGGGGTCGTCCCGTCGGCGACCATGCTGAGCGAGGTCATCGTCGCGATCGACACGGCGCTGCCCGGCGTCGCGCAGCGCGGCCCCGCCGACACGCTGCGGCTGGTCTCGTCGTCCGACGGACCCGACAGCCGCGTCGAGGTGGTCCCCGTCCGATTCCTGGACCTGCAGGAGTACCCGCCGGCCACCGACCAGGTCACCTCCGCGGTCCGGCACGGCTCGGCGCTGCGGTTCAGCAACACCGGTGCTGCGGCCGTGCCTGGTCGCGTCGTGCTCGACACCGCCGCAGGGGTCGCCGGCCCGCGCCTGGCCGACCCGTCGGCGGGCTGGTCGGTGCGCATCGACGGCGCGGTCGTGGCGGGCGGACGGCTCGTGCTCGAGGTCGGGCCGTCGGGGGACGTCGTCGCGACGGTCGCCGTGGGCGGGGCCACGCACGAGGTCCCGGTCCTGGTGACCGGCGCCGACCCGCTCACGGTCCGTCGCGGCCGGAACACGTGGAGCTACACCGAGTGCCGGGCGGCGCGGTTCGACTCCGCGGTGTTCGACGACGACGAGTTCGCGGGCGGCTCCTGCTCCGAGGAGGCGATCTTCGACCTCAGCCGGTTCGGCCCGTCGGCGGTGCCGGCCGTGTTCGCCGGGACCGAGCCGCACGCGGCGACCGCACAGGTCCAGGTCACGTGGGACAGCCACGAGGCAGGCTCGTTCGTGGTCAACCTCCCGCGCGAGCTCGACGTCCGCTTCGGCGAGGAGCTCGGCGTGGTGCGGTTCGGAGCGGGCGAGCCGGAGCATCTCGCGGGCGTCGTGACCGAGCCGGTCGACGACCCGAGCCACATCGTCACGCGGATCAACGCGGACTCGCGCCTGGTCGAGGCGGACCCGATGTTCGTCGCGCAGGTGCCGATCGGCTGGTCGGCCGTGACGCTGCCCTTCCGCGACCCCGTGCACCTCTCGCTCGGCCGGCCGGACCAGGCCGCGCGGCTGTACCTGGCCGACCCGGGCTTCGGTTCGCGCTTCCTGGTGCTGCGCGCGGCCGAGGTCGGCACGTACGGCAACCGGATCTCGGTGAGCGCCCGCGTGGCCGGCCCCGCGATCTTCGACCTCGACGTCTTCTTCACCGGCAGCGCGTTCGAGAACGCCCGCAGCACCGTGCTCGGACCGCCGCTGCCCACCCTCGCCGACGACCTCCTCGCGCCGCGCCCCCAGGGCGTCGGCACGGCCAAGGCCGCCGGGATCCGTGCAGTTGTCACCAGGGACCGGGTGGCAGTCGGCCAACCCAGACCGCCCGAGGAAGGAACATCATGAGCGAGACGACCGACGCGCCGTACGTGAAGCGCGACCCCGGCGACCTGCTGACCGCCGAGGACTGGAACACCCTGCAGGACAAGATCCACGACGACATCCGCTCGACGTCGCAGGCCGCCGCCGACGCGGTGACGCACGTGGCCAGCGCCGACGACGCGGACCACCTCGAGGGCAAGGACCTCGACGCGCTGACCGACGAGATCACCAAGCGCGTGCTCGACGAGGTGCGCGGCCGCAGCGGCTACCAGCAGCTGTTCAAGATCCTGCGCGCGGGCGAGGTCACCGTCCTCGAGCACGAGCTCGGGACCGCACCGCTGGTCGACCTCTACAAGCTCGAGTACTTCGCGGTCGTCACCCGCGAGGACGACGAGACGCGCCTGACCTACGCGACCTTCTACCTGCACAACTCCGAGGAGAAGCGCGTCCGCGTCAACGACCCGGACAACCCGTCGAAGCGGATCTCGGTGAACATCCAGGCGCCGGACCTGCCCGAGCGCGGGATCCCGTTCGCGGACATGCTCGCCCGCTACGACGTGCCGTACACCGACACGACGACGCTCGACGACCTGGAGACCGAGTTCTGGAAGGCGTTCTACAAGGACCCGAACGACCAGTTCGGCGACGACCAGTACTCCCACTCGCCGTGGTTCGAGCGGTGCTGCAAGGAGCAGCAGACCGTCAAGCAGCTCAAGGCGAACGGCGACTGGAACGACATCGTCTTCCAGTTCCGCCCGCACCGGACGGAGAACTTCGTCGGGCTCCCGCAGCTCGACAACGGCCTGGCGGCGGTGTTCCCCAAGCCGGCCAACGTCCACATCTCGCACCTCGACAACAACCGCACCGCCGTGTGGTTCACGGGCGAGGCGGTGCACGACGTCCCGCCGAAGGACGGCACGCTCGCCGACGAGGGCGGCAACGACGACGAGGAGGCGGCCCGCGAGTACATCGGCACCCGCGAGTTCGACTCCGAGCTCAAGCTGATGATCCTGCTGAAGGTCTGAGCCGGCCCGTCCTGCTCCTTCCCGTTCCCGACCTGATTTCCGACGACGAGAGAGGTCCACCGATGCGCGTGGTCGCGGGTCACGCCGGGCGGCAGCTGCCGTTCGAGCGCGACCGTCGCCTGGTCCTGCGGCGTGTGCCCGTGGGGGCCGTCGTGACGCGCGCCGTGCTCGCGCTGACGCCCGTGAGCACGGACGCGGGCCGACGGTTCCTCGAGACGCTCAGCTTCACGGGCGGCGTGGGGGACTGGGGTGCCAACAAGGTCACGACGAACGGGGCCGTCGAGGTCGACCTGCACGCGCGCCGCAAGCTCGCGTCCCTGGCCGGGTCGGGTCTGGGGGGCGGGTCGGTGTTCGTCGACATCGGCGGCGGCTACCTGGGCGTCAACACGAGCGGCGGGCTCGGCTCCGGGCCGGCCCTGGCGTCGGCGGACTCGATGGACCTGCCCGGACTGACCGTGACGGGCCTGCGCATCCCCGTCGCGGGCTCGCCCGACGTCAGCCAGGTGCGGGTGTCGTCGCCACCGAGCAACCTCACGCTCGCCGTCGAGGGCGGCCCGGTGTTCTTCTCGCACCTCGGCGACCTGGTGGACCCGACCTCCACCGGCGACTTCTCCGACCTGCTCAACGGCCTGCTGCCCACGCTGGACGTGGAGAACGGCTGCTACGTCGTGCCGTTCCTGCTGCACTCCGACACGATCGCGCGCCTTGACCTCGCCCTCGAGCTCGACTTCACGCTCTCGGTCAGCGGGTCGCCGGAGGGCGTGCGGACGGTCTCGGCGCCGTACGCGTACGACGGCACGCCGGTCGCCGGTCAGGGGAATCTCTCGGTCAGCGTCCCGCCGGGGATGGTCGCCGTCGAGGGCGGGACCGTGGGGCGCGTGCAGGGTGCGTTCGCCGAGACGCGGGTCGTCTACGGGCCGGTCACCGGTGCGGCCGCGACCGAGCTCGTGCAGGTCACCGCCGGGCAGTCGCTCGCCCAGCCGTTCGTCCTGCCGGGCACGCAGGTGGCCACGTCCGTCGACCTCCTGCTCACCGCCGTGACCTCGGCCGTCACGCTCGCGATCGACCTCGTCGACGACCTCGACGGCAAGCCGGGCCGCGCCTCGATGCTCAGCCGGCCCGCGACGGTCAGCCTGACGCGTGACGCCGCGGGCAGCCCCACCTGGGTCAGCGTCCCGCTGCCGGCCGAGGTCGAGGTGGTCGCCGGCCAGCGCCGGTGGATGGTGCTGCAGGTCCGCGAGGGGACCGCCGCGTGGAGCGCCGGCCCGGACACCGGTGCGGGCGCCGCCCCACCGACGGCGGTCGGCGGTACCCCGCCGCCCCCACCCGTCCTCCAGCTGACGCGCGACGGCGGCCTGTCGTGGCGCGCCGTCGTCGGCGACGCGTCCGGCGCGCTGGGCGCCCACCTGCGCCTGCGGCACACGACCGAGGGGTTCCAGCTGCCGCTCGAGCTCCGCGTCGGTGCGGGTGGCACCGAGGTTGCCGTCGACCTGCAGCGGTTCGCCGCATCGGGCACCGTCGACTTCGGCCTCGGCTTCCCCGAGGTCGCCCGGGCCGTGAACACCGCGCTCGCGTCGGCCGGTGCCGGGGCCACCGCGGGCGGTGGGGAGCGCGTCGCCAACGGCGACTTCGTCGACTGGTACCGGGTCGGCACCGTGGTGCGGGACGGCCGCACGCTCCCGTTGCGCCGGCCCGACGAGTTCCTCGGCGTCGTCGCGTTCGGGCCGGACAGCGCGATCGCCCACCTGGCCACGCAGCAGCAGTCCGACGGCTCCACGGTCGCCGCGCGGTACGTGCGGTCCAACGTGTTCACGCGGATGCCCGAGGTCGACGAGGCCATCGGGGTGGGCGCCCCCGGGGCGATCGTCGTGGACGCGTCGGGCCGGACCGCCCTGGTCTCCTTGGACCAGCTCCGCGTCGTCGGGGTGGCGAGCGGCGGCCCGCGCGGCGTCCTCGTGCTCGTCGACACCGACACCGGCCGGCCGGTCGGCGCACCCGTCGCGGTGCCCGAGGGCATCGGTCGGATGGCGGCCGCCCCGGACGGTCAGGGCGTCTACCTGCTGGGTGCGACGAGCACCCAGGCGGGCATCGCGTCGGCTGTGCGGCACGTCGGCTGGTCCGACCTGCGGGCCGCCGCGGCGGGCTCGACGGTGCCCTGGTCGTCGCTTCCGAGGGCCGTCGAGACCGGCAGGCCGGTCGACCTCGCCGTCGGGCCCGACGGGMGCGTGGTCCTGCTGGTCGAGGTCGACGACGCGACCGGGGTGCCCGCGTCGAGCGTCGTCACGTACGCCGACCGCGCGGCCGTCGCGAGCGGGACGTCCGACGAGATCGCCGTGCAGCCGGGCGCCCGCGCGGTCACCGTGACGCCGGACACGCAGTCGATCCTCGTGCTCGGCCCGCAGGAGGTCCGATACCTGCGCGTGGCCGACCTGTCCACGGAGCTGGACCTGGACCTGGGCGTCGACAACGACCGCCCGACCCAGGCGTTCGCCGTCGACCCGACCGGGCAGATCGGCGTCGTGATCGCCGGTGGGTCGGCGGTCGCGTTCGACGCGTCCGACCGACGTCTCACCGGCGACCGGCCGGTCGACCTGCCGAACCTCGACAACGCCCACGTCGCGATCAACGCGGCGGGCACGCACGCCGTCGCCGTCGGTTCGGGGGCGTCGCTCGCCAACGTGCTGACGCTCGGCGACGCCGTGCCGGCCGAGTGGGAGATCACCGCCGGGTCCGTGCGACCCGCGGGACTCGCGACGACCGGCGAGGTGTTCGCGGTGCTGGGTCTGGCGTCCGTGGCGTCGAAGAGGCCCACCGAACGTGCCTCCGACCCGGCCCCGGGCGAGCCCGCACCGGCCGTCCAGGCGTCGTCGATGTCCCAGGTCGTGCCCGCCGTCGGGGGAGCGCGGTACCGGTTCTCGTTCGACGGGATCGCGTTCGTCGAGGGGGCCGTCGCGCAGGTGCGCTGGAAGGGCGACCGCTGCTCGGGCGAGCGGGTCGACCGGGTGCCCGTCACCGCGATCGACCTGGAGAAGCGCCCGTCGGTGGACGCCATCCCGCACCACGAGGCCGTCCTGGTCGCACCCGCGAACGCCACCCAGGCCGAGATCCGGTTCTTCACGCCCGAGCTCATCCTGGCCGTCGACAAGGTCAGCCTCGTCGGGTCCGCCGACGTCGTCTCCTCGACCTGGACCCCGTCGTCGCCCGCCACGACCTCCGCGCCCACGGGCTCGGGCGTGACGCTCTCCAACGGCGGCGCGGTCCCCGACACGGTCAGCCAGCACGTCGCCGCGACCCCGGGCGACGCCTACGACCTGCAGCTCTCCGCGACGGTCAGCGGCGAGCCCGGCGTGACCGTCGACCTGACGTTCACCGACGATGCGGGGGCCGTCTTGGCCCCGGTCGCCCGGGTCCCGCTCGACGCGCTCGACTTCGACCGCCGCTCGGCCGGCGGGACGGTGCCGGCCGGCGCGACGGAGGCGACCCTCGGCATCGTCCTGCCCGCCGGGTCGGCCGTCGTCCTGAGTGAGCTCACGCTCTCGATGGGCGCCCCCGCCGACGTCGGGCTCTACTTCGCGTCCCAGGCGCCCGGCGAGGTCCGCATGACCGACGTCGCGGTGACGTTCGACGCCGGCGTCTCACCACCGGTGGCGGTCCCGCCCGGCGGCCTGTGCCCGGCCACCCCGAGCGGTGACGGTCCCGAGGGCGAGTCCTGCTACTGCCAGTCCTGCGGCTCCCACACGCCGGCGACGAAGGCGGTCGCGGCGGTGTCGCCGGCCGGCCGGCCCGTCACCGTGACCCCGTGCCAGACGTGCGGCGCGGAGCGCGTCCGCGTCGGTGGCCGGGTGGCGCTGCACGCCCAGCCGGTGCGCCTGCAGCAGTTCCAGGTGCTCGACCGCGTCGCCGCCGTCCGGCCCGCCTCGCAGGTCACGGTCCTCGCGCAGCAGGCCAGCTACTCGGGTCCGGCGGTCGTCAGCCGCGTGCGCGTCGACGCCCCGATCCTGGCCATCGACGGCATCGCCGAGCACCGCGCCGCCGCGCTGGCCGCCTCGGGCATCACCGACGTGGTGACGCTCGCGAAGGCGGACCGGGCCACCGTGGCGGCCCTGCGCGGCGTGTCCGACAGGCAGGCCGCCGCGATGATCGCCGAGGCCCGCGTCCTGGTCCGCGACCAGGGCCGGCGCGTGGTGTTCGAGTAGGGGTCAGGCGTCGCGGGGTGCGAGCCGCAGCACGGGGATCGTGCGCGTCGTCTTCTGCTCGTAGGACCGGAAGCCGGCCGACCGCGCGGTGAACTGCGCCCAGCCCGCCTCGCGCTCGTCGCCGGTGAGCTGCGTCGCGCTCACCTGGAGCGTCCCGTCGTCGGGCGTCTCGATCTCGACGTCGGGGTGGGCGAGCAGGTTGTGGAACCACGCGGGGTTGTCGGGCGCTCCGCCCTTCGAGGCGGCGACGAGCCACGAGCCGTCGGCCTGGGCGATGCCGGCCACGGGGCTGATGCGTTCGGTGCCGGTCTTGGCGCCACGGTGGTGCAGCAGGACGAGTCCCTTGCCGAACCCGTTCGTCGTGACGTCGCCGCCGTTCGCACGGAACTCGTCGATGATCTGCTTGTTCCAGTCGCTCATGGGCTCAGTGTCAGGTCGGTGCCGGCTCCCTCGCGACTCGGGCCTCACCCGGATAGACGACGCCGACCTGCCGGCGGATCTCGTCGGCCGTCTCCAGGATCGTGACCGTCTCGTCGAGGGGCAGCAGCGGCGAGTCCGTGCGACCTTCCGCGACGTAGGTCGCGAGCGCCGCGGCCTGGAACGCGAGGCCGCCGTACCCGTGGACGCGGTTGGCGTCCCAGGTCCCGGACCGCTCGCCGACGGTGAGCGTGACGCCGGCCGGGACGTAGCACCGGTCGTCCACCTCCAGCCGGCCCAGCGACCCGTACACCTGCGCCGTGTGCCCGGAGGCGGTGAGGATCGACGTGAACAGCTGCGCCTGCGCGGTGCCGTAGCCGATCTGGGCGCTGACCTGCGCGTCCACCCCGGTCGTCGTGAGGGAGCCCGCGGCCTGGACGCTGGTCGGCCGCACCGGCAGTCCGGCCGCGCGCGCGACCGACGACGCGAACGACAGCGGGTAGATGCCGAGGTCGAGCAGAGCGCCGCCGGCAAGGGCCGGGTCGAGCAGCCGGTGCGTCGGGTCCTGCTCCGCGCGCACGCCGTAGTCCGCGGTGATCCGGTGCACGTCCCCGAGGAGCCCGTCCTCGAGCACCCGGCGCACGACGTCCGTGTGCGGGAGGTAGCGCGTCCACATGGCCTCCATGAGCAGGACGCCCGCCTCGCCGGCGGCCGCGACGAGCTCGCGCGCCTCGTCGGCGTTGCGCGTGAAGGCCTTCTCGACGAGCACGTGCTTGCCGGCCCGCAGCGCGAGCAGCGCGTGCTCGCGGTGGTGGCTGTGCGGGCTGGCGACGTAGACGGCGTCGACCTCGGGGTCGTCGACGAGAGCCTTGTAGGACGTGTGCACCCGGTCCACCCGGTGCTCGGCCGCGAACGTCGCGGCCCGTTCCGGCGAGCGTGACCCGACCGCGACGAGCCTCTGGCGGGTGTGCTCGCGCAGGGCGGTCGCCCACTGCTGCGCGATGTGGCCAGGGGCGAGGATTCCCCAGCGCAGCGGGGGAGCGTCCGCGGGGTCGCCGGTGCGCGGCTCGGGGAGGGTCAGGTCCGACATGCGCACAGCCTGTCATCGCGCGCGGGGCTCTCCGGTCAGTCGGCGTGGTCGTGGTCGGCGGCCGCGGACTCGAGCCGTTCGAGCGGGCCCGGGCCGTCGTGCGGCTCCGGCGGTGCATCGAGGTGGCGCACCCGGAGCTCGTCCATGAGCGCGGCGACGAACGCCGGGCCCTCGTCGTGCAGGAGCTGCTGCCTGCTCTGCAGCGCGGCGCTCCCCGGTCGCCACTCGAGGCCCCAGTTGCCCAGGGCGTCCAGGATCGGGAGGGTCTGGATGCCGGCCTCGGTGAGGCTGTACCGGGCGCGCGCCCCGCGGGCGGCCGTGCCACGGGTCAGGATCCCCGCCTCGACGAGCCGCACGAGGCGGTCGGCGAGGATGTTCGACGCGATGCCCTCGGCCGAACCGGTGAGCAGCGCGCGGAAGTGGCGGCGGTCGCGGAAGATGACGTCGCGCAGGATGAGCAACGACCAGCGATCTCCGAGCACGTCGACGGCGGCGCCGATCGGACCGCCAGACCCTGGATCCACGACCCCTCCTTGACACGTCTTTCGGCCTCACTATAGTGGTTGCAGATCGCAATCACTATGCGAGGAGGAGACGATGGGCCGTTTCGTGTACGCCATGAACGTGTCCCTCGACCTGCGGATCGAGCAGGTCCCTGGCGACGACGGCGCGGGCGAGTGGCTGCGCATCGACGAGGAGCTGCACCGCGAGCTGAACGCCTTCGCACGCGCGGCGTCGATGATCGTCCACGGCCGGGTCTTCTACGAGACGATGGAGCAGACGTGGCCGGGGGCGCGCGACGACGACTCGTTGCCTGAGGTGCTGCGCGAGTACGGCGAGATCTGGACCACCACGCCCAAGGTGCTCGTCTCCCGCACCCGGCACAGCGCCGATCACGACACCCGGATCATCGGGGGCGACGACGCCATCGAGCAGCTCGCGGTGCTGCGCGCCGAGACCGACGGCATGATCGGCGTCGGTGGGGCGTCGCTGGCCACCCAGCTGCTCCGCGCCGGCCTGCTGGACGAGCTGCTGCTCACCACCCATCCCGCGATCCTCGGCTTCGGTCGGCCGCTCTTCGACGACTACGACCGGCCCGTCGAGCTCGACCTGCTCGAGCACCGCTCGTTCGACTCCGGCGTGACGCTGCGCCACTACGCCATCCGCGACGAGAGCGAGGTCGGCTGATGCTGCGACAGGTCGCCGAGGGTGTGCTCACCCACGAGAGCACGTTCCTGCAGAGCAACGCCGTCGTGGTGCACGGGGCGGCGGGCGTCCTGCTGGTCGACCCGGGAGTGCTCGCCGACGAGCTCGCCGGCATCGCCGGGGACCTGGGACGGCCCGTCGCGGCGGGGTTCTCGACGCACCCGCACTGGGACCACCTCCTGTGGCACGCCGGGTTCGGCGACGTGCCCCGCTACGGCACGGCCACCTGCGCGGCCGCCATCGCGGCGCGYCTCGCCGACCCGGACTGGAGGGCCTTCGTCGCCAGGATGCTCCCGGCGGACATCGCGGACCAGGTGCCGGTCGACGACGTCTTCGGCCGCATCGACGGCCTGCCCGCCGGGGCGACGAGGATCCCGTGGGACGGCCCGGCGGTCCGGGTCATCGAGCATCGCGCGCACGCCCCCGGGCACGCGGCCCTGCTGATCGAGGAACGTGGCGTGCTCGTCGCCGGCGACATGCTCTCCGACGTGCTGATCCCCCTGCTCAACGCGTTCGCCGAGGACCCGGTCGGGGACTACCTCGCCGCCCTGCAGCTGCTCGAGGACGCATCGGACGGCGTCGAGGTCGTCGTGCCCGGCCACGGGTCCGTGGCTGGAGCCGCCGAGCTCCGCACACGGATCGACCAGGACCGGGCCTACCTGCACGCCCTGCGCGACGGGCGCACTCCCGACGACCCACGGATCGGTCCGCGGGCCAGGGCAGGCTACGAGTTCGTGACCGGTCTGCACGAAGGCCAGCTCGAGCGGTTCACCCAGAACCGCGACGAGGCGAGCTGAGAGCTCGCCGGACGGACGGACTGGAGCGGACGACGGGAATCGAACCCGCGTAGCCAGTTTGGAAGACTGGGGCTCTACCATTGAGCTACGTCCGCACAGGTCCGACCGTCACCCAGAGCTCTGAGTGATCAGTCCGGACCGCGGCACCCAGGGTACCGGGTGCGCGAGGGCGCAACGTGCACCCAGCCGGCCTCCGGGCCCGGTCGGGTGTGCCGGGATGTGGCGCAGGTTGGTAGCGCGTCCGCTTTGGGAGCGGAAGGTCGTGGGTTCGAATCCCGCCATCCCGACCAGGGTTCTGTCGAGGCGCCGCGGCTCGGTGGGACGGCGGCCGAGCGCCGACGGCCCGCGGTCCTCGCGGTCCTCGTCGGCCGTCGAGTGGTCGGGGGCTCGCTTTGGGCCACCCGGCGCGGTGACGTAAGATCGAGGGTCGCCAGCGCGCGCCCGACGGGTCTGCGCGCGGCAGTCGTGAGCATGAGCACGCAGAATCCGCTCAGAGATCCACGGAGAACGCCGGAGTCACCGGCGCCGGACCCGATCAGTTGGAGACCATCGAAGTGAAGAGCGCCGTCGAGACCCTGGACCCGACAAAGGTCAAGCTGACCGTCGAGGTGACGTACGACGAGCTCAAGCCGAGCATCGCGCACGCCTACGAGCACATCGCGCAGGACGTCACCGTTCCCGGCTTCCGCAAGGGCAAGGTCCCGCCGCGCATCATCGACCAGCGCGTCGGCCGTCCCGCCGTCCTCGAGCACGCGATCAACGAGGGTCTGTCCGGCTTCTACGCCGAGGCCGTCCGCGAGAACAAGCTGCGCCCGCTCGGCCAGCCCGAGGTCGAGGTCACCCAGATCCCCGGCACGCCGTCCGGCGAGGAGGGCGAGCTGCACTTCACCGCCGAGGTCGAGGTCCGCCCCGAGATCACCGTCCCCGCCTTCGACGGCATCGCGATCACGGTCGACGACGTCGAGGTCTCCGACGAGGACATCACCGGCCGCCTGGACGCCCTGCGCGAGCGCTTCGGCACGCTGGTCGGCATCGACCGCCCGGCCGCCGAGAAGGACTTCGTCGTCCTGGACCTCGTCGCCAAGATCGGTGACGAGGAGGTCGACCAGGTCAGCGGCGTCAGCTACGAGATCGGCTCGGGCAACATGCTCGAGGGTCTCGACGAGGCGCTGACCGGCCTGTCCGCCGGCGAGACCACGACGTTCGAGACGGCCCTCGCGGGCGGCGACCACGAGGGCGAGACCGCCCTGGTGACCGTCACGGCGACCACCGTCAAGGAGCGCCAGCTTCCCGAGGCCGACGACGACTTCGCCCAGCTCGCGAGCGAGTTCGACACGCTCGACGAGCTGACGGCGGACCTGCGCGAGCAGGCGTCGAAGACCAAGATCTCCAACCAGGCGGTCCAGGCCCGCGACCTGCTGCTCGAGCAGCTCCTCGCCGGCACCGAGATCCCGATCCCGCAGGGCGTCGTCGAGGCCGAGGTGCACCGTCACCTCGAGGGTGAGGGTCGTCTCGAGGACGACGAGCACCGCGCCGAGGTCGGCGAGCAGGCGACCACCGCGCTGCGCAACCAGATCCTCCTGGACACGCTCGCCGAGGAGCTCGAGATCAAGGTCAGCCAGCCCGAGCTGCTGGACTACCTGGTCAGCGCGTCGCGCCAGTACGGCATGGACCCGAACACGTTCATCCAGACCATCGACCAGCAGGGCCAGATCGGCATGATGGTCGCCGAGGTCGCGCGCTCGAAGGCCCTCGCGGTCGCCCTGCGTCGCGTCGCGGTCACCGACGCGGCCGGCAACGCGGTCGACCTGAGCGACTTCATCGGCACGGACGCGGACGACGCCGCCGAGGAGCTGGCCCAGCAGGCCGCCGTCCTCGCGGACGTCGAGTCGGAGGCCGGCGACGAGCAGCCGAGCACCGACGCGGCCAGCGACATCTCGTCGTTCACCGAGGACGCCAAGGCCTGACGCCTCCCGAAGGCCCCGCACCGGCTCGATCGGTGCGGGGCCTTCGTGCATCCCACCCGTACCGGGCGTGCGGCTCTGCCGTCAGCGAAAACGCTCGCGGCGGGGACATGGAGGGGTGTTCCTGCGCGTTAGGGTCACTGCATCGCACAGGTGGGACGGGTCGATCCCGGGTCCTCTGGCGAGCAGGACAGATGTCACCGTCAGACGAGGGAGCCTTCGTGAACGAGCACGTGCCGACGCTGGCCAGGGCCGAGTCCCCGGCATTCGGCCTCAATGACTCCATCTACAACCGACTCCTGCGCGAGCGCATCATCTGGCTGGGCTCGGAGGTGCGCGACGACAACGCGAACGCCATCTGCGCCCAGATGCTGCTGCTGGCGGCCGAGGACCCCGACAAGGACATCTGGCTGTACATCAACTCGCCGGGTGGCTCGATCACCGCGGGCATGGCGATCTACGACACCATGCAGTTCATCCAGCCGGACGTCGCCACGATCGCGATGGGCATGGCCGCCTCGATGGGGCAGTTCCTGCTCTCGTCGGGCGCGCAGGGCAAGCGCTACGCGACGCCCCACGCCCGCGTGATGATGCACCAGCCGTCGGGCGGCATCGGCGGCACCGCCACCGACGTCCGCATCAACGCGCAGCTGATCCTGCACATGAAGACGGTGCTCGCCGAGCTGACCGCCGCGCAGACCGGCAAGAGCGTCGACCAGATCAACAGCGACGCCGACCGCGACCGCTGGTTCACGGCCCCCGAGGCCCTCGAGTACGGCTTCATCGACCACGTGGTCGAGCGGGCGGACTCGGTCGCCGGTGGCGGCGGGACCAACTGAGCCGGTCCTCCAGACCGCTGCCATCACCATCTTGAGGAGAATCTCGTGAGCATGGAGTCCCAGTTCATGGCCCGCGCGGGGATGCTGGCCGGCCCTGGTGGGCTGGCCCCCTCGTCGCCCGCGGCCCGGTACGTGCTGCCGCAGTTCGAGGAGCGCACCGCCTACGGCTTCAAGCGTCAGGACCCGTACACCAAGCTGTTCGAGGACCGCATCATCTTCCTCGGCGTGCAGGTGGACGACGCGTCTGCTGACGACGTCATGGCCCAGCTCCTGGTGCTCGAGAGCACCGACCCGGACCGCGACATCATCCTGTACATCAACTCGCCCGGCGGCTCGTTCACCGCGCTGACGGCGATCTACGACACGATGCAGTACATCAAGCCGCACATCCAGACGGTCTGCCTCGGGCAGGCCGCCTCGGCCGCGGCCGTGCTGCTCGCCGCCGGGTCGCCGGGCAAGCGCCTGGCCCTGCCCAACGCCCGCGTGCTGATCCACCAGCCCGCGATGGAGGGTGGCGGCTACGCGCAGGCCTCGGACATCGAGATCCACGCGAACGAGCTCATCCGCATGCGCGAGTGGCTCGAGCTCACGATCGCGCACCACACGGGCCGCGACATCGAGCTGGTCCGCAAGGACATCGAGCGCGACAAGATCCTGACGGCGCAGCAGGCGCAGGAGTACGGGATCGTCGACCAGGTGCTCGAGAGCCGAAAAGGTGTCATCGCGACGACTGTTCAGCCGAAGTAGTTAGTAGGACGACTGCGTCCACGGACCGGGCCGGCACGTTGCGGCCCGGTCCGTGGACCATCCGGGGAGTTTTCGCATCCCGGCGCACCGCGCCCCGTGTGTTCGGCTGACATCCCGGCCGGTGTGGTGTGCAATGGGGGAGGACGCGCACCCTCCGGGGTCGCGCTGCACCGACTTGCTGCACCGACCAGCTGTGCACGGACGCATCGCCCGCCGGGCGGAGGCGACACGAGGAAGGGGATCGACGTGGCTCGTATCGGGGACGGAGCCGATCTCCTCAAGTGTTCCTTCTGCGGCAAGTCGCAGAAGCAGGTCAAGAAGCTGATCGCGGGCCCCGGCGTCTACATCTGCGACGAGTGCATCGAGCTCTGCAACGAGATCATCGAGGAAGAGCTGGCGGAGGCCACCGAGGTCGGGCTGGTCGAGCTGCCCAAGCCCAAGGAGATCTTCGACTTCCTCGAGCAGTACATCATCGGCCAGGAGTCGGCCAAGCGAGCGCTGTCGGTGGCCGTGTACAACCACTACAAGCGCGTCCAGGCGGGCGAGGCCGGTCGGTCCACCGACGACCAGATCGAGATCGCGAAGTCGAACATCCTGCTCGTGGGCCCCACCGGCACCGGCAAGACGTACCTCGCGCAGACCCTGGCCCGCATGCTCAACGTCCCGTTCGCCATCGCGGACGCCACGGCCCTGACCGAGGCCGGCTACGTGGGCGAGGACGTCGAGAACATCCTGCTCAAGCTCATCCAGGCCGCTGACTACGACGTCAAGAAGGCCGAGTCGGGCATCATCTACATCGACGAGATCGACAAGATCGCGCGCAAGAGCGAGAACCCGTCGATCACGCGCGACGTCTCCGGCGAGGGCGTCCAGCAGGCGCTGCTGAAGATCATCGAGGGCACCACGGCCTCGGTCCCTCCGCAGGGCGGCCGCAAGCACCCGCACCAGGAGTTCATCCAGATCGACACCACGAACGTGCTGTTCATCGTGGCGGGCGCGTTCTCGGGTCTCGACGACATCATCGCCGCCCGCGCCCGCAAGCGGGTCGTGGGCTTCGGCGCCCCGCTCCTGGAGTCCGTCGACGAGGGTGACCTGTTCTCGGAGGTCCGACCGGAGGACCTGCAGAAGTACGGCCTGATCCCCGAGTTCATCGGCCGGCTGCCCGTGGTCGCCGCGGTCGCGCGGCTGGACCAGGACGCGCTCGTCCGCATCCTCACGGAGCCCAAGAACGCGCTGGTCAAGCAGTACCAGCGCATGTTCCAGATCGACGGCGTCGACCTCGAGTTCGACGACGAGGCCGTGGCCGCGATCGCCGACCAGGCGCTCTTGCGCGGCACGGGTGCCCGTGGTCTGCGGGCGATCATGGAAGAGGTCCTCCAGCAGGTCATGTTCGAGGTCCCCAGCCGCGACGACGTCGCCCGCGTGGAGATCACGCGCGCGGTCGTCCTGGAGAACGTGAACCCGACCCTGATCCCGCGCGAGACCCCCCGCGAGAAGCGGCCGCCCCGCGAGAAGAGCGCCTGACCTTCGTCGTCGGGGACCTAGGATCGCGTTCGTGAGCGACCTCCCCACCCCGATCCCGCCGGACCTGGTCCGGCTGCGCGGCAGCATCGACAACATCGACGCCGCGCTGATCTACCTGCTCGCCGAGCGGTTCAAGGCGACGCAGCAGGTCGGCGTGCTCAAGGCCACGCAGGGGATGCCGCCGTCGGACCCGGGTCGCGAGGAGCAGCAGGTCGCGCGCCTGCGCCAGCTCGCGCACGAGGCCGACCTCGACCCGGTCTTCGCCGAGAAGTTCCTCGCCTTCATCGTCGAGGAGGTCATCCGGCACCACGAGGAGATCGCGCAGGACCACGCGACGCGCAGCTGAGACGGATTCGCTGCCCGGGGTAGCGGACGGACCACAGGTGGCGGAAGGTAGACAGGGTCAGCTCCGGCGGACCGTACGGGGGGGACCCGCGACCGCTGGGGAGCCGTCGATCCCGGAGGATCTGCCCATGGACCTGCACTGGCTCAAGCCCCTGCTCGGACGTCCGTCGCCGTTCACGACCGTCTACCTGGACGTGACCCGCGCCGACGCTGCCGGGGAGGCGGAGGCAGCCGACCGCTGGAAGGCCGTCCGACGCCAGCTGGAGCGCGACGGAGCGCCCGCCCGCGTGCTGGACGAGATCGGGGACCTGGTCGCCACGCCGACCGGTGTCCGCGGCCCGCACGGCCGCGTGATCGTCTCGGACGCCGACTCGGTCGTCGTCGACCGGGTGCTCGCCGAGCCGCCCGCACAGGCGCACGCCGTGTACGGGCCCGTGCCCGCGCTGCTCCCCGCGATCCGCGCGGCCGACCAGACCGTCAGCTACCTGCTCGTCGAGGTGGACCGCAACGGTGCGGACCTCACCTGGGCCACGGGCGGCAGCGTGCGGACCCTCGGGGGGCCGGAGGTCGAGACCGTCGAGGGTGGGCACGACGACGTGCACAAGACCCGTGAGGGCGGGCTCGACCGGCGCAGCCAGACGCGGGCCGAGGACTCGTGGCAGCGCAACGCCGAGGCGGTCGCGGCCGTGCTCGACAAGCGCGTGTCCGAGCGGAACCCGGACGTGGTCGTGCTCACGGGCGACGGGCGCGCCGTGGGACTGGTCCGCGAGGCGGTCGCGCAGCACGTCACCGAGGTGCTCGTCGACGTGCTCGGCGGTGCGCGGGGCGACGGGGTCAACCAGGACGTGTTCGACGGACGGGTCGCCGAGGTGCTCAGCGGGTTCCGCGGCCGTCGTCGCGACGCCGTGCTGGACCGGTTCCGGCAGGCGCAGGGTCGCGGCGAGGGTGCCGTGACCGCCCTGGACGACGTGATCGAGGTGCTGCGGCGCGGGCAGGTGTCCGAGCTCGTGCTGCACGTCGACGCGCTCTCGCAGGGCCTCTCCGAGCGGGAGCTGTGGGTCGGTGACGAGCCGTTGCAGCTCGCGTCGTCGGCGGACGACCTCGCGGCGATCGGGGTGAGCGACGGCGCGCGCCGGCTCCCGGCGGACGTCGCCCTGGTGCGGGCGGCGATCGGTCAGGATGCCGGCCTCACGTTCGCGGAGAACGGCTCGGTGGACCTCGTGGACGGCATCGGCGCCGTCCTGCGCTGGTCCGACGGTTCCACGCCGAGCGAGGCGGTCCCCACCCAGTCGGCCGACCAGGCCCGCCTCCGCACGGTCGTCTAGCCCGCAACGTCCGAGCAGATGTGGGCCAGAACCCACGTCTGCTCGGACGTCAGACGCGAGAGACAGCAACGTCCGAGCAGATGGGCGCTATAGGCCACATCTGCTCGGACGTCGTGGGTGCTACGGGGCGGGAGCCGGGGTCGGGGGGACGAGCTCGGCGTTGCTCGCGACGACCGTCTCGGCGTCGCCGTCGACGAGGTCGAGGGTGCCCGTGACGCGGCCGGCCGAGCGGACGTCGTCGAGAGCGACCTCGACGCCGGCGCGCAGGCCGGCGGGCACCGAGAGCGTCACGGCGGCGATCTCGGTGCGCATCGACACCTTGGCCTCCGACTTCACCTTGCGCAGGGCGGCCAGGGCGGAGCCGGCGGCGGCCACGACGCCCGCGTCGGCGGATCCGGCGGCCGAGCGCAGGGGAGCGGCGTCCGGCCACGCGGCGCGGTGCACCGACCCCTCGCGCCACCACGACCAGACCTCCTCGGTCGCGAACGGCAGCACCGGCGCGAACAGGCGGAGCATCACGTCGAGCGCGATGGCCAGCGCGGTCCGGGCCGACTGTGCGGCCTCACCGTCGGAGTAGGCGCGGTCCTTGACCAGCTCGAGGTAGTCGTCGCAGAACGTCCAGAAGAACGTCTCCGAGAGCTCCAGGGCCCGCGTGTGGTCGTAGGCGACCAGGGCGGCGGTGGCCTTCTCGACGACGTCCGCGAGCCCGGCGAGCATCGCGCGGTCGATCTCTGCGGTCACCAGCGCGGGGTCGAGCGACAGCGGCTCGTCGGCGCCCCCGAAGGAGAGCGCGAACTTCGAGGCGTTGAGGATCTTGATCGCCAGGCGCCGGCCGATCTTCATCTGCCCGACCTCGAACGCGGCGTCGGTACCCAGGCGCGCGGACGCGGCCCAGTACCGGACGGCGTCGGACCCGTGCTCCTCGAGCAGCCCGAACGGGGTCACCACGTTCCCGACGGACTTGGACATCTTCTTGCGGTCGGGGTCCAGGATCCAGCCGCTGATGGCGGCCGACGACCACGGCAGCGAGCCGTGCTCGAGGTGGCTGCGCACGACCGTCGAGAACAGCCAGGTGCGGATGATGTCCTGGCCCTGGGGGCGAAGGTCCATGGGGAAGACGCGCGCGAACAGGTCGGGGTCGGTGCGCCAGCCGCCGACGATCTGGGGTGTCAGGGAGCTGGTCGCCCAGGTGTCCATGATGTCGGGGTCGCCGACGAAGCCGCCGGGCACGCCGCGCTGCTCGGCCGTGTGGCCGGTCGGGACGTCGGAGGACGGGTCGACCGGGAGCTGGTCCTCGGTCGGCACCAGCGGCGTCTCGTAGACGGGCTCGCCGTCGGCGTCGAGCGCGTACCAGACCGGGAACGGCACGCCGAAGAACCGCTGCCGCGACACGAGCCAGTCGCCGTTCAGGCCGCCGACCCAGTTCTCGTAGCGGACGCGCATGAAGTCCGGGTTGAACCCGAGCTCGGCGCCGCGGGTCAGCAGCGCCTCGCGCAGAGCCTCGTCGCGACCGCCGTTGCGGATGTACCACTGGCGGCTGGTGACGATCTCGAGGGGCTTGTCGCCCTTCTCGTAGAAGTTTGCCTTGCGCTGCGTGGGCACGGGCTCGCCGTCGAGGTCGCCCGCGGTGCGCAGCCCTGCGACGACGGCCTCGCGTGCGGAGAACGTCGTCTTGCCGGCGAGCTCCTCGTAGGTGGCGCGGCCCTCCGGCGAGGTGATCCACTCGGGCGTCTCGCGCAGGATGCGGCCGTCGCGGCCCATGATCGAGCGCGTGGGCAGCTGCAGCTCGCGCCACCACTGCACGTCGGTCAGGTCACCGAAGGTGCAGCACATCGCGATGCCCGCGCCCTTGTCCGGCTCCGCGCCGGGGTGCGCGAGCACGGGCAGCTCGACGCCGAACAGCGGGGAGCGCACGGTCGTCCCGAAGAGGTGCTGGTAGCGCTCGTCGTCGGGGTGCGCGATCAGGGCGACGCACGCGGGCAGGAGCTCCGGACGCGTCGTCTCGATGAAAACAGGCGACGTCTGCGCTGCTCCCACTGGATGGAACGCGACGCGGTGGAACGCCCCCGGGTAGTCGCGGGCCTCGAGCTCGGCCTGCGCGACCGCGGTCTGGAACGTGACGTCCCAGAGGCCGGGCGCCTCGGCCTGGTAGGCCTCGTCGCGGGCGAGGTTGCGCAGGAACGCCTGCTGCGCGACGGCCCGCGACTCCGCGGACACCGTCTGGTAGGTCATGCCCCAGTCGACCGAGAGGCCGAGCCGGCGCCACACGGCCTCGAACTGGCGCTCGTCGACGACCGTCAGGCGCTCGCAGAGCTCGACGAAGTTGCGACGGCTCACCGGCACCTGCTGGGCGCCCTTGGGGACGTCGCCGTCGAACGGCGGCTCGAACGAGGCCTCGTACTGCAGGGACGGGTCGCAGCGCACGCCGTAGTAGTTCTGCACGCGACGCTCGGTGGGCAGGCCGTTGTCGTCCCAGCCCATCGGGTAGAACACCTCGCGGCCGCGCATGCGCTGGAAGCGCGCGACGACATCCGTGTGCGTGTAGGAGAACACGTGCCCGACGTGCAGGGAGCCCGAGACGGTCGGCGGCGGGGTGTCGATCGAGTACACCTGCTCGCGCGTCGCCGTGCGGTCGAACGCGTACAGACCCTGCTCGGTCCACGCTGCGTCCCAGCGGACCTCTACCCCGTCGAGGGAGACCTTGTCCGGGACGTGTCGCGGGGCCGTGATGCGCAGGGGGGAGTCGGAGCTCATGGGGCCATATCTTCCCAGATCGGCGGACAGCCCGGGTCCGCGTCCCGTGCCCTCCCGGGATCGACGCCGGTGAACGGTGCGTGACCAGTCGATGAACGACGCAGCCGACGTGACCGACGGATGGCAGGATCGCCGTTCGCCGGGTCATGGGGGCCATGATCGGGGGAACATGCACGCGCGAAGAGACGAACACGGGGTGTGGCGATGACGACCGAGGGATTCCTCCGGTCAGGTCTCGCCCCGGAGCCTCGGACGCTCATCGACGTCCTGCGCGCAACGGTCGACGCCCACGCGGACAGCCCGGCGCTCGACGACGGCAGCGTGAGCCTGACGTACCGGGAGCTGTTCGACGCCGTCCGGGGCGCCGCCGCCGGTCTGGCCGCGGTGGGCATCGGTCCGGGTGACCGCGTCGGCGTGCGGATCCCGTCGGGCACCGCCGAGCTCTACACGGCGATCCTCGGCGTCATGGCCGCGGGTGCCGCATACGTGCCGGTCGACGTCGACGACCCCGACGAGCGGGCCGCGACGGTGTTCCGCGAGGCCGGCGTCGCGCGGGTGCTCACCGAGGGCGACCTGGCGATCCTGACGCGCACGCGGGCGACGCCCACCGAGCCGAGCGTCACGGACGACGCCTGGATCATCTTCACGTCGGGCTCGACCGGCGCGCCCAAGGGCGTCGCGGTCACGCACCGCTCGGCTGCGGCGTTCGTCGACGCCGAGGCGCGCATGTTCCTGCAGGACGAACCGCTGGGCCCCGGCGACCGCGTGCTGGCCGGCCTGTCCGTCGCGTTCGACGCCAGCTGCGAGGAGATGTGGCTGGCCTGGGGGCACGGCGCCTGCCTCGTCCCGGCGCCGCGTGCCCTGGTCCGCACCGGCATGGACCTCGGCCCGTGGCTGGTCGCGCAGCGGATCACGGTCATCTCCACGGTCCCGACGCTGGCCGGCCTGTGGCGCTCCGAGGAGCTCGCCGGTGTCCGGCTGCTCATCTTCGGCGGCGAGGCGTGCCCGCCCGAGCTCGCGGCCCGGCTCGTCGGCGACGGGCGCGAGGTCTGGAACACCTACGGCCCGACCGAGGCGACCGTCGTCGCGTGCGGCGCGCTGCTCACCGGCGAGGGGCCGGTCCGCATCGGGCACGCGCTGGACGGGTGGGACCTCGCGGTCGTCGGACCCGACGGCGTGCACGTCGCCGAGGGGGAGGTCGGCGAGCTGATCATCGGCGGCGTCGGCCTGGCGCGGTACCTGGACGCGGCCAAGGATGCCGAGAAGTACGCGGGCGTCGAGACGCTCGGCTGGGAGCGCGCGTACCGCAGCGGCGACCTGGTCCGGTACGAGGCCGAGGGACTGCTGTTCCAGGGACGGGCCGACGACCAGGTCAAGGTCGGGGGCCGACGGATCGAGTTGGGCGAGGTCGACTCGGCGCTGCTGGCGCTGCCGGGTGTGGCGAGCGCCGCGGCCGCGGTCCGGCGCACACCGGCCGGGACCGCGGTCCTCGTCGGCTACCTCGTGCCGGAGCCGGGCGCCGACATCGACCTCGCGGCGTCCCGGGAGGCGCTGCGCGGTGTCCTGCCGGCCGCCCTGGTGCCGCTGCTCGCGCCCGTCGAGCAGATCCCCACGCGGGGATCGGGCAAGGTCGACCGCGACGCGCTGCCCTGGCCGCTCGCACGTCCCGACGACGACGCCCCGCCCGCGGCGGGCCTGTCCGACACCGCCCGGTGGGTCGCGCAGCGCTGGACGGCGGCCCTCGGGGTGGCGGTGGCCGGACCCAAGGACGACTTCTTCGACGCGGGCGGCGGCAGCCTCGTCGCCGCGCAGCTGGTCTCGGCGCTGCGCGAGCGGTTCCCGACGGTCACGGTGGCGGACGTCTACGAGAACCCGCGGATCGGCGACCTCGCCCGAACCCTCGACGAGTTCGAGCCCGTGACCGTCTCGGACCAGCGCGTGGTGCGGCCGACCCCGCTGCGGACCCAGGTGATCCAGACGATGCTCGCGGTGCCGTTGTCACTGCTCGTGGGCCTGCGCTGGCTCACCTGGCTGCTCGCCGCGGACGCGGTCCTGCGCACCGCGACGAACGCGACGTGGGTGCCCGTGGTCGCCGGTGTGTGGTGGTGGGTCGCGCTCGGCTGGCTGGTGCTCATCAGCCCGCTCGGCCGCATGGGGACCACGGTGATCGTCGCGCGCGGCCTGCTGCGTGACCTCAAGCCCGGCTGGTACGCCCGCGGCGGCTCCGTGCACCTGCGGATCTGGTTCGCCGAGTCCTGGGCGGCCGCGGCGGGCTCGGAGAACCTCTCGTGCTCGCCGTGGACCGCCGCGTACGCCCGCGCGCTCGGCGCGACCGTGGGCAAGGACGTCGACCTGCACACGCCACCGCCGGTCACCGGGATGCTCCGGCTGGGCAACGGCTGCTCGGTCGAGCCCGAGGTCGACCTGCGCGGCCACTGGCTCGACGGCGACATCCTCAAGGTCGGCCGTATCCGGATCGACAAGCGCGCCACGGTCGGCACGCGTTCCACGCTCGGCCCGGGGACGCGCATCGGCCAGGGCGCGGAGATCGCTCCCGGCTCTGCCGTCCTGAAGTCCGTTCCCCCGGGCGAGCTCTGGACGGGTTCGCCCGCGGTGTTCGACGGTCCCGCGCCGGGGCAGTGGCCCGCCGAGCGCGCCCCGCGCGGACGCCGCTGGGTGGCCGTCTACGGCCTCACCGCGGCGCTGCTCGCCGCGCTGCCGGTGGTCGCCGCGCTGTGCGGCCTGCTCGTCGTCGGCTTCTCCGTGCGCGACAGCGCCGGCTGGTGGGACGCGGCCGGGGACGCGCTGAAGGCCGTGCCGCTCGGCGCCCTGACGATGGTCCTCGTGCTCCTGCTGGTCACGCTGGTCTCCGTGCGGCTGCTCGGCGTCGGGCTGCGCGAGGGGTACCACGCGGTCCGCAGCCGGCACGGCTGGCAGGTCTGGGCTACGCAGCGGCTGATGGACGACGCACGGACCACGCTCTTCCCGCTCTACTCGAGCACGGCGACGCCGCTGTGGCTGAGGGCGCTCGGCGCGGACATCGGTCGCGACGTCGAGGCGTCGACCGCCCTGATGATCCCGTCGCTGACGAGCGTCGGCGACGGGGCGTTCCTGGCCGACGACACCCTGATCGGCTCCTACGAGCTGGGCCGCGGCTGGCTGCGGGTCGAGCGGAGCAAGGTGGGCAAGCGCGCGTTCCTGGGCAACTCGGGGATGATCGCGCCCGGCCGCGCGGTGCCCAAGCGCGGGCTCGTCGCGGTCCTGTCGGCCACGCCCGAGGGAGCGCGCGCCGGGACGTCGTGGATCGGGTCGCCGCCGACGAAGCTGCGGCGGGTCGCCGGGGAGGGCGACGACTCGCGGACGTTCGAGCCGCCGACCCGCCTGCGGGTGGCGCGCGCGGTCGTCGAGCTCTGCCGGATCGTGCCGGTGATCTGCACGTTCGGCCTCGGCGTGCTCGTGCTCCTGGTCCTGCAGGCCGCGCTCGACCAGTGGGGGCTCGCGGCCGCGGCGGCCGTCTCCTGGCTGGTCGTGCTGGGGGCGGCGGCGCTGGCGTGCGCGCTCGCGACGGCCGCGAAGTGGGCCCTCGTCGGCAGGCTGAAGCCGGGCGACCACCCGCTGTGGAGCTCCTTCATCTGGCGCAACGAGCTCGCGGACACCTTCCTCGAGTCGGTCGCCGTGCCGTGGCTCGGTCCGGCCACGATCGGGTCGCCCGCGCTCACGGTCTGGATGCGCACGCTCGGCGCCCGGATCGGTCGCGGGGTCTGGTGCGAGACGTACTGGCTGCCCGAGGCGGACCTCGTGCGGCTCGGCGACGCGTCCACGGTGAATCGCGGCTGCGTGCTGCAGACGCATCTGTTCCATGATCGGGTGATGAGCATGGACACCGTGGTGCTGGGACAGGGAGCGAGCCTCGGCCCGCACGGCGTGGTGCTGCCGGCGGCGTCGCTCGACGACGGCGCGAGCGTGGGGCCGGCATCGCTGGTCCTGCGTGGCGACTCGATCCCCGCCGGCTCGCGCTGGACCGGCAACCCCGTCGCCCCGGTGCCGGCGTGACAGCTCCCCTCGACCTCGCGGCGCCCGACCCGTACCTGCCGGGGCACGTCGACGGTGACCTGGACGTCGACCTGTACGAGCTGGAGCTCGACTACCGGGTCACGACGAACCGCCTCGAGGGTCGCGCGCGGGTCTACGCCCGCGCCGCGCGGCCCACCAGGAGCGTCTCGCTGGCCCTGCGCGGGCTGCGCGTGAGCCATGTCCTCGTCGACGGCTCGCGGCCCGAGCGCTGGACGCAGCACGACCACCGGATCGTCGTGAAGCTCAAGCACGAGGTCGCCGCCGGCGCCGCGCTGGTGCTCGACGTGAAGTACGCCGGCCAGCCCCGGCCGTTGCGCGGCCCGTGGGGCGACGTCGGCTGGGAGGAGCTGTCCGACGGCGTGATCGTCGCGGGCCAGCCGAACGGCGCGCCCAGCTGGTTCCCCTGCCACGACAGTCCCGCCGACAAGGCCGCGTACCGGTTCACCGTCAGCTGCGAGGCGGGCTACGAGGTCGTCGCGAACGGGCGCCTCGTCTCGCGCACGGCACGCGCCGGACGCGTGGTGTGGGTCTACGAGCAGCTGGACCCGATGGCGCCGTACCTGGCCACGCTCCAGGTGGGCCGGTACCTGCGCATCCGGACCGGTCCGCGCGAGGAGGCGTTGGTCCCGCCGCGGCTGCGCGTGCAGACGGTGAACGACCTCGGTCGCCAGACCCAGATGGTCGAGCTGTTCGAGCGCCTCTTCGGGCCCTACCCGTTCGCGGCGTACACGGTCGTGGTCACCGACGACGACCTGGAGATCCCGCTCGAGGCGCAGGGCCTGTCCGTCTTCGGCGCCAACCACATGGACGGCGACCGCGGCTCGGAGCGGCTGGTCGCCCACGAGCTCGCGCACCAGTGGTTCGGCAACAGCCTGACCGTGGGCCTGTGGCGCGACATCTGGCTGCACGAGGGGTTCGCCTGCTACGCCGAGTGGCTCTGGTCGGAGGGGTCGGGCGGGCGCTCCGCGGAGTACCACGCACGTGCGACGCACCTGCGCCTGGCCGGCCTGCCGCAGGACCTCGTCATCGGCGACCCGGGCCCGGACGCGATGTTCGACGACCGCCTGTACAAGCGCGGGGCGCTGACCCTGCACGCCCTGCGTCTGCGCCTGGGCGACGCGGTGTTCTTCGACCTCCTGCGCACGTGGACCGCCCGCTACCGGCACGGCACGGTCAGCACGGAGGAGTTCCTCGTCTGCGCGGAGGAGGTCGGCGGCAAGCCCCTCGCCTCCCTGATGCACGCGTGGCTGTACAGCGCGGCGCTGCCTTCCCTCTAGCCCTGCGGCATCATCGACGCGGTCCCGTGGTTAGGGTGATTCGGGGGCGACGTCCTCGGGTTCCGAAACAGGAGTGTGAATGTCCACGGTCACCGCGAACGGCCTCACGGTCGGGTACGCAGCCATGCTCGAGCAGTTCCACCCGACGGAGGCCGTCGAGCTCTCCGCGCACGCGGAGGCCCACGGGTTCTCCGGTGTGATGGCGGCGGACCACTACCAGCCGTGGGTCCCGGCGCAGGGGCAGGCGGCGTTCGTCTGGAACGTGCTGACCGCGCTCGGCGAGCGCACGACAGGCGACATCGGCCCCGGCGTCACGGCGCCGACGTTCCGCTGGCACCCCGCCATGGTCGCGCAGGCGTCCGCGACGCTGGCCGCGATGTACCCGGGCCGGCACTGGCTCGGCCTGGGCTCTGGCGAGGCGCTCAACGAGCACATCGTCGCGAACTACTGGCCCGAGGCCCCCGAGCGGATCAACCGCATGTTCGAGGCCATCGAGATCATCAAGAAGCTGTTCACGGCGTCGATCGCGGGCAAGGACGTCAAGCACGCCGGCCCGTTCTACAAGCTCGAGTCGACGCGCCTGTGGACGATGCCCGAGGTCGCCCCGGAGATCCTCGTCGCTACCGCCGGGCCGGTCACCGCCAAGCGGGCGGGCCGCCTGGCCGACGGGCTCATCACGGTGGGCGCCCCGCTGGAGAAGATCAGCGGGCTGTTCGGCAAGTTCGACGAGGGCGCGCGCGAGGCGGGCAAGGACCCGGCGACGCTCCCCAAGGTGCTCCAGCTGCACCTGTCGTGGGCCGAGACCGACGAGCTGGCCCTGGCCCACGCGATGCACGAGTGGCCCAACGGCGGCATGAAGTTCCCCAAGGCCGACATCCGCTCGCCGTTCGACTTCGAGCAGATGGCCAAGCTCGTGCGCCCGGAGGACTTCGAGGGCCGCATGGTCATCTCGGCGGATCCCGACGTCCACCGGGCCGAGATCCAGAAGTACGTCGACCTCGGCTTCGACCGCATCTACCTGCACAACGTCGGGCGCAACCAGCGCGAGTGGATCGAGACGTTCGGGGCGGACGTGCTGCCCAAGCTGGTCCGGTGACGGCGCGGCTCCAGGTCTGGGCACCCGACGGGCTGCCCGAGGTCGCACCCGGCGACGACCTCGTCGTCCTGCTCACCGCCCTGCTCCGCGACGAGCCCCCGCAGGACGGTGACGTCCTCGTGCTCACCTCCAAGGTCGTCTCCAAGGCGGAGGGCCGCGTGGTCTCCGCCGACGACCGCGAGCAGGCGATCACCGACGAGACGGTGCGCGTCGTCGCGACCCGCGAGCACTCGACCGGCGTGACGCGGATCGTCGAGAACCGGCTCGGCCTGGTCATGGCCGCGGCTGGCGTCGACGCGAGCAACACCCCCGAGGGGACCGTGCTGCTGCTCCCGGTGGACCCGGACGCGTCGGCGCGACGGCTGCGCGCCGGGCTCGCGCACGCGTTCGGCGTTCGGCTCGGGGTCGTCATCACCGACACCGCCGGGCGACCCTGGCGGCAGGGCGTGACCGACATCGCGATCGGCGCCGCCGGGCTCGTGGTGCTCGACGACCTGCGCGGTCAGGTCGACACGTTCGGCCGGCCCCTGATCATGACGCAGGCCGCGGTGGCCGACGAGATCGCCTCGGCCGGCGAGCTGGTCAAGGGCAAGGCCGAGGGGCGCCCGCTCGCGGTCGTACGTGGTCTGGGGCACCTGGTCACGGACGAGGACGGACCCGGTGCGCGGGCGCTCGTGCGGCTCGGCGAGGAGGACATGTTCGCGCAGGGCAGCGCCGAGGCGTACTCGCAGGGCTGGAAGGACGCCCTCAGGGAGCAGCCGTAGCGGCCTTCGCCGCGGCCTTGGCAGCCTGCTTGGTGGCGCGGACCTCGAGCATCGACGTCGGGTCGGTGACGTCGGCGATCGAGCGGCGGGCGTCCGGGTCGCCGTACGCCCCGGCCGCCTCGGCCCACCCGGCGGGCTGCACGCCGACCTGCTTGCCCAGCAGGGCCAGGAAGATGCGGGCCTTCTGGTCGCCGAAGCCGGGCAGCGCCTTGAGCCGTGCCAGCACGGTGCGGCCGTCCGGGTCGCCGTCGGTCCACAGGCGCGTGACATCGCCGTCGTACTGCTCGACGAGCGCGGCGGCGACACCCTGGATGCGGCCGGCCATCGAGCCGGGGTAGCGGTGCACGGCCGGAGGGGTGGCGCACATGGTGGCGAACTCCGCGGGGTCCGCCTCCGCGATCCGGTGCACGTCGAGGCCGCCCATCCGGTCGGCGATCTTGGCAGGACCGGAGAACGCGGCCTCCATCGGGTACTGCTGGTCCAGCAGCATGCCGATCAGGAGCGCGAACGGGTCGTCGGTCAGGAGCTGGTCGGCGGTCGGGTCGCCGGTGAGCCAGAGCGTCATGGCAGCATCCTCTCCCGGGGTCGGTTCGAGACGGAAGGCTGGCAGATGGAGTGGGTCGTCGTCGTGCCGGTGAAGCCGGCCGCCGAGGGCAAGACGCGCCTGGCCGGGTTCCTGTCCGCGGGGGACCGGGCGGCGCTCGCCCGGGCGATGGCGCTGGACACGATCGAGGCGGCCGCGGCCACGCCCGGGGTGGCGCGGGTGCTCGTGGTGACGTCCGACGACGAGCTCCGGTCCCTGGTGCCCGTCGTCGTCGACGACCCCGGGGGCGGGCTCAACGCCGCGATCCGCGCGGGTCTGGCTCGCGCGGACGGCCCGGTCGCGGTCCTGCTCGGCGACCTGCCCGCGCTGCGTCCCGGCGACCTGCGGCGCGCCCTCGACCTGGCCGAACGGCATCCGCGCGCGTTCGTCGCCGACGCCGACGGGACCGGCACGACGCTCCTCACGGGGCTCGTGGCCCTCACGCCGCGGTTCGGACCCGGGTCCGCCGCCGCGCACGAGGCCGACGGGCACGTCCGGCTCGACATCCCGACGGGTTCGAGCCTCCGGCGCGACGTCGACGTGCCCGCGGACCTGTCGGCCGTGGCACGGCTCGGCGTGGGGCCGCGGACCACCGCCGTCCTGTCAGGGACGCCGGTCGACGAGGGATAGCGCGTCGGCGGCGATGCGCGCGGCCGTCGAGACGCCGGTCATCAGCGTCGGCACGGCGCGCGCGGTCCAGCCGGCCGCACGGAGCCGGTCCGCCGCCGGGGCGTCGACCTCGTCGACGAGCCAGGCGTCGAGGATGCCGCCGTCCGCGCGACGCCCGTAGTGCTCGGCGACGGCGAGGGCGGTCGTCTCCACGCCGATCGCCGCGAGGCAGGCGTCCGCCATGCCGCGCACGGGCGCACCGCCGATCACAGGGCTGACGCCGACGACGGGGGCGTCGGTGGCGGCGAGGGCGTCGCGGATGCCGGGGATCGCGAGGATCGTGCCGACGGACACGACCGGGTTGGACGGCGGCAGGACGACGACGTCGGCGGTCGTCAGCGCCTCGAGCACGCCGGGCGCCGGGGTCGAGGTCGACAGGTTCGTCTGCACGAAGCTCCGGGCGGGGATCGCGGCCCGGTGCCGGACCCACCACTCCTCGAAGTGGATCTCCCGTCCGTCGTCGAGGACCACGTGGGTCTCGACCTCGTCGTCGGTCATGGGCAGAAGGGTGACGCCGGGCCGCCAGCGTTCCGACAGACGCGCCGTGACCTGCGAGAGCGCAAGGCCGTCGCGGAGCAGCTCGGTGCGTGCGAGATGGGTGGCCAGGTCGAGGTCACCGAGCGTGAACCAGTCCCAGCCGAGGCCGTAGCCGGCCAGCTCGTCGCTCACGCGCCTGGACTCGCCTCGTCGGCCCCAGCCCTGGTCCTCGTGCACCGCGCCGCCGAGCGTGTACATGAGGGTGTCGAGGTCGGGGCACACGCGCACGCCGTGCAGCCACATGTCGTCGCCGGTGTTGGCGATGACGGTGATCGGGTGCTGGTTGCCGACGAGGGCCAGGAGCCCGCGCGTGAAGCGCGCACCGCCGACGCCGCCCGACAGGACCGTGATCTTCATGGCTGCTCCGGTTCGTGGAACGCGATGACCGGTCGCCCGGTCCGGGGGTTGCTCAGCACGTCGGCCTCGACGGCGTAGACGTGCTGGAGGAGCGCGGGCGTCAGGACCTCGCGTGGGTGGCCGGCGGCCGCCAGCCGGCCGTCCTTGAGCACGAGGACGTGCTCGCAGAACGCGGCCGCGAGGTTAAGGTCGTGCAGCGCCGCGACCGTCGTCGTGCCCAGGTCCCGGACGAAGGCCAGCAGGCTGAGCTGCGCGCTGACGTCCAGGTGGTTCGTCGGCTCGTCGAGGAGCAGGAGGTCGGGCTCCTGCGCCAGCGCGCGGGCGATCTGGACGCGCTGCCGCTCGCCGCCGGACAGCGACCACCAGGCGCGCTCGGCCAGGTGCTCGGCGCGGGCGCTCACCAGCGCGCGGTCGACGGCCGCGTCGTCCGGGTCGTTGCCCCAGATCGTCCGGTAGGGGATGCGACCGAGCGCGACCACCTCGCGGACCGTGAGCGGGACCGAGCTGGTCGACTCCTGCTCCAGGAGCGCGATCCGCCGCGCGCGCGTCTTGCGGGGGATCGCCTCGACGTTCTCGTCCTCGACGAGGACCGCGCCCTTCTCGGGGCTCATCAGGCCGGCGATCATCCGCAGGAGCGTCGTCTTGCCCGCGCCGTTGGGACCCAGCAGGCCGGTGAGCGCGCCGGCCGGGGGAGTCGCGTCGACGCCGTCGACCACCCAGCGCCCGCCGAGCCGTGTGCCGACGCCCTCGAGGGTCAGGTCCATGCCGACCCCTTCCCGCGGCGGAGGAGGAACGCGAACACCGGCACGCCGATCAGTGCGGTCACGATGCCGACCGGCAGCTCGCGGGGGTCGAACAGGGTGCGCGCGACGGTGTCCGCCCACACCAGGAAGACGGCGCCGGCCAGGGCCGAGATCGGCAGCAGGCGCCGGTGCGCCGGGCCCGTGAGCGACGAGACGGCGTGCGGCAGGATCAGGCCGACGAACCCGATGGCCCCGCTGACGGCCACCATCGCGCCCGTGAGCAGGGCGACGACGATCATCAGGGTCCAGCGCGTGCGGTTCACGTCGATGCCGAGCGCGGCCGCGGACGTGTCGCCGAACGCGAACGCGTCCAGCCGCGTGGCGTTCATCAGCAGGTACGCGCCGATCGCGATGACGGCGATGCCCGCGATCGCGACGTCTCCCCACGTCGAGCCGGCGAGCGAGCCCAGGAGCCAGTTGAGGATCTCGCGGTAGGAGTCGCCCGTCGCGGTCCAGAAGATGACGAACGACGTGCCGGCGGCCGCGAGCTGGGAGACGGCGAGGCCGGCCAGGACGGTGCGGCCGGGGGCGAGCGTGCCGCCCGTGCGGGCGAGGGTCAGCGTGGCCAGGAGCGCGAGGATCGCCCCCGCGAACGCGGCGACGGGCAGCAGGAGGCTGACCCCGACCACGAGCACCGCGACGGCACCGAGCGACGCACCCGACGACAGACCCAGCAGGTACGGGTCGGCGAGCGGGTTGCGCGTCAGGCTCTGCATCACCGCACCCGCCATCGCGAGCCCCGCCCCGACCGCCGCCGCGGTGAGCACCCGAGGCAGCCGCAGGTCCCAGACGATCGCGTCGTGCAGCCTCGGGACGTCGGTGACCGTGAGCCCGAGGTGCCCGGCGATGCTGCGCGCCACCTCGGCGACGTCGAGGTTCGCCGGACCGATGGTGACGGCGACGAGGATCGTCGCGACGACGGCGAGGACGCCGACGGTGACGAGCAGGGCCAGGGGAGCGCGTTGCCTCACGTGTCGAGGGCCGCCAGCTGGTCGTCCAGCGACTTCACGGCCTCGGCGTTGCGGACGCCGGCCTCGGACGCGGCGAACGGGATGGTCAGGTAGCGGTGGTCCCGCACGGCGCTGAGCTGGGCCGTCGCGGGGTTGCTCTCCAGCAGCTTGATCTTGGACGCGGCCGTGTTCCAGCTCGCGTCGACGAGGACGATGACGTCCGGGTCCGCCGCGACGATGCTCTCCCAGCCCGCCGACGTCCAGGTGTCGTGCACGTCCGCGAAGATGTTGGTCAGCCCGGCGGCGTCCATCATCATCTGCGGCGCGCCGATACCCGCGCCGACGTACGGGGTGTCCGAGCCGGAGCTGTACCAGAGGGCCGTGGTCGTCTCGGCGGGCTTCTGGGCTGCCGCCAGCGTCTGCTTCTCCGTCGCGATCAGGGCCTCCGCCCGGTCCTGCACACCGAAGACGCTGGCGACCTCACGGATCTCGTCGTCCACCTCGTCGAACGTGAGCGGGTCCGGCATGTACTCCGGCTCCTTGCACGCCGCCGGGGAGACGTACGTCCCGATCCCGAGCCCCCGCAGGCTGGCGCGGTCTCCGGCGCCGTCGTCGGAGAAGTTGGACTCCCAGCCGCCGTAGACGAAGTCGGGCTCGAGGGCGAGCAGCGCCTCCTGCCCGGGCACCTTGTCGGAGATCACCGGGAGGTCCTTCGCCGCGGCGGCGTACTCGTCCGGGACCGGGCCGTCGGAGAAGGCGGTGCCGACGATGACGTCCTGCAGGCCGAGCGCCAGGAGCATCTCGGTGCTCGTCGACTTGATGGTGACGACCTTGTGCGGAGGCGCGTCCACGGTGACCTGCGTGCCGCAGTTGTCGAGCGTGACGGGTGTGAACGCGGCGGACGTCGGCGTCGGGGACGCCTCGGGCGTGCCGGCCGTCGAGCACGCGGCGAGGGTCGCGACGAGGGCCGTGGTGGCGATGAACAGGACGCGCCGGGTGGCGGGCATGGGGCTCCGGAGGTCGATGCTTGGAAGAGTGCGCGTGGGGGTGGGGCGCACGTCGCGCCTCCGGACGGCCGCCCATGCCAGGCAGCGCGACCCGAGCCAGACCGGACCGGGTTCCGCACTCAGACTAGGCCGGACGGGGGGCGGTCGCGCAAGCGCGCCGGCGTGTGACCTCCACCGGTGATCGGCCGGGTCACCGATGCGCGAAGATCTCCCGCATGTCGTCTCACGCAACCGGGCGCGCGCGCGCCTGGCTCGCCACGCCCGTGGCCACCAGACCGTCCTGGATCTGGGCCGCCGTCGCCGCGGCGACCATCGCGGTGGTCACCGCCTCCATGCCGCTCTCCGAGGACGCGGGACGGTCCCCGGACCGTCAGGCGTGGGCCGACCCGTCGCACCACTACGGCGACTACGCGCTCTTCGTCGGCGCCGGAAAGGCGGTCCTCTCGGGTCACCTGGGCCTCGCCTACAGCGACCACTCGGTCCAGAGCGGTCCGCTCGCGCTTGCCTGGGCGGCGGGGCTCGCGGGCTTCCTGCGCCTGGTGCACGGCCCGGGCGGCCTCGGATTCCTGCTGTCCGTCTTCACGGCACTCCTGCCCGCCGTCTACGCCGCGGGGCTCTGGTCATCCCGTCACCGCCCCCCACGCTCCCTCTACGTCGCCGCCGTGGGCGTGCTCGTCGTGCTCACGCCGTTGTGGCAGCTGTCCGAGCTGTTCACCTACCAGCACCCGACGTATCTGTGGGTTCCCGCTCTGTGGTTGCTGGCGGCGGACGCGGCACGCCGAGGAAGGGCGACGACGACGGCGCTCCTGCTGGTCGGCAGCTGCGCCCTGGAGACCTGGGGGGTGCTGGCGGTCCCTGTGCTCCTGCTCGCTCTGCCGGCCTGGAGGCTGCGTGTCCAGGCCGGCGTCACCTGGGCGGTGGGGACGGCGGTGGTCTGGGCCCCCTTCGTCCTCAGCGGTCAGTTCCACATGCTCGAGATGACGTGGCTCACGGCCATCGACAGCCCCGTCGTGCTGCTCCTGGGCAGTCCCGAGGACGCGGGGTGGGAGGTGCGTGCCACGCAGGGAGCGATCATCGCGCTCGCCAGCATCGTGGCGTGGCTCGTCGGCCGGGGACGCACGGATGCCGCCACGGTCGCGACCGCGGTCGTCGTGTGGACGCGCGTCGTGACGGACACGATCTGGTTCCCGTACTACCAGCTGGCTCTCGACGTCGCGACGGTGGCGGTCGTCCTCGCTGCTGTGGCCGCGTACCTGCGCACGCGGCGACCCAGGACCCTGCTCGCCGTCGGTCTCGGCCTGGCACTCGTGTTCGTCGCCCAGGCCGAGATCCTCTCGGAGTCGGTGCTGGTGAACACCCTCGTCCCCCTGGCGCTGCTCGTGGGGCTCGTCGTCGCGGCCCGCGACGTACCCGCCGCCCCTCCCGATCCCGCGCTGCCGCCCGTGGCGTCCCCGTCGGGCAACCTCGCGGTGTGACGACCGGGGTTCAGGTGACCGCCGCCGCGAGGGCGAGGGCCCGCGCGACGTCGTCGACCTCACGGTCGAGCAGTCCGACGGTGACCCGGACGTGGTCGGCCGCAGCGGCGTCCGCCCGGAAGGGCGCTCCTGGTGCCACGCGGATGCCGGCGGCCTCCAGCCGGACGAGGGCGGTGCGCTCGTCGTGGACCGGGAGCCAGAGGTTGATGCCGTCGCCCGGGTCGAGCACGACGCCGTGGGTGGCCAGCGACTCGCGCAGGGCTCGGCGCCGGGCGAAGTAGACGCGGCGGGCGTGCGCGACGGCCTCGACGGCGGCCGAGTCGGTCAGCAGGTCGACCAGGACGTGCTGCAGCAGCCGGCTGGTCCAGCCCGGTCCGAGCATGCGGCGGGCGACGAGCGCGTCGAGCACGCTGGCAGGCCCGCCGACGGCGGCGATGCGCAGGTCCGGACCGTGGGACTTCGAGTACGACCGCACGTGCACCACGCGGTCGGGCAGGAAGGCGCCGAGGCTGACGTCGCGGGCCGACGCGATCTCGCCGGAGGCGTCGTCCTCGACGACGAGGGCGTCGTGCCGGCGCAGGATGCCGGCGAGCTCGCGGGCGCGGGTGCTCGTCATGCTCACCGCCGTCGGGTTCTGGGCGCGGGGCTGCAGGATGACGACGCGGGTGCCGCTCTCCAGCGCGTCGCGCAGCTCGTCGGGACGCATGCCCTGCCTGTCGAGGGTGACGGGGACCCGCTGCAGGCCGAGCTGGTCGAGGAGGTCGAACAGCGGCGGGAAGCCGGGGTTCTCGACGGCCACCCGCGAGCCGTACCCCGCGACCTGCTCGAGAGTGCGGCTGATCGCGTCCAGGGCGCCGTCGACGACCGTGATCCGTTGCGGTGCGAAGGGCCAGGACTCGCGCAGCAGCACCTCGAGGGCGGGGACGACGGGGGAGGAGAGGTAGGCGCCCGTGTCGGCGGACGGCATCTGCACGGCGACCCGAGCGAGGGCCGGTCCGATGTGCGGCAGGAGGTCCGGGTCGGGCGTGCCGCTGGACAGGTCGAGCCGCGCGGGMGCCCCGCCGGCCAGGTCCCGGTAGCGCGGCGGGAGCCAGCTGGCGGGAGGCGGCAGGACGACGGTCCCGGCGCGCCCGCGCGACGTCACGATGCCGACGGCGGCCAGCGCCTGCCAGGCGCCGCTGACGGTCGCGGGGCTCACGCCCAGCTCGGCGGACAGGACGCGGACGGTGGGCAGCCGGTCGCCGGGCCGCAGGTCACCGCCCCGGACCAGCCGCGCCACGGTCGCCGCGATGCCCCGAGGGCTACGGTCGTCGACATGCGCGGCGAGATCCATGCGGGTCAGGATGCCCGCCCTGATGCGCCTGCGAGGGGCCTCCGGACCGCCCACGGGCGTCCGATTCGTCCGTCGGCCAAGATGTTTACACGCTCGACACAGACGTTCGCGCGGAAGAAACTCGCGGTAACGCCACAGAAATGTTCAACCCCGACAGTCACATTCCAGGCGAGGGCGCCCCGGCGTCCGAGACCGGGGGTCTGCCGTCGGCGGACGAAGACCGGAGGCACTCCATGACAGTCGTGCGCGTCGCGTTCACGCAGGCCACCTGGACGGGCGACAGAGAGTCGATGACCGCCCTGCACGAATCCTGGACGCGCGAGGCCGCGTCGCAGGGCGCGCAGGTGATCGCGTTCCAGGAGCTGTTCTACGGCCCGTACTTCGGGATCACGCAGGACACCGCCTACTACAGCTACGCCGAGACCGTCCCGGGGCCGACGACCGAGCGCTTCGCCGCGCTGGCCAAGGAGCTCGGCATCGTCATCGTGCTCCCGGTGTACGAGGAGGAGCAGCCCGGCGTGCTCTACAACACCGCCGCGGTGATCGACGCGGACGGCACCTACCTCGGCAAGTACCGCAAGCACCACATCCCGAACCTGCCGAAGTTCTGGGAGAAGTTCTACTTCCGCCCGGGCAACCTCGGGTACCCGGTGTTCGAGACCGCGGTCGGCAAGATCGCCGTGAACATCTGCTACGACCGGCACTTCCCGGAGGGCTGGCGGGTGCTCGCGCTGAACGGCGCGGAGATCGTGTTCAACCCGAACGCGACCGCCCCCGGCATCTCCAACAAGCTCTGGGAGATCGAGCAGCCCGCCGCAGCCGTGGCCAACGGGTACTTCGTCGTCGCGAACAACCGCGTGGGTCTGGAGGACAACGAGTACGGCGACGAGGCCGTGAACTTCTACGGCTCGTCGTACGCCGTGGGACCTGACGGCAACTACGTGGGCGAGGTCGGGTCGTCCAGCGAGAACCAGCTCCTGATCCGCGACCTCGACCTGGAGCAGGTGCGGATCGTGCGCGAGCGGTGGCAGTTCTTCCGCGACCGCCGGCCGGAGGCGTACGGCCCGATCGTGGCGCCGTGACGAAGGGGATGCAGAGATGAAGACGCTCATCACGGGCGGCACGCTGGTCAGCGCGACGGGGCGCACACCGGCGGACGTGCTGATCGACGGCGAGACGGTCGCGGCGGTGCTCAGCCCGGGCTCGACGCTGCTGGGCTTCGACCTGGCGGCGAACGTCGACCAGGTGATCGACGCGACCGGCAAGTACGTCATCCCGGGCGGCATCGACGCGCACACGCACATGGAGCTGCCGTTCGGCGGCACCAACGCGAGCGACACGTTCGAGACCGGCACACGGGCGGCCGCCTGGGGCGGGACGACGACGATCATCGACTTCGCCGTCCAGCGCACGGGCGAGCGCGTCATGGACGGGCTGGCCGCCTGGCACGAGAAGGCGGCCGGGAACTGCGCCATCGACTATGGCTTCCACCAGATCATCGGCGGGGTCGACGACGATGCGCTCAAGGCCATGGAAGGCCTGGTGGCGGAGGGGATCACCAGCTACAAGCTGTTCATGGCGTATCCGGGGGTCTTCTACTCCGACGACGCGCAGATCCTGCGGGCGATGCAGAAGGCCGCCGACCTCGGGCTGCTCACCATGATGCACGCGGAGAACGGACCGGCCATCGACGTGCTGGCCGCGCAGCTGGTCGAGGCCGGCAAGACCGACCCGTACTACCACGGCATCGCCCGGGCCTGGCAGCTCGAGGAGGAGGCCACGCACCGCGCGATCATGCTGGCCGACGTCACCAACGCCCCGCTGTACGTCGTGCACGTGAGCGCCAAGCAGGCGGTCGCGCAGCTGGCGTGGGCGCGCGACAACGGCAAGAACGTGTTCGGCGAGACGTGCCCGCAGTACCTCTACCTCTCGCTGGAGGAACAGCTGGGCGCGCCGGGCTTCGAGGGGGCCAAGTGGGTCTGCTCGACGCCGCTGCGCTCGCGGGCCGAGGGGCACCAGCGGCACATGTGGCAGGCGCTGCGCACCAACGACCTGCAGATGGTGTCCACCGACCACTGCCCGTTCTGCATGAAGGGCCAGAAGGACCTGGGCGTGGGCGACTTCCGGGCCATCCCCAACGGGATCGGCTCGATCGAGCACCGGATGGACCTCATGTACCAGGGGGTCGTCACGGGCGAGATCACGCTCGAGCGCTGGGTCGAGCTGACGTCGACCACGCCGGCCCGGATGTTCGGGCTCTACGGCAAGAAGGGTGTCGTCGCGCCGGGGGCCGACGCCGACATCGTGGTCTACGACCCGAACGGCCACACGTCGATCGGGGTCGGCAAGACGCACCACATGAACATGGACCACTCCGCGTGGGAGGGGTACGAGATCGACGGGCACGTGGACGTCGTCGTGTCCCGCGGGTCGGTGGTGGTGGACGAGACGGGCTACCGCGGCCGTCCCGGCCACGGGCAGTACGTGCCGCGCGGCCTCACGCAGTACCTGCTGTAGGGAGACCCAGATGGACTTCGGTGTCGTGCTGCAGACGAACCCGCCGGCCTCGCGCACGGTCGAGCTCGCCCGCCAGGCGGAGACGTACGGGTTCAGCCACGTGTGGACGTTCGACTCGCACCTCCTGTGGCAGGAACCGTTCGTCATCTACTCGGCGATCCTCGCGGCCACCCGCAAGGTCATGGTCGGGCCGATGGTCACCAACCCGGCGACGCGCGACTGGACGGTCATCGCGTCCCTGTTCGCGACGCTCAACGAGATGTACGGCAACCGGACCATCTGCGGGATCGGCCGGGGCGACTCGGCGGTCCGGACGCTGCACGGGCGACCGTCGAACCTGGCCACCCTGCGCGACTCGATCCACGTCATCCGCGAGCTGGCCAACAGCCGGGCGGTCGAGGTGAACGACGCCAAGGTCCAGTTCCCGTGGTCCAAGGGATCGGCGCTCGACATCTGGGTCGCCGCGTACGGTCCGCTCGCGCTGAAGCTCACCGGCGAGGTGGGCGACGGGTTCATCCTGCAGCTGGCCGACCCCGACATCGCCGCCTGGACGATCAAGGTGGTCCGGGACGCCGCCGAGCAGGCGGGCCGGGACCCGGACGCGATCCAGTTCTGCATCGCCGCGCCCATGTACGTCGGGGACGACCGTGAGCACATGCGGGAGCAGTGCCGCTGGTTCGGCGGGATGGTCGGCAACCACGTCGCCGACATCGTGGCCCGGTACGGCACCGACTCCACGATCCCCAAGGCGCTGACCGACTACATCGCTGGCCGCGACGGCTACGACTACAACGAGCACGGCCGGGCCGGGAACACGCACGCGGCGTTCGTTCCCGACGAGATCGTCGAGCGGTTCTGCATCCTCGGGTCCGCCGCCGAGCACGTCGAGAAGCTCGAGGCCCTGCGTGCGCTGGGCGTCACCCAGTTCGCGGGGTACCTCCAGCACGACAACAAGGAGGAGACGCTCCGGCAGTACGGGGAGCACGTCATCCCGGGCATGGCGACGTCGGTCGTCGCCACCGGATGACCGACCTCGCGACGAGCACCAGCGCGCCGGTCGGGACACCGGCCGTGCCTCCGCGTGCCTCCAGGGGCGTCGGCCGACGGATCGCCGTCGGACTCCTCGCGGTCGTCCTGCTGGCCGTCCTGTGGGAGCTGGTCAAGGCCGTCGTGCCGGACACCGGCGGGCACCTGCTCGGCGCGAGCGTGCTGCCGCGGACCGACGACGTCGCGATGCCGCACGTGTGGACGATCGTGCAGCGCATGCTCGAGCCCGAGACCTCCGCGGTCGGATCGCCCACGGTGCTCAGCGCGATGTTCCAGGCGTGCTGGTTCACGTTCCGGGTCGCGCTCGCGGGCTGGGTGCTCGGGTCGGTCGGCGGCTTCCTGATCGCGGCTCTCATGCAGCGCTGGATGGTCGCGGAGTCGGCGCTGCTGCCCTGGGTCGTGCTCAGCCAGACGGTCCCGCTCATCGCGCTCGCGCCGCTCGTCGTGGGATGGGGCGGCAAGATCCACGTCGGCTCGTTCGAGTGGCAGCGCTGGATGTCGGTCGCGCTCATCGCGTCCTACCTGGCGTTCTTCCCGGTCGCGGTCGGTGCGCTGCGCGGCCTGCAGTCGCCGCCCGCCGCGCAGGTCGAGCTCTTCCGCTCGCTCGCCGCAGGGTGGACCGGCACGATGCGCAGCCTGCGGATCCCCGCGAGCGTCCCGTACCTGCTCCCCGCGCTGCGCCTGGGAGCCGCCACGGCGGTGGTCGGGGCGATCGTCGCGGAGGTGTCCACCGGGACCAAGGGCGGCATCGGCCGCATGATCATCAGCTACGCGCAGTCGGCGAGCGGCGACCCGGCCAAGCCCTGGGGCGCGATCGCCGGCGCCGCGGTCCTCGGCCTGCTCGCCGCGGGGCTCGTCTCGCTGCTCGGGCTCGGGCTCGGTCGTTACCGTCACGCGGAGGTCTCATGAACGCGCCCGCAGTCGTCGCCCGGGGGATCGGCAAGACGTTCGCGTCCCGCGCGGGTGAGGTCGTCGCGCTCGACGGCATCGACCTGACCGTCGACGCGGGGGAGTTCGTCTCGCTCATCGGACCGTCGGGCTGCGGCAAGTCGACGCTCCTGCGGCTGATCGGCGACCTGGACCAGCCGACGACGGGCGAGCTGAGCGTGTTCGGCAAGACCGCGCAGGCGGCCCGCGAGGCGCAGGACTACGGCATCGCGTTCCAGCAGGCCGGGCTGCTGCCCTGGCGGGACGTGACGGGCAACGTCGAGCTGCCCCTGGAGCTGCACGGCGTGGGCAAGAAGGAGCGGGCGGCGCGGGCGGCCGAGCTCCTGGCCCTCGTCGGTCTCGACGAGTTCGCCGGGCACTTCCCGCACCAGCTCTCGGGCGGCATGCAGCAGCGCGTCGCCATCGCCCGGTCGCTGGCCGAGCGGCCCAACCTGCTGCTCATGGACGAGCCCTTCGGCGCGCTCGACGAGATGACGCGGGAGCGGATGCAGACCGAGCTCGTGCGGATCTGCGGCGAGAGCGGCGCCGCGGTCGTCTTCGTCACGCACTCGATCCCCGAGGCGGTGTTCCTGTCGCAGCGGGTGGTGGTCATGTCGCCACGGCCCGGCCGGATCACGGCCGTCGTCCCCGTGACGCTCGCCGACGAACGCACCGAGGGGCTGCGCGAGGACACCTCGTTCTTCGCCGCCGTCACGGCGGTGCGCGAGGCGCTGCACGGTTCGGGCGCGATCCCGGCCGCGGGGGTGGACCTGCGATGACCACCCCGACGAGCAGCGCCCGCCGTCGCTCGACGGTCCGCTGGCTCGCGCCCGTGCTCCTCGGGCTGCTCGCGCTCGCGCTCTGGCAGGCGCTCGTCGTCGTGACGGGGATCAAGCCCTACCTGCTGCCGAGCCCGACGGCGATCGTCGACCAGCTCCGGCAGGTGGTCCCGCTCGTGTGGTCGGCCGCCCTCGCCACCGGACTGAACGTGCTCGTCGGACTCCTCGTCGGCGGGACGGCGGCCGTCCTCGCGGCGATTGTCGCGGCCCGCAGCCGGATGGTCGACACGCTCATGTCGCCCACCGCGGCGGCGGTCTCGGTCATGCCGATCGTCGCGCTCGCGCCGGCGCTGAACACCATGTTCGGCACCACCTCGACCACACCGCGCCGGCTCGTCGTGGCGGTCGTGGTGTTCGCGCCGATCTTCGTCAACACCCTGCGCGGCCTGCGCCAGGTGCAGCCCGTGCACCGCGACCTGCTGCGGGCCTACGCCGCGACGCCCCGCCAGATCACGCGCACCGTGACGATCCCCGGCGCGCTGCCGTACTTCTTCACCGGTCTGCGCATCGCGTCGTCGACCGGTGTCATCGCGGCGGTCGTCGCCGAGTACTTCGGCGGCCTGCAGAACGGGCTCGGCTCGCGCATCACGTCGGCCGCGTCCAACAGTGCCTACGCGCGGGCGTGGGCCTTCGTGCTCGGGGCGATCGTGCTCGGGCTCGTCTTCTACCTGGCGACCCTCGCGCTCGAACGCGCGGCGGCTCGTCGCACCGGGGGCTGAGCTCCCCCGCCAGGGGCGAACGAGCAGAGCCCCACGCACGTCCCGCCTGTCAGCGAGGCCAGGCCGGCCGATCCAGAAGCGGTCCGAGGCAGCCAACGAAAGGGATGACGATGAGACACACCAGACGTACGGCGTGGAGCGTGGCGGCGTTGGGGGCCGCGGCAGCGCTGGCTCTGTCCGGGTGCGGCAGCAGTGACGACTCCGCCGACGCCCCCACGGACGGCCCGGCCATGTCGGTCGACCCGCTCACGCCGGTCAAGCTGCAGCTGCAGTGGTTCACCCAGGCCCAGTTCGCGGGCTACTACGCGGCGCTCGACCAGGGCTACTACGTCGACGAGGGCCTCGACGTGCAGATCATCGAGGGCGGCGTCGACATCGTGCCGCAGTCCGTCCTCGCCGACGGTTCGGTCGACTACGCGATCGCGTGGGTGCCCAAGGCGCTGGCCTCGCGCGAGCAGGGCGCCGAGATCACCGACGTCGCCCAGATCTTCCAGAAGTCCGGCACGCTCCAGGTCTCGTTCAAGGACGAGGACATCACCACCGCGGCGGACCTCGCCGGCAAGAAGGTGGGCAACTGGGGCTACGGCAACGAGTTCGAGCTCTTCGCCGGCATGACGAAGGCGGACCTCGACCCGGCCACCGACGTGACGCTGGTGCAGCAGCAGTTCGACATGAACGCGCTGCTCGGCAACGAGATCGACGCGGCCCAGGCCATGACCTACAACGAGTACGCCCAGCTCCTGGAGTCGACGAACCCCGCGACGGGCGAGCTCTACACGGCCGACGACTTCAACACGATCAACTGGAACGACGAGGGCACGTCGATGCTCCAGGACGCCATCTGGGCGAACTCGGAGAAGCTCGCGTCCGACGAGGAGTACCAGGCGACGACCGAGAAGTTCATCAAGGCCAGCCTCAAGGGCTGGATCTTCGCGCGGGACAACCCCGAGAAGGCGCGTGACATCGTCGTTGCCCAGGGCTCGCAGCTGGGCAACAGCCACCAGCTGTGGCAGACCAACGAGATCAACAAGCTGATCTGGCCGTCGCCGGACGGCATCGGCATGATCGACAAGGCCGCGTGGGACCAGACCGTCGACATCGCCCTGCACACCAAGAACGACCAGGGCGCGACCGTCATCACCACGGAACCGAGCGAGGACTCGTACACCAACGAGTACGTCGAGAAGGCCCTCGCAGCGCTGAAGGACGAGGGTGTGGACGTGACCGGGGCGGACTTCACCCCGATCGACGTCACACTGGAGGCCGGAGGCAAGTAGACCGGCACGTAGGGCAGGATCGCGGGCGGTGGCCTCACGGGGTCACCGCCCGCGGCAGGCCGCGGCACGACGAAGGAGCGCGACGAAGATGACCTCGCAGGACGGCGCCACGGCGCTCCGGCTCGACCGCGACCACGTGTTCCACTCGTGGTCCGCGCAGGCGCACCTGGACCCGCTGGTGATCGCGGGCGGTCTCGGCTCGACGGTCTGGGACCACGACGGCCGGCGCTACCTCGATTTCTCGAGCCAGCTCGTCAACGTGAACATCGGCCACCAGCACCCGCGCGTCGTGGCGGCGATCCAGGAGCAGGCCGCCACGCTCACGACGATCGCGCCGGCCACGGCCAACCTGACGCGCGGGCAGGCCGCGGAGCGCATCCTGTCCCACGCACCCGCGGGCTTCTCGAGCGTCTTCTTCACCAACGGCGGTGCCGACGCCAACGAGAACGCGATCCGCATGGCCCGCCTGCACACCGGCCGCGACAAGGTCGTCTCGGCCTACCGCTCGTACCACGGCAACACCGGCGCGGCCGTCGTCGCGACGGGCGACTGGCGGCGCGTGCCCAACGAGTTCGCGCGCGGGCACGTGCACCACTTCGGGCCGTTCCTGTACCGCTCGGAGTTCTGGGCGACGACGCCCGAGCAGGAGTCGGAGCGCGCGCTGCACCACCTCGAGCGCGTGATCCAGGCGGAGGGTCCGGCGTCCGTCGCGGCGATCCTGCTGGAGACGATCCCCGGCACGGCCGGCGTCCTCGTGCCCCCGCCCGGGTACCTGGCCGGCGTGCGCGCGATCGCGGACCGGTACGGGATCCTTCTGATCCTCGACGAGGTCATGTGCGGGTTCGGGCGGACCGGCAACTGGTTCGCGTTCGACGCGTTCGACGTGCGCCCCGACCTCATCACCTTCGCCAAGGGCGTGAACTCGGGCTACGTGCCGGCAGGCGGCGTGATCATCAGCGACCCGATCGCCAAGACGTTCGACGACGCGGTGTTCCCCGGCGGCCTGACCTACTCGGGCCACCCGCTCGCCATGGCGTCCATCGTCGCGACCCTGGACGCGATGGCCGACGAGGGCATCGTCGAGCACGCGGCCGCGATCGGTGCCGACGTCCTGGGACCCGGCCTGACGGCGCTCGCGCAGCGCAACCCGCTGGTCGGCGAGGTGCGCGGACTCGGCGTGTTCTGGGCCATCGAGCTCGTGCGCGACAAGGACACCCACCAGCCCGTCGAGCCGGCGGTGATGGGCAAGGTCAAGGCCGCCGCCCTGTCCCTTGGCCTGCTCCCGTTCCTGGCCGACAACCGCGTGCACGTCGTGCCGCCGTGCGTCGTCACGGCGCAGGAGGCGGCCACGGGGCTGGGCCTGCTCGAAGAGGCGCTCGACGAGGTCGCCGCGTCCGTCTAGTTCCACCACGACCCGAGGAGCACCACCACATGTTGCCCAGAACGATCCGTCGTGCCCTGGTGACGGGCGCGTCGTCCGGGATCGGCGCCGCGACGGTCCGCCGGCTGCGGGCGGAGGGCTGGGACGTCGTCGCGACAGCCCGCCGGGCCGACCGGCTGGAGGCGCTCGCGCAGGAGACCGGTGCGGAGACGTTCGTGGCGGACGTGACCGTCGACGCGGACGTCGCGCGGCTGGCGGAGTTCGTCGCCTCGGGCGGACCGCTCGACGCCGTCGTCAACAACGCGGGCGGGGCGTTCGGCCTCGACCCCGTCGAGAAGGCCGACCTGGACCAGTGGCGGCGGATGTACGAGCTCAACGTGCTCGGCACGCTGCGCGTGACGCAGGCCGTGCTGCCGCAGCTGCGCGCCGACGGCGGGGGAGACGTGGTCGTCGTGACCTCGACCGCCGCCTACGGCGCGTACGAGGGCGGCGCGGGGTACACCGGCGCCAAGGCCGCCGAGCGGATGCTCGCGACGACGCTGCGCTGGGAGATCGTCGGCGAGCCGATCCGCGTGCTGGAGATCGCGCCCGGTGCGGTCGCGACCGACGAGTTCGCGCTGGTCCGCTTCGACGGTGACGCCCAACGGGCTGCGGCGGTGTACGACGGCTACCAGCCGCTCGTCGCCGACGACGTCGCGGACGCGATCGCGTGGACCCTGTCCCGCCCCGCCCACGTGAACATCGACCTCCTCGTGGTCCGGCCGGTCGCGCAGGCCAGCAACACCAAGATCGCCCGCACCACCGCCTGAGCACGACGCAGCCCCGCGCCGAGGGGCTGCGTCGGTCCGCGGCGCGGAATCCGGGACGTGGATGTCCGACCGGCTACGTAGGGTGAACGGGTGCCTGACGCAACATCCGCCCGACCGCCCTCGACCACACGAGTACTGCTCCAGCTGCGTCGTTGGGCGCGGCCCGCGCTCCCGCGCATCGCGCTCGGCGGCCTGACGGCCCTCGGCGCGAGCCTGCTGGCGCTCGCCGTCCCGCAGGTCCTGCGGGTGATCGTCAACGGGCCGCTGCTCACCAACGGCTCGGCGCGCGGCGTGGTGCTCGGCGCCCTGGTCGTCCTTGCGCTCGGCATCCTCGAGGCGTTCCTCGTCTGGTGCCGCCGCGCCCTGATCCTCACGCCCGGGACGGGTGTCGAGCGGGACATGCGCACCGACCTGTTCCGGCACCTGCTCGACCTGCCGGTCGAGTTCCACGACCGGTGGCCCGGGGGCCAGCTGCTGTCCCGGATCATGTCGGACCTGTCGACGATCCGGCGCTGGACCGTCTTCGGCCTCGTCATGCTCCTGGTCAGCGCGACCACGGTGCTCGTCGGCGTCGGGCTGATGATCTGGACGAGCCCGGTGCTCGGTCTGGTCTACCTCGCGGGCGCGGTGCCGATGATCTGGCTCGGGTTCCGGTTCCGCGAGGACTACAAGGCGGTCGCCCGGCTCGCGCGCGACCAGGCGGGCGACCTCGCCACGACGGTCGAGGAGTCGGTCCACGGCATCCGCGTGCTCAAGGCGTTCGGCCGGGGGCAGGACGCCCTCGACGACTTCGCCCGGCAGGCCGACGAGCTGCGCACGACCGAGGTGCACAAGGCCCGGACGCTGTCCCGGGTGTCGTTCGCCCTGGGGGCCATCCCGGAGGCGGTGCTGGCGATCTCGCTCGCGATCGGGGTGACGCTGGCCGCGGACGGACGGCTGAGCGTCGGTGCGCTGGTCGCGTTCTTCGCGACCGCGGCCGTGGTGAACAACCCCGTCGAGCGGCTCGGCATGCTGCTCGCGATGACGCTCGACGCCCGCGCGGCGACCGACCGGTACATGCAGGTGATGGACACGGCCCCCACCGTCCAGGACCCGGCCCGGCCCGCGTCGCTCCCGCCCGCGAGCGGTGCCGGGTCCGTCGTGGAGCTGGTCGGGGTCGGGTTCGCGCATCCCGGGGCGACGAGCCCCGCCGTGCTGGAGGGCGTCGACCTGCGCCTCGAGCCGGGCGAGACGATGGCGCTCGTCGGCCTGACCGGCAGCGGCAAGACGACCCTGCTGCAGCTGGTGCCGCGACTCTACGACGTGACCGACGGGACCGTGCGGATCGACGGCGTCGACGTCCGTGACCTCACGCGAGAGGACCTGCGCCGTGCGGTCTCGGTCGCGTTCGAGGACCCGATCCTCTTCTCCGCGTCGGTGCGCGAGAACGTCCTGCTCGGCACCGACCTCACCGGCCCGGCCGCGGACGCGTTCGTCGACGAGGCGCTCGAGGTCGCGCGCGCCGGGTTCGCGTACGGGCTGCCCGACGGGCTCGACACGGTCATCGGCGAGGAGGGACTCAGCCTGTCGGGCGGGCAGCGGCAGCGCATCGCCCTGGCGCGCGCGATCGCGGTGCGACCCCGCGTTCTCGTCCTGGACGACCCGCTCTCGGCGCTCGACGTCACGACGGAGGCGGCGGTGACCGCGCGGCTGCGGGCGATGCTCACCGGCACGACGACGCTCGTCGTCGCGCACCGGCCCTCGACCGTCGCGCTCGCCGACCGGGTCGCGGTGCTCGAGGAGGGCCGGATCACCGGGGTCGGCCGGCACGCAGAGCTGCTCGCGACGCATCCGCACTACCGCTACGTCCTGACCGCGTTGTCCGAGCGCGACGTGCAGGAGGTGAGCTCGTGAGCGACGCCGAGTCCCGCGACGACGCCCCCACGCGCGTCGAGTCCCGACGGCTGCGCAAGCGTTCGCTCGCCCTCCTGTCGTCGCTGGTCCATCCGGTCTCCGGGGCCGCCTGGTGGACTGCTGCGCTCGTCGTCGGCTCGCAGCTGGCCGCGGTCGCGGGCCCGGTCCTGGTCGCGTACGGCATCGACCACGCGCTGCCCGCGATGCGGGACGGCGACGCCCGACCGCTCCTGCTGGCGTCGTCGGCCTACCTCGTGGCCGCGCTGCTCGGCGGCCTGCTGGTCGCGGCGACGGTGCGCGCGTCCGCCCGGGTCAGCCAGACGATGCTCCTGGACCTGCGACGCCGGGTCTTCCGGCACACGCAGCGCCTGAGCCTCGAGTTCCACGAGCAGTACACGTCCGGGCGGATCATCTCGCGACAGACGTCCGACGTGGAGGCGCTGCGCGAGCTGCTCGACGGCGGGGTGACCACGCTCGCCACCGGTGTCCTGGCCATGATCCTGACGGCCGCCTCGCTGGTGCTGCTCGACTGGCGCAGCGGCCTCGTGCTCCTTGTCGCGGTCGTGCCCGGCGTGCTGCTCACGCGGTGGTTCCAGGTGCGGTCGCAGGTGCAGTACCGCAAGAACCGCACGGCGGTGGCGCGCCTGATCGTGCGGTTCGTCGAGACGATGACCGGCATCCGCGCGGTCCAGGCGTTCCGGCGCGAGCGCGAGGTCGAGGGCGTCTACGGCGAGCTGGCCGAGACCTATCGCGGCACGACGGCCGAGGCGATCCGGCTCAACGGCGTGTTCGACACCGGCCTGGTGCTCATCGGCAACGTCACGGTGGCTGCCGTCCTGCTCGTCGGCGGGCTGCGCGCGGTCGACGGCAGCCTCGAGGTCGGGGTGCTCGTCGCGTCCGTCCTCTACGCGCGCCGGTTCTTCCTGCCGCTCGCGCAGATCGGCATGTTCTACAACTCCTTCCAGTCCGCGACGGCGGCGCTCGAGAAGCTCGCCGACCTGCTCGCGGAGGAGCCGACCGTGCCGGAACCCACCCGGCCGGTGCGTCTGGCGGCACCCCGCGGCGACGTCCGGTTCGACGGGGTGGAGTTCGGGTACGGCACCGGTCCGACCGTGCTGCCCCGGCTGGACCTGCACATCCCGGCCGGGCAGTCGGTCGCGCTCGTGGGGGAGACGGGCGCCGGAAAGTCGACCGTCGCGAAGCTGCTGGCGCGGTTCTACGACGTGCGGGCGGGGGCGGTGCGGCTCGACGACCTGGACCTGCGCACGATCGAGCCGACCGACCTGCGCCGGGCGGTGGTCATGGTCACCCAGGAGGCCTATCTCTTCTCCGGCTCCATCGGTGCGAACATCGCGCTCGGCAGGCCGGGGGCCGCGCCGGACGAGATCGAGGCGGCCGCGCGGGCCGTGGGCGTGCACGACCTGATCATGAGCATGGCGGACGGGTACGACACCGAGGTCGACAAGCGAGGCGTGCGCCTCTCGGCGGGCCAGCGCCAGCTCGTCTCGTTCGCGCGCGCGTTCCTCGCCGATCCCGCCCTGCTGATCCTCGACGAGGCGACCAGCTCGCTCGACGTGCCGGGGGAGGCGCTCGTCCAGGAGGGGCTGACCACCCTGCTCGCCGACCGGACCTCGGTCGTCATCGCGCACCGGCTGTCGACGGTGATGGGTGCGGACCGGGTGCTCGTCGTCGACGACGGTCGCGTGGTCGAGGACGGGTCGCCGGCCGAGCTCGTCGCGAACGACGGGCGGTTCGCGGCCCTGCACGCCGACTGGCAGCGCTCGCTCGAGCGGGTGCCGGGCCCCTGAGACCCGACCGAGCGCCGCGCGTGTTCAGAGATGTCGTGCGGCGTACTCGTGCAGCGCGTCCCGGACGAGGGTCGCACCCTCGACGCCGCCGTACGTGCGGGTGAAGCGCTCGTCCGCGACGTACATGTCGGCCAGGCCGACGACATAGGCGCGCACGGGCGACGTCCCGTACCCGGGGGTCCCGGGGATGCTTCCCAGCCACGCCACGTGTCGTGCGGCGAGCTCCTGTGCCTCGTCGGAACCCGGTGCGGTGCCGGCCCGAGCGGCGTCCGTCCACCGCGCGGCGAGCTCTGCCGTCTGCTTCTTCCAGGCAGCGCGCTCCGCCTCGCTCATGCCGCGCCACCAGGCGTCCGAGGAGGCGTACGCCTCCGCGCCCCAGCGCTGCTCGACCTCCTCCCGGTGCACCGTGTGGTCGAAGCCGTCGAACATGTCCTCGGCCATGAGTGGCCCTCCGTCCTGTCGTGCCGTGATGGTCCGCTCGACCGACGCGATCTGCCGCGCCAGCCGCTCCTGCTCGCCCCGCAGCCGGTCGAGGTGGCGCCGGAGCGCCGTCGTCTCGTCCTGCTCCTGGTCGAGAACCCGCCGGATGTCCGGCAGGCCCAGGCCCAGGTCCCGCAGCAGCAGGATCCGCTGGAGCCGCACCAGTGCGTCCTCGTCGTACCAGCGGTAGCCGTTGTCGCCGACGCGGCTGGGTTCGAGCAGTCCGAGCGCGTCGTAGTGGCGCAGCGCCCGGCTCGTCGTGCCCGTGAGCCGCGCGACCTGCTGGATCGACGCCTCCACGTGCCCTCCTTCGTCGCGGACCGTTCCTGTCCTGATCCACGGTAAGAGTTGACGCAGCGTCAAGGTCAAGTCGTCGGGCGCCTCAGGACTGGAGCCGTCGGAGCACCACGGCCGCGAGGTCGCGCACGTCGTCGACGAGCTCGACCGCGCCGGCCGCCGTGAGCTCACCGTCAGCCGCGTACCCCCACGTCACACCAACCGTGTCCACCCCGCACGCCCGAGCGCCGAGCACGTCGTGCTCGCGGTCGCCCACCATCAGCACAGGAGACGCCACGGGGAACGCGGCCAGCGCCGCGGCGACGACGTCGGCCTTCGTCGACGGGGTGTCGTCCAGCGGGGCGCCGAAGATCGCGTCCACCCGGTCGGTGATGCCGAACGCGTCGCAGATCGGCCGGGCGTAGACGGCGGGCTTCGAGGTGGCGACCGCCAAGGTGAGACCGGCGGCCCGCAGCTGGTCGAGGGTGTCGAGGATCCCGTCGAACAGGGCGTTGTCGCTGATCATGCGCGTGACGAACACCTCGCGGTAGGCGAGCACCGCCTCGGCCGCGCGCGCCGCCGGCACACCGTGCCCCACGAAGCTCTCCGTGATCGGCGGGCCGACGAACGAGCGCAGCTGAACCCGGGACGGCACCTCGAGACCGAGCGCCCGGAACGCGGAGGCGGCGGACGCGGTGATGCCCGGGGCCGAGTCGGTCAAGGTGCCGTCGAGATCGAGCAGGCAGAGAGGGGTCGTCACGGGCACGAGTGTGCCCGCAACCCGTCGGCAACGTCGGCGACCTACGCTGCCCGCATGGAGACTGAGACTGCGCGCGAGGTGCTCGGCTGGGACCTGTTCGGGACGGCGGCCCGGGAGCTGGCGCAGGCCGTGGTGGACGACGGGTTCGTGCCGGACATCGTCATCGCGGTGGCCCGTGGGGGACTGCCACCCGGGGGAGCCATCGCGTACGCGCTGGGCACCAAGGCCGTCGGCACCCTGAACGTCGAGTTCTACACGGGTGTCGACGAGCGCCTGCCCGACCCGGTCGTCCTGCCACCACTGCTCGACACGGACGCGATGTCGGGGCTGAGGGCTCTGATCGTCGACGACGTCGCGGACACCGGCGAGACCCTCGCCCTGGTGCAGAGGATCATGTCGCTGCACTGCGAGGAGGCGCGGACCGCCGTCCTGTACTCCAAGCCGCGCTCGATCGTCGAGCCGGACTACGTCTGGCGCCGGACCGACCGGTGGATCGTCTTCCCGTGGTCGGCCGAGCCGCCGGTCACGCCGTCCGCGGGGCGAGCGGGATAAGGCGGTGCGCACGGCGGGGTGAATGCCGATATCCTGGTGCGCACAGGCATCGACCCGGTCATCACCGGTGAGCCTCCGGAAGAACGGGCCGGTCAGACGGTCCCAGTAGAACCGGACGGGTAGGCCCGTCACAGCCGCTACGAAGTGGTCGACGACCCGCAAGGGGAGCCGGCAAGCGAGGTGGTACCGCGGTAGAGCCCGGCCGGTCCGGGTCCCATCGTCCTCGCAGCCGAGAGCGACGCACCCACCCAGGGTGCCGACCACAGGAGATCCGTACGGTGGCCTACCCGCTGCACCGCCCGTCCGCGTCCGTCCCCGCCTCGCCGGACCTTCCGTCCCTCGAGAAGGACGTCCTGGCCTACTGGGACGCCGACGGGACGTTCCAGGCGTCCATCGACGCGCGCCCCGCCGGTGAGAACGGCAGCAACGAGTACGTCTTCTACGACGGCCCGCCGTTCGCCAACGGGCTGCCGCACTACGGCCACCTGCTGACGGGCTACGCCAAGGACGTCGTGCCGCGCTACCAGACGATGCGCGGCCACCACGTCGAGCGTCGGTTCGGCTGGGACACGCACGGCCTGCCCGCCGAGCTCGAGGCGCAGCGGCTGCTCGGCATCACGGACACCTCGCAGATCGAGGAGATGGGCCTGGCGGCGTTCAACCAGGCGTGCCGCGAGTCGGTCCTGCGGTACACCGGCGAGTGGCGTGAGTACGTCACCCGGCAGGCGCGCTGGGTCGACTTCGACCACGACTACAAGACGCTCGACACGACGTTCATGGAGTCGGTGATCTGGGCGTTCAAGCGCCTCTACGACAAGGGCCTGGCGTACGAGGGCTACCGCGTCCTGCCGTACTGCTGGCGCGACGAGACCCCGCTGTCCAACCACGAGCTGCGCATGGACGACGACGTCTACCAGTCCCGCCAGGACCCCGCGCTCACGGTCGGGCTGCGGCTCGAGACCGGCGAGCTGGCGCTCATCTGGACGACGACGCCGTGGACGCTCCCGAGCAACCTGGCGATCGCCGTCAGCCCCGACGTGGACTACGTGACGGTCGAACCGGGACCCGACTCCGCGCTCGCGGGGGAGCAGGTGGTCCTCGCGGCCGCCCGGGTCGGCGCCTACGCCAAGGAGCTGGGTCCGGAGCCGACCGTCGTCGCGACCGTGAAGGGCCGCGACCTCGCGGGCCGCCGGTACACGCCGCCGTTCGACTACTTCGCCGGTCACGAGAACGCCCACCAGGTGCTGCTCGGCGACTTCGTCACCACCGAGGACGGCTCGGGCATCGTGCACATGGCGCCCGCCTTCGGTGAGGACGACATGGTCGCGTGCGAGGCCGTCGGCATCGCCCCGGTCGTGCCCGTCGACTCGCGCGGCCGGTTCACCACCGAGGTCCCGGACTACGTCGGCCTGCAGGTGTTCGAGGCCAACAAGCCGATCACGGCGGACCTCAAGGCGGGCACCGGCCCGCTGTCGCGCACACCTGCGGAGCAGCGGTCCGTCGTCGTGCGGCACGAGACCTACGAGCACTCCTACCCGCACTGCTGGCGCTGCCGGAACCCGCTGATCTACAAGGCGGTCTCCAGCTGGTTCGTGCGCGTGACCGAGTTCCGCGACCGCATGGTCGAGCTCAACCAGGAGATCAGCTGGACCCCGGACCACATCAAGGACGGCCAGTTCGGCAAGTGGCTGTCCAACGCGCGCGACTGGTCGATCAGCCGCAACCGCTACTGGGGCACGCCGATCCCGGTGTGGGTCTCCGACGACCCCGCGCACCCCCGCGTCGACGTCTACGGGTCGCTGGCGGAGCTGGAGGCGGACTTCGGACGGGTCCCGACGAACGAGGCGGGCGAGCCCGACCTGCACCGCCCGTTCATCGACGAGCTGACGCGCCCGAACCCGGACGACCCGACGGGTGCCTCGACGATGCGTCGCATCCCGGACGTGCTCGACGTGTGGTTCGACTCGGGCTCGATGCCGTTCGCCCAGGTCCACTACCCGTTCGAGAACGCGGACTGGTTCGAGCACCACTACCCGGGCGACTTCATCGTCGAGTACATCGGCCAGACGCGCGGCTGGTTCTACACGCTGCACGTCCTGGCCACGGCGATCTTCGACCGGCCGGCGTTCCGCAACGTCATGTGCCACGGCATCGTGCTGGGCGACGACGGCCGCAAGGCGTCCAAGAGCCTGCGCAACTTCCCTGACCCGGTCGAGATGTGGGACGTGTACGGCTCGGACGCCGTGCGCTGGTTCCTCATGTCGAGCTCGATCCTGCGTGGCGGGAACCTGATCGTCGGCGAGGAGGGCATCCGCGACGGGGTGCGCCAGGTGCTGCTGCCGCTGTGGAGCACGTACTACTTCTTCTCGCTGTACTCGGGCGCCGCGAACGGTGGCGCGGGGTACAGGGCGAAGGCGGTCTCGGCGGAGCGGGTCCCCGGCCTCGCGCCCATGGACCGGTACGTCCTGTCGCGCACCGACGACCTCGTCCGGGACGTCACCGCGCAGATGGACGCCTACGACATCGCGGCCGCGTGCGAGTCGGTGCGCGAGCACCTCGACGTGCTCACCAACTGGTACGTGCGCACGCAGCGTGACCGCTTCTGGGCCGAGGACGCCGACGCGTTCGACACGCTCTGGACCTCTCTCGAGGTGCTCACGCGCGTCATGGCGCCGCTGGCCCCGCTGGTCTGCGAGGAGGTCTGGCGCGGGCTCACCGGCGGTCGCAGCGTGCACCTGACCGACTGGCCGGTGGCCGGCGCGTCAGACGAGTCGCTCGTCGGCGCGATGGACCAGGTCCGCGCGGTCACCTCCACCGCCCTCGGGCTGCGCAAGGCGGCGGGCGTCCGCGTCCGCCAGCCGCTGCACCGCCTCACGGTCGCGGTCGACGACGCGGACGCGCTCGCGCCCTACTCCGACCTGCTCGCGGCCGAGCTCAACGTCAAGGCCGTCGACCTGGTCACCGCGGACGCCGGCACCGCCGAGCGGTTCGGGATCACGCAGCGGCTCGCGGTCAACGCGCGCGCGGCCGGTCCGCGGCTCGGTCGCGGCGTGCAGGCGGTCATCCAGGCCGCCCGCGCGGGTGACTGGAGCGTCGACGGCGAGACGGTCGTCGCGGGCGGGGTCGCGCTGGAGCCGAGCGAGTACGAGCTGACCACCGTCGTGGGGTCCGAGGGCGGTGCCGCCGCGGTGCTGCCGGGCGGTGGGTTCGTCGTGCTCGACCTGACGCTCGACGACGCGCTGCGAGCCGAGGGCTACGCCCGCGACGTCGTGCGCGCGGTCCAGGATGCCCGCAAGGCGGCCGGTCTGCAGGTGGGTGACCGCATCGTGCTCACGCTCGACGTGCCCGCCGAGCACCTGGCGGCGGTCGAGGCGCACCGCGACACGATCGCCCGCGAGACGCTCGCGATCTCGATCGAGGTCGCGGACGCGTCGCCCGAGCTGCGGGTCACCGTGGCGGCCGTCGAAGGTGGAGGGTACGAGGCGTGAGCAGCAGCAGCGGAGCCGAGCACGTGCGTCGTCAGGCCGAGAAGGAGGCCCGGCTGGCCGCCGACGAGGTCTACCAGGCGATCCTGAGCCGCGCCCCGGAGCACGACATCGACCCGACCCTGGACCGGGTCCGGGCCGTGTGCGAGCTGCTGGGCGACCCGCAGAAGGCGTACCGCGTGGTGCACCTGACGGGGACCAACGGCAAGACGTCGACCTCGCGCATGGTCGAGCGTCTGCTGCGCGAGCACGGGCTGCGCACGGGCCGGTTCACCAGCCCGCACCTGTCGCGGGTCACCGAGCGCATCGCGATCGACGGCGAGCCGATCAGCGACGAGAGGTTCGTCGAGGTCTGGCAGGACGTCGCGCCGTACGTGCACCTCGTGGACCAGGGGTCGCTCGAGAAGGGCGAGCCGCGGTTGTCGTTCTTCGAGGTGTTCACGGTGATGGCGTTCGCGGCGTTCGCGGACGCGCCGGTCGACGTCGCCGTCATCGAGGTGGGCCTCGGCGGCGCGTGGGACTCGACGAACGTCGCCGACGGCGAGGTCTCGATCATCACGCCGATCGCCCTGGACCACGAGCGCTTCCTCGGGCACACGGTCGTGGAGATCGCCTCGGAGAAGTCGGGGATCATCAAGGACGGTGCCACGGTCGTCGTCGCCGAGCAGACCGAGGACGTCGAGGGCGTGCTGCTCGCGGTCGCCGCGGAGCACGGCGCCCGGGTGGTCCGCGAGGGCGTGGACATCCGCGTGGTGGACCGGCAGGTCGCGGTCGGCGGCCAGCTGCTCTCGCTGCAGGGCCTGGGCGGGACCTACACGGAGATCTTTCTGCCCCTGCACGGGCAGTTCCAGGCGCACAACGCCCTGCTCGCGCTCACCGCTGTCGAGGCGTTCATGACCGGTGGGCGCGCGCTGGATCCCGGTGTCGTCGAGATCGCGTTCGCTGACGTCGACTCACCGGGCCGGCTCGAGCTCGTGCGCACCAGCCCGACGATCCTGGTCGACGGTGCGCACAACCCCGCCGGAGCCGAGGCGCTCGTCGAGGCGGTGCAGGAGGCGTTCCAGTTCGAGCGCCTCGTCGGCGTCGTCGGCGTGATGGCGGACAAGGACCCCGAGGGCATCCTCGCGGCGCTCGAGCCCCTGCTCGCCGAGGTGGTGATCACGAGTGCCTCCACGTCCCGCGCGATGGATCCGAACGACCTCGCGGAGACCGCGATCGACATCTTCGGGGAGGACCGCGTGCACGTCGCCGAACGCCTGAACGACGCGCTGGACCTCGCCGTCGCACGCGCCGAGAGCGAGGCCGACAGGGGAGCGGGTGTGCTCGTCACCGGGTCGATCCTGCTCGTCGCCGAGGCCCGGATGCTGCTCGGGCGTCGCTGAGGAGGCATCACCCCTTCGAGCGATGGTGCACGAACGTGCACCGGTGGCGCACGTTCTCACCTTGACGGCCCTGACCGGCACCCACAAGGTGAACATGTCGGGACAAAGGGGTCCGAGGACGGAAGTGCGCGGGTCGCTCGCCGTGGGCGCCCGGAGGAAGGGATGGCTGCAGTGAAGAAGCTCATCAACGACCCGCAGACCGTCGTGGCCGAGTCGCTCGAGGGATTTGCGGCGGCGCATGCCGACGTCGTCTCCGTGCACAGCGACCCGTGGTTCGTCACGCGTGCGGGTGGCGCAGTTGCCGGCAAGGTCGGCCTCGTCAGCGGTGGTGGGAGCGGCCACGAGCCGCTGCATGGGGGCTTCGTGGGTCTCGGGATGCTGGACGCTGCCGTACCGGGTGCCGTCTTCACGTCTCCGACCCCCGACCAGATCGCGCCGGCGCTGCACGCGTCGGACGGGGGCGCAGGCGTCCTCGCGATCGTCAAGAACTACACGGGCGACGTGCTCAACTTCGAGACGGCGGCCGAGCTGGCCGACGCCGAGGGCGTCACCGTGCGCACCGTCGTCGTGAACGACGACGTCGCCGTCGAGGACTCGCTGTGGACCGCCGGACGGCGCGGTGTGGCCGGCACCGTCGCGGTCGAGAAGATCGCCGGTGCCGCGGCCGAGCGCGGGGACGACCTCGACGCCGTCACCGCGGTGGCGGAGAAGGTCATCGCCAACGTGCGGTCGATGGGCGTCGCGCTGACCGCCTGCACCGTGCCGCACGCGGGCAAGCCCAGCTTCGACCTGCCCGACGACGAGATCGAGATCGGCATCGGGATCCACGGCGAGCCGGGTCGGCGCCGCATCCCGCTGGCCAGTGCCGACGAGATCACGGAGATGCTCCTGACGCCGGTCGTCGAGGACCTGGGCCTCGCCTCCGGCGAGAGTGTTCTCCTCTTCGTCAACGGCATGGGGGGCACACCTGCCTCCGAGCTCTACGTCGTCTATCGTCGGGCTCGCGCGTTGCTGGAGGAGCGGGGGGTCGTCGTGACCCGGTCGCTCGTGGGCAACTACGTGACATCGCTGGAGATGCAGGGCGCATCGGTCACCGTGCTCCGACTGGACGACGAGCTGACCGCCCTGTGGGACGCACCGGTGCACACGACCGCGCTGCGCTGGTAGCAGCCGGTTGGTGACGCCATGGGTGCGGCGCAGGGGAGCTCGGCCTCGGGAACTGTCGATGGGAGCGTGGGTATGACGTTGGACGTCGCGTGGGCGATCTCGTGGGTGCGCCTGTCGGCGCAGACCGTCACCGAGCACCGGTCGGAGCTGATCGAGCTCGACCGCCAGATCGGTGACGGGGACCACGGCGAGAACCTGTTCCGTGGCTTCACCGCCGTCACCGCCAAGCTCGACGCGCTCGAAGAGCAGCCCGCCGACATCGGCGAGGTGCTCAAGCTCGTGGCCACCACGCTGATGTCGACGGTCGGCGGTGCCGCAGGTCCGCTCTACGGCACCGCCTACCTGCGCGCGGCGAAGGCCACCGGCGTCGCCGAGCTCGACAGCCACGGCGTCGTGGCCCTGCTCGAGGGTGCGCTCGAGGGCATCGTCGCGCGCGGCAAGGCGCACACCGGCGAGAAGACGATGGTCGACGCGTGGACGCCCGCGGTCGAGGCGGCCGTCGCCGCCGCCGACTCGGGCGCCACGCCGGCCGCCGTCCTCGAGGCGGCCGCGCAGGCCGCGACCGCCGGTGCGGAGGCGACGGTCGAGCTGATCGCGACGAAGGGTCGCGCCAGCTACCTCGGCGAGCGCTCGGCGCACCACATGGACCCGGGGGCGCGCTCGACCGAGCTGATCCTGCGCGCCGCCGCCCAGGCCGCGGAGTGAGCGGGGGCGCACGGGTCGCGCTCGTGCTCGTCTCGCACTCGCGCGCGCTCGCGGAAGGGGCCGCCGAGCTCGCCGGCCAGATGGCGCCCGGCGTCCTGCTGATCGCCGCGGGTGGCATGGACGACGGGGGGATCGGCACGAGCTTCGGCGCGATCGAGGCCGCGCTGACGAGGGCGACCGAGGACGGTGGCTCCGCCGTCGTCCTGACCGACCTCGGCTCCGCGGTGCTCACCACCGAGTCCGTCGTGGAGTTCCTCGACCCCGACGTCGCGGCGCGGGTGCGGCTCGCGGACGCCCCGTTCGTCGAGGGCGCTGTCGCGGCGGCCGTGACGGCGCACGGGGGAGCGGACCTGGAGACGGTCCACGCGTCGGCAGAGGCCGCAGGCGGCATGTTCGGGACCCCCTCGGCGGAGGCCGCCCCAGCGGGTCCGGTCGGCGACGACGGTGTAGTGCGGGCCACCGTCACGGTCCGCAACCCGCTCGGGCTGCATGCCCGGCCCGCCGCGGTCGTGGCGCGGATGCTGGCGGGCTACGACGCGAAGGTGCAGGTCAACGGCGCGAACGGGGCGAGCGTGCTGGCCCTGATGAAGCTCGGGGCCACGCAGGGGCACGAGCTGCAGGTCGAGGCCGAGGGCGCGCAGGCTGCTGAGGCCGTCGCGGCCCTCGTCGAGGCGGTCGAGGGCGGGTTCGGCGAGACCTGATCCCGTGTGACCGAGTCCACATGGACGGGCGTTCAGAAAATATTGCACGAGATGTAAAGTTGCACCTCGTGCAGAACACCCTACTCGTCGGCTCGGCCGATCCCCGGGGCCCCGGCCTGCGGGAGCGCCAGAAGCTTGCGCGCCGCGAGGCGCTGATCGACGCGACCCATCGACTCGTCGCCGAGCACGGCCTCGACGCGGTGACGGTTGAGGCGATCTGCGCGGAGGCGGGTGTCTCGGTCCGCACGTTCTTCAACTACTTCGAGACGAAGGACGACGCGGTCCTCGGGCACGCGCCGTGGCCGCTGGAGTCGGAGGCCGCCGACGCGTTCGTCGCGGGCGGCCCGACCGGTCACCTCCTCGAGGACATGCAGGCGCTCGTCTCGTCGTTCCTGGGGGACCCGCACCTGGACCACGCCCGGATGGCGCGCGCGTTCGAGCTGGCGGCCCAGGAGCCGCGGCTGATCGCCCGCCACATGGCCTGGCTCGAGAAGCACAAGGGGCAGCTCGCGGCCGTCGTCGAGAAGCGCCTCGGATCGGGGACCGCGTCGTCGGCGTACTCCACCGAGACCGTCTCCGCCGCCCTGATGTTCCTCGTGCACGCGACATTCCTGCGCTCCGAGGCCTCACCTGCCGATGTGCCTGTCGGAGACCACCTCGCTGCCGTGGTCGCCGAGCTGCGCGCGATCGTCTCCGACTGAAGCCGCTCCACCGTCGTCCCTCGCGTCCCGCGACGCGATCACAGTTGCCCGAACGCACCGAAGAACGAGGTCCCACGCATGGCCATCGCCGCACCCGGCGCCCCAGCGACAGACAAGCCGCTGATCGTCCTGACCCCCCGCACCGTCTGGCTCATCTTCGGTGCGCTCATGGCGGGCATGTTCATGTCGTCGCTCGACCAGTCGATCGTCGGCACAGCCATGCCCACGATCGTGGGCGAGCTCAACGGCGTCGAGCACCAGGGCTGGGTGGTGACCGCGTACATCCTGGCGATCGCCATCGTGATGCCCCTGTACGGCAAGTTCGGTGACCTCTGGGGCCGGCGCTGGCCGTTCCTGGTGGCGATCGGGCTGTTCACGCTGGCGTCCGCCGGTGCCGGGTTCGCCGACACGTTCGGCCAGCTGGTGTTCTGGCGGTTCATGCAGGGCCTCGGCGGTGGCGGTCTGATGATCCTGTCGCAGGCGATCATCGCGGACATCGTGCCGGCCAAGGAGCGCGGCAAGTACATGGGCCCGATGGGCGCCCTGTTCGGCATCGCGGCCGTCGTCGGCCCACTGCTCGGCGGCCTGTTCACGCAGCACGCCGACTGGCGCTGGTGCTTCTGGCTGAACATCCCGATCGGCGTCGCCGCGTTCGCGATCGCCTGGTTCACGCTCAAGCTGCCCTCGCACCGTTCCGGCAAGAAGATCGACGTCGCCGGGATCTTCTTCATGGTCGTCGGAACCTCCGGCCTGGTCCTGCTGACCAGCTGGGACAGCTGGACCGGCAACCGCGGCTACGACTGGTCCGACCCGGGTCTGCTCGCGCTCGCCGTCGGCACCCTCGCGTCCATCGCGGCGTTCATCGTCGTGGAGCTGCGCGCGCAGGAGCCGCTGCTGCCGCTGCGCCTGTTCCGCAACCCGACCTTCACCATCGCCACCGTGATCGGCCTGATCCTCGGCATGGGGATGTTCGCGGCGATCGCGTTCCTGCCGACGTTCCTGCAGATGTCGACCGGTGCCGGCGTGACCGAGTCCGGCTTCCTCATGCTCCCGATGATGGTCGGCGTCATGATCGCGGCCGTCGGGTCGGGTCTGGCGATCACCCGCACGGGCCGCTACAAGATCTTCCCCGTGGCCGGCCTGGCCATCACGGCGGGGGGCATCGCGTGGCTCACGCAGATCACCGGTGACATGTCGATGATCCTGTTCGGCGCCATGATCTTCGTGGTCGGCTCGGGCATGGGCCTCGTGATGCAGACGATCGTCCTCGCCGTGCAGAACTCCGTGGACCCGCACGAGATCGGCACCGCGACCAGCACGAACAACTTCTTCCGCGAGATCGGCGCGGCCGTCGGCACGGCGCTGTTCAGCACCCTCTTCACGACGAAGCTCGCCGCGAACCTCGGCGACGTGTTCGCGGGTGCCCCGGCGGGTGCCGGCGACAGCGCGGCGGGCCTCACCCCCGCGGCCGTGCAGGCCCTGCCCGAGCCCTACAAGACCGGCGTGATCGACGCCTTCACCAACGCCCTCGCCCCGTCGTTCTGGTACCTCGTGCCCGTGGTCCTCGTCGGGTTCGTTCTCGCGCTCTTCCTGCGCGAGGTCAAGCTCTCCGACGTGGCCGGCATGGTCGCCCGCGGCGAGGCGCTGGCCGCCGACGGCTCCGGCGACGTGACCGAGACGGTCGACGGCTCCGTGGTGCTCGACGAGCTCTCCGCGCCGGCCCACCCGGACATCCCGAGCCCGCACCGCGAGCCGGCGCAGGACGTCGGCGCGTCGGCCCGCCGGTAACCTTGGCCGCATGAGCTCCACCACCGGTGACGGTCCGGCCGTACGCCGCAAGCGCCCCGCGAAGCCCCAGTTCACGCAGACGATCCTCGTTCTCGAGGCTGTCGTGGTGTTCTTCGCGACGCTCGTGGCGTACGGCCTCCGGGTCGCCCCCACGGCCACCGTCTGGCTGGTCGGCGGCGGCCTGTGCGTGCTGCTCATCCTGCTGTCGGGCTTCGTCTCGCGGCCCGGCGGGTACGCGGCCGGGTGGGTCGGGCAGGTGCTCGTGCTCGCGGGCGGGATCTGGGTCCCGATGATGTTCTTCGTTGGCGGGCTCTTCGTGATCCTGTGGTGGGTCGCACTGAGCCTGGGCGGACGCATCGACCGCGAGCGTGCGGAGTATGACGCCGCTCACCCCGGTGCAGTCGGACCCTGAGCGACGACCCCCGTTAGGGTGACGGCCATGACTGACGCACCGACCACCCAGCGCACCCTCGTCCTCGTCAAGCCGGACGGCGTCCGGCGCGGGCTGACCGGCGAGGTCCTGCGCCGCATCGAGGCCAAGGGCTACACGCTGGTGGCCGTCGAGCTGCGCGAGGCCTCCGTGGAGCTCCTCGAGGAGCACTACGCCGAGCACGCCGGCAAGCCGTTCCTGACCCCGCTGGTCGACTTCATGCGCTCGGGCCCGCTGCTCGCGGTCGTCGTCGAGGGCCACCGCGCCATCGAGGGGTTCCGGTCCCTGGCCGGCGCCACCGACCCGACGGTCGCCGCGCCCGGCACGATCCGCGGCGACCTCGCCCGCGACTGGGGCCTGAAGGTCATCCAGAACCTCGTGCACGGTTCGGACTCTCCCGAGTCGGCCGCCCGCGAGATCGCGCTCTGGTTCCCCGCGCTCTGAACCATGGCCGCGACGCCTGCGGACCTCGTCGCGCAGGCGTGCGCGGACCTCGGTGAGGACGTCGTCGTCGACCGGTGCGTGGACCTGCTCACCGGACGGGCGTCGGACCATCCGTTCTCGCTGGACCTGATCTCCGGGCCCGGGTCGCAACGGCTCGCGGACCGCTACGCGACGCAGCCCGGCAAGCCCGACTACTGGCCACGTGCCTGGGCCGCCCGGGCGCTGCGCTACGCCTGGCGCGAGGAGGTCGGCGTCCGGCGCGCCGTCGTCAGCGGGCTGTCCGACCCCGCGTGGCGCGTCCGGGAGACGTGCGCGGCGGTGGTCCGGCTGCGCGAGGTCGCGGAGGCGGCCGAGCCGCTGCGAGCCCTCCTGGCCGACGAGACACCCCGCGTCCGCGTCGCCGCCGCCCAGGCGCTGGCCGTGGTCGGCGAGCACGATGACCTCGAGGTGCTCGCGACGCTCCACGACGAGGACGCCCGGGTCGCACGCGCGGTCGGGCGGGCCCGGAGCCGGCTCGCGGAGCGCCTCGACCTGCCCGATCCCGGCCCCCACCGGCACTGAGCAGCGCCGCCTCCCGGCTGCCGGGCGGCCAGCCCTTAGGCTTCGACCGTGCACCTCAAGACCCTCACCCTGCGGGGGTTCAAGTCGTTCGCCTCGGCGACGACCCTGAACTTCGAGCCGGGCGTCACCTGCGTGGTCGGGCCGAACGGCTCGGGCAAGTCCAACGTCGTCGACGCGCTGGCCTGGGTGATGGGGGAGCAGGGCGCCAAGTCGTTGCGCGGCGGCAAGATGGAGGACGTCATCTTCGCCGGCACCACCGGCCGCCCGCCGTTGGGTCGTGCCGAGGTGTCGCTGACGATCGACAACGCCGACGGTGCGCTGCCCATCGAGTACTCCGAGGTGACGATCTCGCGCACCCTGTTCCGCAACGGCGGGTCCGAGTATGCGATCAACGGCCAGGGCTGCCGGCTGCTGGACATCCAGGACCTGCTGTCCGACTCGGGCCTGGGCCGCGAGATGCACGTCATCGTCGGCCAGGGCCAGCTCGACGCGGTCCTGCGGGCCACGCCCGAGGAGCGGCGCGGCTTCATCGAGGAGGCCGCAGGCGTCCTCAAGCACCGCAAGCGCAAGGAGAAGGCGCTCCGCAAGCTCGAGGCGATGCAGGCCAACCTGACGCGGCTCGGCGACCTGACCGGCGAGATCCGACGACAGCTCGGGCCGCTCGGCCGGCAGGCCGAGGTCGCTCGCAAGGCGCAGACCGTCCAGGCCGACCTGCGCGACGCCCGCGCGCGGCTCCTGGCCGACGACCTGGCGCAGCTCACCTCCACGCTCGAGCAGGAGATCGCCGACGAGAGCGCCCTGCGCGTGAAGCGCGAGGAGGTCGAGCAGGCCCTGGCCGGCGTCCGTGCGCGGCTCGCGACGCTCGAGCGGGAGGCGGCCGAGGCGGCACCCGCGCTCAGCGAGGCCAGCGAGGTCTGGTACCGGCTGTCGTCGCTGCGCGAGCGGCTGCGCGGCACCGCCTCGCTGGCGGCCGACCGGGTCCGGCTGCTCGGCAGCGCCGGCCCCGAGCGTTCCGGCGGCGCCGACCCCGACGACCTGGCGGCCCAGGCCGAGCGGGTGCGCTCGGCGGAGGCGGAGCTGGCAGGCGAGGTCGAGCTGGCCCGGGCCGGGCTGGAGGCTGCCGTCACCGCGCGCCAGCAGGCCGAGGCCGAGGCGGTCGCCGCCGAGAAGGAGGTGGCGACCGCCCTGCGCGGTGCCGCCGACCGTCGCGAGGGCGTCGCCCGCCTCGCCGGCCAGGTCGCGGCCCGACGCAGCCGCGTCGAGGCCACGCAGGCCGAGATCGGGCGCCTGCGCGAGTCGCTGGCGGCCGCCGAGCTGCGTGCTCAGGACGCGACGACCCAGTTCGCCGTCCTCGAGTCGCAGGTCGCGGGTGTCGAGGAGGGCGAGGAGGGCCTGGACGCCGAGCACGAGGCAGCCGTCGAGGCGCTCGAGAAGGCGACCGAGCGGCTCGCCGCGCTCCAGGAACAGCTCAGCGCCGCCGACCGCGAGCGTGCGGCCCTCGAGTCGCGCGCCGAGACCCTCGAGCTCAGCCTGACGCGCAAGGACGGCGTGGGCGCACTGCTCGCCGCCGACGGTCAGCCCGGTCTCGTCGGATCCGTCGCGGCCCTGCTGGCGGTGGACCCGAAGGACGAGGAGGCGATCGTCGCGGCGCTCGGCTCGCTCGCCGACGCGGTCGCGGTCGACTCGGTCGATGCCGCCGTCGACGCCATCCGGTACCTGCGCACCGAGGACGCCGGCCGGGCGACGCTGCTGGTCAGCGGCGGTGCCGGGAGTCCCGCCCCGCCGGTGACCGACGTGCCCGCAGGCGCCGAGCGCGCCGTCGACCTGGTCCGGGCCCCCGCGCACGTGCGCGCCGCCGTCGAGACATTGCTCGCCGACGTCGTGGTCGTGGACGACCTCGCCGCCGCCCGCGCGATCGTCGCCACCCGCCCCGACCTGGTCGTCGCGACCCGGTCCGGTGACGTCCTGTCGCAGCACCGCGCCTCCGGTGGCTCGGCGACCGCTCCGAGCGCGCTGCACCTGCAGGCCGCGCTCGAGCAGGCGAGGTCGGGTGCCGCGGCCGCGGCTGCGGCGGGGGAGCGGGTCCGGTTCGAGCTGACGACGGCGACCGAGTCGCTGGCCGCGGCCCGCGAGGCGCACGAGCACACCCTGGACCGGCTGAACGAGTCCGACGCGGCCCTCGCGGCCGTCGCCGAGCAGCTGGGCCACCTCGGCTCGACCGCCCGCGCCGCGAACGCCGAGGCCGCGCGCCTGCAGACCTCGCTCGACGGCGCGTCGAACACGCTCGAAGCGGACACCGCCGAGCTCGCCGAGCTCACCGAGCGGCTGGCCGCGGCCGAGGTCGAGCCCGCCGAGTCCGAGGCCGCGATCATGGAGGGCAGCGCGCGTCGCGACCGCCTGGCCGAGCTGGCGTCCGGCGCCCGCGCCCGGGAGACCGAGGCGCGGCTGACGCTGCGGACCGGCGAGGAGCGCGCCCGCGCGCTGTCGGGTCGTGCGGAGTCGCTCGAGCGCGCCGCGCAGGCCGAGCGCGCCGCCCGKGAGCGGGSCGCCGAGCGCGAGAGGTCGCGCGCGCGGCAGGCCGGGGTCGCCGAGGCCGTCCGTGACGGTGCCCAGCGCGCGCTCGTCGTGCTCGACGAGTCCCTGCGTCGGGCGTCCGCCGAGCGGGACGATGCCGAGACCGCGCGCGGCGAGCGCGACCGCGCGGTGACCGCGGCCCGCGCCGAGGTCGACGTCCGGGCCGGCGAGCTCGCCCAGCTGACCGACGTCGCGCACCGCGACGAGATGGCCCGCACGCAGCAGCGCCTGCGCATCGAGACGCTGCAGGCGCGCGCGGTCGACGACCTGGGCCTCGACCCGGCCGTGCTGATCGACGAGTACGGCCCCCACCAGGACGTCCCGGTCATCCCCCCGCCCGACCCCGGCTCCGACGAGCCGGCGGCGGTGCCCTACGTCCGCGAGCAGCAGGAGAAGCGCCTCCGGGCTGCCGAGCGTGCCCTGTCGCTGCTGGGACGCGTCAACCCGCTCGCGCTCGAGGAGTTCGCCGCGCTCGAGGAGCGTCACCAGTTCCTCGTCGAGCAGCTGGCCGACCTCAAGAAGTCGCGTGCCGACCTGCTCGAGATCGTCAAGGAGATCGACGAGCGCGTCGAGCAGGTGTTCGCGGACGCCTACCACGACACCGCGGCGGCGTTCGACGTCGTCTTCCCGCGCCTGTTCCCCGGCGGCGAGGGGCGACTCGTGCTCACCGACCCCGACAACATGCTCACCACCGGCATCGAGGTCGAGGCGCGGCCTGCCGGCAAGAAGGTCAAGCGCCTGTCGCTGCTGTCGGGTGGCGAGCGGTCGCTGACGGCCGTGGCGCTCCTCGTCGCGATCTTCAAGGCGCGGCCCAGCCCGTTCTACGTGATGGACGAGGTCGAGGCCGCGCTCGACGACGCGAACCTGGGCCGCCTGCTCGAGATCTTCCGAGAGCTGCAGGAGGACTCCCAGCTCATCGTCGTGACGCACCAGAAGCGCACGATGGAGATCGCCGACGCCCTCTACGGCGTGACCATGCGCGGGGACGGCGTGACCACCGTGATCAGCCAGCGGATGCGCGAGGACGTCGCGGTCTGAGTGCCTCGCGTCCTTGTGGAGATTGTGTGAGGTTGTCCGCCCGGCGCGCGTTCGATGCTGCTCACGGCGTGCTCGGCACGGAGACTGGATGACATGCCGGTTCTCGTTGCGATCTTCGTCGCCCTGCTCGTCGCGGGCGGTGTGCTGCTCGTGGCCAGCGTCGTCAGCACCCGGCGCGACCGCCGCGAGTCGCCGCTGACCGCCCTGAAGGCGGGCCTGACGGGCCGGGACCACCCCGACTCCGCGGTCGGTGCCGCCGCGACCGCCGAGCCCGTGGACGTCTCGCTGGCCGAGTTCCTCAGCGTGACCGTCGAGGAGGGGGACCCGTACCTCCACGTCGACGACCTGACCTCGACGCTGCAGGACGCGCGCGCCAAGGCCGCGGGAGCACTGACCGGCAAGCGACGCTGACTCGCTTCCTGGCGCCGCCGCCGTACAGACTGTCCCGGTGACCAACGACAGCCTCGAGATCCTTCTCGCCGCCGGCATCCCGATCGCTCTGCTCGTCGTCCTCGCGACGACGCTCGTGCGTCGTCGCCGACCCGGCCTCGACGACGAGGCACCGCCTCCCGTGGCGGAGGAGGCACCGGCAGCGGCCCCGGTCGAGGCTCCCGCCGACACGGCGCCTCCCGCGCCCGTCGTCGAGGCGCCCGAGGAGGTCTTCCCGGACGAGGCCGAGCTGGCTCCCGTCCTCGAGGTCCCCGAACCCGTCGCGGGTCGCCTCGCGCGGCTGCGCTCCCGGCTCGCTCGGTCTGGCTCACCCCTGGGCACGCGGCTGCTCGCGGTCCTCTCGCGCGACCACCTCACGGAGGACGACTGGGACGAGCTCGAGGAGACGCTGCTGCTCGCGGACGTGGGCGCCGGTCCGAGCGGTGAGCTGATCGACGCCCTGCGCACACGGGTGCGGGTGGACGGCGTCAAGGACCCCGCGCAGGTCCGCGCGCTGCTGCGAGAGCAGCTCATCGCGCTCGTCGACCCCACGCTGGACCGGTCGCTGAGCACGGCCCCGACCGTGGCCGAGGACGGGTCCGCCGTCCCGGCCGTCGTCCTGGTCGTCGGCGTCAACGGCACCGGCAAGACGACGACGGTCGGCAAGCTCGCGCGCGTGCTCGTCGCCGAGGGGAGCACTGTGGTGCTCGGTGCGGCGGACACCTTCCGAGCCGCCGCCGCCGACCAGCTGCAGACCTGGGGCTCCCGGGTGGGCGTGCACACCGTGCGCTCGGACCGCGACGGTGCCGATCCCGCGGCCGTCGCGTTCGACGCGGTCCGGACGGGCAAGACCGAGGGCGTCGACGTCGTGCTCGTCGACACCGCCGGGCGCCTGCAGAACAAGGCCGGCCTGATGGACGAGCTCGGAAAGATCACGCGCGTCATCACGCGCGAGGCGCCCCTGTCCGAGGTGCTGCTGGTGCTCGACGCCACGACGGGCCAGAACGGCCTGAACCAGGCGCGGGTCTTCAACGAGGTCGCCGGCGTCACCGGCATCGTCCTGACCAAGCTCGACGGCACCGCGAAGGGCGGAATCGTCGTGGCGGTCCAGCGTGAGCTCGGCGTCCCGGTCAAGCTCGTCGGCCTCGGTGAGGGACCCGACGACCTGGCGCCGTTCGACGCCGCATCCTTCGTCGACGGGCTGCTCGAGGGCTGAACCCGAGCGCAGGGTCGCGCCGACCTGTCCGGTTTGCTCGGATAATGGGTGGAGTTGTCGCCGTCGGTCCGGCAAGGCGCCCATGCGGACTGTCACCGAGCCCATCACCTGCCGGAATCAGTGGCTGACCAGGCACGACGCGCGTCGACGCACGGCCGGACCTCCTGGACGACCGCTCACCACGAAATCGAACGTTTACGCGGGATCGGCGCTTGTCACACGCCCGTAACGTCCCTGGTGACCGAAGGAAACGGGCCTCCCCGACTGTTGACCCGTCCGACCGCCAGGTCGGCGGAGGGAGAGACGCGTAATGGGCTCCACCTTGGTTTCCGCGGAATTCACGCTGGACTCCGGCAACACCGCCTGGATGATGACTTCGGCCGCGATCGTCCTCATGATGACGGTCCCCGGCCTCGCGTTCTTCTACGGTGGCATGGTCCGCAGCAAGTCGGTCCTGAACATGCTGATGATGAACTTCATCTCGGTCGGGACCGTGGGTTTCGTCTGGGTGCTGTACGGCTACTCGATGGCCTTCGGCCCGGACACGACCGGATTCGGGCAGTTCGTCAGCAGCCCCACCACGTACTTCGGTCTGAACGGTCTGACCGACGACCTGAGCCTCCTGGGCTTCGCGGGCGTCCCGGCGCTCGTCGCCGTGGGATTCCAGGCCACGTTCGCCGTGATCACGGTCGCACTCATCTCGGGCGCGATCGCCGACCGCATCAAGTTCGGCACCTGGATCGCCTTCACGGTGGTGTGGGTGACGCTCGTCTACTTCCCGCTCGCGCACATGGTGTGGGGCGGCGGCTTCCTGAGCCCGGTCGGTAAGGTCGCGGGCTGGCTCTCGGCCCCCATCGACTTCGCCGGTGGCACGGTCGTCCACATCAACGCCGGTATCGCGGGCCTCGCCCTCGTGCTCCTGCTCGGCAAGCGCAAGGGCTGGCCGAAGGAGCCGATCCGGCCGCACAACCTGCCGTACACCATGCTCGGTGCCGGCCTGCTGTGGATCGGCTGGTTCGGGTTCAACGCCGGCTCCGAGGGCGGCGCGGACAGCGTCTCCGGTCGTGCGTGGATCAACACGTTCGTCGCCACCTGCCTCGCGATGCTCACCTGGCTCATCGTGGAGAAGATCCGCGACGGCCACGCGACGTCCCTGGGTGCCGCATCCGGCATCGTCGCGGGCCTTGTCGCCATCACCCCGGCTGCGGCCGCGGTGGACACGTACGGCGCCATCGCGATCGGTGCGATCGCCGGTGTGGTCTGCGCCCTGGCGGTCGGCCTGAAGTTCAAGTTCGGCTACGACGACGCTCTCGACGTGGTGGGTGTCCACCTCGTCGGTGGTATCACTGGGACGCTGCTGATCGGCTTCTTCGCGACGACGAACCAGGGTGCCTGGTACCCGGACGGCGCGCAGGACGGTGTCTTCTACGGTGGCGGCTTCACCCAGCTGGCCTCGCAGGCGGTCGTGGCACTGTTCGCGGTCGTGTTCTCCTTCGTCCTGACCATCATCATCGGCTTCGTCCTCAAGGCGATCACCGGTCTGCGGCTCAGCGAGGATGACGAGGTCAACGGCATCGACCTGGCAGTGCACGGTGAGACGGCGTACGAGACCCTGGGTGGAACCCGGGTCCTGACGGAGGTGAACTGATGACCAAGCTCGTCACGGCTGTCATCCAGCCGCATCGGCTCGATGACGTGAAGTCCGCGCTGGAGGCCGCCGGAGTCCGGGGGCTGACGGTGAGCGAGGCGAGCGGCTACGGCCGTCAGAAGGGCCACACCGAGGTCTACCGAGGCGCGGAGTACACCGTCGACCTGGTGCCCAAGGTGAAGATCGACGTCCTGGTCACCGACGAGGACGTGGCGGGCGTGACCGAGGTCATCATCCGCGCGGCCCAGACGGGCAAGATCGGTGACGGCAAGGTCTGGGTCGTGCCGGTGGAGGACGTCGCTCGTGTCCGCACCGGTGAGCACGGCGACGACGCGCTCTAGCAGGACGGTGAATCGCAGCACATGACACACGAACGGCCGCCCGCGGGGGGCGTGGCCGGACATGGGTCGCCCGAGGTCCCGCACCCCCCCGTTGGGGTGCGGGACCTCCGCGCAGAACGGCTCGAGCTCGCCGCCGGCCTGACCGGCCCGGGGTCCGACGGCATCGGGCGACGCCGCGCCATCGTCGACCTCGTCGTCCACCGGCTCAGCGAGCAGTGGACGCTCGCCACCGAGGGCGAGGACGTCTCGGGCATCGCGCTCGGGGCGGTGGGCAGCATCGGCCGGGGTGACGCCAGCCCGGTCAGCGACCTCGACCTGCTCCTCGTCCACGAGGGACGCGGGCACTCGCCCGACGAGCTCGCCGCGCTCTCGCAGCGCATCTGGTACCCCATCTGGGACGCCGGGCTCGACCTGGACCACTCGGTCCGCTCGCTCGCACAGTGCCGCCAGGTGGCCTCCAAGGACCTGCCGGCCGCGGTGGGCCTGCTCGACCTGCAGCCGGTGGCCGGCGACGCGCTGGTGATCGCGCGCGCCAAGTCCGCCCTGCTCGAGGACTGGCGCTCCGCGGCCCGCCGCCGGCTCCCCGAGCTCCTCAACTCGACCCGTCAGCGCGCCGAGCGGCACGGCGAGCTCGCCTACCTCATCGAGCCGGAGCTCAAGGAGGCGCGCGGCGGCATCCGCGACGCCGTGGTGCTCAGCGCCCTGGCTGCCACCTGGCTGACGGACCGCCCGCACGGTGCGGTCGACATGGCCTACGCGCACCTGCTCGACGTGCGCGACACCGTGCAGGTGGTCACGCGACGGCACACCAACCGGCTCCTGCTCGCCGACCAGGACGAGGTGGCCGCGCTCGTGGGGTTCGACGACCGCGACGACCTCCTGGCGAGCATCGCCGAGGCCGGCCGCGTCATCTCCTACGCGCTCGACACCACCGTCCGCAACGCCCGGCAGGCGCTCCAGCGCCCGGCGAGGACCGCGATGCTCGTGCGCGGACGTCGGGCCGCGCCACGGCTGCGCTCGATCGCGGAGGACCTGGTCGAGCACGACGGCGAGATCGTGCTCGCGGTCGACGCGCGACCGGCGGACGACCCGCTGCTCTCGCTGCGCGCGGCGGCCACCGCTGCGCGGACGGGGCTGAGCCTGTCGCCCGTGACGGTCGCGAGCCTGACGTCCACGCCGCCCCTGCCGACGCCCTGGCCCAAGGCGGCGCGCCAGTACCTGCTCCAGCTGCTCGGCTCGGGTCCGGCGCAGGTGCCCATCTGGGAGGCGCTCGACCTGGCCGGCGTGGTGACCACCTGGATCCCCGAGTGGGCGGGCGTCCGGAACCGGCCGCAGCGGTCGCAGGTCCACCGGCACACGGTCGACCGCCACCTGATCGAGACCGTCGCGCGTGCGAGCCGCGACAAGCGCGTGGTCGAGAACGGCGACACCCTGCTCGTGGCGGCCCTGCTGCACGACATCGGCAAGCGCGCCGGCGCGGGGGACCACTCGGTCGAGGGTGCCCGCCTGGCCGGCCCGATCGTGGCGCGGATGGGCTTCGACGAGCAGATGGTGGCCGACGTGACGCGCCTGGTGCGCGAGCACCTCACGCTCTCGGAGCTCGCCACGACCGCCGACCCGGACGACCCGGCGACCATCGCGCGGCTCCTCGACGCGGTCGACCACCGCCCGGACATGCTGGTCCTGCTGCGCGCGCTGACCGAGGCGGACGCCGGCGCGGCCGGTCCGCTGGCGTGGAGCACGTGGCGCGCGACGCTCGTCGACGACCTGACGGCGCGGGCCACCCGCGCCCTGGCAGGTACGCTGGGCTCTCTCTGAGAAGCCGTTCCTGAGAACCCCCGAAGTGTGAGGATCGCCAGGTGTTCGCCACCCTGTCCGACCGATTGACGTCGACCTTCAAGAACCTGCGTACCAAGGGCCGTCTGTCCGAGGCGGACATCGACGCCACGGTGCGCGAGATCCGTCGCGCCCTGCTCGACGCCGACGTCGCCGTCCCGGTCGTGCGGTCGTTCACCGGTGCCGTGCGCGAGCGGGCCCTGTCGGTCGAGGTCTCCGGTGCCCTGAACCCGGCCCAGCAGGTCGTCAAGATCGTCAACGAGGAGCTCGTCGCGATCCTCGGCGGCGAGACGCGCACGCTGAACCTCGCCAAGAACCCGCCGACGGTCATCCTGCTCGCGGGTCTGCAGGGTGCCGGCAAGACGACCCTCGCCGGCAAGCTCGCGCTGCACCTGAAGTCGCAGGGCCACACCCCGCTGCTCGTCGCGGCCGACCTCCAGCGCCCGAACGCGGTGACGCAGCTGCAGGTCGTCGGCGAGCGCGCCGGCGTGCCCGTGTTCGCCCCGCACCGGGGCAACCAGGGCCACGAGGACGTCCTGCCGGCCGACGCCGACCCGGTCGCGGTCGCCCGCGAGGGGCTCGCGACGGCCAAGTCGAAGCAGCACGACGTCCTGATCGTCGACACGGCCGGACGCCTCGGCGTCGACGCGGACCTGATGAAGCAGGCCTCCGACATCCGCGACGCGCTCGACCCGGACGAGATCCTGTTCGTGATCGACGCGATGATCGGCCAGGACGCGGTCACGACCGCCCAGGCGTTCCAGGACGGCGTCGGGTTCACCGGCGTGGTCCTGTCCAAGCTCGACGGCGACGCCCGCGGTGGCGCCGCGCTGTCGGTGGCCAGCGTCACGGGCCGCCCGATCCTGTACGCCTCCACCGGTGAGAAGCTCACCGACTTCGAGGTGTTCCACCCCGACCGCATGGCGTCGCGCATCCTCGACATGGGCGACGTGCTCACCCTCATCGAGCAGGCCGAGAAGGCGTTCGACGCCGGCGAGGCCGAGGCGCTGGCCGACAAGCTGTCCGCAGGCAAGGACCTCACGCTCGAGGACTTCCTGAGCCAGATGCAGCAGCTGCGCAAGGCCGGACCGCTCAAGAAGATGATGGGCATGCTGCCGGGCATGGGGCAGATGCGCGAGGCGCTGGACAACTTCGACGAGCGCGAGGTGGACCGCATCGAGGCGATCATCCGCTCGATGACGCCCGCCGAGCGCCGCACGCCGAAGATCATCAACGGCTCGCGCCGCGCGCGCATCGCCAAGGGTTCGGGAACGCAGCCCAGCGACGTCAACCAGCTGCTCGAGCGCTTCGACGGCGCGCAGAAGATGATGAAGCAGATGGCCAAGGGCGGCGGGATGCCCCCGGGCATGCCGGGCAGCATGGGCAACCTGCCGGGCATGGGCGGCAAGAAGTCGAAGGGTCGCACGGCCCCGCCGGTGCGCCGGGTCAAGGCCAAGTCCGGCAACCCGGCCAAGCGGGCCGAGCAGGAGCGCGGCATCACGAGCCGTCCGGCCTCGGCCCCCGGCTCCGCGTTCGGCGTCGCCGCACCCAAGGCACCCGTCGACGTCGACCCCGCAGACCTGACGCTGCCCGCGGACCTCGACCGGTTCCTCGGCGGTCGCTGAGCCGGGCTGCGGCCACCCCGATGGTCCTGCACCTGCGTGGCACGGTCGTCCTCGACGACGAGCACGAGGTCGGTGAGGCCTGGGTCGTCGGCGGACGACTGACGTTCCAGCGCCCGGCGCTCGAGCCGTCCGCCGTCCTCGAGGGCTGGGTGCTGCCCGGCCTGGTCGACGTCCACTGCCACATCGGCCTGGCGGCGGACGGCCCGGTCGACGCCGCGACCGCCGAGCTGCAGGCGATCGCCGACCGCGACTCGGGCGTGCTGCTCGTGCGCGACGCGGGCTCGCCGGCCGACACCGGCTGGGTGCACGACCGCGCCGACCTCCCGCGGCTGATCCGCGCGGGACGGCACCTGGCCCTGCCCAAGCGGTACCTGCGGCACTACGGCCGCGAGCTCGCGTCGACGGACGCCCTTCCGTCCGCGGTCCTCGAGGAGGCGGCGCGGGGCGACGGCTGGGTCAAGCTCGTCGCCGACTGGATCGACCGCGACCTCGGAGCCGACGGCGACCTGACGCCCCTGTGGCCGGCGGACGTGCTGAAAGAGGCGGTGGCCGGGGCGCACGCCGCCGGTGCCCGCGTCACGGCGCACACGTTCGCGACGGAGTCGCTCGACGCCTTGCTCGACGCGGGTATCGACTGCCTCGAGCACGCCACGGGGGCCACGTCCGAGCACGTCGACCGCATCGCGGCGGCGGGCATCCCCGTCACCGCGACCCTCCTGCAGATCGCGCAGTTCGAGGCGATCGCTGCCCAGGGGGAGGCGCGCTACCCGCGGTTCGCGTCGCGCATGCGCGCCCTGCACGCCCACCGCTACCAGCTGGTGCGCGACCTGCACGAGGCGGGCGTCCCCGTCCTCGTCGGGACCGACGCCGGCGGCACCCTCGGGCACGGCCGGATCGCCGACGAGGCCGCCGAGCTGGTGCGCGCCGGCCTGCCGCCCCGCGAGGTGGTCGCGGCGGCGAGCTGGCGGACGCGCGAGTGGCTGGGCGTCCCGGGCGTCGCCGAGGGCCAGAGCGCCGACGTGGTCGTCTACGACGGCGACCCCAGGACGGACATCGCCGTGCTCGAGCACCCGCGCGCCGTGGTTCTCCGGGGGGACGTCGTCGCGCACGTGTGACGTCGGGCATGTGGTTGGGGGAGACCCTCCACATCTGGCACAATGGTCGGCTGTACCCGGCGTCTGCAGCCCCTCTACCTGCGTTCACCGTGTCCCCGACCGAACCGGCGCGCCCAACCCCACGGGCCATGCGCGGGAACGTCAACTCAGCAGACCTCAGGAGAAGACCACACCGTGGCCACCAAGATTCGTCTCAAGCGTTTCGGCAAGATCCGTCAGCCGTACTACCGCGTCGTCGTCGCCGACTCGCGCACCAAGCGCGACGGCCGCGTGATCGAGGAGATCGGCAAGTACCACCCCACCGAGGAGCCCTCGTTCATCGAGATCGACTCCGAGCGTGCGCAGTACTGGCTCGGCGTCGGCGCGCAGCCGACCGAGCAGGTCTCCGTGCTCCTCAAGATCACGGGTGACTGGCAGAAGTTCAAGAACCTTCCCGGCCAGGAGGGCACCCTGCGCACCAAGGCCGACAAGGTCGACCCGAAGGCGGCCATCGAGGCCGTCGGTCTGGACGCCGAGAAGGCCAAGGCCAAGGCGTCCGAGAAGAAGGCTGCCGACAAGGCCGCCGCTGCCGAGGCTCCTGCCGCGGACGACGAGGCCTGATGCTCGCGGAGGCGCTCGAGCACCTGGTGCGCGGCATCGTCGACCACCCGGACGACGTGCGGGTCAACGCCTCGACGCTGCGTCGCGGTGACCTGCTCGAGGTCCGCGTGCACCCGGACGACCTCGGCCGGGTCATCGGCCGCGGCGGTCGGACCGCTCGTGCGCTGCGCACGGTCGTCGGCGCGCTCTCCACGGACGGCTCGGTCCGGGTCGACGTCGTGGACGTCGACCGGCGCTGAGCCCAGCACCACCTGCGCAAGGCCCGGTCCCCTAGCCTGGGGACCGGGCCTTCGCCACATCCGCCACCTCTGGAAGGACTCCCATGCTGTTGACCGTCGCGCGGATCGGCCGTGCCCACGGCCTGCGCGGTGAGGTGGCGCTCGACCTGCGCACCGACACCCCCGAGGACCGATTCGGCGCCGGCACGCAGCTGCAGACCGAGCCGGCTGCGCGCGGTCCGCTCACGGTGGTCAGCACCCGGGTCCAGCAGGGTCGCTGGTACGTGACGTTCGCGCAGATCAACGACCGCACCACGGCCGAGGCCATGCGTGGCACCGAGCTCGTCGTCGAGGAGGACGTCTCCGACGAGGACGACGCCTGGTACCCGCACGAGCTCGCAGGGCTGCGCGCCGAGCACGTCGACGGCTCGCTGCTCGGCGAGATCATCGGTCTGGAGCACCTGCCGGCGCACGACATGCTGGTCCTGCGCGAGCCCGACGGCACGCGCACGCTCGTGCCGTTCGTCCGCGTGATCGTGCCGGTCGTCGACGTCGCGGGCGGGCGCGTGGTGCTCGACCCGCCCGGTGGTCTGCTCGCCTCCGACGCCGCGAACCTGGTGGTCTCCGAGGAGACGGTCGGCGCGTCGGACGACGACGGGGCCGACGACTGACGTGCGCATCGACGTCGTCTCGATCTTCCCGGAGTACCTCAGCCCGCTCGAACTCTCGCTCGTCGGCAAGGCCCGGACGTCCGGGCTGCTCGACCTGCGGGTGCACGACCTGCGGGACTGGACCACGGACCGGCACCGGACGGTCGACGACACCCCGTTCGGCGGCGGCGCGGGCATGGTCATGCGCCCGGACGTCTGGGGGAACGCGCTCGACGAGGTCCTGACGCCGGGCGCGCACCTCCTGGTGCCGACGCCGTCGGGGGAGCCGTTCACGCAGCGGACCGCCGAGGCGCTCGCCGGCGAGAGCCACCTCGTGCTGGCCTGCGGCCGGTACGAGGGGATCGACTCGCGCGTGGCGGAGCACTACCGCGGGCGTCCCGGGGTGACCGTGACCGAGTTCTCGATCGGCGACTACGTGCTCAACGGCGGCGAGGTGGCGGCCCTGGTCGTCGTCGAGGCCGTCGGACGCCTGCTCCCGGGCGTCGTCGGCAACCCCGAGTCCCTGGTCGAGGAGTCCCACGGGGCTGCTGGACTGCTCGAGTACCCCGTCTACACCAAGCCACCCGCCTGGGCCGGGCTCGAGGTGCCCGAGGTGCTGCTCTCGGGGCACCACGCGAAGATCGCGCGCTGGCGTCGGGACACCGCGCTCGAGCGCACCGCCGCGCGCCGGCCGGACCTCGTCGCCGCTCTGCCCCTCGACCAGCTCGACGCGCACGACCTGCGCGTGCTGGCGGACCTCGGGTGGGTGCCCGGGCACGGTCGGCTCGTCCGGGCTGAACTGCCCCTCTGATTTACCGCTGCACCCCTGCGTGTGGCAGACTTGCCCGTTGGTGCGCGCAGGCTGCGTCTCTGCCACAGGGGAGACGATCAACGGCCACCTGGGAGATGTCTCCCGGACGCGCACGACCATGAGCCCACGGACGCCGGTTCCTGCCCTCGCGGGCGGGCCGAGACGTCCCGACGACGCTCCTGACCTGTGGCAGGGCGAGGAAGTGAACATCACATGCACACGCTCGACTCCGTCGATGCAGCATCGCTGCGCTCCGACATCCCGGACTTCCGCGCCGGTGACACCCTGAAGGTCAACGTCAAGGTCGTCGAGGGCACGCGCTCCCGCATCCAGGCGTTCCAGGGCGTCGTGATCGCGCGCCAGGGCAGCGGCGTCCGCGAGACCTTCACGGTCCGCAAGGTCAGCTTCCAGGTCGGCGTCGAGCGCACCTTCCCCGTGCACTCCCCGAGCCTGGAGTCGATCGAGGTCGTCACCCGCGGTGACGTCCGTCGCGCCAAGCTCTACTACCTGCGCAACCTGCGCGGCAAGAAGGCGAAGATCAAGGAGAAGCGCGACTTCGTCCCGGCCAAGAAGGCCTGACGCTCAGCGCTCCCAGCACTCGTCGACGGGCGGTCACCTCACGGTGGCCGCCCGTTCGCGTCGTCGGACATCCGTCGTGTACGCGGATCACAACTCCACGTGCGAGAGTGTGCGGGTGACCGACCGACCCGCCGACGAGCTCGGCATCGACGCGGGTCCGACGGCCTGGCCGGGCCAGGTGAGCTCGGCTGCGCCCGCGACGGCCGCGACGGCGGGAGAGACCGTCGTCCCGTTCGGGGAGGTCCCGCCCTCGACCCCGGCGTCGTCCAGCCCGCGTCGCCACGCGGCCCCCCGGCGGCACGGCGGAGCCGGTTCGCTCCTGCGTGAGACGGTCATCATCCTCGTCAGCGCGATCGTCCTGTCGCTGCTGGTCAAGACCTTCCTGGTGCAGGCGTTCTTCATCCCGAGCCAGTCGATGCACGACACCCTGATCGAGGACGACCGGATCCTCGTCTCGAAGCTCACGCCCGGCCCTTTCGACCTGCGCCGCGGTGACATCGTCGTGTTCAAGGACCCGGGTGGCTGGCTCCAGGAGCAGGTCGTGCCGGATCCTGGCCCCGTCCGATCCGGGATCAACAACTTCCTGACGTTCATCGGCCTGTACCCCGCGGACGCCAACGAGCACCTGGTCAAGCGGCTGATCGGGCTGCCCGGCGACCGCGTGGCCTGCGCCGGACCTGGCGAGCCGATCACCGTGAACGGCGTGCCGATCGACGAGCCGTACCTCGCCGCGGGCGCGATGCCGAGCGAGCTCCAGTTCGACATCACGGTGCCGCCGGACAGCATCTGGGTGATGGGCGACAACCGCCAGAACTCGGCGGACTCGCGGTTCCACCAGGGCAACCCGGGCGGCGGCTCCGTGCCGATCTCGAACGTCGTCGGCACCGCGTTCGTCACCGTGTGGCCGCTCGAACGCTTCGGTCTCCTGCGCAACCCGAGCAGCACGTTCGCGGACGTGCCACCCCCGTCGTGACCACGACCGCCGACCGTCCGGCGACGCCGCGCACCGCGGCGCCCCGACCGTCGGCACCCCGCACGCCGCCGCACCTGCGCAACGAGCGGCTGCTCCTGCGCGACGGCGCCCGCCTCCTCGCGGGCATGGACGAGGTGGGCCGCGGGTCGCTCGCCGGGCCGGTCAGCGTCGGCGTCGTCGTGGTGGACGTCTCGACGCGCTCCGCCCCGCGCGGGGTCGCCGACTCCAAGCTGCTGACGCCGGCGGCGCGCACCGCCCTCCTGCCTCCTCTGCGCCGGTGGGGCGTCGCCCGGGCGGTCGGGCACGCGAGCGCGGCGGAGATCGACGAGGTCGGGATCATCGCCGCCCTGCGCCTCGCGGGCACCCGGGCGCTGGAGACGGTCGCTCTGGTGGTCGGCCCGGTGGACGTCGTGCTCCTCGACGGCTCGCACGACTGGCTCAGCCGTCCGGCCCAGGGTGACCTGTTCTCGCTCGACGACGAGCCGCTGGTCGCCGGACCGCGCGTGCACCTGCGGGTCAAGGCCGACCGGACGTGCGCGAGCGTGGCCGCCGCGAGCGTCCTGGCCAAGTGCGAGCGCGACGCGATGATGGTCGACCTGTCCGCGCAGCACCCGCACTACCGCTGGGACGAGAACAAGGGCTACGCGTCGCCCGAGCACATGGCGGCGCTGCGCGAGCTCGGACCGAGCGTCCTGCACCGGCGCTCGTGGCGGCTGCCGGGAGTCGAGGTCGACTGAGCGGCGTCGGTCGGGCGAGCGTCGTGCGATGGGGGATGATGGGCGCGTGAGTGCCGAGGACCTGGAGAACTACGAGACCGACATGGAGCTCGCGCTCTACCGCGAGTACCGCGACGTCGTGGGGCTCTTCTCCTACGTCGTCGAGACCGAGCGCCGGTTCTACCTGGCCAACCAGGTCGACCTGCAGGTGCGGTCGGCAGCCGGTGAGGTCTACTTCGAGCTGTCACTCGCGGACGCGTGGGTGTGGGACGTCTACCGCTCCGCGCGGTTCGTGAAGTCGGTGCGGGTCGTGACGTTCAAGGACGTCAACGTCGAGGAGCTGGCCAAGGCCGAGCTCGACCTCGGGGGCAGCGCCGGCTTCGCGCGCTGAGCCGCCCCCAGCCCCTGCGCGGACCTCCTGGCCGGGACCGGCCGTTCCTGCCACGTCCCGGCTGGAAGCGTCGTGCCCGGAGGTGGTCCGGTGCGCGCGAAGGACGCAGTGGGGCGGTACGGCGAAGACGTCGCGGAGGCGCACGTGCGTCGCCGCGGGTGGCAGGTGCTCGAGCGCAACTGGCGGTGCCGCGACGGTGAGCTCGACCTCGTGGCGCTCGACGGCGACGAGCTCGTGGTGGTCGAGGTCAAGACCCGTCGGTCGACCGCGTACGGGCACCCGGCCGAGGCGGTCACCGCCGTGAAGCTCGCGCGGGTGCGTCGGCTCGCGGCCCAGTGGCTCGCCGTGCACGACGTGCACCCGAGCTCGGTCCGGGTCGACGTGATCGCGGTCCTCCTCCTGCGTGGCCGCGCGGCGCAGGTCGACCACCTGGTCGGGGTGGTCTAGGTGGTGCTCGGCCGAACCCTCGGCGTCGCCCTCGTCGGGCTCACCGGGCACGTCGTCGACGTCGAGGCGCACCTGGCGCCGTCCCTGCCGGCATTCACGCTCGTCGGCCTGCCGGACGCGTCGCTCGCCGAGTCGCGGGACCGCGTGCGTGCCGCCGTGACCTCGTCGGGCCTGGCGTGGCCCAACCGGCGGATCACCGTGAACCTCTCGCCCGCCACCCTGCCCAAGTCGGGGTCGGGCTTCGACCTGGCGATCGCCGTCGCGACGCTCGCCGGTGCCGAGGTGGTCGACCCGGCGGGCCCCCAGGGAGTCGTGCACCTCGGCGAGCTCGGTCTGGACGGGCGGCTGCGGCCCGTGCGTGGCGTGCTCCCTGCGGTCGCCGCAGCCGTCGCCGCAGGGCGTCGTCGCGTGGTCGTCGCCGAGGCCAACGTGGCCGAGGCCCGGCTCGTGCCGGGTGCCCAGGTGGTCGGTGCGCGCAGCCTGGCAGAGGTGGCCGCGAGCTACGGTGCCGACGTCGCGGTCCCCGCGCTGCCCGCGGTCGAGCCCGAGGCCGTGCAGCTGCGCCCGCGCCTCGCCGCGCTCGACCTGGCGGACGTGGTGGGCCAGGAGGACGCCCGCGCGTGCCTCGAGGTCGCCGCGGCGGGCAGTCACCACCTGCTCATGGTGGGGCCGCCCGGCACCGGCAAGACCATGCTCGCCGCCCGCCTGCCCGGGCTCCTGCCCGATCTGTCGGAGGCCGACGCGGTCGAGGTGACCGCCGTGCACTCCGTGGCCGGAGCGTTCGACCCGGGGGAGGGACTCCTCCGGAGACCGCCGTTCGAGGACCCGCACCACACCGCGACGCCGGCCAGCGTGATCGGCGGCGGCTCCGGGGTGCCGCGTCCCGGCGCCGCGTCGCGTGCGCACCGCGGCGTGCTGTTCCTCGACGAGGCCCCGGAGTTCAGCACCGCGGTGCTGCAGACCCTGCGCCAGCCGCTCGAGCACGGCGAGCTGGTCCTGCACCGGGCCGCCGGCACCGCGCGCTACCCGGCGCGGTTCCAGCTGGTGCTGGCGGCCAACCCGTGCCCCTGCGGCCAGGCGGTCGGCAAGGGGCTCGCGTGCACGTGCCGCAGCGAGCAACGGCGCCGCTACTTCGGCAAGCTCTCCGGGCCGTTGCTGGACCGCGTGGACCTGCAGGTGGAGCTCGGCCCGGCGCGGGCCGGGTCGACCGCGGGGGAGTCGACCTCTCTGGTCGCCGCCCGGGTCCTGGCTGCCCGTGGAGCGCAGTCGGACCGGCTCGAGGGCACGCCCTGGCGGACGAACGGCGAGGTCCCGGGCGGTTGGTTACGTGCGCGGCTGGGCCCCGACCGCTCTCTGATGGGCGACCTCGACCGGGCGCTGGACCGAGGCACGCTCAGTCTGCGCGGGGTCGACCGGGTGCTGCGGGTCGCGTGGACGCTGGCGGACCTCGAGGGTCGGGCGGCGCCCGGGCGATCCGACGTCGGGCGTGCGCTGCTCCTGCGCACGCGCGGGAACGGCGCATGAGCGCCGACGAGGCGGACGCGCTCGCGCGGATGGCCTGGAGCGCGCTCGTCGAGCCCGGTGACCCGGTCGCCGGGGTCCTGGTCGAGCAGCTCGGTGCGTCCGACGCCCTCGACTGGGTCCGTTCCGGCGTCGGAGGCAGCTCCGAGATGCACTGGCGAGCGCTCGAGGAGCGGTGCGGGACTCTCGCTCCGGACGTGCGGGCGCGGATCGCCCGAGCCGTCGCCCGCTGGTCCGGGCGCCTCCCCGACGTCGACGCTGCCCGCAGCGGGGACCAGCTGGCGCGGCTCGGTGGCGTGCTGCTCGTGCCGACGGACCCGCGCTGGCCCGACGGCCTGGCCGATCTCGGCGCCGAGGGGCCGTTCTGCCTCTGGGTCCGCGGGGAGCCCGACCTACGGGCGGTGCTGACGCGGTCCGTCGCCGTCGTGGGGTCGCGGGCGTCGACCACCTACGGCGAGCGGGTCGCGTTCGACCTCGCCGACGGCCTGACCGGCCGCGGGGTGTGCGTCGTGTCCGGCGGTGCGTACGGCATCGACGCGGCGGCGCACCGGGGTGCCGTCGCGCGGGACGGCGCGACCGTGGTGGTCCTCGCAGGGGGCGTGGACCGCGCCTACCCCGCCGGCAACGCCCGGCTGCTCGAGGCGGTGGTCGGTGCCGGCGGGGCGCTCGTGGCGGAGGTGCCGCCGCAGAGCCTGCCCACCAAGAGCCGATTCCTGCAGCGCAACCGGTTGATCGCCGCGGCCGGCAAGGCGACGGTCGTGGTCGAGGCGGCCTGGCGGTCCGGCGCGATGAGCACCGCCCACCATGCGGCCAGGTTGCTACGACCGGTCGGGGCGGTGCCCGGACCGGTCACGTCGGCCGCGTCCGCCGGCTGCCACCGGCTGCTCCGGGACGGCGTCGCGGTCTGCGTCACGGACGCCGACGAGGTCGGTGAGCTCGCCGGGCTGACCGGCTCGGCCGCAACCCCCGGCGAGGAGGCCGCCGACGCCGGTGCGGTCCGCGCGACCGACCACCTGGACCCCGTGGCGCGCCGGGTCCTCGACGCCCTGCCGCGCCGGTCGGCGGTCGAGGTGGAGCGGGTGGCCGCCGCGGCGGGTATCTCCAGGGTGGAGGCAGGGGCAGCCCTGGGCATTCTGGAGCTCGACGGATGGGCAGTTCGCCGGGGCAACGGGTGGCTTCTGAGCAGGATGTCCGAAAGTTCATAGTGCCAAATGTCCAGCGGACTCGCCGATGGCAAAGGAGTGAGTTTCGGGGGTGAGTCCTGCAGGGGGTGAAAAAATCGGACACCGGTCCAATACGCGCTCGACGAATCGGACATTGACCCCGGAATCGCCCAGGATTAGGCCGTAGGTGTGAAAGTCGCGCTTGTTCCCGGCTGTGTTTCACGCCACCGTAGGGGCCATGAACGTGGCCGAGATCACCACAGGGACGCCCAGCCGGGCGAGCATCCTTGCTGCGTTCTCGGACCACCTGACCGCCCAGCGCGGCCTCTCGGAGCATTCCGTCCGCGCCTATCTGGGCGATGTCGACCAGCTCCTGGGATATGCCTCCCGCCACGGCGCGGTCACGCTCTCGGACATTGATCTCGCGATGCTGCGCGGCTGGCTCGCCTCCATGGCGACGGCTCGGCGCAGCCGCTCCACCCTGGCCCGCCGCGGTGCGGCCGTCCGGACGTTCTTCGCATGGGCCACGCGCTCGGAGCTCGTCGCGACCGACCCGGCCCTGCGCCTGGCGACGGCCCGCGCGGCCTCCCCGCTGCCGACCGTGCTCCGGGTCGAGCCGGTCACCCAGCTCCTCGACCAGGCCGGCGAGCGCGCCGAGGACGACGACGCGATCCACCTGCGCGACTGGGCGCTGCTCGAGCTGCTGTACGCCACGGGCGTCCGCGTGGGGGAGGTCGTCGGTGCCGACCTGGCCGACGCCGACCCGTCCGAGCGCACCATCCGCGTCGTCGGCAAGGGCGACAAGGAGCGGGTCGTGCCCTTCGGCCGCCCCGCCGAGCTGGCGCTGCGCGCCTGGCTCGACCGCGGTCGCCCGCAGCTCGCACAGCCCAACTCCCCGAAGGCCGTGTTCCTCGGCCTCCGCGGCGGACGCCTCGACCAGCGCCAGGCGCGCGCGGTCGTGCACCAGGCCGCCGCACTGGCAGGCGTCGACGACGTCGCGCCCCACGCACTGCGTCACACCGCAGCGACCCACCTTCTCGAAGGCGGTTCGGACCTGCGCAGCGTCCAGGAGATCCTCGGTCACTCGAGCCTCGCCACGACGCAGCGCTACACACATGTCTCCGCCGAGCGTCTGCGATCGGCGTTCCAGCAGGCGCACCCCCGAGCATGACGGACACAACGGAGTCGACGATGACCACTCAGCTGGATGCCGCATACAACGTGCACACGCGGTTCACGGGTACTGCGCCCGAGGGCGTCATCCCGCAGCCGCGCGCGTCCGCGGCCGAGCTGCTTGCCGAGGTCCCGACGCAGCGTGGAGCCTCCGCGCCCAGCCGGACCGGCGAGGACATCGACGCCCTCTGGGAGGAGTACAAGGCGACCTCCGCGCCTCGTGCCCGTGAGCGCCTGATCCTGCACTACGCGCCCCTGGTCAACGCCGTCGCCGGCCGCGTGGGCATGCGGCTGCCGAGCACCGTGGAGCAGGCCGACCTGGTCTCCTACGGCATGTTCGGCCTCATCGACGCCATCGAGAAGTACCAGACCGACCGTGCGGTGAAGTTCGAGTCCTACGCCTCCTCCCGCATCCGCGGCGCCATCATCGACGAGCTGCGCGCCATGGACTGGGTCCCGCGCTCGGTCCGCACCAAGGCCCGCTCCGTCGACCGCGCCTACGCCGAGCTCGAGGCCAAGCTGCACCGCACGCCCAGCGAGGCCGAGGTCGCCCTGCACCTCGAGATGCCGGTCGAGGACCTCCGTGCGATCTACTCCCAGCTCTCCACCGTCAACGTCGCCGCGCTCGACGAGCTGCTCGGCGGCGGCGAGGACCGCCCCGGCGGCGTCTCGCTCGGCGACACCCTCGGCGACGAGCGGACGCTGGACCCTGCCGGCTCGCTGGAGGCGGCCGAGACCAAGTTCCTGCTGGCCCGTGCCATCGAGTGTCTCGGGGAGCGCGAGCGCATCGTCGTCGTCCTCTACTACTACGAGGGCATGACCCTCGCCGAGATCGGTCGCGTCCTGGGCGTCACCGAGTCGCGGATCTCGCAGATGCACACGGCCGCGATGGTCCGGCTGCGCACCCGCCTCATGGACGCCGAGCGCGTCTGACCTCCGGCGGGACGCGTTCCCGACGAGAGCAGCACCACAGGTCCCGCACCGGGCAGCAGGCCCAGCGGGTCGACGTACTCGGCGCCCTCCCGCACGCCCCAGTGCAGGCAGGTTCGCGGCGCGCAGTGCGAGCCCGCAGCCTCGACGGTGCCGACCGGGTCGCCCCGTGCCACGCGCGTCCCGACGAGCACCGAGGCGCCGACCGGCTCGAGGCTCGACCGCCGACCGTCCGGGTGCGCGACGGTCAGCACGCCGCGACCCGCGACGGATCCCGCGAACGCCACGACACCGTCCGCCGGCGCGAGCACCTCGGCACCCACGACCGAGCGCAGGTCGACCCCGCGGTGCCCCGCCGACCACGCCTGCTCAGGCGCCTCGAACCGCCGCGCGACGTCGGGCGCGCCGGCCAGCGGCAGGCCGTAGGACTCGGACGCGCGCACGGGTACCGGTCCGGAGGCCGCCGGCAGCGCCGAGCCGAGCACGCCCAGGAGCACCAGCGCGAGGAGCGCGCAGACGGCGACCGCGACGGTCGGCGCGAGCCGGACGTGCGGCGCTGGTCGCGGCGAGGTCCTGGTCATGTCGCCACCCTGGCCTCCGGGAGCGACCGGCACGTCGGGCGCGTCGCCGACCGGAGGCGGATCCGCGTCGCCGGGGGGCTGGGGACGGCTCGGCCCCCGGTGTTCGGAGCTGCTGCCGCCATCCGCTAAACTGTTCTCGCGACCGGTCCGTACCGGTCGACTTCGCGCGTCATCCTCCCTTCCGGGAACCCGCTCGTGCCCTCCGGGGTCGGGCGAGCACCAGGTCGGGGTCGATCTCCGCAGCGGTCCGGCATCTTGCACACGGTCACCCGATGCAGCTGCCGGAGCGGACGACGACATGGCGCCAGGGGCGACGACCACATGGTCGGAGCCGACAACCGAGATGCGGATCCCTCGCGGGTCCGCCTTTGACGCGTGCACCTCGCGGTGCGCGCCGGAAGGACGTGCCATGGCCGTCGTGACCATGCGCCAGCTGCTCGAGAGCGGTGTCCACTTCGGACACCAGACCCGCCGCTGGAACCCCAAGATGAAGCGCTTCATCTTCACCGAGCGCAACGGCATCTACATCGTCGACCTGCAGCAGTCGCTGTCCTACATCGACCGCGCGTACGACTTCGTCAGCCAGACCGTCGCCCACGGCGGCACCATCCTGTTCGTCGGCACCAAGAAGCAGGCGCAGGAGCCGGTCGCCGACCAGGCCGCCCGCGTCGGCATGCCGTACGTCAACCAGCGCTGGCTCGGTGGCATGCTCACCAACTTCAGCACCGTGCACAAGCGTCTGCAGCGCCTCAAGGAGCTCGAGCAGATCGACTTCGACGACGTGGCGGGCTCGAACCTCACGAAGAAGGAGCTGCTCGTCCTGCGCCGCGAGAAGGACAAGCTCGCGAAGACGCTCGGCGGCATCCGCGACATGGCCAAGGTCCCCTCGGCCGTGTGGATCGTGGACACGAACAAGGAGCACCTCGCCGTCAACGAGGCGCGCAAGCTCGGCATCCCGGTCGTCGCGATCCTCGACACCAACTGCGACCCCGACGTCGTCGACTACCCGATCCCGGGCAACGACGACGCGATCCGCGCCGTGCAGCTGCTGACCCGCGTCATCGCGGACGCCGCGGCCGACGGTCTGCTCAAGCGTCACTCGGGTCGCACCGCGGCCGCCGAGGGCGCCGACGCCGACGCCGAGCCGCTGGCCGAGTGGGAGCGCGAGCTGCTCGCCGGTGCCGAGGCCGGCCTGGCCGCCGAGGCCACGGCCGAGGCCACCGAGGACGCTGCCGAGGAGGCCGTCGCGGCCGAGGTCGTCGAGGAGATCGCCGAGGCGGTCGCCGAGGAGATCGCCGCCGAGGAGATCGCGGAGGCCGTCGTCGAGGAGGCCGCTGTCGAGGCCATCGCCGAGGAGCTCGTCGCCGAGGGCGTCGAGGCCGAGGTCGCCGTCGAGGCTGCCGAGGAGGTCGTCGCCGAGGCCGTTGCCGAGGAGGCCGCCGAGGCCGACGCCCAGGCCGAGGGCGACACCGACGCCAAGTGAGTTGATCCGGCCGCCGCGAGGCGGCCGGATCCCCGCTCGATCATCACGACACAAGCAGAACGGACACGACTGATGGCGAACTACTCGCTCGCAGACATCAAGGCGCTGCGCGAGAAGACCGGTGCCGGAATGATGGACGTCAAGAAGGCGCTCGAGGAGGCTGAGGGCGACTCCGACAAGGCGCTCGAGCTCATCCGGGTCAAGGGCCTCAAGGGCGTCGGCAAGCGTGAGGGACGCGCGGCCTCCGACGGCCTCGTCGTCGCGCACGTCGGCCCGACGGCCGACGGGGAGGGTCAGACGGGCGTGCTCGTCGAGATCAACTCCGAGACCGACTTCGTCGCCAAGAGCCCGAACTTCGTCGCCCTGGCGGACCGCGTCCTCGCGGCCGCGGTCGACAGCCCGGCCCGCGATGCGGACGCGCTGCTGGCCACCGAGGTCGACGGCTCCAGCGTGCAGAACATCGTCGACGAGACGGCCGCCACCCTGGGTGAGCGCGTCGTCGTGCGTCGTCTGGCCCGCGTGGCCGGCGAGCACGTCGAGGTCTACCTGCACAAGGTCAGCAAGGACCTGCCCCCGCAGGTCGGCGTCCTCGTGGCGACCGACGCGGCCGGTGCCGGTGTGGCCCGTGACATCGCGACCCACATCGCGGCGTTCTCGCCGACGTACCTGACGCGTGAGGAGGTCTCGGCCGACGTCGTCGCGAACGAGCGCCACATCGCCGAGGAGACGGCGCGCAACGAGGGCAAGCCCGAGGCCGCGCTGCCGAAGATCATCGAGGGCCGCCTCAACGGCTTCTTCAAGGAGAACGTCCTGCTCGAGCAGGCGTTCGCCAAGGACAACAAGAAGACGGTCGCCCAGGTCCTCTCCGAGGCCGGCGGCACGCTGACGGGCTTCGTGCGCTACCGCGTGGGAGCCTGACACCTGTGAGCGCAACGGTGGCCCCGATCCGACTGGGTCGGGGCCACCGTCGCAACCAGGCGGCGGACGCCGCACCCAACAGCTGCGAGGAGACGACGTGAGCCAGGACCCGGGTCCCGTGCGCGGGGCCGAGCCGGAGCGTCGCGTCCTGCTCAAGCTGTCGGGCGAGACGTTCGGCGGCGGCGACATCGGCCTCGCGGCGGACGTCGTGCAGCGGGTGGCCGCGGAGATCGCGGTGGCCGTCCGCGCCGGGGTGCAGGTGGCGATCGTCGTCGGCGGTGGCAACTTCTTCCGCGGCGCCGAGCTCTCGCAGCGCGGTCTGGACCGTGCCCGCGCCGACTACATGGGCATGCTCGGCACGGTGATGAACTGCCTGGCGCTGCAGGACTTCCTGGAGCAGGCCGGCGTGAGCACCCGCGTGCAGACGGCGATCACGATGGGCCAGGTGGCCGAGCCGTACATCCCGCTGCGCGCCATCCGGCACCTCGAGAAGGGCCGCGTCGTCATCTTCGGCGCCGGCGCCGGCATGCCGTACTTCTCCACCGACACCGTCAGCGTCCAGCGCGCCCTCGAGACGCACTGCCACGAGGTCCTCATGGGCAAGAACGGCGTGGACGGCGTCTACTCGGCCGACCCGCGCACCGACCCCACGGCCGTGAAGCTCGACCACCTGACCTACACCGACGCCCTGGTCAACGACCTGGGGGTCATGGACGGCTCGGCGCTCAGCCTGTGCCGCGACAACGACGTCCGCATGCGCGTGTTCGGCCTCGAGGAGGTCGGGAACGTCACGCGGGCCCTGCAGGGTGAGAAGATCGGCACGCTGATCACGGCCAGCTGAACCCCACCCGGGCGCAGGCCGAACGACACGAACGACGAAGGAGCTCCGGTGATCGACGAGACCCTCTTCGAGGCTGAAGAGAAGATGGACAAGGCCGTCGAGGTCGCCAAGGAGGACTTCTCGACGATCCGCACGGGCCGCGCCAACGCCGCGATGTTCTCCAAGGTGTTCGTCGACTACTACGGCAGCCCGACGCCCCTGCAGCAGCTCGCGTCCTTCAACGTGACCGAGGCGCGCACGATCCTCGTCTCGCCGTTCGACAAGTCGTCGACGGTCGCGATCGAGAAGGCCCTGCGTGACTCCGACCTCGGGGTGAACCCCACCAACGACGGCAACGTCATCCGCGTGGTCCTGCCCGCGCTGACGCAGGACCGTCGCAAGGACTTCGTCAAGCTGGCCAAGACCAAGGCCGAGGACGCGCGCATCTCGGTGCGCAACGTGCGTCGTCGCGCCAAGGAGGAGCTGGACCGCATCGTCAAGGACGGCGAGGCGGGTGAGGACGAGGTGGGTCGTGCCGAGAAGGAGCTCGAGGCGCTGACCAAGAAGCACGTCGACCTCATCGACCAGCTCCTCTCGTCCAAGGAGAGCGAGCTGCTCGAGGTCTGATGACGGACACAGCCATCGCCACCACCCGCACGCCGCGCTCGGGTCGCGACCTCCCGGTCGCGATCGTCGTCGGTGTCGGCCTGCTCGTCCTCGTGGTGGCCTCGCTGTTCATCCGCAAGGAAGCGTTCGGCGTCCTGGCGATCATCGCGGTCTGCGCGGGCCTGTGGGAGCTGGCGCAGGCGTTCACGCGCCGCGACATCCACCTGCCGTTGCTCCCGCTGCTGGTCGGCGCGATCGGGATCCTCGTGTCGGCGTACACCGCCGGACCCGAGGCGCTGTTCGTGTCGTTCATGCTCACCGTCGGGGGCGTCGTCGTCTGGCGCGTGCTTGACGGCAGCGGCCAGTCGGCCCTGCGGGACGTGACCGCCGGGACGTTCGCGGCCGCGTACCTGCCGTTCCTCGCCGGGTTCGTCATGCTCATGCTCGCGGAGCCCGACGGGCCGTCGCGCGTGATGCTGTTCATCCTGCTCTGCGTGGCCAACGACACCGGCGGCTACACGGTCGGTGTCCTGCTGGGCAAGCACCCGCTCGCGCCGTCGGTCAGCCMGAAGAAGACCTGGGAGGGTCTGCTCGGGTCGATCGTCCTGGCGTGCGTCGTCGGCGTCGTGGGCGTGCAGGTCGCGTTCGACGGTGAGCCGCTCGTCGGCGTGTTCCTGGGGCTGGCCACCGTCGTGACGGCGACGCTGGGCGACCTGAGCGAGTCCATGCTCAAGCGCGACCTGGAGCTCAAGGACATGGGCCGGCTCATCCCCGGTCACGGTGGCCTGCTCGACCGGCTCGACTCCCTCCTGCTGACCGTCCCCGCGGTCTACGTCGTCCTGGCGGTCCTGCAGCCCGCCGCCTGACAGCTCGTCTTCTTCCTCGCGCGGCCACCGCCGCCAGCCCGACCCGAGAGGGGGTACCGATGACCGGTACACCCGTCCGCCTCGACCTGTCCTCGCCCAGCCGGGGACCTCGGGGCAAGCCACCCAAGCACTTCGTCGACCTCACGCCCGAGCAGCGGATCGAGGCCGTCACGGAGCTGGGGGAGAAGCCGTTCCGCGCCAAGCAGCTGGCGACGCACTACTTCACGCACCTGTCGAACGACCCCGCGACGATGACCGACCTGCCGAAGGCGACCCGCGACAAGCTGGTCGAGGGGCTGTTCCCGCGCCTGCTGACCGCGCACAAGACCATGACGGCCGACCACGGCACGACGGTCAAGACGCTCTGGCACCTGTTCGACGGCGCCAAGGTCGAGTCCGTGCTGATGCGCTACAAGAACCGCACCACGCTGTGCATCTCGAGCCAGGCCGGCTGCGGCCTCGCGTGCGCGTTCTGCGCGACGGGCCAGATGGGGCTCACGCGCAACCTGTCGACCGCCGAGATCGTCGAGCAGGTCCGGGCGGCCGGCCGCATGCTCGCCGACGGCGAGGTGCCGGGCGGCCCGACCAGGCTGACGAACGTCGTCTTCATGGGCATGGGCGAGCCGCTGGCCAACTACAAGTCGGTGATGGAGACGGTGCGGCGCCTCGTCGCGCCGACGCCCGACGGCCTGGGGATGTCCGCCCGCAACGTCACCGTCTCGACGGTGGGCATGGTCCCGGCGATGAACAAGCTGGCCGGCGAGGGCATCCCGGTGACGCTCGCGCTGTCCCTGCACGCGCCCGACGACGAGCTGCGCAGCGAGCTCGTGCCGGTCAACACGCGCTGGTCCGTCGCCGAGGCGATCGACTCGGCGCACCGCTACTTCGTGGCCACCGGCCGACGCGTCTCGATCGAGTACGCGATGATGCGCGACATCAACGACCAGGCCTGGCGCGCGGACCTGCTCGGCGAGCTGCTCAACCAGCGCGGGCGTGGCTGGGTGCACTGCAACCCGATCCCGCTGAACCCGGTGCCGGGCTCGAAGTGGACGGCGAGCGATCCGCAGGTCGAGCAGGAGTTCGTGGCACGCTTGCGTGCGCACGGCATCCCGACGACGATCCGGGACACGCGCGGCAGTGAGATCGACGGTGCCTGCGGCCAGCTCGCAGCAGAGGAGGACGAGTGAGCGACGGCATGTTCCGGACCGTCTCCGGTCTGAAGCAGGGCTACGACCCGGACGAGGTCGACGACTTCTTCGCCCACGCGAGGGCGGTGTACGAGCAGGGACCGGCCGCCGCGTTGTCCAGCAAGGACGTGCGTGGGGTCGCGTTCGACATGGTGCGCGGCGGGTACGTGACCGCGGCCGTCGACGCGGCGCTCGACCGGCTCGAGGCGGCCTTCGTCGCCCGGGCGCGTGCCGAGTACGTGTCGACGCAGGGGCAACAGGCGTGGATGGCCAAGCTGAGCGAGCAGGCGCGCACGCTCTACGGCCGCCTCGGTCGGCCGGACGGCGACCGGTTCGCCCCGCCCGAGCGTCGTCAGCAGGGCTACGAGCCCGCCGACGTCGACGAGCTGTGCCGTCGCCTCGTCGCCTACTTCGACACCGGTGCGCCGCTCGCGGCCGCCGAGGTGCGTGCCGCCACGTTCCGCCGCCGCAAGGGCCGCAACGCCTACGCCGAACCGCCGGTCGACGCGTTCTTCGCGCGGGCCGTCGAGGTGCTGCTCGGCGTCGAGTGACCAGCACGGTCGACTGACCCGCAGAAAGGCCGCGCTCCGACGAGGAGCGCGGCCTTTCGCATTCATGGATCTCAGCCGTCCTCGCGCTTGAAGGTCCGCGCGCCGAACAGCCTCGTCGCGACCCGGGCCGTGGCTCAGCCGTCCTCGCGCTTGAAGGTCCGCGCGCCGAACAGCCTCGTCGCGACCCGGGCCGTGGCTCAGCCGTCCTCGCGCTTGAAGGTCCGCGCGCCGAACCACATCCCGAGCGCCGCCAGCGCGATCGTGATCACCACGCCCCAGACCGCCGTCGGGGTGCCGAAGTCGCCGTTGAACTGGGCACGGATGCCCGAGACGACGTGCTTGACGGGGTTGAGGTTCGACAGGGTGTTCAACCACGCGGGGGCGGTCGCGGCCGTGATGGGCAGCAGGATCCCGGACAGCAGGAGCAGCGGCAGGGCGATGCCGTTCATGAGCGGGGCGAGCGCGTCCTCGCTCTTGAGCGTCAGCGCGATCGCGTAGGACGCCGACGCGAACGCGGCCGCGAGCAGGGCGCCGGTCACGATGCCGAGCACGACGCCCCAGAACGGCGCCTCGAGCCCGAACAGGAACGCGACCGAGCACAGGACGACGCCCTGGACGAACACGACGATGACGTCACGGGTGACGCGGCCGAGCACGAGCGCGGCGCGGGGGGCGGGGCTGACGCGCTCGGCCTCGATCACGCCGTCGCGCCACTCGCCGATGAGGCCGAAGCCGACGAACAGCGCGCCGAACATGCCCAGCTGCACGAGCAGTCCGGGGACGAACATCTGGTAGGAGTTCGTGGCGCCGAGCTGCCCGGCGATCGGCTCCAGCAGGGGACCGAACAGGCAGAGGTAGAGCACGGGCTGCAGGAGACCCATGACCGACCAGACGGGGTTGCGCAGCGAGATGCGCATGGCCCGGCGGAACACGGTGCTCGTGTCCCGCAGGAACGTCGAGCGGCCGGTCTGCTCGTCGAGGATCGCCGGTGCTTCGGTGGTGGTCATGCTGCGGCTCCGTCCGTGGTGTCGGCGCCGTCGGCGCGGCGTTCGCCGTCCCGCAGGGAGCGTCCGGTGAGGGTGAGGAAGACGTCGTCGAGGGTCGGGCGGCGCAGCTCGACGCCGTCGATCTCGACCCCGTCGGCGTCCAGGGCGCGCAGCAGTCCGGCGAGCTGGGTGCGACCCTGCGGGACGCGCACCTCGACGATCGAGCCGTCGACGACGGGTGCCGTGGCGCCGGGCAGCTGCGCGGCGACCGTCGCGATGCGGGCGACGTCCGAGGGCAGGGCGGCGGTGAGGACGATCGCGTCGCCGCTGACCCGCTGCTTGAGCTCCTCGGGGCTGCCCTGGGCGACGATCTGGCCGCTGTCGATCACGAGGATCCGGTCGCACAGCGCGTCGGCCTCGTCGAGGTAGTGCGTGGTGAGGAAGACCGTGCTGCCGCGGGTGTCGCGCAGGCCGCGCACGTGCGTCCAGAGGTTGGCGCGGGCCTGCGGGTCGAGACCGGTGGTCGGCTCGTCGAGGAACACGAGCCGGGGTGTGTGGATCAGCCCGAGCGCGATGTCGAGGCGGCGGCGCTGGCCCCCGGACAGGGAGCCGGCCTTGCGGTCCCAGAGCCCGTCGAGCTCGAGCTGTCCGAACAGCTCCCGGCCGCGGGCGACCGCGACGGACCGCTCGACGCCGTACAGCAGGGCGTGGTCGACGACCTCCTCGCCGGCGCGGGCCTCGGAGGCGGTGGACCCGGACTGGGCGACGTAGCCGATGCGGCGTCGCACGGTGCCGGGGTCGCGGCGCAGGTCGGCACCGGCGACGGTCGCCTCGCCGCGCGTCGGGCGCAGGAGGGTGGTGAGCATGCGCAGCGTCGTCGTCTTGCCGGCGCCGTTCGGGCCGAGGAAGCCGACGATCTCGCCGGCCTCGACGTCGAGGTCGACGCCGCGCACGGCGTCCACGTCCCCTCGTCGGGTCTTGTAGGTGCGGGCCAGGCCGCGGGCATGGATCATGCGAGGTCTCCTTCGGGTGGAGACCTCAGTATTCAAGATTGACTATTACTCGTCAACCTTGACTATTACGTGTCTTTCAGTAGGCCGAGATCGAGGCCGTGACCCTGCTGCTCGACGAGGAGCACCCCGGGACCCACGCCGGCGAGCCGGGCGGCCTCGACCTGCTCGGGCGTCGGTGTCCAGAGCGGCGGCTCCCCGTAGAACGCGTACGCACCCGACCGCAGGCGCCCGAGGTACTCGTGCGCCCAGGCGATGTCCGCCCGGACGTGCGCCGACAGCAGACGGGGCACCTCGCTCGCCGTGTCGGGGGTGTCCTTGGCGTCGAGGATCGAGTCGATCGACCCCGTCGTCTCGGTCAGGAGGTCCTCGAGCAGGCCGATCCGCGTCTGGATCGCACGGACCACCTCGTCGCGCGGGAGCGCGTAGGCCATGTTCACGGCCGTGAGGAACACCTGCAGGTCCTCGACCTCCAGCAGCCCCGCCCGCACGAGGGCGAGGAACTCCTCGTCGCCCTCGCGCGTGATCACGTAGGTGGTGCGCTGCGGGCGCGTGCCGGCCGGGGTCTCGATCTCGGCCAGCAGCCCGGCGCGGGTGAGCGTCTTGAGCGCGTTGTAGATGGATCCGGGGTGGATCCGGGCCCAGCGCTCGATGTCCCAGCTCACCAGCTCGCGGCGCAGGAAGTAGCCGTGCACGGGCTGGAAGATGCGCACGCAGCCGAGGACGAGCAGGCGCGTGGCGGACCCCTGGGCGGGTACAGGACCGGGCATGCGGCGATCCTGCCACGACCCGCGATGATGGGGGCGTGAGCCAGCGCAGCGTCATCCTCCTCGGGTCCACGGGCTCGATCGGCACCCAGGCCATCGACGTCATCACCCGCAACCCGGACCGGTTCTCGGTGACCGGGCTGAGCGCCGGCGGCGGTGACGTCGGGCTCCTCGCCCGGCAGGCGCGGCAGCTCGGTGCGGCCACGGTCGCGGTTGCCGACGAGACCGCGGGCCCGGCCCTGCGAGACGCGCTCCMCGGCGTCGAGGTGCTCGTCGGGCCGGACGCATCGACCGAGCTCGCCGGCCGAGGCGCCGACGTGGTGCTGAACGGGGTCACGGGCAGCGTCGGCCTGGGCCCGACGCTCGCGGCCCTGCGCGCGGGAAGCACCCTGGCGCTGGCCAACAAGGAGTCGCTGGTCGTGGGCGGCCGGCTCGTCCACGCCGCGCGGCAGCGGCCCGACCAGATCGTCCCGGTCGACTCCGAGCACTCGGCGATCGCCCAGGCCCTGCGCGGAGGCACGCGGCCCGAGGTCCGCCGCCTCGTCCTGACCGCGTCCGGGGGACCGTTCCGTGGCTGGGCTCAGGACGACGTCAAAGCAGTGACGCCGCAGCAGGCCCTCGCGCATCCGACCTGGTCGATGGGGCCGGTGGTGACGATCAACTCGGCGACCCTGATGAACAAGGGGCTCGAGCTCATCGAGGCGCACCTGCTGTTCGACGTGCCGGTCGAGGACATCACCGTCGTCGTGCATCCGCAGTCGGTCGTGCACTCGATGGTCGAGTTCGTCGACGGGTCGACGCTCGCACAGGCGTCGCCGCCCGACATGCGGCTGCCGATCGCGCTGGGGCTGAGCTGGCCCGACCGGGTGCCGGACGTCGCGCCGGGCTGCGACTGGACGCGGGCGACCGCCTGGACGTTCGAGCCGCTCGACGAGGAGGTGTTCGGTGCGGTCGCGCTCGCGCGGGCCGCCGTGGCGGCCTCCCCGACGCACCCGGCGGTCTACAACGCCGCGAACGAGGAGTGCGTGGAGGCGTTCCTGACCGGGCGGATCGGGTTCCTCGACATCGTGAGCACGGTCGAGCGGGTGCTGGGCGAGCACGGCGGGGTCGACGACCTCACGCTCGACGCGGTGCTGGACGCCGAGAGGTGGGCGCGGACGCGCGCCCACGAGCTGCTCGCCCGCGCCTGACCCGGGCGAGTGCCGCAGGAGGCGGTCAGCGGCCGAGCACGCGGCTGAGCACGGACTCGACCCGGCTCGTGTGCCCGGACCGGCGCTCGATGCGGTCGGACCACGCGGCGGCCCGGCGGGCGGCCGTGATCCCGGCCCAGCGCAGCGGCTCCGGCTCCCACCGCGGGGAGCGGTGGCCCACCCAGGGCAGGCGCACCAGGGACGAGTCCGCGCCGGCGACCAGGTCGGCCAGCGTCCGCCCGGCGAGGTTGGTCGTGGAGATGCCGTCCCCGACGTACCCGCCGGCCCAGCCGATGCCGGTCTCCGCGTCGAGGCCGACGGACGGCGACCAGTCGCGCGCGACGCCGAGCGGTCCGCCCCAGCGGTGCGTGACCTCCGCGCGGTCCAGCACGGGGAAGAGCTCGACCAGCTCGCGCCGCAGGTGCTCGGCGGTGGCGTCGACCTGGTCGTAGGACGGCCGGATCGCGGAGTTGAGGTGGTACGGCGCGCCGCGACCGCCGAACGCGAGCCGGTCGTCGGTCGTGCGCTGGCCGTAGACGATGAGGTGCCGGGCGTCGTGGAACGTCTGCGCGCGGTCCAGACCGATCTGCGCCCAGACCTCGGGCGGCAGCGGCTCGGTGGCGATCATGTGCGAGTAGACGGGCGCCAGGTCGCGCTCGGAGCCGGGCAGCTGCGTGGTCCATGCCTCGGTCGCGCGAATGACCCAGCGCGCGCGCACCGTGCCGTGATCGGTCACGACGGCCCGCGGGGAGAGCCGCAGGGCACGCGTGCCCTCGGCCAGCCGGGCGCCGCGGGACAGCAGCACGTCGACGAGGCCGCGGACGAGGCGAAGGGGCTGGATGCGGGCGCAGTCGGGGGTGTAGGAGCCGCCGATGACGCCCTCGGCCCGCACGTGGTCGGCGACCTCGTCGGGGCCCAGCAGGTGGGACTCGTCGCCCCACCGGGAGTCGGCCTCGACCTCGGAGGCGATGCGCTCGAGCTGCGGGCGGTTGCGAGCCAGCGTGACCGTGCCGCCGAACGCGAAGCCGCAGTCGATCTGCTCGGCCGCCGCGACGCCGCCGACCTCGACGACCGTGTCCCGCATCGCCGCGCGCATGTCGGCCGCCGCCTCCCGGCCGTGACGCCGGGCGAGCTCGTCGGCAGAGACGGGGAAGAGGGCTGAGCACCAGCCGCCGTTGCGACCGCTGGCCCCGAACCCGGCCACCTCGGCCTCGACGATCAGCACGTCGAGCGCCGGGTCGTGCTCGAGCAGGTAGTACGCCGTCCACAGGCCCGTCAGCCCGGCGCCGACGATCACGACGTCGGCCACCTCGTCCCCGTCGAGCGGGTCGCGAGGCACCAGGCTGTCCGGGTCCTCGGCGGCGACCTGGTCGAACCAGAGGGACAGCGGAGCGGGCGCCGCAGCCGTCACAGGCGCGTCCACGCCTCGGTGAGCACCCCGCGCAGGATCTGCTCGATCTCGTCGAACTGCTGCTGCCCGCACGTCAGCGGGGGAGCGAGCTGGATGACGGGGTCGCCGCGGTCGTCGGCCCGGCAGTACAGACCCGCCTCGAACAGGGCGCCCGACAGGAACCCGCGCAGCAGGCGCTCGCTCTCGTCGTCGTCGAACGTCTCCCGGGTGACCTTGTCCTTGACCAGCTCGATCCCGTAGAAGAAGCCCTCGCCGCGCACGTCTCCGACGATCGGCAGGTCGAGCAGCTTCTCCAGGGTCCGCCGGAACGCCGGGGCGCTCTCCTTGACGTGGGTCGTGATGCCCTCGCGCTCGAAGACGTCGAGGTTGGCGTTGGCGACCGCGGCCGAGACCGGGTGCCCGCCGAACGTGTAGCCGTGGGCGAACGAGGCGTTGCCCTTGGCGAACGGCTCGTACAGCTTGTCGGAGGCGATCAGGGCGCCGATCGGGGAGTAGCCCGAGGTCATGCCCTTGGCGCAGGTGATCATGTCCGGCACGTAGCCGAAGTCGTCGCACGCGAAGATCGAGCCGATCCGGCCGAACGCGCAGATGACCTCGTCGGAGACCAGCAGCACGTCGTACTCGTCGCAGATCTCGCGCACACGCTCGAAGTACCCGGGCGGTGGCGGGAAGCAGCCGCCGGCGTTCTGGACGGGCTCGAGGAACACGGCGGCGACGGTGTCCGGACCCTCGAACTCGATGGCCTCGCCGATGCGGTCGGCGGCCCATCGGCCGAAGGCCTTGGGGTCGTCGCGCAGGTGGTCGGGCGCGCGGTACTCGTTCGTGTTCGGCACCTTGTGCGCGCCCGGGACGAGCGGCTCGAACTGCGCCTTCAGCGTCGGCAGGCCGGTGATCGACAGTGCCCCGTGCGTGGTGCCGTGGTAGGCGATCGACCGCGAGATCACCTTGTACTTGTTGGGCTTGCCGGTGAGCTTGAAGTAGTTCTTGGCCAGCTTCCAGGCGGTCTCGACGGCCTCGCCGCCACCCGTGGTGAAGAAGACGTGGTTCAGGTCGCCCGGGGCGTAGGCGGCCAGGCGCTCGGCCAGGTCGATCGCCTCGGGGTGCGCGTACGACCACAGCGGGAAGAACGCGAGCTTCTCGGCCTGCACGCGCGCCGCCTCGGCGAGCTCGGTCCGGCCGTGGCCGGCCTGCACGACGAACAGCCCGGAGAGCCCGTCGATGTACTGGCGCCCGGCGTCGTCGTAGATGTGGTGACCCTGGCCGCGCACGATCGTCGGGACGCCGTGCTCCCACGCGCTCTGCCGGGTGAAGTGACCCCAGAGGTGGTCGCGTGCCGCCTGCGAGCGGTCGGCGCCGGAACGGGTGGTGCTCATCTGGTCCCCCAGTTGTAGAGCTGCTTGCGCAGCTTCAGGTACACGAACGTCTCGGTGGTCCGTACGCCGGGGAGCGAGCGGATCTTCTGGTTGAGCACCTCGAGCAGGTGGTCGTCGTCCTCGCACACGACCTCGCACAGCAGGTCGAAGCCGCCGGCCGTCACGACGACGTAGTCGACCTCCTGGAGGTCGGCCAGCGCGTCGGCGACGACGCTGAGGTCGCCCTCGCACTTGAGCCCGATCATCGCCTGGCGCGTGAAGCCGACCTGCAGCGGGTCGGTCACCGCGACGATCTGCATGACGCCGGAGTCGGTCAGTCGCTGGACGCGCTGCCGCACCGCGGCCTCCGACAGGCCGATGGCCTTGCCGATCGTCGCGTACGGCCGCCGGCCGTCCTCCTGGAGCTGCTCGACGATGGCCTTGGAGACGTCGTCGAGCACCATGCCGCCGTTGACCGGTCTGCGATTGCCCACGCGCCGATCGTGGTCGGCGATCGGCCTCGATGCAAGGAATTCGTTGTGACAGGCCGAAAAAACTTCTGATTTCGAGGACTGGGGCTCCTCGATCGGCCGAATGGTCCGTCCTACCCTGCCGCAACGCGCGTCGTCGGCGTACGGTGCGACCACCGACGAATCGCCCGCGAAGGAGTCACCGTGAGCCAGGCCCCCGACCAGACCATCGAGCTGCTGAACGTCGTCGGGGGTGAGCTGCGGCCTGCTGCGGACGGCCGCACGACCTCGGTGGTCGACCCGTCGACGGGCCAGGAGTACGCCCGCGCGCCGCTGAGCGGGGCCGCGGACGTGGACGCCGCCTACGCGTCGGCGTCGCAGGCGTTCACCACCTGGGGTCGCACGACCCCGGCCGAGCGACAGCTGGCGCTGCTGCGACTCGCGGACGCCGTCGAGGCGCGTGCCGACGAGTTCGTCGCGGTCGAGTCGCGGAACACCGGCAAGCCGCTGCACCTGACCGCGACGGACGAGGTGCCGCCCTGCGTGGACCAGCTGCGCTTCTTCGCGGGCGCCGCGCGCGTGCTCGACGGGCTGAGCGCGGGGGAGTACATGGCCGGCCACACGTCGTGGGTGCGCCGGGAGCCGGTAGGCGTGATCGGGCAGGTCACGCCGTGGAACTACCCGCTCATGATGGCGATCTGGAAGATCGCACCCGCGCTCGCCGCCGGCAACACGGTGGTGCTCAAGCCGTCGGACACGACCCCCGCCTCGAGCCTGCTCCTCGGTCAGGTGGCGGCCGAGGTGCTGCCTCCCGGCGTGCTCAACGTCGTCTGCGGGGACCGCGTCACCGGTCGGGCGCTCGTCTCGCACGCCCGTCCGGACATGGTCGCCATCACGGGGTCGGTGCGCGCGGGCTCGCAGGTCGCCGAGGCCGCGTCGGCCGGGCTCAAGCGCGTCCACCTGGAGCTCGGCGGCAAGGCGCCGGTCATCGTGTTCGCCGACGCCGACCTCGCGGCCGCGGCCGAGGGCATCGCCGGCGCCGGGTACTACAACGCGGGGCAGGACTGCACCGCGGCCACCCGGGTCCTCGTGCACGCCTCCGTGCACGACGACTTCGTCGCCGCTCTCGCCGACGCCGCGCGCGGGCAGAGGACCGGGATGCCCGACGACGCGGACGTCGCGTTCGGTCCGGTGAACAACGCGCTGCAGCTCGAGCGGGTCACGGGCTTCCTGGACCGGCTGCCGGACCACGCCTCGATCGTCGCCGGCGGTCACCGGGTCGGCGACGCGGGCTACTTCGTCGAGGCCACCGTCGTCTCCGGCCTGCGCCAGGACGACGAGGCCGTCCAGGACGAGATCTTCGGGCCGGTCATCACCGTGCAGACGTTCACGGACGAGGACGAGGCGATCGCGCTGGCCAACGGCGTCCGCTACGGCCTCGCGAGCTCGGTCTGGACCTCGAACCACGGCCGCGCGCTGCGGATGTCTCGGGCGCTCGACTTCGGCGTCGTGTGGATCAACACGCACATCCCGTTCGTGGCCGAGATGCCGCACGGAGGCTTCAAGCAGTCCGGCTACGGCAAGGACCTGTCGATGTACGGGTTCGAGGACTACACCCGGATCAAGCACGTGATGTCCGCGTTTGATGTGTAAGTCCACTGATCCGACGGGTTGATGCTTCAGGCGTGCAACATTTTCGTTGCGGTCGGGTGCTTTCGCAACGAATTCCTTGCTGGACGCCCGTCCGCTTGCGATGATCCGTCGGACCGTGTTCGTGTCACTGCCGTACCGAGGAGCCCCATGAGCGACCAGCGCCGTCGACCTGTACCGACCGACCCGCGCGTCCGGGCTCTCATCGCCCAGGCGACACGTCGGAGCCGTGAACGGTCGACGGACCTGTCGCGGCGTTCGTTCCTGCTCGGTGCGGCCGGCACGGCCGGCGCCGCAGCGCTGCTCGCAGCGTGCGGCACGGGTGGTTCGGCGTCCCCGACGGCGCAGGCCGCGAAGGATGACTCGGCGAGCGAGAAGCTCGTCCGGTGGGCCAACTGGACCCAGTACCTGGACCAGAACGACGACGCCACCGAGTACCCGACGCTCACGTCGTTCGAGTCCAAGACCGGCATCACGGTCGACTACGCCGAGGACATCGAGGACAACGACTCGTTCTACGGCAAGGTCAACGGCCAGCTGAAGAACGGCCAGGACATCGGCTACGACATCGTCACGCTCACCGACTGGATGGCCGCGCGGATGATCCGCCTCGGCTACACCCAGGAGCTCGACAAGGCAGCCATGCCGAACTCGGCGAACATCCTGCCGAACCTGGCGAACGTCGACTTCGACCCGGGTCGCATGCACTCGTTGACCTGGCAGTCGGGCTTCGCCGGGCTGGCCTGGGACAAGGAGAAGGTGCCCGGCGGCGTGCACTCGATCGAGGACCTGTGGAAGCCGGAGCTCGCCGGGCGCGTCGAGGTGCTCTCCGAGATGCGCGACACCATGGGCCTGATCATGTTCAGCCAGGGCGTCGACCCTGCCGGCGAGTGGACCGACGACGACTTCTACGCCGCGCTCGACGTCCTCAAGCAGAAGATCGACTCGGGCCACATCCGCAAGGTGCTCGGCAACTCCTACACGCAGGACCTCGCCTCGGGCGACGCGATCGCCGTCATCGGCTGGTCGGGCGACATCACGTCGCTCAACTATGAGTCGGACGACCGCTTCGAGTTCGCGATCCCGGAGGCCGGCGGCACGCTCTGGAGCGACAACATGATGGTGCCGATCGGCTCGCCGGCCCGCAGCAACGCCGAGACGCTCATGAACTACTACTACGACCCGGAGGTCGCCGCGCAGGTGGCCGCGTGGGTCAACTACATCACCCCGGTCGAGGGCGCCCAGCAGGCCATGCTCGAGCTCGACCCCGACCTGGCGACCAACCCGATGATCTTCCCGACGCCCGACATCCTGTCCAAGGTCAGCGTCTTCCGGACGCTCGAGCCGGCCGAGGAGGCGCGCTACAACGGCGAGTTCCTCACCGTGATCGGCGCATGACGAGCACGACAGGGGCCCCGGACGCCGTGACGGTGTCCGTCGAGGACGCCACCGACTCGGGCGCCGCGCTGGAGATCACCGGCGTCACCAAGGCGTTCGGCGACTTCGTGGCGGTCGACGACCTGAGCCTGACCGTGCCGTCCGGCTCGTTCTTCGCGCTGCTCGGCCCGTCGGGCTGCGGCAAGACGACGACCCTGCGCATGGTCGCCGGCCTCGAGCAGCCGACCACCGGGACGATCGCCATCGGCGGCAAGGACGTGACCGGGACGCGCGCCCACCAGCGGCCGGTCAACACCGTGTTCCAGAGCTACGCGCTGTTCCCGCACCTGACCGTCGGGGAGAACGTCGCGTTCGGCCTGCGCCGGACCGGCAAGAGCGAGATCGCCCGTCGGGTCGCCGAGGGTCTGGACCTGGTCGAGCTCGCCCACCTGGCGGACCGCAAGCCGGCCCAGCTCTCGGGCGGGCAGCAGCAGCGCGTGGCCCTGGCCCGCGCCCTGGTCAACCGGCCGTCCGTGCTCCTCCTCGACGAGCCGCTCGGCGCGCTCGACCTCAAGCTGCGCCGCCAGATGCAGCTGGAGCTCAAGCGGATCCAGACCGAGGTGGGACTGACGTTCATCCACGTCACGCACGACCAGGAGGAGGCCATGACGATGGCCGACACCGTCGCCGTGATGAACCACGGGCGCATCGAGCAGATGGGCACGCCCGCCGAGCTGTACGAGCTCCCGCGCACGGCGTTCGTCGCCAACTTCCTGGGCCAGTCGAACCTCGTGCCGGGCACGGTGGTCGAGAAGGTCACGACGACCCAGCTGCTGGCGGTCGACGTCGCCGGGAACCGGATCCTGGTGCCCGAGGGCCGGTCCGTGCGGTCGAGCGGTGGTGTCCTGGTCGGTGTCCGGCCCGAGAAGCTGCGGATCCTCGTCGGCGACCAGGAGCCGTCGGCCACGGAGAACGTGCTCGGCCCCGGGACGGTCACGGACGTGTCGTTCATGGGCGTCAGCACGCAGTACCAGGTGACGGTCCCGGGCCTCGGCACGTTCGGCGTGTTCGCGCAGAACCTGCTCGGTGGCTCGACGGTCGCGCCCGGTGCCGAGGTCCGCCTCGCCTGGTCGGCCGACTTCACGTTCGCGCTGGACGGCGCCGACGCTCCCGACGAGGGAACGGTCGACCTGGACGACGACCTGTGAGCATCACCGCGGCGCTCGCCGAGTCGGGCCCGCCCGAGGCGGCGCCCCGTCCGCGCAAGTCCTCGCGTGCGCACTGGATCCTGCTCGGCCCGGGCCTGATCTACCTGCTCCTGCTGTTCGTCGTGCCCGTCGGCGCCCTGCTCGCGACGTCCCTGTACGTGCCGGTGCCGGGTGGCGACATCGGGCAGTACCAGCCGGCGCTGCACTGGCAGAACTACACCGAGGCGATCGCCCAGTTCTGGCCGGTGATCCTGCGGTCGTTCTGGTTCGCCCTGGTGGCCACGGTGGCGACCCTCGTCATCGGCTACCCGATGGCCTACGCGATCGCCATCCGCGCCCGCGGACGCAAGCTCCTGCAGGGCATGCTGCTCGTCCTGGTCGTCGCCCCGTTCTTCACCAGCTTCATCCTGCGCACGATCGCGTGGAAGCAGATCCTCGCCGACGACTCGTTCGTGGTCAGCGCCCTGCACTGGCTGAACCTGCTGCCCGAGGACGCTCGCCTCACCGCGACGCCCTTCGCGGTCGTCTGCGGTCTGACGTACAACTTCCTGCCCTTCATGGTGCTGCCGATCTTCGCGGGGCTCGAACGCCTGGACGCCCGGATGCTCGAGGCGGGCGCCGACCTGTACGCGTCGCCGATCACCACGTTCCGCAAGGTGACCTGGCCGCTGTCCCTGCCCGGGGTCGTCGCCGGGACCCTGCTGACGTTCATCCCGGCGGTGGGCGACTACGTCAACGCGGCGCTGCTCGGCAACAACACGAACACGACCATGATCGGGCAGGTCATCGACGCCCGGTTCTTCAAGGTCCTGGACTACCCGACGGCCGCCGCGCTGTCCGTCGTCCTGATGGCCGCGATCATGCTCATGGTGTCGCTGTACATCAAGCGCGCGGGGACCGAGGAGCTCCTGTGACCGCGACGGCGACGAGGCCCACGGATGCGCCGACCACGAGCAGGACCCCGACCGTGCGCCGCAAGCCCGTCCGGCGACGGATCGGCGACTCGATCATCCCGATCTTCGCGATCCTCGGCTTCGTGTTCCTGCTGGTGCCGGTCGCGTACACGGTCGTCTTCTCGTTCAACGACGCCGGCAAGACGAACCTCGTCTGGCGCGGGTTCACGCTGGACAACTGGCAGAACCCGTGCGGCGCGCCGCAGGTGTGCGAGGCGTTCGGCAACTCGCTGAAGGTCGGCGTGCTGGCCACGGTCATCGCGACGATCCTCGGCACGCTCGTGGCCATCGGGCTGGTCCGGTTCCAGTTCCGTGGGCGCTCGGCCACCAACCTGCTGATCTTCCTGCCGATGTCGACGCCCGAGGTCGTGCTCGGCGCGGCGCTCCTGGCGCAGTTCCTGTCGGTGCGGGTGCCGCTCGGCTTCAGCACCGTGGTCGCGTCGCACGTGCTGTTCTGCATCAGCTTCGTCGTCGTCACGGTCAAGGCCCGCGTCTCGAGCCTCGACCCGGCGATCGAGGAGGCCGCGGCGGACCTGTACGCGTCCCCTCTGCAGGCGTTCTGGCGCGTCACGTTCCCGCTCCTGCTGCCCGGGATCGCCGCCGCGGCGCTGCTCGCGTTCAGCCTGAGCTTCGACGACTTCATCGTCACGAACTTCACGTCCGGCTCGTTCGAGACGTTCCCCAAGTTCGTGTACATCTCGGCCACGCGCGGCATCCCGCCCCAGGCCAACGTCATCAGCTCGTTCATGTTCGTGCTGGCCCTGGCGATCGTCGTGATCGTCCAGCTGGTCGGCTACGCCCGGGGCCGACGCCTCTCCCGTCGATGACAGCAACCATGAATGACGAACGGGTGCGACGCGCCCGGTGAGAGGTGGACCTCGTGCGGATCCTGGTGGTCGGTAGCGGAGGGGTGGGCGACGCCGTCGCCCGGATCGCGGCCCGGCGGCCGTTCTTCGAGCAGCTCGTGGTCGCGGACGTGGACCTCGGACGCGCGGAGCGCACGGTCGCCGCGGCGAGCGAGCACGACGTCGTCGGCGGCCGGTTCGTCGCAGCGGTCGTGGACGCCTCGAGCCCGGCCGCGGTCGAGGCCCTCGTGCGCGAGTGCGGCGCGACGCACGTGCTGAACGCGGTGGACCCCCGGTTCGTCATGCCGATCTTCGAGGGCGTGCGCGCGGCCGGCGCGGACTACCTCGACATGGCGATGTCGCTGTCCCACCCGCACCCGGACCGCCCCCACGAGCTGCCCGGCGTGAAGCTCGGCGACGAGCAGTTCGCGGCCTCCGGCGACTGGGAGTCCGCCGGTCGCCTCGCCCTCGTCGGCATCGGCGTGGAGCCCGGGCTGTCCGACGTGTTCGCGCGGTACGCGGCGGACCACCTGTTCGAGTCGATCGACGAGCTCGGCGTGCGCGACGGCGCCAACCTCGTCGTGCTCGGCGACGACGGCGAGCCGATCTTCGCGCCGTCGTTCTCGATCTGGACGACGATCGAGGAGTGCCTCAACCCGCCGGTGATCTGGTCCGCGGACCGCGCCGAGGCGGGCTCCGGGCTCGAGGACGGCTGGTACACGACCGCGCCGTTCCACGAGCCCGAGGTGTTCCGGTTCCCCGACCCGATCGGCGACGTGGAGTGCGTGCACGTCGAGCACGAGGAGGTCCTGCTCATGCCGCGCTGGGTGTCCGCGCGGAAGGTGACGTTCAAGTACGGGCTCGGCGAGGAGTTCATCGGGGTGCTGCGGACGCTGCACACGCTGGGCCTGGACCGCACGGAGCCGGTCCTCGTGCGCGGGGTGCCGGTCAGCCCTCGTGACGTCGTCGCCGCGTCCCTGCCGGACCCGGCGACGATCGGCCCCCGGATGACCGGCTCGACGTGCGCCGGACTGCTCGTCACGGGCACTGGAAAGGACGGCAACCCCCGCGAGGTCTACCTGCACCACATCGTGGACAACGCCTGGTCGATGGCCGAGTACGGCGCCCAGTGCGTCGTGTGGCAGACGGCCGTCAACCCGGTCGTCGCGCTCGAGCTGCTGGCCGCGGGCGTGTGGTCGGGGTCGGGGGTGCTCGGCCCGGAGGCGTTCGACGCGGTGCCGTTCCTGGACCTGCTCGCCGGACCGTACGACTCGCCCTGGGGCCTGCAGGAGCGGACCCCCTAGGTCGCGCGGCGGTAGACCGACACGTGTGACGACGAGTCCGCGGTGAACGGTGCGCCCGCCCAGTCGGCCTCGCGGCTCTCGAGCTCGAGGCCCGCCAGCTGTGCCATGAGGTCGAGCTCCGCGGGCCAGACGTACCGGTGCGGGCTGCGGGACAGTCGGGCCGCCGTGCCGTCCTCGTCGTACCGGACGTGGTGCGAGACCACCTGCTGGTGCAGCACGTCGTAGGTGTCCAGGCCCAGGTAGCCGGGCTCCACCGCCCAGACCGTGGCGCTGCGCCCGGGTGGCAGGGCGCGCAGCTCGGGGACCCAGAGCTCGACGACGAACCGGCCGCCGGGCGTCAGGTGGCGGGCTGCGTTGCGGAAGCACGCGACCTGCTCGGCCTGGGTGAGCAGGTTCGAGATCGTGTTGTAGACGAGGTAGACGAGGCTGAACTCGCCCGGTGCCGTGGCCGTCGCCATGTCGCCGACGACCACCGGGATCGTCGCCTCGTCGGCCTTCGTGCGCAGCCGGCCCAGCATGGGCTCGGACAGCTCGATGCCGGTGACCGGCACTCCGCGCTCGGCGAGCGGGACGGCGACCCGTCCCGTGCCGATCGCGAGCTCGAGCGCCCGGCCGCCGCCGGCCAGCTCCACCAGCCGGTCCACCGTGGGACCGAGCACCTCGGGGGCGAACATGCCGATGCCCGGGGTGTCGTAGAGCTGCGCGGTCTCGTCGTCCCAGATCTGACCCATGTTCCGACCGTGACAGCCTCGCCCGGCGGAGGTCGACCGATTTACAGGGCGTGCAGCGCGTCCTCCAGGACGCCCAGCGCGTCGTCGAGCAGCTCGTCGCCGATGACCAGCGGAGGAAGCAGCCGCAGCACGTTGCCCCACGTGCCGCAGGTGAGCACGAGGACGCCCTGGGCGGCGCAGGCCGCGGCGACCTTCTGCGCCGCCGCCTTGTCGGGGTCGAGCGTCCCGGGCACGACGAGCTCGATCGCGAGCATCGCGCCCCGACCACGGATCTCGGCGACCGCGCCGACGTCGGCCAGGTTGGCGGTCAGGCGGGGCACGACCCTGGCCTCGATCGCCCGCGCCGCCCCGGCCAGGTCGGTCCGCTCGTACAGGTCGATGCTGGCCAGCGCGGCCGCGCACGCGACCGGGTTGCCGCCGAACGTCCCGCCCAGGCCGCCGGCGTGCACGGCGTCGAGCAGCTCCGCGCGGCCGGTCACCGCACCGAGCGGCAGCCCGCCCGCGATGCCCTTGGCCAGCGCGATCAGGTCCGGCACCACGCCCTCGTGGTCGCACGCGAACATCGCACCGGTGCGGGCGAAGCCGGTCTGCACCTCGTCGGCGACGAACACGATCCCGTTGTCCCGCGCCCAGGCGGCGAGCGTCGAGAGGAAACCGGGCGCCGGGACGACGAAGCCTCCCTCGCCCAGGATCGGCTCGACGACGATCGCCGCCACCTGGTCGGCCCCGACCTGGCGCTCGGCGACGCCGATCGCGCGTCGGGCGGCCTCCTCGCCCGTCATCCCCTCGGGGTCGCGCAGCGGGTAGGACGCGGGGACGCGGTACACCTCGCCCGCGAACGGTCCGAAGCCCGTCTTGTAGGGCATGGCACGGGCGGTCATCGCCATCGTGAGGTTGGTGCGGCCGTGGTAGGCGTGGTCGAGCACCAGCACCGCGTCGCGGCCCGTGGCGCGGCGGGCGATCTTCACGGCGTTCTCGACGGCCTCGGCGCCGGAGTTGACCAGCACCGACCTCTTGGCGTGGTCGCCGGGCGTGAGCCGCGCGAGGGCCTCGCACACCGCGACGTACTCCTCGTACGGGCTGATCATGAAGCAGGTGTGCGTGAAGTCGAGCGCCTGCGCGCCGACCGCGGCGGACACCTCGGGCGCGCTGGCGCCGACGGACGTCACGGCGATCCCGGAACCGAGGTCGACGAACACGTTCCCGTCCACGTCCTCGATGACCGCACCCGACGCCCGCGCGACGTACACCGGGAGAGTCGACGACACGCCGGCGGCGACGGCCGCCGCGCGTCGTGCTCCGAGCGCGACGGAGTTCGGGCCGGGGACGGCGGTCCGCAGCGACCGACGCTGCTCGAGAACGGTGAGGTGCGCGGAATCAGTGGCCATGCTCGGACGCTAGTGCCGATCTCGAGCGCGGGAAAGGTCCGCCACGACGAATTCCGCGACAGGACCGCCGTGGACAAGAGCGTCCGGGCATTCGCGCAGGTCGTCCGGATATCGACCCGCCGAACGAGTGAGCCCAGCGGGCGTCCAGCGACTTCCCAGGGTTGCAGGGGAGGATGTGCGCGCGAGGGCTCGGGGTCCACGCTGGGGTGGGGCGGCGCGTCCCCTGACGGAGGGTCCTGATGGAGTACCTGATCGGCTTGCTCATCTTCATCGTCGTGCTGCTCGGCTCGATCGCGCTGCACGAGGTGGGTCACATGGTGCCCGCCAAGCGCTTCGGCGTGCGGGTGAGCCAGTACATGGTCGGGTTCGGCCCCACGCTGTGGTCCCGCACCAAGGGCGAGACCGAGTACGGCTTCAAGGCGATCCCGCTGGGCGGCTACGTGCGCCTGGTCGGCATGTACCCGCCCGCCGACGCCGTCGGGAACCCATCGGCGCGCACCTGGGTCGGTCGCCTCGCCAGCGACGCCCGGCAGGCCAGCGCCGACGAGATCCACCCCGGCGAGGACAGCCGCGCGTTCTACCGGCTCTCGACGCCCAAGAAGCTGGTCGTCATGCTCGGCGGCCCCGTCATGAACCTCGTCATCGCGTTCTTCCTCATGGCGATCGTGTTCGTCGGGATCGGGCTGCCCGGTCCGACGACCACGGTCGACACCGTCAGCGCGTGCGTGATCCCCGCCGACGCCCCCGCGACCCGCGAGTGCACGTCGAGCGACCCGGCGGCCCCGGGCGCCGAGGCGGGCCTGCTGCCCGGCGACACCGTGGTGGTCTACGACGGCACCGCCGTCGAGTCGTGGGACCAGCTCTCCGGGCTGATCCGCGCCACCGGCGACGTGGCCGTCCCGGTGACGGTCGAGCGCGACGGCACCACGGTCGAGCTGTCGGTCACGCCGGTCGTGGCCGAGCGCCCCGTCTACGACGAGAACGACGCCCCGGTGCTGAACGCGGACGGCACCACGAAGACGACCTCGGTCGGCTACATCGGCATCGGGCCGAAGGAGGCGACGCAGCGCGAGTCGATCTGGGCGATGCCCGGCCGGGTCGCCACCATGACCGGTCAGACGGCGTCGGTCGTCGCGACCCTCCCGGCGAAGATCGGTGACCTCTGGGACTCGACCGTGAACGGCACGCCGCGCGACACGACGAGCGTGGTCGGCGTCGTCGGCATCGGCCGGTTCGCCGGGGAGATCGCCTCGGAGAACGATATCGACTGGGGCCTGAAGCTCGCGGGGCTGCTGCTGATGCTCGCGAGCCTGAACATCGCGCTCTTCGTCTTCAACCTCATCCCGCTCCCGCCGCTCGACGGCGGTCACGTGGCGGCGGCCCTGTGGGAGGGCGGTCGCCGGCAGGTGGCCAAGCTCCGCGGCCTGCCCCGCCCGGGGCCCTTCGACAGCGCCAAGCTGGTGCCGATCGCCTACAGCGTCTTCATCCTGCTCGGCGGCGTGGGGCTGCTCCTCGTCTACGCCGACCTCGTCAACCCGGTGCAGATCTGAGGGTGATGTCGTGCACGCCACGTCCTGCGAGCCGGCAGGCGGCGGCACGGGTGCGATGATGGCGACGTGAGCATCCCGATCAGCCTCGGCATGCCGGAGGCGCCCGTTCCCGTCCTGGCACCTCGGCGTCCCACCCGCAAGATCCGCGTCGGCAAGGTCGAGGTCGGCGGTGACGCGCCTGTGAGCGTCCAGTCGATGTGCACGACCCCGACCACCGACATCAACGCGACCCTGCAGCAGATCGCCGCGCTGACCGCGGCCGGCTGCGACATCGTGCGCGTGGCGGTGCCGACCCAGGACGACGCCGAGGCCCTGCCCGCCATCGCCCGCAAGTCGCAGATCCCGGTGATCGCGGACATCCACTTCCAGCCGAAGTACGTGTTCGCCGCGATCGACGCCGGCTGCGCGGCCGTCCGCGTCAACCCGGGCAACATCCGCAAGTTCGACGACCAGGTCAAGGAGATCGCCCGCGCGGCGACCGACGCCGGCGTCTCCATCCGCATCGGCGTCAACGCCGGTTCCCTCGACCCGCGCCTGCTGGCCAAGTACGGCAAGGCCACGCCCGAGGCGCTCGTCGAGTCGGCGGTCTGGGAGGCGTCCCTGTTCGAGGAGCACGGCTTCCACGACTTCAAGATCTCCGTGAAGCACAACGACCCCGTGATCATGGTCCGGGCGTACGAGCTGCTCTCCGAGCGCGGCGACTGGCCCCTGCACCTCGGTGTCACCGAGGCCGGGCCGGCGTTCCAGGGCACGATCAAGTCCGCGACCGCGTTCGGCGCGCTGCTGAGCAAGGGCATCGGCGACACCATCCGCGTGTCCCTGTCCGCGCCGCCGGTCGAGGAGGTCAAGGTCGGCATCCAGATCTTGCAGTCGCTCAACCTGCGGCCCCGCAAGCTCGAGATCGTCTCCTGCCCGTCCTGCGGGCGGGCCCAGGTGGACGTCTACACGCTCGCCGAGCGGGTCACGGCCGGTCTCGAGGGCATGGAGGTCCCGCTGCGGGTCGCCGTCATGGGCTGCGTCGTCAACGGGCCCGGCGAGGCGCGCGAGGCGGACCTCGGCGTCGCGTCCGGCAACGGCAAGGGACAGATCTTCGTCCGGGGCGAGGTCATCAAGACCGTCCCCGAGGCGCTGATCGTCGAGACATTGATCGAGGAGGCCATGCGGCTCGCCGAGTCGATGGACCCGGTCGAGTCGGGCGAGGGTGCTCCCGTCGTCACCGTGGGCTGAGCGAGCGAATCCGCACGTCGACCACCGGAATTCATCACATCGACGCACTCAAGATGGGGTGAATCGGGCCTCGGTGGTGCAAGATCGGCTCATGGTGCAACGCCGCGCTGCTCTGCTCGACAACCGAGCCGGAGGTCGGGTCCTGTCGGACATCGACCTCGAGAGCGCGCTGGCCGTGTGTGCACGAGATGCCGTCGGCTCCGTTCTCGCGACCGCCCGGTTGGAACAGGCCGTCGGACGCGGTCTGCGTGCGGCAGGTGGCAGCCTCTGGGGATACGAGCAGGACGACGAGCTGGTCGCGATCTGCTTCGCGGGAGCGAACATGGTCCCCGTCGTCCCTGTCGAGGACTCCCGCACGGTCGCCCGGGCGCTCGACGCGTTCGCCGGGCTCGCCCGCCTGCAGGGACGGCGCTGCTCGTCCATCGTCGGTCCGGCCGACGCCGTGCTGGGCATGTGGAGCCGGCTGCGGCAGTTCTGGCCCGCGGCGCGCGAGGTCCGCGACGACCAGCCGTCCATGGTGATCGAGCACGCCCCTCTGGTGACCGCCGACCCGACCGTGCGCCGCTCGGTCCCCGAGGAGTTCGACATCGTCCTTCCGGCCTGCGTCCGGATGTTCACCGAGGAGGTCGGCTACTCGCCCGTCAGCGGCCCCGGCGGCCCGTACGAGACGCGCGTGCGCAACCTCATGGCGCAGGGCCGCTCGTTCGTGCGCGTGGACCGGTCGTCCGTCCGCCCGCGCGGGGACGTGGTGTTCAAGGCTGAGCTCGGCGCGGTAGCCGGCGGGGTCGCCCAGGTGCAGGGCGTGTGGGTGACGCCCGACCGCCGCGGTGAGCGGCTCTCCGAGTCGGGCATGGCCGCGGTCGTGCAGACCACGCGCTCCGAGGTCGCACCGCTCGTCTCGCTCTACGTCAACAACTACAACGTGCGCGCGCTGGCCGCCTACAGGGCCGTCGGCTTCCGCCAGGTCGGCACGTACGCGACCGTCCTGTTCTAGCGGCTACCGGAGCAGGCGCGACATCCGGCGGTCCGCGAGCGGCTTGCCGCCCGTCTGGCACGTGGGGCAGTACTGCAGCGCGGAATCGGCGAACGACACCTCGTGCACGGTGTCCCCGCACGGGACCCCGTCCCAGCCCGGGCACGGCTCGCCCGCGCGACCGTGGACGCGCATCCCTTGGCGCTTGGCGTCCTTGAGCTCGGTCGCGGGCTTGCCCGACGCGGCGGCGACGGCTTCGGTGAGCACGTCCTGGATGGCCCGGTAGAGGATGGCCGTCTTCGCGTCGTCGAACGACTTCGTCATGGCGAACGGGCTCATCCGGGCCACGAGCAGGATCTCGTCCGAGTAGGCGTTGCCGATGCCGGCGATGGTGCCCTGGTCGCGCAGCAGGCCCTTGACCTGCTGGTTGCGTGCCGCGAGAAGCTCCGCCAGGCGGTCCTGGGTGAACTCCTGCGACAGCGGCTCCACGCCGAGCGTCGCGATCTGGGGGACGTCGGTCGGCTCCTCGACGACGTGCACCGCGAGCCGTTTCCGCGTGCCGGCCTCGGTGAGGTCGAAGCCCGCGCCGTCGTCGAACCGGACCCGCAGGGCGATGGGGGACTTGCCCGGCCGGACGGGCCGCTCGGACAGGGCCTCCGACCAGCGCACCCACCCCGCTCGGGACAGGTGCCAGACCAGGTGCAGCGGCTCGCCGGTGGACGTCGCGACCATGAGGTCGAGCCACTTGCCGTGGCGCTGGACGTCGACGACGACCCCGCCCTTGAGCGCGTCGGGCGGCGGCTTGAACGTCTTGAGCGCGCTGATGGCGCCGATCTCCACGGACGTCACGGTGTGGTCGACCGTGCGCCCGCGCAGGAACTGCGCGAGCGCCTCGACCTCGGGCAGCTCCGGCACGCTGCCCATGCTCTCGCATGAACGGGCGGCGTGTGGGAGCAACTAGGCTCCCGGTCATGCTTCTGCGCCTCTCCACGCTCTTCTTCCGCACGCTGCGCGAGGACCCGGCCGACGCCGAGGTCGCCAGCCACCGGCTCCTCGTGCGCGCCGGGTACATCCGTCGCGCCGCCCCCGGCATCTACACCTGGCTCCCGCTCGGCCTGCGCGTGCTCGCCAAGGTCGAGGCCGTGGTCCGCGAGGAGATGACCGCGGCCGGGGCGCAGGAGGTGCACTTCCCGGCGCTGCTGCCCAAGGAGCCGTACGAGGCTTCGGGCCGCTGGACCGAGTACGGCCCGAACATCTTCCGACTCAAGGACCGCAAGGGCGGTGACTACCTGCTCGCGCCCACGCACGAGGAGATGTTCACGCTGCTGGTCAAGGACCTGTACTCGTCGTACAAGGACCTGCCGCTCGCGCTCTTCCAGATCCAGACGAAGTACCGCGACGAGGCCCGGCCGCGCGCCGGGCTGATCCGCGGGCGCGAGTTCATCATGAAGGACGCCTACTCGTTCGACGTCGACGACGCGGGCCTGGAGGCGTCCTACCAGTCGCAGCGTGCGGCCTACCAGCGCATCTTCGACCGGCTCGGGCTCGAGTACGTGATCGTGGCCGCGACGTCGGGCGCGATGGGTGGCTCGCGGTCGGAGGAGTTCCTCACGCCGACGGCGATCGGTGAGGACACGTTCGTGCGCTCCGCGGGCGGCTACGCGGCGAACGTCGAGGCCGTCACCACGGTCGTGCCGGACGCGATCCCGTTCGACGACGCGCCCGCGGCCCACGTCGAGGACACGCCGGACACGCCCACGATCGACTCGCTGGTCGCCGTCGCCAACGAGCGCTTCGCGCGCCCCGACCGGGCCTGGACCGCGGCCGACACGCTCAAGAACGTCGTGCTGGCTCTCGTCCAGCCCACCGGCGAGCGCGAGCTGCTCGTCGTCGGCCTGCCCGGCGACCGGGACGTGGACCTCAAGCGCCTCGAGGCCGCCGTGGCCCCGGCCGAGGTCGAGGCCGCCGGAGATGCTGACTTCGCCGCCCACCCCGAGCTCGTCCGCGGGTACATCGGACCCGGGGCGATGGGACCGAACGTGCCCGTCGCCGACGGGGTCGAGCGCACCGCCGTGCGCTACCTGCTCGACCCGCGCGTGGTGCCCGGCACCCGGTGGATCACCGGCGCGAACCAGCCTGGCCGGCACGTGTTCGACCTCGTCGCCGGTCGCGACTTCATCGCCGACGGCACCGTCGAGGCCGCCGAGGTGCGTGCGGGCGACCTCGCGCCGGACGGCTCGGGACCGCTCGAGCTGGCTCGCGGCATCGAGATCGGCCACATCTTCGCGCTCGGCCGCAAGTACGCCGAGGCGCTCGGGCTGACCGTGCTGGACCAGAACGGCAAGGCCCAGGTCGTCACGATGGGGTCCTACGGCATCGGCGTCACGCGGGTGCTCGCCGCGCTCGCGGAGGCCAACAACGACGAGCGCGGTCTGGCCTGGCCTGCCCACGTGGCACCGGCGCACGTGACCGTCGTGGCCACCGGCAAGGACGCGGCCGTCTTCCAGGCCGCCGAGGCGCTGGCCACCGAGCTGTCGTCGCGCGGCATCGAGGTCATCTACGACGACCGTCCGGGCCGCGTGTCGCCCGGCGTGAAGTTCGCCGACGCCGAGCTCCTGGGCGTCCCGCTCGTCGTCGTCGTCGGCCGCGGGCTGGCCGAGGGCGTCGTCGAGGTCCGCCCGCGCACCGGCGGCACCACCGAGCAGGTCCCGGTCGACCGGGCCGTCGACCACGTGGCCGCCCTCGTCGACACCCTGCTCAACGCCTGACCCCCACGACGTCCGCACTCGCGTGGCCTACCGCGCCCACGAGTGCGGACGTCGTCGACGGGGGAAGGGCTGGCGTCCGAGCTCGGACGTGCCCGGGTCAGCCGACGGGTTGGGTGACCTGCTCGGGGAGGCCTGGGAACGGGACCGGGGTCGCGCCCCAGTTCGCCGCTGCGCCGGTCGCGGCACGCAGACCGTCGACGAGCGCCAGACGGTCGCCGGCCGGAGCAGCGGCCACCGCGTTCGCGTAGGCGTCCGCGACGGCGGTCTGCAGGGTGCGGGCCAGGGCCACCGCGACAGCGGGGTCGTCGAGGCCCACGGGCAGGGTGTACGAGGCTCGGCGAGGGTCCTGCGTCGTGCCGTCGCTGCCCGACTCGCGCGCCCAGCGCTCCGCGTCGGCACGGTTGGCGGACGCGGCCGCGCGGGCGGCGGCGCGCTGGTCGCCCGAGAGCTTCGCGGCGATGACCTCGAAGCCGAATCCGGCCTGGTCGTGGGCGAGCGCCAGCGCGTCGAGATCAGGGCGCGGCACCGTGCTCGGGGTCGGCTCGGGCAGGGGTGCCTGAGCGGAGGCGGTGCTGGTCTCGTCCGCGGACGGGGCCGAGGCGTCGACCGCCGGGGGATCCACGGGCGGCACGGGCAGCGCCGCTGCGGCCGCGAGCCTGGTCGTCAGCTCGGACCGCGACGTCGCGATCGAGGCGACGAGCCGGGCCAGGTCGCCGTCGTCGACCGTGTCCGCGTCGGTCAGCGACGTGGTCGTCGCCGTGGCCAGCTCGGCCAGCAGCGTCGCGACGTCCAGCACCGGGGGCGCCGTGGTCGTCGACGGCGAGGCGCTCGGCTCCGGCAGGCCGGAGTCGTACGTGCCGCCGGCCTGCTGGGCGTGCTGGTCCGAGAACGACGCGAGGTCCGCGAGCACGCCCGCGAGCGGCTCCGCGGCCGTCGCGCCGAGCGCCCGGGCGTCCGCGGCCAGGGTCAGGGAGTCGGCGACCGTGCGGGCGCGGACCTGCTCGATCGCGTCCGGGGTGGGCTCGACGGGAGGCGGCGTCTCGGTCCGCAGGCCGCAGGCGGCCACCAGCGCCAGGGTCAGAAGTGTGGCGAGCGCGACACCGAACCGGCGGGCGCGGGAGGCGACTTCCGGGTGCTGGTGCGGGCGCGACAGGGGAGGCATCGCCGGTGATCCTGCCATGCGTCCGACCCGCGGCGGTCGGGCACGCCCGGACTCGTTAGGCTGGACCCCACAACATCACAGGGTCGATCCGTTGCCTCGGCACTGACCCGCTGGAGCGATAAGGAGGCTGCCGTGGCCGCGCCATCGCACCCAGCACATGCCGAGAAGGTCCGGGCGGTCGTCGAGCCCGCCGTCGGGTCGGTCGGTCTGCTCCTGGAGGACGTCACGGTGCGCCGCTCCGCCGGGCGGTCCGTCGTCGAGGTCGTGGTCGACGTGACCGAGGACGACGAGGGCGGCCTGGACCTCGAACGCATCGCCGACGCGACGCGCGCGGTCTCGGACGCCCTGGACTCCGCCGACACGATCGACGGCGAGTACACGCTCGAGGTGATGAGCCCGGGAGTCTCCCGGCCGCTCACCGAGCGCCGACACTTCACGCACGCCGTCGGTCACACGGTGGTGGTGCACCGGCACGACGGCGGCATCCTGAGCGGGCGGCTGACCGCGGTCGAGCGGACCGGGGCGGACGAGGGCACCATCGTCGTCGTGCCGGTGACGCCCGGCCTCAAGGGGCGCAGGCCGGTGGTCGGGGAGCCCGTGCAGGTTCCCCTGTCCGAGGTGCGCGCCGCGCACGTCGAGGTGGACCTGACAGGGGTCGGGCCCGTGGACGACGACGAGGCCGGCAGCGACGCCGACGCCGGACAGGAGAGCTGAGATGGACATCGACATGCAGACGCTGAGGATGCTCGAGCGCGAGCGCGAGATCAGCCTCGACGTGCTGGTCTCCGCGATCGAGCAGGCGCTCCTCTCGGCGTACCACCGCACGCCCGGCGCGCACACGCGGGCCCGCGTCGAGGTGGACCGCAAGAGCGGTCACGTGACCGTCTGGGCGCGCGAGGAGGCCCCGCCGCAGGACGACGAGGGCCCCACGTTCGCGCACCACGACGAGCCCGAGTTCGACCACACGCCCGACGGGTTCGGCCGCATCGCGACCGCGACCGCCCGGCAGGTCATCGTCCAGCGCCTGCGGGACGCCGAGGACGACCAGGTGCTCGGCGCGTTCCGCGGCAAGGAGGGCGAGGTGCTCGGCGGGGTCATCCAGCAGGGCCGCGACCCGCGCACCGTGCTCGTCGACGTCGGCGGCACCGAGGCCGTCCTGCCGGCGCACGAGCAGGTGCCGGGGGAGGAGTACGTGCACGGCGACCGCATCCGCGGCTACGTGCTCGAGGTGGCCCGCGGCCCGCGCGGACCCCAGGTGACCCTGTCGCGCACGCACCCGAACCTCGTGCGCAAGCTGTTCGAGCTGGAGGTCCCCGAGGTGGCCGACGGCACCGTCGAGATCACCGCGATGGCGCGCGAGGCCGGTCACCGCACCAAGATGGCCGTCCGCGCGACCGTGCCCGGCGTCAACGCCAAGGGCGCGTGCATCGGCCCGATGGGCGGCCGCGTCCGGGCCGTCATGGCCGAGCTGCACGGCGAGAAGATCGACATCGTCGACCACGCGGACGACCCGGCCGAGATGATCGCGCACGCGCTCTCGCCCGCGCGGGTGCTGTCGGTGACCGTCGTCGACCCCGAGGCGCGGGCCGCGCGCGTCGTCGTGCCGGACTACCAGCTCTCGCTCGCGATCGGCAAGGAGGGCCAGAACGCCCGCCTCGCCGCGAAGCTGACGGGCTGGCGGATCGACATCCGCTCCGACGCCGAGGTCCCGGGCGACCTGCAGGGCGCGAGCACCGGTGAATGACGTCACGATTGACGCGTCCAGTGGTACGGCGCGGTAGACTTGCTGCGGCTGGGCCGGATGTCCGGCTCCTCCCGTCGAGCCGGCGGACCCCACAGACAGCGAAAGCGGTCTCTGGCATGGGTCCGGTCCGGACCTGCGTGGGGTGCCGAGCCACCGGCCCGAGGTCAGCCCTGCTGAGGGTGGTCGTCGCCACGGATGCCGCGGGATCTCCCGCGCTCGCTGTGGACGAGGGTCGCCGGATGCCGGGCAGGGGGGCGTGGCTGCACCCCGATCTTGGATGTCTCGAGACCGCCGAACGCCGACGTGCACTCGGGCGGGCACTGCGCAACGCAGGCCTGCTCGACGTGACCGCCGTGCGCCGGCACCTCGAGGAGCAGGAGAAGAACGGCGTCGGGCAGATCCCGGCGTCGTAGGCCGATCGTCGATGAGGGAAGCGGGTCTGGAAGCCGATGGCTACCCGATGAGAACGCTCCGATGAGTACCCAGCGATGAGTACCCAGAACTAACGACGGTCCGACCCTGTCCGGGCGGACCGAGACAGGAGAGATGTGGCCAAGGTCCGCGTCTACGAGCTCGCCAAAGAGCTCGGGGTCGACAGCAAGACCATCATGACCAAGCTGAACACCATGGGTGAGTTCGTCCGGTCGGCATCGTCGACCATCGAGCCCCCGGTCGTTCGCAAGCTGCGCGACGAGTACCCCGCAGGCAGTGCGGGAACGTCAGCGCCGGCAGCAGCAGCACCCAAGGCACCCGCGCGCCCCGCGCCGGCGCCTGCCCCCGCTCCGGCCGCCGCGCCCGTCGTCGAGGCCCCGCGCCCCGC
>NZ_JBFUDI010000014.1:0-117327 GCF_056404795.1 Cellulomonas sp. P2_B4
CTCCTGGCGGGTGCCGGCGCCGGGCCGGGCGGGGTGCCGAGCTGCGGCGCCGGGTTCGGCGGGGTGCCGAACGGCGGGGGCGCCGCGGCATGCTGCGGTGCCCCGAACGGGGACGGGGCGGACGGCGCCGTCGGCGGCCGCTGCGGGCTGTCGTCGCTCACGATCGGTGAACCTCGCTCTCGAGATGGTCCAGGTCACGCGCCAGCTGCGCGAGCCCGTTGTCGTCCGTGGGGGGCGGCCCGTACAGGAGGGCCTCGATCTGGTCGGTGCGTCGTCCCGACGCGCGGGACAGCGCGTCGATGACGACCTGGGGCGCGGCCGAGCGCGGGAGCCCCAGGCGCGCGCAGCAGCGAGCCGTCGCCCCGGCGCGCAGGGCCGCGGCGGCGTGCCCGAACGAGCGCGAGCGCCGGTACAGGCGACCGCGACCGCGGGTGGTCTCGCCCGCCCGGACGACGACCGGCAGCTGCTCGGTCACGACGCGGCCCAGCCGGCGTCCCTTCCACAGTGCGGCGACGACGAAGACGAGCAGGAGCTGCAGGGCGAGGATGTTGACGATCGGGGGGACGACGTCGGTGATGGCGGGGCTGCCGGCCTCGCCCGGGTCGACGTCGTCCTGCGACGGGATGTACCAGACGAGCCGCTCGTTGCGCCCCAGCATCCGCAGCACGAGCGCGGCGTTGCCCTCGTCGGCGAGCTCGGCGTTGGTCAGAGGTCCGCGGTCGGTCAGGACCGTGATGCGCTGGCCGTCGGCGGTCGTCACGCCGTACGCGCCGCCCGCCGCGGTCGGCGTCCCCGGGGCCGGGAAGCAGACCACCGCGCTGTCGTCGAGGGCCTGCAGGGTGCCGGACGCGGTGATCGTGCCGGCGGCGACGGCGTCGGGGTCGTCGCACTCGGCGTCCCGCGTCTCCGACGCGCCGCCGGACGACGTCCCGTACCCGAGCGAGCCGGTCAGCTCGCCGACCGCCCAGTAGGTGTCGACGAGCACGAGGTCGGCGCCGGTCGCGCGCAGCGCGTCCGTGTGCGGGGTGTCGATGTAGCCGTCCCCGACGAGCAGGACGGTCGAGCCGGGCCCCGCGAGCCGCTCGACGTCGTGGATCCGGCGGACGTAGCGGACGTCGACGCCCTGGTCGCCGAGGATCTGCGCGGCGGCCCGCGCACCGCCCGGCAGGGCGTTGTCCGGCGCGAGCGACTCCGTCGACGTGACGGGCTTGGGGAGGGCCGCGAGCAGACCGACGACGCAGAGCAGGCCGAGGATGCCCAGCGGCAGCCGCCAGCGTCGCCACCGCGACGCCGCGCGCGATCGCCCGGTGGTCCCGTCGCCGACGACCGGTGTCGACGTGCCGGCGTGGGTGGTCGTCATGACGGCACGCTCATCACGGCGTCGACGGTGCCGGCGGGGGCCGAGGGCCGCGCGGAACGCACGCGCCCGTCGAGCGCGCGCAGGCGTCCGTCGTCGTCCGCGCCGGCCGAGGCGTGGCCGTACGCGACGGCGTCGAAGAGGCGCCCGGCGGCGACGAGCTCGGCGCCCAGGTCGGGCAGGCGGGCGGCCGCGGCGTCGGCCGCCTCGTGGGCGGTGCGCGCTGCGCGCTCGTCGAGCACCGTGCGTTCCTCGAGCCCGCGCACGATCGCGCGGAACCGCTCGACGACGGCCAGGGTCCAGTCCCCGGCACCCGCCGCGGCGTCCGCGGCCCGCCGGATCTGGTCCGAGGTCCGGGAGTCGTCGGCGTCGAGGACGCCGCGCTCGGACGCGACCCGGCGCGCGCGGCGCACCGGACCGTTCAGGACGAAGGCGATGGCGACGACGATCGCGACGACGGCGACGACCGCCAGCAGGACGAGCGGCCTGGGGACGCCGGGCGCCCTGACGCCGGAGATCTGGTCGGCGAGCCACTCGAGGATCCGGCTGAGCAGCGAGGGCTGCCGGTGGTACACGGGATCGAGGAGCTCCTCGGTGGCCCAGCGGCGCGCGGTGGCGGCGTCGGGGTCGACCGGGACGGACACGGGCAGCCGTACCGCACCGCTCACCGCCCAGGCCGACAGGATCACGCGGTCTGCTCCGCCGCGCGCGCGAGTTCGACGTCGAGGCCCTCGCGACGCATCCGGACGTCGATGTACAGCAGCGCGGTGACGGCTGCGACGAACGTCGTCGACAGCGTCAGCGCGATGATGTCGGCGATCCCGAGGATGACGATCGACGCGAACGAGCTGCCCGCCTCGTCGCCGAGGAAGAGCGCCGAGAACAGGGCGGCGGGCACGGTGAAGACATAGCTGATGATCGAGGCCAGGATGGCCGTCAGCAGCCAGATGCCGAGCAGCCGCCAGAAGCTGCGGCGTGTGAGGCGCCACGCGCGGGCGATCGTCGGCCAGAACTTCTTGCCCTCGAGCATCAGCGCGGGAGCGGCAAGCAGCGTCCGGACCGTGAACCAGATCGCGACGACGAAGAGGGCGACGGCGCTCAGGATGCCGAGCGCGACCGCGAGACCGACGCTCCCGTTGACCGCCAGGACGGCCACCACCCCGACGACGATCCCGACCACGACAATCGACGCCAGGGCGAGGAGCAGGGAGAACGCGACCACGAGCCACACGCGCCTGGACCGCAGGACGTCGCGGATCGACACGGTCTGGCCGAGCACGGACCGGCTGACCGACACGATCAGGAGTCCGGTGAGGATGGTCGTGGCCAGGGAGGTGATCGGCAGCCCGGCGATCGAGCCGGTGCTGGCGCTCCACTGGTTCTCCAGGCCCATGGTGCCCTGGGGGTCCGCCTCGCTCGCGATGTCGGCGATCTGCCCCGCGACGACGCCCTGGACGTACCAGGCGATGAGCGACTGCAGCGCGACGGCGATGGTGACCACCAGCGCCGACATGCCGAACATGACCTTGGGGTTGGCGCGGATCGCGCGGAACGCGCCGTCGTAGATCTCGCCGAGGCCGATCGGCCGCAGCGGGATGATCCCGGGCTGCAGCGCGGGGGGCCGCCACGAGGCGCCGGGCGGGGGAGCCATCGGCTGACCCCACCCGGGCGCGACCGGAGGTCCGCCCCAGCCGGGCGGCGGGGGCTGCTGGCCGTAGCCCGGAGGCTGGCCGTAGCCGGGCGGCGGCGGCTGCTGGGGATAGCCCGGCGCGGGCTGGCCGTAGGCGGGCGGGTAGCCGGGGGCCGGCGGGGTGGGTGCCGGCTGTCCGTAGGGCGGCGGCGGGGTGGGTACCGGGGGAGCCGGAGGGGTGGCGTCGCTGCTCGGACCGGTCGGGGAGGCCCAGGTCGGCTCCTGCGGCACTTCGTCGTGCGGGCTCGTCATGCGAGCACTGCTCCCTCGGCTCGGTGTGCGTTCGCGCGGGAGCCTTCTCCGGGCCCCCGCGGAGGAATCATCGTGCCACGGCGGCCGGTGCGCGGGAGGCGCGACCGGGTGATCTGTGAGCGGCGTGCCGCATCGCGGACACGTACTGGCCATCGGTCGGCCGCTGTGGTGCGAGAATGCGCGCATGAAGGGACGCGTGCTGGTGGTCGACGACGACACCGCGCTGGCCGAGATGATCGGCATCGTGCTGCGCTCGGAGGGTTTCGACCCGGTGTTCTGCGAGGACGGTGACGAGGCGCTGGGTGTGTTCCGGGCGACCCAGCCGGACCTCGTCCTGCTCGATCTCATGCTGCCGGGCAAGGACGGCAACGAGGTCTGCCGCCAGATCCGTGCCGAGTCGGGCGTGCCGATCGTGATGCTCACCGCCAAGAGCGACACCGTCGACCTCGTGCTGGGCCTGGAGTCGGGGGCCGACGACTACATCTCCAAGCCGTTCAAGCCCAAGGAGCTCGTCGCGCGGGTGCGTGCCCGCCTGCGCCGCAGCGACGAGCCGGCCCCCGAGCACCTCTCGATCGGCGACGTCTCCATCGACGTCCCCGGTCACCGCGTCTCGCGCGCCGGCAAGCCCGTCTCGCTGACGCCGCTGGAGTTCGACCTCCTCGTGGCCCTGGCGCGCAAGCCGTGGCAGGTGTTCACGCGCGAGGTGCTGCTCGAGAAGGTCTGGGGCTACCGGCACGCCGCGGACACCCGGCTGGTGAACGTCCACGTGCAGAGGCTGCGCTCGAAGATCGAGAACGACCCGGAGCAGCCGGAGATCGTCGTGACCGTGCGTGGCGTCGGCTACAAGGCGGGCGTGGCTTCGACGTGATCCTGGCGGGGGCGGCGCCGTCGTGCGTGTGAACAGCGCGTGGCGGCTGTTCCGGGCCCGCACGATGCGGCGGGTCCGTTCCGGCGCGCGCAAGTGGCGCGGCTCCCTGCAGGTCCGGGTCATCACGACGACGATGGCGATCGGCCTGGTCGCGCTCGCGGTGATCGGCGTCTACGTCAGCGACCGGATGCGCGACGGGCTGTTCCAGGCGCGGGTCGACCAGGTGCTCGAGGAGAGCGCGCGCTCGACGCTCGCGGCGCAGGCGACCTTCGACGCCTCGACGGCCACCTCCGGCACGGAGGTCCAGCGACTGCTGCACGACGTCGCGTTCGCGCAGCGTGCCGGCGGCTCCGGCGAGCGAGAGGTCTTCCTGCTGCGGGCACCCGGCCAGAAGGGTGGGGGTGTCTCGCTGACCGGCGCGGCCTCCGACCCCGACCTCATCCCGCTCGTCACCGACGATCTGCGCGTCGCCACGGCGACCGGCGGCCAGCACTGGCAGTCGGTGGCGTGGCCGGTCGACGTGGGCGAGGAGCCCGCCGTGATGGTCGGCCAGGACGTGACCGTGCGCGGCGCCGGCACGTACCAGCTGTTCTTCCTGTACAGCCTGCAGTCGGAGCAGGACCGGCTCGACTTCCTGCAGCGCACCCTCCTGCTCGCGGCCGTGGCGCTCGTCGCGCTGCTGGGCAGCATGACGTGGCTGGTGACCCGGCAGGCGGTGCGCCCGGTGCGTCGCGCGGCCGAGGTGGCGGAGCGGCTCGCCGACGGACACCTCTCCGAGCGGATGCCCGAGCGCGGTGAGGACGAGATGGCGACGCTGGCCCGCTCGTTCAACGAGATGGCCGCGAGCCTGCAGGACCAGATCCACCGGATGGAGGAGCTCTCGCTGCTCCAGCGACGGTTCGTGTCCGACGTGTCCCACGAGCTGCGGACGCCGCTGACGACGGTCCGGATGGCGGGCGAGGTCATCTACACGGCGCGCGGCAGCTTCGACCCGGCCGTGAAGCGTTCGGCCGAGCTCCTGCAGACGCAGCTGGACCGCTTCGAGGAGCTGCTGGCCGACCTGCTCGAGATCAGCCGGTTCGACGCCGGCGCCGCGGTGCTGGAGGCGGGCGGGCGCGACGTGCGCGACGTCGTCGTCTCGGCCGTGGACCACGCCACGCCGCTGGCGGAGCGCCGCAGCACCTGGCTCCGGGTGACGGTGCCCGAGATGTCGTGCGTGGCCGACATCGACCCGCGCCGCGTCGAGCGGATCCTGCGCAACCTGCTGGTCAACGCCATCGAGCACGCGGAGGGGACCGCCGTCGAGGTGACGGTCGGGGCCGACGCGCACGCGGTCGCGGTGACGGTGCGCGACCGGGGCGTCGGCATGACCCCCGACGAGGCGCTGCACGTCTTCGACCGGTTCTGGCGGGCGGACCCCGCGCGGGCGCGCACGACGGGCGGCACCGGGCTCGGGCTGGCCATCTCGCTCGAGGACGCCCACCTGCACGGCGGCTGGCTGGAGGCGTGGGGCCGGCCGGGTCGCGGGGCGTGCTTCCGGCTCACGCTCCCGCGGCGCGCGGGCATCCGGCTGACGGACTCCCCGCTGCCGCTGGTTCCCGACGAGACCCCGGCGGTCGACGCCGTCCGCATCCCGCTGGTCCGGGCGAGCACCGACCCCGCCGCGCTGCCGGAGCTCGACGACGACGTCTCGCACAATCGCGGGGCGGAACCGTCCGACGAACGGCAGGAGGTCCGATGAGCAGCAGCCGCCGACGGCGGGCGACGATCGCGGGCGTCGCCGCGACCGCCCTCCTCCTGCTGTCCGCCTGCGTCGCCATGCCGACCTCAGGCCCCGTGCAGAAGAGCGACACGAAGGTCTCGACCCAGGAGGACGTCGATGTGCTGGCCCCGGGGCCGGAGGAGGACGACACGCCCCAGCAGATCGTCGACGGCTTCCTGACGGCGAGCGCGGCCGGGTTCTCCGACGACTTCGCCCGGGCCCGCGAGTACCTGGCCGGCGCGGCGAAGGTCGAGTGGAAGCCGCTCTCGGGCCAGGTCGTCGCCGGACCGATCGAGTGGGGGCCGTCCACGAGCGACGCGCAGATCGTCGGGAACGTGCCGGTGGCCGCGCGCGTCGACGGCGACGGCCGGTACGTCGAGGCGCCGCCGAACGCGATCGAGTCGGTCACGTTCGACCTCGTGCAGGACGACGCCGACCAGTGGCGCATCTCCGGCGTGCCCGACGGGCTGATCCTGCAGGAGCAGGACTTCGAGCGGACCTTCCAGTCGGCGGCCCTGTACTTCCTCTCGCCCGACCAGACGTTCCTGGTGCCCGACACCCGGTGGCTGCCGAAGAAGAACCTGCAGACGTCCGTGGTGCGTGAGCTGCTGGCCGGCCCGTCCCCGTGGCTGAGCGACGCCGTCACCACGGCCATCCCCGAGGGTGTCGAGATGAACCCGGAGGCCGTGCCGCTGGGTCGCGACGGGGTGGCGCTCGTCGGCCTGAGCCCGCAGGCGGTCGTCACCAAGGCGGACCGGGGGCTGCTGCTCGCGCAGATCGAGGAGAGCCTGCGACCCGTGCCCGGCGTCGGCTCCGTCGAGGTCGTCGCGGTCGCGGCCGGCGGGAACGCGGTGACCGACGGGGTGCCGCTCGAGGACCCCGCGAAGCTCGAGCGTGGCACCGCCCCCTCCGGCAACGTCGAGTTCCTGCAGGACGACCGGCTCGTGTACCTCTCCCGCGACGACGTCTCGCCGGTGCCGTCCGTCGGCTCGCTCGAGGGGCTCGACCCGCGCAGCCCCGCCAGCAGCGTCGACGGAAGCCTCCGCGTGCTGCTGTCGGGGCCCGACACGCTCATCAGCGCACCGACGGCTGTCGCGCCCGCCGCCACCCTGTACGAGGGCACGGGTCTCGCGGCACCCTCCGTCGACCGGCTCGGCTGGACCTGGACCGCGTCCCAGGACGACGGGATCGTGGCGGTCAGAGCGGGCTCGTCGACCGTGTCGGTGAAGGCCGACTGGCTCGTCGGCAGGACCGTGCGGGCCCTCCGGGTCGCGGCGGACGGCACCCGGATCGCGGTGGTCTCCGCGGGGGCGGACGGCGTCGCGATCGAGGTGGCGGGGATCATCCGCGACGAGTCCGGGTCGCCGCAGCAGCTCGGGGTCCCTATCCGCGCGGGCGCGTCGATGGTGGACGCCACCGCCGTGGACTGGGTGGACGAGTCGACGCTCGGCGTCCTGGGGCGCAGCACCTCGAAGGTCGCGGTGCACCGGGTCCCGGTCTCCGGTCCGACCTCGTCGCTGCCCGAGGTCTCCGACCCGTCGGCGATGGCCGGGGGCACGGTCATCTACGTCACCTCCCTCGACGGCGGGCTGCGCCGGTTCGTCGGCTCCACGTGGGCCCCGGTCGCGGGCGTCACGGGGGCGTCCTACCCGTCCTACCCCGGCTGAGCCGACCTCAGCCCGGCTGACCGCCGGCCGCTCGCCCGGGAGGGTCGCGGCGAGGTCGACGCCGACGATGCTGGTCGCGTGACCTCGGTGCTGCGCGACCTCGTGGGGCTGGTGCTGCCGGTGGAGTGCGCCGGGTGCGGTCGCGACGACGTCGCCTGGTGCCCGAACTGCGCCGCGCTCCTGGCGGGCGAGCCGTGGCGGTGCGAGAACCGGGCCCCACGCCTCGACCGGATGGACGGGCGCGGGCCGCTGCCCGTGTGGACGCTCGCGGACTGCACGGGGGACGTCCGGCGGGCGGTCATCGCCTGGAAGGACCGGGGCCGGGTCGACCTGACCGGCGTCCTGGCGCGCGCGGTGGCCGACGAGGCGCGGCACGTCGCGGGCTCGCTCGCGCCGGTCGCGCCGCTCCTCGTCGTCCCCGCGCCGTCGACTCCCGCCTCCCGGCGGCGACGCGGCGGCAACCTGGTCGACGCCCTCGCCGCGGCGGTCGTCGGTGGGCTCGTCGACGGCGCGGTCCCGGCCGAGATCGGGCGCGTGCTCCGCCGGGCCCGTGGCGGCGACCAGGTCGGGCTCGGCGCGCGGGAACGCGCCCGCAACCTCTCCGGCCGGCTGTGGGTCCCCGGTCGCTGCGTCGGTGCGGTCGCCGGTCGTCGCGTCCTGCTCGTCGACGACGTCCTGACCACCGGAGCGACGTTCTCGGCGGCACGCAGCGCGCTCGAGCGGGCCGGCGGCGCCGTCGTGGCCGCCCTCACGCTCGCCTCCACACCGGGCCCCGCGCGGTCGCCGGCGCTGCCGGACCGGCCGGTTGTCCGCCCCTCGGACGCATGGGGGTGATCACCGGCGTGGGAGTGGTCACGGATGGGTCACGGGGTTAACGTGGGGAGCCAGAGCCGGCGCCGAACCGGGGGGACCTCACAGGTCGTCCGGGCTCGGCTGCGGGAGGAGGTGACGCCGCCCGACTGCCCTCAGGGCAGCCCAACGCATGTCACCCCGGGCGGGCGAGTCAAGCTCCGCCCCCGACCCTCGCAGGAGGCTCACATGGAGATCGTGGTTGCCGGCCGGCACACCGAGGTGCTTCCGAAGTTCCGGACGCACGTCGAGCAGAAGCTCGCGAAAGTCGAGCAGCTGGCCCCCCGCGCCCAGCGGATCGATGTCGTCGTGTCGCACGAGACGAACCCCCGCCAGTCCGGAAGCTCCGAACGCGTCGAGCTCACCGTGGTGGACCGAGGTCCCGTGATCCGCGCCGAAGCGTGCGCAGACGACAGGTACGCCGCTCTGGACATGGCGCTCGGCAAGCTGCTCGAACGGCTTCGTCGCACCCGTGACCGGCGCAAGGACCACCGCAACCACACTCCGATCGCCCCCGTCGACGTCCGGCCCCCCGAGCCCGAGCCCGAGGCGGCCGCACCCGTGGACCCGCAGGCCGCCGTGGAGACGACGCTCGGCGACTCGCCGGTGATCATCCGCGAGAAGGTGCACGCTGCCCAGCCGATGACCGTCGACGACGCGCTCTACGAGATGGAGCTGGTCGGGCACGACTTCTTCCTGTTCATCGACGCCGAGACCGCCCAGCCGTCCGTGGCGTACCGCCGACGTGGCTGGAGCTACGGCGTGATCAAGCTCGACACGGCCGTCGCCACGAACCACGTCCCGCAGGCGGTCGGCGTCGGCTGACGCACCTCCCCATCTGCACACACCTCGACGCCCGGCCGGCAGCAACCGGCCGGGCGTCGTCGTTCCCGGTGGTCCGTCGGCGATGCGCCGTGTGGTCGTCCCATGTCGGAGGTGGACGGCAGGATGGCCCCGTGACCGTCGAGCGCCTCAGCCTGTCGCAGGCCCGCCGCATCACCCTGCGCGCCCAGGGGCTCGACGCGCCCCGACCCAGCAGGGCCGCGCCCGCGAACATGAGGCAGTTCCAGCAGGTGGTCGACCGGCTGGGCGTCCTGCAGATCGACTCGGTCAACGTGCTGGCCCGCGCGCACCTGATGCCCGCGTACTCGCGCCTCGGCGCCTACGACCCGGCACTGCTGGACCGGGCGTCGGGGCGGGCGCCGCGGCGGCTCGTCGAGACGTGGGCGCACATGGCCTCGTTCGTGCCGCCCGAGACCTACCGGCTGCTCGTCTGGCGGCAGCGCGCCTACCTGGACGAGGCGTGGGGCTCGATCGCCGACGTCCCCCTGCAGCACAGCTCGATGGTCGACGAGATCCGCGCAATCATCACGGCGCGCGGCCCGATCACGGCGTCGAAGGTCCAGGAGACGTTCGAGGCCGACCACCCCACCACCCGGACGGAGTGGGGCTGGAACTGGACCGTCGCCAAGCGGGTGCTCGAGTTCCTGTTCTTCACCGGCGAGGTCACCTCGTCGGGTCGCAACGGGGCGTTCGAGCGCCAGTACGACCTGACGTCGCGCGTGCTGCCGCCGGCGCTGCTCAACGCACCCGACCTGCCCCGCGACGACTGCGTCCGCGCCCTGGTCGAGATCGGCGCGCGGGCGCACGGCATCGGCACGGTGCGCAGCTTCGCCGACTACTTCCGCATCAAGCTGGCCCCCGCCGCCCGCGCGATCGCCGAGCTGGTGGAGGAGGGCGTCCTGACCGAGGTCACCGTCGACGGCTGGACGGAGGGACCGGTCTGGCGCCACCGCGACGCCACCCTGCCGCGGCGGGCGACCGGTCGGGCGCTGCTCAACCCGTTCGACCCGCTCGTCTTCGAGCGTCGCCGCCTCGAGGCGCTGTTCGGGCTGCGGTACCGCATCGAGATCTACGTGCCCGAGCCCAAGCGCGTCTGGGGCTACTACGTGCTGCCGTTCCTGCTCGGTGAGTCGATGCCCGCCCTGGTGGACCTCAAGGCCGACCGCCAGGCCGGCGTCCTGCGCGTCCAGGCCGCCCACCGCACCCCGGGCTCGCAGTCGCACGTCGTGGAGGAGCTCGCCGCGGAGCTGCACGAGCTGGCCGGGTGGCTCGGGCTCGGGGAGGTGGTCGTCGCGGACCGCGGCGACCTCGCCCCCGCTCTGCGAGCCGTCGTGTGAGCCACGTGAGCAGCCGGCGGGACTTCGGCCTCGTCGCTCTGGGCGCGATCCTCTGGGGAACCGGTGGCCTCGCCGGGGCCGCTCTGGCCGACTCCGCCGGCCTCGCGCCGCTCGTCGTCGCGTCCTACCGGCTGCTCGGCGGTGGCGCCGTCCTGCTCGTCGCGCTCGCGGTGACGGGCCGGCTGCGCGGCCTGGCCCGCACGCGCCCGGCGCTGGTGCGCATCGTCGTGACGGCGCTGCTCCTCGCCGTCTACCAGGGCGCCTACTTCGCGGCCGTGGTGCGGGCCGGCGTTGCGGTGGCCACGCTCATCGCCCTGGGGGCCGCGCCACTGCTCGTCGCGATCGGTACCGCCGTGAGCTCGCGCCGCGCGCCGGCCGCCCGCACCGTCGTGGCGCTCGCGCTCGCCCTGGTCGGGCTCGTGCTCCTCGTCGGGCGGCCGGGCGACGCGGCAGGCAGCGCCCCCGCGGGCGCGGCGCTCGCGTTCGTGGCGGCGGCGGCGTTCGCGACGATGACCGGGCTGAACCGCCGCCCGGTGCCCGGTCTGTCCCCGTTGCCCATGACGGCGACCGCGTTCACGCTCGGCGGAATCCTGCTGCTGCCCGTCGCCGCGGTCGTCGGCCCGACCGTCGGGCTGCCGGACGACGCACAGGGGTGGCTGCTGCTCGCCTACTTCGCGATCGTGCCCACCGCGGCCGCCTGGGGAGCGTATTTCACGGGGCTGCGGGGCGTCCCGGCCACCACGGCCACGCTGCTCGCCCTGCTCGAACCGCTCACCGCGACGGTCGGGGCGGTCCTGCTGCGCGGGGAGCAGCTCGGCGTCGCAGGCGTGGTCGGGGCGGTCCTTCTGGGCACGGCGGTCGTGGTTCTTCGCCCACGCCCCGCAGGCTCGCCTACGATGGACGGGCCCGGCCGTGCGGCCGGCACCCAAGCCGCTCCGACGCCGCGCGCGCCCGGAGTGCGAACACGTCGGGAGTAGTGCGTGCCAGCGATCCTCGAGAAGGTCCTGCGCCTCGGTGAAGGCCGGATCGTCAAGAAGCTGTCGGGCATCGCCCAGCAGGTCAACACCCTGGAGGACAGCTTCGTCGCGCTGTCCGACGCCGAGCTGCGCGAGGAGACCGACCGGTTCCGCGCACGCCTGGCGGACGGGGAGTCGCTGGACGATCTGCTCGCCGAGGCGTTCGCCGCGGTGCGCGAGGCAGCACGCCGCACGCTCGGGCAGCGGCACTTCGACGTCCAGCTCATGGGCGGCGCCGCGCTGCACCTCGGCAACATCGCCGAGATGAAGACCGGTGAGGGCAAGACCCTCGTCGCCACGGCCCCCGCGTACCTCAACGCGCTCGCGGGCAAGGGCGTGCACGTCGTCACGGTCAACGACTACCTGGCCAGCTACCAGGCCGAGCTCATGGGGCGCGTCTACCGCTTCCTCGGCCTGACCAGTGGTGTCATACTCTCGTCGCAGCGTCCCTCCGAGCGCCGCGAGCAGTACGCGGCCGACATCACGTACGGCACCAACAACGAGTTCGGCTTCGACTACCTGCGCGACAACATGGCGTGGAACACCGAGGAGCTCGTCCAGCGCGGCCACAACTTCGCCATCGTCGACGAGGTGGACTCCATCCTCATCGACGAGGCGCGCACGCCCTTGATCATCTCCGGACCGGCCACGGGCGACGCCAACCGCTGGTACGCCGAGTTCGCGAAGGTGGTGCGCCGCCTGCAGGCCGAGCGCGACTACGAGGTGGACGAGAAGAAGCGCACCATCGGCGTCCTCGAGCCCGGCATCGAGCGCGTCGAGGACTACCTGGGCATCGACAACCTCTACGAGTCGCTCAACACGCCGCTGATCGGGTTCCTGAACAACGCCATCAAGGCCAAGGAGCTGTTCAAGCGCGACGTCGACTACATCGTCAAGGACGGCGAGGTCCTGATCGTCGACGAGCACACCGGCCGCACGCTGCCGGGCCGTCGCTACAACGAGGGCATGCACCAGGCGATCGAGGCCAAGGAGGGCGTGGCCATCAAGGCCGAGAACCAGACGCTCGCCACGATCACCCTGCAGAACTACTTCCGCCTGTACACCAAGCTCTCCGGCATGACCGGTACCGCCGAGACCGAGGCCGCCGAGTTCCAGGGCACCTACAACCTCGGCGTCGTGCCCATCCCGACCAACCGCGACATGCAGCGCATCGACCAGCGCGACTTCGTCTACAAGAGCGAGAACGGCAAGTTCGACGCGGTCGTCGACGACATCGTCGAGCGGCACGCGAAGGGTCAGCCGGTGCTCGTCGGCACCACGAGCGTCGAGAAGAGCGAGCTGCTCTCCGCCAAGCTCAAGAAGCAGGGTGTCCCGCACGAGGTCCTGAACGCCAAGCAGCACGCGCGTGAGGCGTCGATCGTCGCTCAGGCGGGCCGCAAGGGTGCCGTCACCGTCGCGACGAACATGGCCGGCCGCGGTACCGACATCATGCTCGGCGGCAACGCCGAGTTCATGGCCGTCGAGGAGCTCGAGGCGCGTGGCCTCGACCCCGCCGAGAACGCCGAGGAGTACGAGGCCGCGTGGCCGACCACCTTGGCCAAGGCCAAGGAGTCCGTCGCGGCCGAGCACGACGAGGTCGCCGACCTGGGTGGCCTGTACGTCCTCGGGACGGAGCGGCACGAGTCGCGTCGCATCGACAACCAGCTGCGCGGTCGTTCCGGCCGTCAGGGCGACCCGGGCGAGTCCCGGTTCTACCTCTCGATGCAGGACGACCTCATGCGCCTGTTCAACTCGGGTCTGGCGGAGTCGATGATGACGCGCGCCGGGTTCCCCGAGGACATGCCGCTCGAGTCGAAGATCGTGACGCGCGGCATCCAGTCCGCGCAGTCGCAGGTCGAGTCGCGCAACTTCGAGATCCGCAAGAACGTCCTCAAGTACGACGACGTCATGTCCCGCCAGCGCGAGGTCGTCTACAAGGAGCGTCGTCGGGTCCTGCAGGGCGAGGACCTGCACGTCCAGATCACGCACTTCCGCGAGGACGTCCTCACGGACTACGTCACGGCCGCGACGTCCGAGGGTCGCCCGGAGGACTGGGACCTCGACGCGCTGTGGACCGCCCTGAAGGCGGTGTACCCGATCTCGATCACGCCCGACGAGGTGGTCGAGGAGGCGGGCGGGGCGACTCGCCTGACCGCGGCCCAGCTCACGCGGGAGATCCTCTCGGACGCCCAGGTCGCCTACGCGGAGCGCGAGGAGTCGATCGGCGCGGACAACATGCGTCAGCTCGAGCGTCGCGTCACCCTGTCGGTCCTCGACCGCAAGTGGCGCGAGCACCTCTACGAGATGGACTACCTGAAGGAGGGCATCGGCCTGCGGGCGATGGCCCAGCGCGACCCGCTGGTCGAGTACCAGCGCGAGGGGTTCCAGCTCTTCAACGCGATGAACGACGCGATCAAGGAGGAGACGGTCGGCTACCTGTTCAACCTGGAGGTCCAGGTCCAGGACGAGTCCGCGCCCTCCTCGCCGATCACGCTCGACTCGATCGCCGACGCCCAGACGACCGCAGGTGCCGCGGCGGCCGACCGGCCCGCCGCCGGCAAGCTGGTCGCCAAGGGCATCGACGGTCCCGCCGAGCAGGCGCCGCTGCAGTACTCCGCCCCGTCGGTGGACGGTGACGGCGGTGTGGTCACCCGCGGGACGAACCCCTCGGGCAAGAACGGCGGCGCAGCGCCCACGGCCGGTGCACCCACCGGCGGCACCGCCAACCGCGAGGAGCGCCGCAAGGCGGCCAAGCAGCAGCGCAAGCGCTGAGCACCATCGTCGACGGCCCGCCTCCCGATCCGGTGAGCGGGCCGTCGGCGTACTCAGTCAGCCGATCTCCAGGGCCGTCGCGCGCCAGGCGCCGCGGTGCGCCTCGAGCCGGAGAGCGACGGCCCGCACCCGGCCGGAGTCGTCTGTGACGACGCTGACCTCGTGCGCGGTCGCGACGATCGGCGTCAGCCGCACGCGCCGGACCACCGGGCGTCGCTCTCCCTGCGGGGTGCGCAGCACGCGCGCGGTCAGGCTGCTGCGGACCTGCAACGCCTCGTAGACGCCCGGCGCCAACCAGCGCGCGAGCTGGGCCACCGGGCGGCGACCGGCCAGCACCTCCAGCGCGGCGAGGGCGATGGAGCAACCCACGGCACCGGGGTCGGCCGACGGGACCGCGCTCGGTACGTCCTCGTCGTCCGCGGCCGCCGACGTCTCGCGCGCCCGCAGGACCGAGATGCGCGCGGCGACCGTCGGATGGACGGGTTGGGCGGGGCCGGTCGCCCGCGGGACGAGCGCCCTCTCCGGTGAGGCGACCAGGCGGATCCGGGGCTCGGGAGCGGCCGGCTCCTCCTCGCGCACCCGGGCGAACGCGTCCTCCGCGCTCGACTGCGCCAGCTCGACGGCGACCGCGCTCATGACGCCGCCCCGTCCTGCACGACGGGCGCCGCGAGCTCTTGACCGGGGACGATCAGACCGGGGTCCGACCCGATCACCGACGCGTTGGCGTGGTACCACTGCGGCCACGACGCGGCAATCTCCGCGTCGGTGGCGTCGGGCGCGAGATGTCGCGCGGCGATGGCCCAGAGGCTGTCGCCGGCGACGACGACCACGGGCTCGGACTCCGCGGGTGCGAGGGCGGGCGCGGGCGTCGCTGGAGCCGCTGCGATCGCGGCGGGCGGATCGACCACCGGCTCGGCGACGGGAACCAGCGGCGGCACGGCGGCGGTCGGACCGGTCGCCGTCGGTTCTGCGCTCGTGGTGGTCGGCAGTACGCCGTGACCGGCCGACTCCGCATCGGCGCGGGTCGTCACCGGCCAGCCGAGGTCGTCAGCCGTGACCGTCGCCGGGGGCGGTGTCGGTGCGGGGGCCACCGCGGAGGCACCGGTGACGGAACCGAGCCCCACGGTCGCGCCGACCATGAGCACGAGCGCCCGACGCACGACCGCGGGAGCGCACCGGTGGACGAGCCGCTCCCCGCCCCGCCAGCTCGACCCGACGAGCCGCACGGCCAGGCAGCCGAGCGCGAGCAGGGCGGAGACGGCGAGCCACGCGGCAACCAGCGCCCCGACACCGCAGACCGCGACCTCCAGGAGCGCGTCGACCGTCCGCATCGACGAGCCGGTGACCAGCGAGAGCACGCGCATCGCGAGCACGAGGGCCAGGGCGCCACCGGCCGCCGTTGCGGCGAGGAGTCCGAGCGCCGCCGTGGCGACGGAGGGCCGGCGCGGGGGAAGGGGCGCGGTCCTGCTCCGGGGCGCCGTATCGATCACCATGGTTGACCCTCAATCGTGTCGTTTGATGCAGTTTGATCTCGCTTGTAGGTCATAGATGTACCTGAATGTCCGATTCGTGTCCAGTGCTGTCCCACGATCGGGTCGCGGGCCCTACGGTGCTCGGATGCGATGGGAGCAGCTGTTCGCGGACATGGAGGCCCAGCTCGCGGCGGCCCGGTCGGCGGACCTGCGCGCCGAGGTCGCCGAGCTGGCGCGGGCCGAACGCGCCTCGGTGACCCTCTCGGCGCGCGTCCGCGCATCAGTCGGGCACACGCTGCGGATCCGGATCGACGGCGCCGAACCGCTTGCCGGGACGCTGCTGGAGGCGGCGCCCGAGTGGCTCCTGCTCGCCACGCCGCCGGCGAGGCGAGCGCTCGTCCCGCTCTCGGCGGTGGTCGCGGTCGACGGGCTCGCCATCGACGCGGCACCTGCGGTCGGCGTCGTCGAGTCCCGGCTAGGGCTCGGTCAGGTGCTGCGTGCGCTCTCGCGCGACCGGCTCGGTGTCCGGGTCGTCTCGGGTGGGGCGGAGGTCGTCGGCCGCATCGACCGCGTCGGAGCGGACCACCTCGACGTCGCGGAGCTCGGGACGCAGGGGCGGGCGCTGTGGGCGGTCCCGTTCGACCGGCTCCAGGTCGTGCACGAAGCCTGAGGTCAGGCGTCCGCGCTCGAGGTCGCGTCCGAGGTGTTGCGCGCGCGGGTCTCCTCGTACATCCGCTGGATGTACTTCTCGAGCTCGGCGGACTCGACGCGCCACTGCAGCCGCCCGCCGATCTGGATGGCGGGCAGATCGCCCGAGCGCACGAGGGCGTAGGCCTGCGGGGCCGAGATGTTGAGCACCTCGGTGACGTCCGCGAGGGTCAGGAACCGCGAAGGCATGACCGCAGTCTGGCACGCACGGACGCCAGAACCGGTTTGTCCACAATGCACCGTTCTCGCCCACGGGGGGTGCTCGGCGCGGCAGGATGCACAGGTCTGCCGACGAACAGGGGAGTCATGGACACCAGCGTCATCGATCTGCCCGCGCCCGTCGCGGCCAGGCTGCGTCGGCCGGGCTGGCGTGACCCGCGGCTGCTCGCCGGCATCGCGATGGTCGCGGCGTCCGTGCTGCTCGGCTCGTGGGTCGTGCGGACCGCGCAGGCGACGGTGCCCGTCTACGTGTCGCGAAGCGCGCTCGTCCCGGGCGACCGGCTCGAGCCGAGCCGGCTCGCCGTCGTGGACGTCCGCCTCGGCACCGTCAACCTCGACCACTATCTGCGCGCGGACCAGCCGCTCGAGGACGCGGTCGTCGTGCGCGTCGTCGGCCGCGGCGAGCTGGTCCCGGCCTCGGCGGTGGGGGATGCCGGCGACCTGGACCTGCGGCCCGTGTCGGTGACGTTGGAGCGGACCCCGTCCAGGGACGTGACCGAGGGTGCGCAGGTGGACCTCTGGTTCACGCCGACGCCGCCGTCCGGCGAGGATGCCGAGCCCGCCGAGCCGGTGCAGCTCGCGACGGACCTCGTCGTGGCCGAGGTGACCTCGCAGGACGGTGCGTTCAGCGTGGGCGGCGGGGCCCAGGTGCAGGTGCTCGTGCCGAGCGGCCGGCTGCCGGACATCCTCGCGGCGCTCGCGGCGGACGGCACGCTCGACGTGGTTCCTGTCCCCGGCTCGGGGAGCTGACGTGCCGGTCGGGGTGCTCTGCGCGGTCCACGGCTCCGCCGAGTCGATCATCGTGCAGGCGGTCGAGCGCTCCGGCGGCCGGCTGAGCGTGACGCGCCGCTGTGCCGACCTCACCGAGCTGCTCGCGGCCGCGGAGGCGGGCCTGGGGCGCCTGGCGGTCGTCTCGGGCGACCTGGACCTGCTCGACCGGGAGGCCGTCGAGCTGCTGCACCGCGCCGGCGTGCGGGTGGTCGGGGTCGGCGACGCGACGCGGCCCTGGCTCGGGGAACGGCTGTCGGCCCTCGGCGCCGACCTGGTGGTCATGGCGCCGCAGGACGAGGACGCCGGCGGCACGGTCGTGCGCGAGGCGCTCGCGATCCTGGACGCGACAGGCACACCCGAGAGTGCGGTGCCGCCGCCCGAGGAGGTCCCCGTCCGCCGGCCGGCCGCCGGTCTGGTGGTCGCGGTGTGGGGTCCCACCGGCGCGCCCGGACGCACGACCGTCGCCGTGAACGTCGCCGCGGAGCTCGCCGCCGCAGGCCGTCGCACGCTCCTGGTCGATGCCGACACGTACGGCGGCTGCGTCGCGCAGGTGGTCGGCATGCTCGACGAGGCTCCGGGACTGGCCGCCGCGGCCCGCGCCGCCGGTCAGGGCTCCCTCGACCTGATGGCGCTGGCACGGCTGACCCCGCAGATCGCGCCCGACCTGCGGGTGCTGTCGGGCATCTCGCGGGCGGACCGTTGGCCCGAGCTGCCGTCGTCGTCGCTGGACGCCGTCTGGACCGTCGCCCGCTCCCTGTCGGAGTGGACGGTGGTCGACTGCGGTTTCAACCTCGAGCAGGACGAGCTGCTGAGCTACGACACCCGCGCCCCGCGCCGCAACGCCGCGACCCTCAGCGCACTGGAGGCCGCCGACGTCGTCATCGTCGTCGGCTCGGGTGACCCGGTCGGCATCCAGCGTCTCGTGCGCGGACTGAGCGAGCTGGCCGACCTCGGCCTGGCCGGCACGCGGATGGTCCTGGTCAACCGCGTCCGAGCCTCCGTCGCCGGGGCGCACCCGGGGGAGGCCGTCGAGCAGGCGCTCGCCCGGTACGCGGGCGTGACGGACGCCCACGTGGTCCCCGACGACCGCCCGTCCCTCGACGCGGCGCTCCTGGCGGCGCGCACGCTGCGCGAGGTCGCGCCCGGCTCGCCGGCCCGACGGGCGCTCGCGGCCGTGGCGGTCCAGGTGGACTCGGTCCTGGCGGCAGTCCCGGCCGGCTGACCGGACGTGCCCGGGCGCGGGAGCGGACCGATCTCGGCTCCGCCCGGCACACTGGAGGCGTGCGCATCTACGTTCCCGCGACCCTCGACCAGATCGAGCCCGCAGCAGGCCCGCTGACGCCCCGCCGGGTGCACGCCGTCACGCCGGCGCTGCGAGCGATGTTCCCCGACGAGGACGACGAGGGTCTCGAGTTCGCGGCGCAGCTCGCGGCAGCGGACGACTCGCTGGCCCTGCTCGGCGAGCTGCCGGGCGCACCGCGGGCACGGCTCGTCGTCTCGGTGGACGTCTCCGAGGACGACGTGCGGCCGTTGCTCGACGACGACGAGGTGCCGAGCGCGCTGGACCTCCTGCGTGCGGTGGACCGCGACGACATCGCGTGCGTGCACGTGGACGAGCCGGGGGTCGGCGCCGACGTCGACGCCGCGATCACGGGCGACGACGCGGCGATCGAGCGCCTCGACGAGCGCGACCTGCTCTGGTACGACGCGTCGGAGCTCGGTCAGCTCAGCGCGATCCCGCGCTGAGCGTGGCATTCGTCACGGCCGACGGAGCTGGTTGGACCCGGTCCCCGCGACCGGGTAGTGTTCACCGCCGGTACGACGTCCGGTCGCACGCACACCCGCCCCGCCAGGCGGCTCGCGAGCGCCGGGCGTTATACCCCCATGGGGTATGGTGTAATTGGCAGCACGACTGATTCTGGTTCAGTTAGTCTAGGTTCGAGTCCTGGTACCCCAGCGCGGCCATGCCGTACTGATGGATGGTTCGGTGCACCGAGGTGCATCGGGTAGAGTGTTCAACCGCAAGCAGGGCCCACGGGCCTCGCAGCGTATAGGCCCCCGTTGTGTAGCGGCCTAGCACGCCGCCCTCTCACGGCGGTAGCGCCGGTTCGAATCCGGTCGGGGGTACATCACGAGAGGCCCGGTCCACTGGACCGGGCCTTTCTGCATTCTCGGGCCCCGACGAAGGCATGCGACCGCGACACCGATCGCGCTGCGTGATCGGTGGCGATGCGCACGCGTCGTTGGACGTGCCGTGATGCCGGCACCAGACTCGTCCCATGACCTCGGTCCTCAGCCTCGCCCCGCGCCGCACGGCGCTGACCAGCCCCGCGCTGGTCGTCGTGCCGCGTGCGTGTCGACGCTGTCCGGACTCGATGTCGAGCCGCAGCCTCGCGCGTCGCTGACCTCGCGCCGCCCGCTGTCGCCCGTCGGCTGAGCCGACCTCCCGCCCTCTGCCAGGGCCACCTCCGCACGAGCACCGACACCCGTCTGCCTCCGAGCAGTCGGGCGCCGGTGGTGCGCGCACACCCGAAAAACACACCACCAGGAGCTCCATCGTGACCACTCGTCAGCTCAAGCTCGGCGCCGTCCTTATGGGCGTCGGCGGCCCGGGGCAGCACGCCACCTGGCTCAGCCCCGAGATCCCCGGCAACGCCTCCGTCGACATCCACTGGTACATCGAGCGTGCCCGGCAGGCCGAGGCGGCGAAGTTCGACCTCGTCTTCATCGTCGACAGCCAGTTCATCACCCCCGACTCCCCGCACCACTACCTCAACCGCCTCGAGCCGCTGACGCTGCTGTCCGCCCTGGCCGTGAGCACCAGCAACATCGGGCTCGTCGGCACCCTGAGCACGTCGTACAACGAGCCGTTCAACGTCGCCCGCCGGCTCGCGAGCCTGGACCTGATCAGCGGCGGGCGGGCCGGCTGGAACGTGGTGGCGACGGGCGACGGGGGCACCGCGGGCAACTACAGCCGCGACGAGCACTTCGACTACGCCACCCGGTACGGCCGGGCCCTCGAGCACGTCAACGTGGTCAAGGGCCTGTGGGACTCCTACGAGGACGACGCCTTCCCGCGCGACAAGGAGGCCGGCGTGTTCCTCGACCGGTCGCGCCAGCACCAGCTGAACCACAAGGGCGAGTACTTCTCGGTCGTCGGTCCGCTGAACATCGAGCGCTCGCCGCAGGGGCAGCCGGTCATCTTCCAGGCGGGCGACTCGAACGAGGGTCGCGACCTGGGCGCCACCATCGCGGACGCGATCTTCACGCACGCGCCGACGCTGGAGGCCGGCCAGGCGTTCTACCAGGACATCAAGGCGCGGGCCGTCGCCCAGGGCCGCAACCCGGAGCACGTCCTGATCCTGCCCGGCGTCTCGCCGATCATCGGCGACACCGACGAGGACGCCCGCGCCAAGGAGCAGGCGATCCTCGGCAGCAAGAGCTTCGAGCGCGCACTCGCGGAGTTCGGCCGGCCGTTCGGCTGGCACGACTTCTCGCAGTACGACCTGGACGCGCCGTTCCCCGAGGTCGGCGACCTGGGCGACCGCAGCTTCAAGACCCAGGCCGAGCGCATCAAGGCGCTCGCGAAGGAGAACGGCTACACGCTGCGCGAGGTCGTGCAGGTCGTCTCGACGAGCCACCGCTCGCCGTTCGTCGGCTCGGCGCTGACCGTCGCGAACGAGATCCAGCGCTGGTTCGAGGGCCGGGCGTTCGACGGTCTCAACATCCACACCAGCGTGCCCAGCGAGTTCACCCGCTTCACCGACGAGGTGCTCCCCATCCTGCGCGAGCGGGGTGTGGTCCGCAGCGAGTACGAGTCCACGACGCTGCGCGGCAACCTCGGCCTCCCGATCCCCGAGAACGTGCACACCGCCGCCCGCCGGGCGCAGCGCCAGCCGTCCCTCGTCTGAAGTCCCACCCACACCAACCGGAAAGTCCCATGAGACGTCTCAGAACAGCCGCAGCCCTGACCACCGCACTCACCGCGTCGCTCCTGCTCGCGGCGTGCGGCGGGACCGCCGGCGGAGCCGCCCCGGCCGATGCCTCGCACACGCCCGATCGTGACCAGCCCCAGGTCCTCAAGTGGGCCATCGACTTCCCGGCCAGCTGGGACCCGGTCGTCTCCGGCAGTGGTGCGCAGTTCCGCATCCTGTCGCTGGCCTACGCCTCGCTGACCGAGATCGACGAGGACGGCGTCGCGCAGCCCGGGCTCGCCGAGAGCTGGGACTACAACGCGACCGGCGATGAGGTGACGTTCCACCTGCGCGACGGGCTGAAGTTCAGCGACGGGACGCCGCTGGACGCCGAGGCGGTCAAGCTCTACCTGGAGCGCGCCAAGACGCAGGAGAACTCGGCCCTCGATGGTGACCTCGGCTCGATCGCGTCGGTCGACGCCGCGAGCGCCACGGACGTCGTCGTGCACCTGACACAGACCGACTACCAGCTCCCGCTCCTGCTCGGCCAGCGCGTCGCCCAGATCACGAGCCCCGAGGCGGCGAAGGACCCGGCGAAGCTCACCACCTGGCCGGTCGGCGCCGGACCGTTCGTCGTCAAGGAGCTCGTCGCCGGCTCGCACGCGGTGCTGGTGAAGAACCCGGACTACTGGGACGCGGCGAACATCGACATCGACGAGGTCGACCTCTCGGCCGCCCCGGACCCCGCCACCGTGGTCTCGGGCATCCAGACGGGGGTCTTCGACTTCGCCTACCTCGCCCCGAGCCAGGTCAAGGCCGCCGAGGCCGCCGGTCTCGACGTCGTGAAGCAGCCCGGCTACAACGCGGCGAACATCAGCCTGAACATCAACAAGCCGCCGTTCGACGACCCCGTGGTGGTCGATGCGGTGCGCTACGCGATCAACCGCGACGAGTTCGTCAGCAAGGTCACGTTCGGCACGGGCTCGGCCACGGACCAGCCGTTCCCGGCGGGGTACATCGCGTACGACAAGCAGTCCGAGGACCTGTACCCGTACGACCCCGACAAGTCCAAGGAGCTGCTCGCCGAGGCGGGCCACCCGAACGACATCTCCGTCGACCTCGTGATCCCGACCGAGCAGCCGGCGGCCGAGATCGTCCAGTCCCAGCTCGCCGAGGTGGGCATCACGGTGAACATCAAGGTGCAGCCGGACTGGGCGACGCCGTTCTTCGCCAAGGATCTCGCCCTGTCGCTCTACGGGACGACGGGCCGGGAGTCGCCGGTGCAGACGCTGACGGCCCATTTCGGTCCGCAGGGTCCGCTGAACCTGTCGAGCCCGTACACGCCCGAGGGGTTCGACGCGGCGATCGCGCTGGCCCGTCAGACGCCGCTCGACTCGCCGGACTACGCGAAGAACCTGCAGGCGGCGACGCGTGCGGGCCTGGAGAGCCAGGCGCTGGTCTTCACGTACAGCCAGCCCAACCTGTTCGTGAAGAGCCCGCGGGTCTCCGACCTGCCGGCCATCCCCGGCCAGGTGCACTGGACCGGCGTCACGGTCTCCGACAAGTAGCCCGACCCCCGGGGGGCGCGCCACGCGCCCCCGGGGACGGACCCCGAGAGGAGGGGACTCGATGAGCAGCACCACCACGGCACGGGCGCACGGCATCACGCGCGGTCTGGGACGCACCCTGGCTGTGTTCGTCCCTGTGTTCTTCCTCGGCACGTTCATCACGTTCGCCCTGCGCCAGCTCAGCGGGCTCAGCCCCGCGCACCTGCAGCTCGGCGAGTCGGCGACACCCGACAAGGTGGCGCAGCTGGAGGCGCAGTGGGGCCTCGACCAGCCGTTCCTCACGCAGTACTGGACCTGGCTGACGTCGGTGCTGCACGGTGACCTCGGCCTCAGCTGGGTGGACGGCACGTCCATCTCGTCGGCGCTCGTCGGCCGGGCGATCATCAGCCTGTCGATCGCCGGACTGGCGCTCGTCATCGGCGTGACGCTCGGGTTCGCGCTCGGCACGCTCGCCGCCCTGTGGCAGACCACCTGGGTGGACCGCGCGATCACCGGGTTCACCACGGTCATCTCGGTGATGCCCTCGTTCGTCGTCGGCATCGCGCTCGTCGCAGTGTTCGCGGTGACGCTCGGCTGGTTCCCGTCGGCGGGGTACGTGCCCGTCTCGCAGGGCGTGACCCCGTGGTTCGAGCACATCTGGCTGCCCGCCCTGGCCATCAGCTTCGACACGATCGCGGACGTCGCGCGGCAGCTGCGGGCCGGCCTCATCGGGGCGTACCGCGAGAACTACGTGGTCGGCGCGGTGGTGCGCGGCCTCGGAGCGCGGCGGATCTTCTTCGTCCACGTGCTGCGCAACGGCGTCGGCCCGGCCCTGACGGTCCTCGGCATGAAGTTCCCGAACCTGCTGGGCGGGGCCGTGGTGACCGAGGCGATCTTCGGCCTGGCCGGCTACGGCAAGTACGCCGCCGACTCCGCCCAGCGCGGCGACGTGCCCGCGGTCCAGGGCGTGCTGGTCATCTCGATCGTCGTGGTCGTCGTCTTCAACCTCCTGGTCAACACCGCGCTGGTGAAGATCACGCCCGCCTCGGCGAGAGGGGTCTGACCGTGTTCCGACGCATCCTGCGACTGCCCACCGGCCGGCTCGGGCTGGGGATCCTCGTCCTCGTCCTGTTCCTCGCGGTCCTCGGGCCCGCGCTCGCGCCCTACGACCCGCTCGAGGGTGGCGACGCCGTCCTGGCCGGACCGTCGACCGAGCACTGGATCGGCACCGACTACCTCGGCCGGGACGTGCTCAGCCGGATCCTGGCGGGGTCGACGGTGAGCGTCCTGGGTGCCGTGCAGGTCGCGCTCATCGCGCTCGTCGTCGGCGCCGTGCCCGGCATCCTGTCGGTCTACCTCGGGCGGACGTTCGAGTGGCTGTCCCTGCGGCTGGTCGACACCCTGATCGCCCTGCCGTTCCTGGTGTTCGCCGTCGCGGTCACCGCGCTGCTGGGCAACGGGATCCCGCAGGCCATGTTCACGGTCGGCCTCCTGGTGTCGCCGCTGTTCTACCGGGTCTCCCGGGCCGCGGCGCTGACGGTGTCCCGGTCGCAGTACGTCGAGGCGGCGCTGCTGGCCGGCGCGTCGGTCGGCTGGGTCGTGCGCACGCACGTGTGGGGCAAGGTCCTGCCGCCGCTGTCGATCGCGCTCGCGACGACCATGGGCGCCGGCTTCGTCGTCGTCTCCAGCCTCACGTTCCTCGGCATCGGCGTGCAGCCGCCCGCGCCGACGTGGGGCGGTGTGCTCGCCTCGGAGCTCCAGTACCTCAGCTACCAGCCCTGGGCGCCGCTCGTGCCGACGGTCCTGATCATGCTCACCGTCTGGGCCTTCAACCTGCTCGCCGACGCCATCCGGGACGTGACCGGCGAGGCCGGCCGCGCCCGTACCCGTCCCGCTCTCGCCACCGCCTAGGAGAGACCCATGTCCGACGACGACATCGTCCTGCAGCTGCGCGACGTTACGATCACCAACACCGCCGACGGCCGCGACCTCGTGCGCGGCGTGAACCTCACGCTGCGCCGCGGCGCGGTGCTCGGCATCGTGGGGGAGTCCGGCAGCGGCAAGACGCTCACGTGCCGCGCGGTCCTGGGCATCCTGCCGCCGCGGTTCGAGGTCTCCGGCGGCGAGATCGACCTTCTCGGCGAGGATGTGGCCGGGCTCTCGTCGAGGGACTGGCAGCGGCTGCGCGGCACCGAGATCACGGCGGTCTTCCAGGATCCTGCGTCCTACCTCAACCCGTCGATCCGGGTGGGCAAGCAGATCGCCGAGGTGGTGAGGGTCAAGAAGCGTGTGTCGCGCAAGGTGGCCAAGGCTGAGGCGCTCGACCTGCTCGCCGCGGTGCGGCTGCGCGACCCCGGGCGGGTGTACGACCAGTACCCGCACGAGCTGTCGGGCGGGATGCTGCAGCGCGTCCTGATCGCCACGGCCGTCGCGCTGGACCCGCAGATCCTCATCGCCGACGAGGCGACGACGGCCCTCGACGTCACGGTGCAGGCCGAGATCCTCGACCTGCTGACCGAGCTGACCGAGCGCACCGGGCTGTCGCTGGTCGTCGTCTCCCACGACCTGGCCGTCGTCGCGCAGCTGTGCGACGAGGTGCTCGTCATGCGCGACGGCGAGATCGTCGAGAGCGGCCGCACCGACGACATCCTCTTCGACCCGGAGCACGAGTACACGCGCCTGCTGATCGACGAGCACAACCGGTACGGCCTCGACCGGTTCCTGACGCCCGAGGCCGTCCTCGTCGAGGCGAAGGAGCTGACCGGTGTCGCCTGACCTCCCGCTGCTGCGGATCACCGACCTGGACGTCCACTACGGGCGCACCCACGCACTGCACGGCGCGTCCCTGGACGTCCACCGCGGCGAGACCGTCGGGATCATCGGCGAGACCGGCTCGGGCAAGTCGACGCTCGCTCGCGCTGCCGTCGGGCTGGTCGCCTCGTCGGGCGGCTCGGTGACGATCGGCGGCGAGGTGGTGTCCGCGTTCACGGGCCGCCAGTGGCGGGACTTCCGGCGCCGCGGCGTGGTCCAGCTCGTGTTCCAGGACCCCCTGCGCAGCCTCGACCCGGACCTGACGATCGGCTCCTCGCTGGCTGAGCCGCTGATCCTGCAGGGTCGGTCGTCGCGCACCGAGGTCGCGGACGTGATCCGGACGCACCTCGCGCGGGTCCGGCTCGACGAGGACGTGCTCGGGAGGCTGCCCGGGGAGCTGTCCGGCGGCCAGCGCCAGCGCATAGCCGTGGCTCGTGCGCTGGTCACCGAGCCGCAGCTCGTGATCCTCGACGAACCCGTCAGCGCGCTCGACTCGGCCAACCGCGTCCAGGTCCTGGAGATCCTCTCCGACCTGCGCGCGTCCGGCGTCGCGCTCGTCTTCATCTCCCACGACCTCGGCTCGGTCGCCGGCATCACCGACCGCGTCGCCGTGCTGTACCAGGGCGCCGTCGTCGAGGTCGACGCGACCGACGCGATCGTCAACCGACCCCAGCACCAGTACACGCGGCTGCTCGTCGGATCCGCACCCACCCTGGCCACCGGCTCGCTCGACCGGGCCCGCCGCGACGAGCTGCGCGCACTCGTCTCCTGAGAGGACATCGACCATGACCCACGACAGACTCCGGGCGACCGGCGGCCGCGAGGTCGACACCGTCCGGTTCCCCATCGGACGGCCGCCGAGCGAGGTCGACGTGCTCGTCGTCGGCGCGGGCCCGGTCGGCCTGTCCGCCGCCGTCGAGCTCACCGGCCTCGGCGTCGAGGTCGCGGTGGTCGACGCCGCCACCTCCGCCTCGCTGGCGCGCGCCGGCGCGATCGGGCACACGCCCCGGGTGGTCGAGCTCTTCCGGCGCTGGGGTCTGCTCCAGCAGATCCGCGACGAGTGGACGTTCCCGCCCGAGTGGAACCGCGCCACGCAGTTCCGCACGTCCCTCGCGGGGCACGTGCTGGTCGCGCCTCCGCGGCGCGGCTTCGCGCAGTCGAGCGTGACCCCGTTCTCCCTGGCGGACTCGATCCGCCGGCCGCAGTCGGCGCTGCAGAAGGTGTTCCTGGAGCGGCTCGAGGCGCACAGCGTGAGCGTCACGGGCGGCTGGCGGGTGCAGGACGTGCGGGACACCGGCGACGGGGTCGTGACGACGGTCGTCGGCAACGGGGAGCGGCGCGAGGTGCGCTCGCGGTACGTGATCGGTGCCGACGGCGGCAGCAGCACGGTCCGGCGGCTCGCCGGGATCGGGCGGTCGGGCGAGTACGCGACGGAGAAGCACTACCGGCTCGTCGTCCGCACCCAGCCCGGCGTCCTCGGGGACGCGCCCAGCGGTGTGAACATCGTGTTCAACCAGCACGCCTCGGGGTTCCTCGCCGCCATCAGCAGCACGGACTGGCGGGTCTACTCCGAGCCCTTCGCGCTCGACGCCGAGCCGAGCCAGGACCAGCTCCTCGCCACGGCTCGCGCCGCGTTCGGCCTGCCCGACCTGGAGCTCGAGCTGCTGTCCGCGACGTCGTTCTTCCGGGCCACCCGGATCGCGGACACGTTCCGGCAGGGGCGGATCCTGCTCGCCGGCGACGCCGCGCACGTCCGCACGCCGGGCGGCAACCTCGGCGAGGGCTTCGGCGACGTGGTCAACCTCGGCTGGAAGCTGGCCGCGGTGCTGCACGGGCACGGCGGCGACGCCCTGCTGGACTCGTACGACCGCGAGCGGCGGCCGCACAACTGGCGGGTCGCCGAGCACGCGCTGGCCCGCTCGCAGGCGGCCGCGTCGACGCTCGCGGAGATCCGCCGGCTGGGGGTGCCCGACGACGCGGACACCGGCGCCGAGGCGGTGGCCACCCGCGCCCTGATCGGCGGCCTCATCTCGGCGCAGTACTCACCGTCGCCCGGGGTCACGTTCGACGAGCGGTACGACGACTCACCGGTCGTCGCGTACGAGCCCGGGCAGGCCGCCGACGACCACCCGTGGGCCGCCGAGCGGTACGTCCTCGACCCGCGACCGGGCCACCGGGCCCCCGACGGGTACATCGACCCGTTCGGCGACACCCTCTACGACCGCATCGGGCACGACCTGACGCTCCTGGTGCTCGGCGGACACGGCGCGGCGTTCGAGCAGGCAGCCGCCGAGCGTGGTCTGGCCCTGTCGGTCGTGCACCTGGACGACGAGCACGTCCGGGAGCTCTACGGCGCCGATCTGGTCCTCGTCCGCCCCGACCACCACGTCGCCTGGCGCGGCGACCACGTCCCGCAGGGCGCCGACGCGGTGCTCGACGTCGTGCTCGGTCAACGCGCCCTCGCCCATCTCTGACAGTCCTCCCCACAGAAACGGTTCCCCCACCATGTCCACCAGCACTCTGACGGCAACCCGGGTCCGGGTCCTGCCTCCGTCGACCGTCCGGCCCCGCGGCACCCTGCTCGTCGTGCCCGGCCGCGGTGAGCACCTCGGCCACTACGGCCGGTTCGCGCAGCGGATCGCCGCCGACGGCTACGTCGTCGACGTCCTGGACGCGCTGCCCTCCGGCGCCGCCGCACTGAGCGACCTGCTCGCCGAGATCGATGTGGAGGAGTCGGCGATCGACGGCCCGCGGGTGCTGGTCGGCGTGGACTCCGGCGCGGCCGTCGTCGTCGACGCGGTCCGCCGGGGGCTCGTCAGCCCCGCCGCGGTGATCGTCGCGGGGGCGGTGGTGGGGGAGGCCGTGTCCGAGGCGGCCGACGACGCCTCCGAGATCGCGCTGCGGACGTCGTGCCCGGTGCACCGCGGGCTGCTCGGCGAGGACCCGCGGTACGCACGAGCGTTCGGCGAGGTCACCGACGCGGCACGGGCCTGGGGGGTCTCGGTCGCCTCGCGCGAGCCGTCCGGCACCGCGAACGGTCCCTGGTACGTCGGGATCCCGGTCCTCGCGCTGCACGGGACCGAGGACGAGGTCTCGCCGTTGCGTGAGGTCGTCCGCGCGCTCTCCTGGTGGCCGGACGCCGAGCTGCTGGTGGTCCGCGACGGGGTGCACGACGTGCTCAACGACGCGTCGCACCGGTCGGTGGCGGCCTCCGTGGTGCAGTTCCTGGAGCGCGTCCGCTCCGGCAACCCGCACCGCTCCATCGTGGTCCGGGTCCCGCTGGGGAACTCGGTCGAGTCCGACGGGACGGGCATCTGATGCGCTACGGCTACTGGACGCCGATCTACGGCGGGTTCCTGCGCAACGTGGGCGACGAGGGCATGCCCGCGACCTGGGAGTACGTCAAGAAGGTCTCGCGCACGGCGGACCGCCTGGGCTACGACCTGACCCTCGTGCCGGAGCTGTACCTGAACGACCGCAAGGGCGTCACGGCGCCGAGCCTGGAGGCCTGGGAGCTCGCCGCCGGCATCGCCGCGGTGACCGAGCACGTCGAGATCATGGTCGCGGTGCGGCCCGGGTTCCACCTCCCGGCCGTGCTCGCCAAGCGGGCGGCCACCCTCGACGAGATCAGCAACGGGCGGCTCGCGCTCAACGTGGTCTCGGCGTGGTGGGCGCAGGAGGCCCAGCAGTACGGCGGCATCTTCGGCGTGCACGACGAGCGGTACGCGCGCACGCAGGAGTGGGTGGACGTCGTCACCGGACTCTGGCGCGAGACGCCGTTCCGGTACGAGGGCAGCTACTACACGGTCGAGGACGCGATCCTCGAGCCCAAGCCCCGGCGCACGCCGCCGATCTGGGCGGGCGGTGAGAGCGAGGGCGGCAAGGCGTCCATCGCGACCTTCGCCGACGCGTACGTGATGCACGGCGGCACCGTCGACGAGGTCGGCGGCAAGATCGCCGAGATGGCCCGGCGGCGCGAGGCGATCGGCAAGGACCCGTTCGTCGAGACCGGGATGGCCGCCTACGTCATCGTGCGGGACACCGAGCGCGAGGCCCAGGCTGAGCTCGAGCGCATCACGACGGTGCCGGCCGAGGGGGCCGGGGCGTCGTACGCGTCGTACCAGGAGTTCGTGCAGCACTCGCAGCTGGAGCGGTCGGTGAGCCTGCAGGAGTACTCGGTGGGCACCCGCGGGCTGCGTCCGGGGCTCGTCGGGACCGCCGAGCAGGTCGCCGAGAAGCTGCTGGCCTACGAGGACGCGGGTCTGGGGCTCGTGCTGCTTCAGGCGTCGCCGCTCGACAGCGAGCTCGAGCGGATCGCCGAGCAGGTGTTCCCGCTTGTCGGCCGCACGGCGACGGTGCCGGCACTCGTCTGACACCGGACGTCCGCACTCGTGGGTCCCCTGGCGACCACGAGTGCGGACGTCGGCTTGCGGTGCACCGGTCAGGCGGCGACGAGGGCGCGGTCGTCCACGAGGCGACGGACCGCGGCCGCGGCCACACGACCGATCTCGGGGTCGGCGCCGCGGCGGACGCGCACCTCGAGCTCGAGGGCCTCGACCGGCGGGAGGTCGTCGCGGACCACGAGCCCGAGCGGCGGCTCGCCGATCAGTGGCAGGAGCGTGACCCCGAGGCCGGCCCGGACGGCGGCGTGCACCCCGGCCAGGTGCGGCGACTCGGCCGCGACGTGCGGGCTCAGGCCCTCCGACGAGAGCGTCTGGACGGCCCGCCGACGGATCGCGCACGGCTCGTCGAACGCGACGAACGACGTGGTCGACCCGCGTGTCCACTGCGGCGCGGAGACCCAGACGAGCGGGATCGTGCCGGCGGAGTGTCCGGCAGGGGTCGTGCTCCCGAGCAGCAGCGCGGCGTCGAGGCTCCCGCCGTCGACCGCCTGGTTCAGCGCGGTCGTCCGGTCGAGCCGGAAGCGCAGCGCCCCGCGGTGCAGGTCGCCGAGCGCCGCGCTCACGGCCGGCAGCAGGTCGTCGGCACCGTGCTCGGTCGAGCCGAACACGAGCTCGGCGACCGGCACGCGCACGCCGAGGCTGCGCAGCGCGGCGTCGTGCGCCGCCAGGACCCGGCGCGACTCGGCGACCAGCACCTCACCGGCGACGGTGAACCGGGAACCGCGTCCGTCCTTCTCGACGAGCGGGCGACCGACGGTCTTCTCCAGGCGCCGGATGTGCTGGCTCACCGCGCTCTGCGTGAGGTGCAGCGAGGCGGCCGCCCGGTGGAACCCACCACAGTCCGCCACAGCCACGAGGCTGCGGAGCGGGCCGATGTCCAGGGTGAGGTTCACGGCGGGGAGTGTGGGCCACCCGGTGGGACGTGGCCAGGGCTGAGCAGGAACGTCTCAACCTGCGGGACGGACCACGTTTCACCCGATGGCTCAGTGCTGGCCGCGCGGCCCGCCGGAGGTCGTCGGCAGGAGGCTGACGACGAGCGCGGCGACCGCGGCGCCGAACCCGCCGAGGACGAGGCCGACGATGATCGACCCGATGGGGAAACCGCCGCCGATGGCGCTGAGCACACCGCCGACGACGAACCCGCCGACGAACGACCACAGGGCGGCGCGCCGACGCTGCCGGCGTCGGGCCGCGGCAGCGCCGCGGACGGCCACGGTCAGTCCGCCGTGCGGCGCAGGACCTCGGTCAGCCGGTTGGCCGCCGAGACGACCGCGGCCGCGTGCAGGCGGCCGGGCTGGCGGGAGAGGCGCTCGAGCGGACCCGACACCGACACCGCGGCGACGATGCGGCCCGACGGCCCGCGCACCGGGGCGGAGACCGACGCCACGCCGACCTCGCGCTCCGACACCGACTGCGCCCAGCCGCGGCGGCGGACGCCGGACAGGATCGTGGCGGTGAACTTGGCGCCCTGCAGGCCGCGGTGCAGCCGGTCGGGCTCCTCCCACGCGAGCAGGATCTGCGCGGCGGACCCGGCGTGCATCGTCAGCGTCGCGCCCACCGGGATCGAGTCGCGCAGACCGATCGGCCGCTCGGCGGCGGCGACGCAGATGCGCTGGTCGCCCTGGCGGCGGTAGAGCTGCGCGCTCTCGCCGGTGTGGTCGCGCAGCGCGGCGAGCACCGGGCCGGCGGCGGCGAGCAGACGGTCCTCGCCGGCGGCCGTCGCGAGCTCCGAGAGGCGCGGTCCGAGCACGAACCGACCCTGCATGTCGCGGGCGACGAGGCGGTGGTGCTCGAGGGCCACGGCCAGCCTGTGGGCCGTCGGGCGAGCAAGATGGGTGGCGGTGACGAGCTGCGCCAAGGTGGCCGGACCGGCCTCCAGGGCGCTGAGAACGGATGCGGCCTTGTCCAGCACGCCGACTCCGCTAGAGTTGTCCATAGGTCGATATTGGCGTCTCGAAGGCTGAGATGCAAGTACGACGAACGGAGAGCCGGGAAATTCCACACTCCCGGACGAATGATCGACGAGAGAACGGACCGAGAAGATGGCCGGCACGTTGGCAGAGAAGGTCTGGGACGCGCACGTCGTGCGGCAGGGCACCGACGGTGCACCCGACCTGCTCTACATCGACCTCCACCTGGTGCACGAGGTCACGAGCCCACAGGCGTTCGAGGGGCTCCGGCTCGCCGGACGCCCGGTGCGTCGGCCCGACCTCACGCTGGCGACGGAGGACCACAACACCCCGACGCTGGACATCGACCGCCCGATCGCGGACGAGACGAGCCGCACGCAGATCCAGACGCTGCGCAACAACGCGGCCGAGTTCGGCGTGCGCATCCACTCGCTCGGTGACGCGGACCAGGGCATCGTCCACCAGGTCGGCCCGCAGCTCGGGCTCACGCAGCCCGGCCTCACGGTCGTCTGCGGCGACTCGCACACCTCGACGCACGGCGCGTTCGGCGCGCTCGCGTTCGGCATCGGCACCAGTGAGGTCGAGCACGTGCTCGCCACGCAGACGCTGCCGCTCGCCCCGTTCAAGACGATGGCGATCACGGTCGACGGCGCGCTGCCGGCGGGCGCGACGAGCAAGGACATCATCCTGGCGATCATCGCCAAGATCGGCACCGGCGGCGGTCAGGGCTACGTGCTCGAGTACCGCGGCGAGGCCATCCGCGCCCTGTCGATGGAAGCCCGCATGACGGTCTGCAACATGTCGATCGAGGCCGGCGCCCGCGCGGGCATGATCGCGCCCGACGAGACGACGTTCGAGTACCTCAAGGGCCGTCCGCACGCACCCGAGGGTGCCGACTGGGACGCCGCCGTCGAGTACTGGTCGACCCTGAAGAGCGACGACGACGCCGAGTTCGACGTCGAGGTCGTGCTGGCGGCGGCGGACCTCGAGCCGTTCGTCACGTGGGGCACGAACCCCGGCCAGGGCCTGCCGCTGTCCGGCTCGGTCCCGGTCCCGGAGGAGATCGCCGACGCCGACGAGCGCGGCGCCGCCGAGCGGGCCATCGAGTACATGGGCCTGACGCCCGGCCAGCCGCTGCGCGAGATCAAGGTCGACACGGTCTTCATCGGCTCGTGCACCAACGGCCGCATCGAGGACCTGCGCTCCGTCGCCAAGGTCGTGCAGGGCAAGCACAAGGCCGACGAGGTCCGCGTCCTGGTGGTCCCGGCGTCCGCGCGCGTACGCCTGCAGGCCGAGGCCGAGGGGCTCGACAAGATCTTCCTCGACTTCGGTGCCGAGTGGCGCAACGCCGGCTGCTCCATGTGCCTGGGCATGAACCCCGACCAGCTGGCACCGGGGGAGCGGTCGGCGTCCACGTCGAACCGCAACTTCGAGGGCCGGCAGGGCAAGGGTGGCCGGACGCACCTCGTCTCGCCGCTCGTCGCCGCCGCCACCGCCATCCGCGGGACGCTGTCGTCGTACAGCGACCTCGACACGGGCGTCCCGACGCCGGACGGCAGCCCCCTCACCGACCTCCAGACGGTCTGAACCACAGGAAAGCGAGACATTCGTCATGGAGAAGTTCAGCCAGCACACCGGCGTCGGCGTCCCGCTGCGCCGCAGCAACGTGGACACGGACCAGATCATCCCGGCCGTCTACCTCAAGCGCGTGACGCGCACCGGGTTCGAGGACGCGCTCTTCGCCGCCTGGCGCGGTGACCCGGCGTTCATCCTCAACCAGGACGCGTACAAGGCCGGCTCGGTCCTCGTCGCGGGCCCCGACTTCGGCACCGGCTCGTCGCGCGAGCACGCCGTCTGGGCGCTCAAGGACTACGGCTTCAAGGTCGTCATCTCGAACCGCTTCGCGGACATCTTCCGCGGCAACTCCGGCAAGCAGGGCCTGCTCGCCGCGCAGGCGTCGCAGGAGGACATCGAGCTCATCTGGAAGATCCTCGAGACCCGTCCGGGCACCGAGGTCACGGTGGACCTCGAGGCGAAGACGATCGTCTGCGACGACGTGGTCGTGCCGTTCCAGGTGGACGACTACACGCGCTGGCGCCTCATGGAGGGCCTCGACGACATCGGCCTGACCCTCGAGCACGCCGACGAGATCTCGGCGTTCGAGGCGACGCGCGAGTCGTGGCGTCCGGCCACCCTGCCGGCCAAGCACCTGCCGCCCGTCGAGATCGTCGCCGCGCGGCCCGTGGGCGTGCCGGTCGAGCTCGGCCGCAGGCCCTGACGTCCGTCTGCGGCGGGTCCCACTGCGGATCCGCCGCAGATGACTAGCGTGAGGTCCGAGCCCGACGCGCGTGCGTCGGCCGACGGAGGGAACGACCATGCCCGGCAAGTCTGAGCTCGCCGACCGCATCGCAGCGCGCGGCTGGAGCAAGGCGGCGGCATCGAGCGCCGTGGACGCGGTCCTCGACGAGATCACGGCCGCGCTGGTCGCCGGTGAGCGCGTGACGCTGACCGGGTTCGGCACGTTCGAGTCCGCCGCTCGCGCGGCCCGGACCGCCCGCAACCCGCAGACCGGCGCGTCGATCGACGTCGCCGCGACGACGGTGGCCCGGTTCCACCCGGGTGCGACGCTGCGGTCCCGCGTGGCGTCCGGGACGGCCGAGCCGCTCGCCGCGCTCTCGGGCGCTCCGGTCGGGGCCCTGGCTCCTGCGGAGGTCGCGACGACCCCGGCCCCGCTGGCTCCGGCGCCGACGAAGGCGAAGGCAGCTGCCCCTGCGAAGCCGAAGGCAGCTGCTCCGGCGAAGGCGGCGGCCCCGGTGAAGTCGTCGTCGAAGGCGAAGGCCCCGGCGAAGGCGCCCACGAAGGCGAAGGCTGCTGCGCCGGCCAAGGCGAAGGCGGACGCGAAGGTCGCGGCCAAGGGCAAGAAGCCGGCGACGAAGCCGGCGACCAAGAAGGCCGCGAAGAAGCCTGCCGTCGTCGGCAAGAAGAAGTCCGGCAAGTCCAAGGACACCAAGAAGAAGAAGTAGGCCTTCGCCAGACGCCGTGTGAATGTCCTGCACGGCTACGGCGTGCCTGACCCCGAGTGGTCAGGTGCAGGAGGACCTGTGGGAGACGATGGTCGGATGAGCGATCTGCTGTACGTCGACGGGGGCAACCCGCTGTCGGGAGACATCACGGTCCGCGGGGCCAAGAACTTCGTCTCGAAGGCGATGGTGGCCGCCCTGCTGGGCGAGACCCCGAGCGTGCTGCGCAACGTGCCGCAGATCCGCGACGTCGCGGTCGTCACGGGGCTGCTGGAGCTGCACGGCGTGAAGGTCGACGCCGACGCCGAGGCGGGCACGCTGCACCTGGACCCGACGGACGTGGAGTCGGCGCACGTCGCGGACATCGACACGCACGCGGGCTCGAGCCGCATCCCGATCCTGTTCTGCGGTCCGCTGCTGCACCGGCTGGGCGAGGCGTTCATCCCGGACCTGGGCGGCTGCCGGATCGGCGACCGGCCGATCAACTACCACCTCGACATCCTGCGGCAGTTCGGCGCGGTCGTGGAGAAGACCGACAACGGCATCCACATCCGTGCGCCGCACCGCCTGCAGGGCACCAAGATCGCGCTGCCGTACCCGAGCGTGGGCGCCACCGAGCAGCTGCTGCTCACGGCGGTGCGCGCCGAGGGCATCACCGAGCTGGCGAACGCGGCGATCGAGCCCGAGATCATGGACCTCATCAACGTCCTGCAGAAGATGGGCGCGATCATCTCGGTCGACACCGACCGGGTCATCCGCATCGAGGGCGTCGACCGGCTGGTCGGCTTCCAGCACACCGCCCTGTCCGACCGGATCGAGGCCGCTTCCTGGGCCGCGGCAGCGCTGGCGACCGGTGGCGACGTGTACGTCCGCGGGGCCACGCAGCCCGAGATGACCACGTTCCTCAACACGTTCCGCAAGGTCGGCGGGGAGTTCGCCGTCGACGACGCGGGGATCCGGTTCTTCCACCCCGGCGGCGACCTGCGCTCGATCCAGCTGGAGACCGACGTCCACCCGGGCTTCATGACGGACTGGCAGCAGCCGCTCGTCGTCGCGCTCACCCAGGCCAAGGGCCTGTCGATCGTGCACGAGACGGTCTACGAGAACCGGTTCGGGTTCGTCGACGCGCTGGTCGGGATGGGCGCGACGATCCAGGTCTACAAGGAGTGCCTCGGCGGCCGACCGTGCCGGTTCGGGCAGCGCAACTTCTTCCACTCGGCCGTGATCTCGGGCCCGACGCCGCTGGCCGCCGCCGACATCGAGGTGCCGGACCTGCGCGGCGGGTTCAGCCACCTCATCGCGGCGCTGACGGCCAAGGGCACGTCGTCGGTACGCGGCATCAGCCTGATCGACCGCGGGTACGAGCGGTTCACCGAGAAGCTCGAGGCGCTGGGCGCGGAGTTCAGCCGCGAGCTGACGCACGCCTGAGCCCGGTAGCATCGGCTCCCGTGCAGCCCCCCGCCAGGTCCAACCGCGCCTACCGCACCGTCGCGCACATCGTCCGTCCGTTGCTCCGGGCGATGACCCGCAAGGACTGGTCCGGCGAGGAGAACCTGCCGATCGACCGCGGTTTCATCGCCGCGTCGAACCACATGACGAACATCGACCCGCTGACGTTCGCGTACTTCCTGTGGGACAGCGGGTTCGCGCCGAAGATCCTGGCCAAGGCGTCACTGTTCAAGGTGCCGGTCATGCGCAACGTGCTGCACGCGACCGGGCAGATCCCCGTCTACCGCAACACCGTCTCGGCCGCCGAGTCGCTGACCGCCGCGATCGACGCGATCAACGACGGCGACTGCGTGGCCGTGTTCCCCGAGGGCACGCTCACGCGTGACCCTGACCTGTGGCCGATGGTCGGCAAGACCGGCGTCGCGCGGCTCGCCCTCAGCACGCGGGCGCCCGTCGTGCCCGTCGCCCAGTGGGGGCCGCAGCTGCTGCTGCGCCGCTACGAGAAGCTTCTCCGGCCGTTCCCGCGCAAGACGATCACCATCGTCGCCGGGCCGCCCGTGGACCTCAGCGACCTGTACGAGAACCCGCAGGACACCGCGACGCTGCGCGAGGCCACCGAGCGCGTGATGGCCGCGATCACGGCGCTGCTGGTCGAGATCCGTGGCGAGCAGCCGCCCGAGGTCCGCTACGACATGCGCAAGCCGCTCGCCCCCGGTGAGAAGCGCGTCGGCGGCGACCACGCGACGAAGCCCGAGCTCCCGTGACGGCTCTGCGCGCCGCGGTGCTCGGCGCCGGCTCCTGGGGCACCACCTTCGCCGCCGTGCTGGCCGACGCCGGGTGCTCCGTCTCGGTCTGGGGTCGCGACGAGGCGGTGTGCCGGCAGATCTCCGACGAGCACCGCAACGAGGCGTACCTGCCGGGGATCACGCTGCCCGCCGGGGTCACGGCGTCGACGGACCCCGCGGTCGTGCTGGCCGGCGCGGACCTCGTCGCGATCGCCGTCCCGTCGCAGTCCGCCCGCGAGCTCCTCACGCCGCTCGCGTCGCTGGTCGGCCCGGACACCGTCGCCGTCTCGCTCATGAAGGGCGTCGAGCTCTCGACCGACCGACGGATGAGCGAGGTGGTCGCCGAGTCGTTCGGCATCCCGGCCTCCCGCGTCGCCGTCGTCTCCGGCCCGAACCTTGCGCTCGAGATCGCGCAGCGGCAGCCCACCGCGACGGTCGTCGCGTCGACCAGCGAGGCGACCGCCCAGCTCGTCGCCAACGCCTGCGCCTCCGCCTACTTCCGCCCGTACACCAACGACGACGTGGTCGGCGTCGAGCTCTGCGGGGCCGTCAAGAACGTCATCGCGCTCGCCGTCGGCATCTCGCAGGGTCGCGGCCTCGGCTACAACACCATGGCAACCGTGATCACCCGCGGGCTGGTCGAGATCACGCGCCTGGGCCTCGCCCTCGGCGCTGACGCCGAGACGTTCCCCGGCCTCGCCGGCCTCGGCGACCTGATGGCCACCTGCGCCTCGCCCGACTCGCGCAACCACGCGCTCGGCGGGCACATCGGCCGCGGCATGACCCTCGACGAGGCCATCGCCGCCACGGGAGGTACCGCCGAGGGCGTGAAGTCGTCGCGGTCCGTCCTGGAGCTGGCCACGTCGCTGGGCGTCGAGATGCCGATCACGTCCGCCGTCGTCCGCGTCCTGCACGAGGGGCTGCCCATCGAGCAGCTCGCGGCGCTCCTGCTCGCGCGGCCGCACAAGGCCGAGGGCGTCTAGCCCGTCGCGCTCCGGTCCGCTTCGGATCCCCGGACGTGCCGATCTCGCGGCTCTTGGGACGCGTGGGACTGGTGAGGTACCTCACGCGTCACACCGGTCCCACCTGTCCCCAGCGCGGCTAGGTAGACACGCCCAGCCCCCGCACCGGGTGCGAACGCCCGCCCGCCGTCTAGGCGTCCGCGGCCGACCGCAGGGCGCGGTCGAGGTCCGTCCAGAGGTCCTCGACGTCCTCGATGCCGACCGACATCCGCAGCAGGTCCTCGGGGACGGTGACCGACTCGGTGGCGAAGCGGCGGCGGCGTTCCAGGCTCGACTCGACGCCGCCCAGGCTCGTGGCGGGCACCCAGAGCTCGAGCGCCGCGACGACGGCGTCGGCGCACGCGGCGCCGCCGTGCGGGCGCAGGCCGATGATCGAGCCGTAGCCGTCCATGAGGCGGGTGGCCCGCTCGTGTCCGGGGTCGTCGGGCAGGCTCGGGTGACGAACCTCGGCGACGGCGGGGTGGTCGGCGAGGCGGCGGGCGATCTCGGCGGCGTTGGACTGCGCGCGCTCCACGCGCAGGGCGAGGGTGCGCAGCCCGCGCAGGGCGAGCCAGACCTCGAACGGCCCGGCGATGGAGCCGTGCATCGTGCGGTAGGCGTGCAGACGGGCGTGCAGGGCGTCGTCGTCGGCGAGCGCCGCCCCCAGCACCACGTCGCTGTGGCCGGCTAGGTACTTGGTGACCGAGTGGATGACGACGTCGGCGCCGTGCTCGAACGGGCGCTGGACCAGCGGCGTGGCGAACGTGTTGTCGACGCCGACGAGCGCCCCGGCCGCGTGGGCCGCCTCGACGAGCGCCGGCAGGTCGGCGACCTCGAGCATGGGGTTCGTCGGCGACTCGATCCACAGCATGGAGGTGCCTGGCAGTGCCGCGACGACCGCGTCGGTGTCGTCGATGTCCACGAGCACCACGTCGACGCCGTGCCGCTGCGCGAGGTCCTCGGCGTAGCCGATCGTCACCTGGTAGGCGTGCCGGGGCAGCACGAGGCGTCCCCCGTCGGGGACCAGCGAGAACGCGGCCGCGACCGACGCCATGCCGGAGCCGAACACGAGCGCGGTGTGCGCCGATCCCTCCAGCCGACCGAGGGCCTCCTCGAACGGGTGCCACGCGTCGGTGTCCATGCGGCCGTAGAGCAGCTCACCGGGGCCTGGGACGCCCTGCGACACGTTCGTCGACGAGAGCACGACGGGCGGGTTCAGCGACGCGCCCTGGCTCCGCGCCGGGCGGCCGGCGCTCACGACGAGGGTCGCGGGGGACAGGTCGTCAGGCGGCGAGGAGGTCACGGTCGCAGATTACCGGGAGGCGTCCCGCGAGACCGCTCCGGCGGGCGACCGTCACAGCGGCACCCGGGGTCACGACCGCCGGGTAAGGTTCGGGCCGATGGACATCCCCACAGACCTCCCGAACCGTCGACCGCGGGTGATGGTGCTGTTCGGCGGCCGCTCCGGCGAGCACGCGATCAGCTGTGCGACCGCAGGCGGCGTGCTGCGCGCGATCGACCGTGACCGCTACGACGTCCTCGCCGTCGGCATCACGCCGTCGGGCCGCTGGGTGCTCGCGGAGGACGACCCCGACCGCTGGGCGATCACCGACGGACGCCTGCCGCAGGTCGAGGACACGGCCGCGCACGTGCTGCTGCCTCAGGCCGTCGACGACCGTGAGGTCCAGGTGCTGGAGTCCGGGCAGCTGCCCAGGGTCCTCGGCGAGGTCGACGTCGTCTTCCCGCTGCTGCACGGGCCGTTCGGTGAGGACGGCACGCTGCAGGGCATGCTCGAGCTGGCCGACGTGCGGTACGTCGGTGCCGGGGTGCTGGCCTCGGCCGTCGGCATGGACAAGCACATGATGAAGCTCGTCCTGGCCGGCCAGGGCCTGCCCGTCGGACCGTTCGAGGTGGTCCTGCCGGGCGCGCTCGACCGCGACCCCGTCGGTGTCGCCGACCGGGTCGCCGCCCTCGGGCTGCCGCTGTTCGTGAAGCCCGCCCGTGCGGGCTCCAGCCTCGGCATCACGCGCGTCACGGACCTGGCCGACCTGTCGGCCGCGATCCGGGCGGCGCAGCTCCACGACCCGAAGGTCATCGTCGAGGCGGCGATCGTCGGCCGCGAGATCGAGTGCGGTGTGCTCGGCGGCCGCGCCGGCGAGCGTGCTCGCGCGTCGCTTCCGGGCGAGATCCTGGTGACCGCCGACCGGCACGCGTTCTACGACTACGAGGCCAAGTACTTCGACGAGGCCGGCGTCACGCTGGCCTGCCCCGCCGACCTCACGGACGAGGAGACGGCCGAGGTCCGCGACGTCGCCGTGCGCACGTTCGAGGCGGTCGGCTGCGAGGGCCTGGCGCGCGTCGACGTCTTCGTGACCCCGTCCGGTGAGGTCGTCGTCAACGAGATCAACACGATGCCCGGCTTCACGCCGTTCTCGATGTACCCGCGGATGTGGCAGGCGTCCGGCGTGACGTACCCGGAGCTCGTCGACGAGCTGATCCGGCTCGCGCTGGAGCGCCCGACCGGCCTGCGCTGACGCCCGGTTCAGAGCCGCACGGGGGCATACCCCCGGGCCGGTCCTCGGGCTCGCCCACGAGTTTGCGTTCCCCGGGCAACAGTTCCGGAAAAGTTCAGGTGGGTGCCGTACTGTCTGGGCATTCGTGGTGGACCGGCCGTGACAACGACGTGACGGATCGGCAGGCGTCTCCATCACCGTCGGGACGCCCACCAGCGTCTTTCGTACCCGCCGAGCGGTGGGTGCACAGCTCGGTCGTCCAGCACGGGCGGCTCCCACGCAGATCGGTTGTGACCTTCTTGAGCGTCGTGCATCTCGCACCGCCCGTCCGCCACACCGCCCCCGGGGTGTCCGCGTGAGCCCCGACGCTGCAGGCGCCGTCCTGTCGACGCCGCAGCGCAACAATGCCCAGGACTACTCCGCTCTCGCCGCCCACGTGCGTGACTCGGGCCTGCTCCGCCGCCGCTACGGGTACTACTGGACGCGGATGATCGCGGTCGTCGTGGCCTTCGCCGCCGTCTGGGTCGCCGTGGTCGTCGTCGGCGACTCGTGGTGGCAGCTGGCCGTCGCCGCGGTGCTCGCGATCGTCCTGACGCAGGTCGCGTTCCTCGGCCACGACAGCGCGCACCGCCAGATCTTCGAGTCGAACGCCTGGAACGACTGGACCGCCCGCATCTTCGCCGGTGGGTTCGCGGGCCTGTCGGCGTCCTGGTGGCGCAACAAGCACAACAAGCACCACGCCGTGCCCAACCAGCAGGGCGCCGACCCGGACATCGCCCCCGGTGTCGTGGCCTGGACGTCGGACGTCGTCGAGAGCCGCCCGGGGTTCAAGGGCTGGTTCGGCCGCAACCAGGGCTGGTTCTTCTTCCCGCTGCTCACCCTCGAGGGCATGAGCCTGCACATCTCGAGCGTCCGCGCACTGCTGGCCAAGGGCCCGGTGCCCAACCGCAAGGTCGACGCGACGATCGTGATCAGCCGGCTCGCCCTGTACATCGCGATCCTGCTGGTCCTGCTGCCCCCCGGGAAGGCCGTCGCGTTCTTCTTCGTGCAGATGGCCCTGTTCGGGGTGTTCCTCGGCGGCTCGTTCGCGCCCAACCACAAGGGCATGCCGATCATCCCCGCCGGGATGAAGGTCGACTTCCTGCGACGCCAGGTGCTCACGTCCCGCAACATCCGCGGCGGCGCGGCCGTCGATTTCGCGATGGGCGGCCTGAACTACCAGGTCGAGCACCACCTGTTCCCGAGCATGCCGCGCCCGAACCTCAAGCACGTCCAGCCGGTCGTGCGCGAGTACTGCGAGCGGCTCGGTGTGAAGTACACCGAGGTCGGCTTCTTCTCGTCGTACCGGATCATCGTCAAGTACCTCAACAACGTCGGCCTGGCCGACCGGGGTGCGTTCGACTGCCCGATCGCGGCCACGTACGGTCGCTGATCGCTACAGGCAGGAGCGCTGCTTGTCCGTCATCGCGACGGCCGGTCCCAGCTGGTCCACGTACGACGTGCCGTCCGCCGCCACGGAGGCGGGGATGTGCAGCTCGACCGCGGGTGAGCGCCCGTAGGTCGTCAGCGTCCAGCTGCCGTCCTCGTTCTCGACCGTGACCCAGTCGATGCTGGGTCCGCCGGGCGTGTCGACGGTCTGGCAGTGCTCCGTCGTGGGGCCGAGCGGCTCGACGCCGCACCGCAGGACGATCGGCGCCCCGGGGTCGCCCCAGGCGGTCGTCGCCTGGGCGGTCGTGTCGCGCTGCGGCAGGCCGTCGCCCAGCGAGTCGGGCATCGCCAGCACGACGCTCGCGCACACCGGGTCCGTCGCGTGCGGGGCCACGTCGGCCGCGACCGCGCTCGAGCACCCGGCCAGCAGGACGAGGGTGGCGACGACGGCCGGGGGAGTCACCAGTCGTCGGATCTGCACGGGGTCACGGTAACCCGGCAGCGCGCTCGACCCTCTACCGTGTCCGGGTGACCACCAGCGACGGCCCCCTCGTCTCGGAGCTGTCCGAGGAGGCGCTCCTGGCCCGGATCTTCCCGCTCCTGCCCGCCGGCACCGCCACGCTGCTGCCCCCCGGCGACGACGCGGCCGTGGTGGCCGCCCCCGACGGCCGGTTCGTCGTGACGACGGACGTCCTGGTCGAGGACCGGCACTTCCGGCGCGCCTGGTCCTCGGGACAGGACGTGGGCCGACGAGCCGCGGTGCAGAACCTCGCGGACGTCGCGGCGATGGGTGCCCGCCCGACGAGCCTGGTCGTCGCTCTCGTCATCCCGGCCGACCTGCCCGTGGCCTGGGTCGAAGGGCTGGCCCGCGGGCTGGCGCAGGAGTGCGGGCCGCTCGGCGTCGGGGTCGTCGGCGGCGACCTGTCCGGCGGTCCCGCGGTCGTCGTGTCGGTCACCGCGCACGGGGACCTGCAGGGACGTGCTCCCCTGCTGCGCTCGGGCGCCCGCCCCGGCGACGTGGTCGCGCACGCGGGCGTCGCGGGGTGGTCCGCGGCGGGCCTGGCCCTGCTCGACGCCGGGCGGCCGGCGCTCGACGACGGGCTCGTCGGCGCCTACCTGCACCCGTCGTCGCCGCTCGAGGCGGGACCCGCCGCGGCGCTGGCCGGGGCGACCTCGATGATGGACGTGTCCGACGGGCTGCTGCGCGACGCCGGCCGGATCGCGCGCGCGAGCGGCGTGGTGCTGGACCTGGTCGCGCCGGCGCAGGCGTTCCCCGACGACGTCGCGCGGCTCGGCCTCGCCGCCGCGGCGCTGGACGCGTCGGCGGACCGCTGGGTGCTCGACGGGGGCGAGGACCACGGCCTGCTCGCGACGTTCCCGCCGGACGTCCCGCTGCCGCCCGGGTTCCGCGCGGTCGGGCGGGTGCGCGACGGGTCGCCCGGCGTCCTCGTCGACGGCTCAGCCGTGTCGCAGACCTCCGGGTGGGACCACTTCGGCGGTCGGTGACGACCCGTCGAGGCTCAGCCCCGGCGGTACCGGACCTCGAGGAGGCTCTCGCCGCCGACGTCGTCGTAGCGGTCCACGCCGTCCGCCTGGAAGCCGTGCCGCCGGTAGAAGTGCCGGGCCCGCTCGTTCTCGGCGAGCACCCACAGCGAGATCGGCGTCTTCTCGCCCACGGAGGAGATCACGGTGCGCATGAGGTCGCGGGCGACACCGTGGCCCCAGGTGCCGGGGTCGAGGTAGATGGAGTAGATCTCCCGGTCGCCGCGGCTCGCGTCCTCGTCGCGGCTGGGGCCGACGGTCACGAAGCCGACCACCTGGAAGCCGGCGAGCGCGACCCAGGTCAGCACCTGGTCGGACGGGCCCTGACGCAGGTAGGACGCCCACTCGCTCGCGCGCTGGTCCACGTCCAGGGCGGCGAGGTACCCCTCGGGCACGATCCCCGCGTACGCCTCCTGCCACGAGCGCACGTGCACTCGGGCGATCCCGGCGGCGTCGCCCTCGGCTGCGGGGCGGATCGTCACGTCGTCCAGCTGCTCGACCATGGACGTCACCCTGCCACACGGATCGGACATGGCGAAGGCCCACGAGGTGACAACCTCGTGGGCCTTGGCTTACGTCTGGAGGACGTCAGACGGCGCGCTGCACCTTGCCGGCCTTGAGGCACGACGTGCACACGTTGAGACGCTTGGGCGTCCCCGCGACGACGGCACGGACGCGCTGGATGTTCGGGTTCCAGCGCCGCTTCGTGCGCACGTGCGAGTGCGAGATGCTGTGCCCGAAGCTCGGGCCCTTGGCGCAGACGTCGCAGTTGGCAGCCACGGTCTTCTCCTGTTGCTCTGTACGGTCATCAGCCGCATGTGCGGCGAAGTCTTGAGTTCTCGGTGATCTCGGTGAGTGGCCGCGCACGAGCGACGCCGACTCCGAGAGAGGATTCGGGGGCCGCTGCGGGGCACCACCAGTGCCCGACATGGCCGGGCAACCGGTCAAGACTAGCCCATCTCGCACGTCGACCCAAATGTGGGTCCGATGCTGCAAGGTGGTGCCCGGACGGACTGCGCGAGCCCGCGGGCGACGGCAGACAGACGAGGCCCGACGGAGGTGCGGTGGAGCGGCTCGAAGCAGGAGCGGTGCGCGCCTGGGCGCTGGCCTCGCACACCGCGCTGGCGGGGTCCCGCGACCGCATCGACGCGGTCAACGTCTTCCCGGTTCCGGACTCCGACACGGGGACGAACGTGCTGCTCACCGTGGCGGGCGGGGTGGAGGCGCTCGGCGCCGAGCCGGCCGTCGACGGGGAGGACGCCCGGGACGTCGCGCGGGTGTTCGCCCGGGGGGCCATGCGCTCGGCCCGCGGCAACTCGGGGGTCATCGTCAGCCAGTACCTCACCGGACTCGCGCAGGCGCTGCCCCAGGACCCGGACGCGCACGACGTCGCACGGTGCCTCGGGGCGGCGGCCCGCGCGGCCCGGGGCTCGATGCAGGAGCCGCAGGAGGGCACGATCCTCACGCTCGCGGACACGGTCGCCCGCAGCGCCGCCACCGCCGCGGACTCCGGTGCGGACCTCGCGACGATGCTCGGCTCGGCCGTCGCGGACGCGCACCTGGCGCTGGCCGGGATCAGTGCGGCGCACCCCGTGCTGCGGGCCGCGCACGTGGTCGACGCCGGTGCCTGCGCCCTGCTCGTGCTCCTCGACGCGCTGGCGAAGGTCGTCGCCGGGCAGCCGGCCGACGCCGCCCTCGACTGGCTTCCGGCGGCGCCCACCCACCCCTGGCCCGTCGAGCAGGCGGGCGGAGCCTTCGAGGTGATGCTCCTGGTGAGCAGCGCGGACGCCGAGCTCGACGCCCCGCTGCAGGCGGCGATGGCGGTGCTGGGCGACTCGGTCGCGGTCGTCGGCGGCGACGGCACGTGGCACGTGCACGTGCACACCGACGACCCGTCGGCCGCGATCGCCGCCGCGGGCATCGGCCGCCGCGAGCAGGTGCTCGTGCGCCTGGTCGCGGGCGCCCACGCCTCGTCGGCCCACCACGACGAGGGCCGCTGCGGGGTCGTCGTGTGCACGAGCTCGCCGGACCTGGCCGCCTGGTACGCGTCGGCGGGTGCCGTCACGGTCGTGCGCTGCCCCGAGGCGGCCATCAGCACGCACCACCTGGAGCGCGCGGTGACGGACACCGGGGCGGCGCGCGTCGCGGTGCTCCCGGGCGACGCGGTCGACGCGGACGAGCTGGCGCGGCTGATGACGACGCACCCGGGGGTCGAGCTGCTCGACGCGGGCGACGAGCTGCGGGTCGCGGTCGCGGCGCTCGCGCTCGCCTCGGCCCCGGACGCCGGACTGGCTGCGGCGCACGAGGCCCTGCTGCGGCTGCGCGCGGTCGAGCTGGACGACCCGGTCACCGTGCTCTCGGTGCGCGACGCGGCCGACGCGCTCCTGCGCTCCGCGACCGGACCGGTCGAGAGCCTCACGGTGCTGCTCCGGGACCCCGGCGCCGAGCTCGACGAGCTGGCCGCCTACCTCGCCGAGCACCACCCGGGTGTCGAGCCGACGGTGGTCGGGCCGACGGGTCGGGGGCCGGCGGTCCTGATCGGGCTGGACTGACCGTGGCCGGACGACCGAGGGCACCCCGCAGCGGGCTGGTCTACGAGGACGGCGTGCACAGCGACGTCGATCCGATGGACGAGCCGGTCCCTGCCAAGAACGCGGCCGACCTCAAGAAGTTCGCGACGCTCGGCGTCGAGACGAGGTCCGACCTGCTCGTGCACTACCCCTGGCGGTACGCGGACTCGCGCGAGGTCACCGACATCGCGAGCCTGGCGATCGGGCTCAACGTCGCCCTGATCGCCCGCGTGCGGGGCGCGCAGATGAAGCACGCGGCGAAGACGGGCCGCCCGCGGGTCGAAGCGACCATCACGGACGGGAACCGCTCGCTCAGCCTGGTGATCTTCACCGCGAACGAGGGCATTGCCAAGTGGCACCTCGCCCGGCTGGCGGTCGGTGAGCTCGGGCTGTTCTCGGGCGAGATCAACGTGTTCAACGGTCGGCTGCAGCTGGCCAACCCGGTCTACCAGATCCTCGGCAGCGTCGAGGACGAGGCGCGGGCGATGGAGGAGGCCGAGTGGCCGATCCCGATCTACCCGGCCACCAAGGGGCTCGACTCCGAGGCCATCCGCGCGGCGCTGCGCAAGGTGCTCGACCCGCTCACCGACGACCAGGTCCCCGACCCGGTGCCGCCACAGATCCGTGAGTCGCGGGGCCTGGGCTCGCGCCTGAAGGCCCTGCGCGACGTGCACGTCCCGCGTGAGGAGGCCGACGTCCACCGCGGTCAGGCGCGCCTGCGGTACGAGGAGGCGTTCGTCCTGCAGACCGAGCTCGCGCGGCGGCGGTCCCGGGCCCAGCGGGAGGCGTCGACAGCGCGGCCGCCGCGGACCGGTGGGCTGCTGGAGGCGTTCGACGCCCGCCTCCCGTTCGACCTCACGCCCGGTCAGCTCCTGGCGGGTGCGCAGATCGGCGACGACCTCGCGCACGACCGTCCGATGCAGCGGCTCCTGCAGGGCGAGGTCGGCTCGGGCAAGACCGTGGTCGCCCTGCGGGCGATGCTGCAGGTCATCGACGCCGGGGGACAGGCCGCGATGCTCGCCCCGACCTCCGTGCTGGCCGCGCAGCACGTCCGGACCCTGCGCGCCCTGCTCGGCGACCTGGCCGAGGGCGGGATGCTCGGCGGCTCCGAGATCGGCACGCGCGTCGCGCTGCTGACCGGGGCGCAGGGGGCGGCCGAGCGCAAGGCCAACCTGCTCGACGCCGCGAGCGGTCAGGCGGGGATCGTCGTCGGCACGCACGCGCTGCTGTCGAGCCCGGTCCAGTTCGCGGACCTCGGGCTGGTGGTGATCGACGAGCAGCACAAGTTCGGCGTCGAGCAGCGCGGTGCCCTGTTGGCCAAGGCCAAGAACGTGCCGCACCTGCTCGTCACCACGGCGACGCCGATCCCGCGGACGGTCGCGATGACCGTCTTCGGCGAGCTGGAGATCTCCGAGCTGCGCGAGGTGCCCGCCGGCCGCAGCGGCATCACGACGCACGTGGTGCCGGTGGGCGTTCCGGCCTGGATGGACCGGACCTGGCGCCGGGTCGGCGAGGAGGTCGCGCGCGGCGGGCGGGCGTTCGTCGTCTGCGCGCGGATCGACCCCGACGACGACGCCCTGACCAACGAGGACGACGGCGACGACCTGTACCTCGACGCCGACGAGCCCGTCACGGTGGGCGAGGCGACCGCCCCGGGCGCCAAGCCGCCGAAGCGGCCGCTGCGCGCGGTGCTCGAGGTCGCCGAGACCCTGCGGCAGGACGACCGGCTCGGTGGCGCCGCGGTCGGCGTGCTGCACGGCCGCATGTCGGGCGAGGAGAAGGACCAGGCGATCGCCGACTTCGCGTCGGGCAGGACACCCGTGCTCGTGTCGACGACGGTCATCGAGGTCGGCGTGGACGTCCCGGCGGCGACCGTGATGGTCGTCCTGGACGCGCACGTGTTCGGACTGTCGCAGCTGCACCAGCTGCGCGGACGCATCGGGCGTGGTCGCGAGCCCGGGATCTGCCTGCTCGTCTCGGACGCGCCCGAGGGCAGCACGGCCGGGCGCCGGCTCGAGGCGCTCTCCGCGACGACCGACGGGTTCGAGCTCGCGCACGTGGACCTCCTGCTGCGGCGCGAGGGCGACGTGCTCGGCGCCGCCCAGTCGGGCCGTCGCGGCGCCCTGCGGTTCCTCCGGGTGGTCAGCGACGGCGCGGTGATCGACCGGGCACGCGAGGACGCCCGGGCGCTGGTCGACGCCGATCCGGAGCTCGAGCAGTGGCCCGCGCTGCGGCACGCGATCGACCTGCAGCTGTCTGACGGGCGCGAGGAGTTCCTCGGTCAGACCTGACCGCTGGAGCGTCGGCGCGCGCGCACATCCGGCGCAGATACCCTGGCGAGCGTGTCGAAGCCCGTCATCAGCGCCAAGGACCTCCTCGTCGGCTATGGCGGCGCCCCCGTCTGCGCCCCTGTCACGTTCACGCTCGCGCCCGGCAAGGTCATCGCGCTCGTCGGCGCCAACGGCTCCGGCAAGTCGACCGTGCTGCGTGCCGTCATCGGCCTGCTCGAGCCGTCCGGGGGCTCGCTGCAGGTGTTCGGCACCAAGGTCGACGAGCGCGACGTGGGCTTCCGCACCAAGGTGGCCAGCGTGCTCGACGACGACGCGTACTTCCCGGCGCTCACCGTCTCCGAGCACCTGTACCTCACGGCCCGCGGGCACGGCGTGCGGGGTGCGGACCAGGTCGTCGCGGAGCTGCTCGGCGAGTTCGGGTTGGCCGACCACGCCAGGTCCCTCCCGGTGGCGCTCTCGTCGGGCCAGCGGCGCCGGCTCCTGCTCGCGGCCGGGTTCGTCCGGCCCCGCTCGCTCCTGGTCCTCGACGAGCCCGAGCAGCGTCTGGACCGCGCCATGCGCGACCGCCTCGCGGCCCGGATCGTCGCGGAGAAGAAGGCGGGGGGCGCGGTGCTCGTCGCGACCCACGACCCGGACCTGCTGCGCGCCGTGGCCGACCGCGCGGTGCACGTCTCGGACGAGGTCTCCAAGCTGTTGCCCCCTGACCAGGCGGCCGACCTGATCTCGCGGGAGAACCCAGCGTGAGCGCCGGTTCGAGCGACGGCGTGAGCGAGGTCGAGCACGACCGAGGCGAGGACGAGCCGGCAGTCCAGCCGTACGAGCTCGGCGCCGTCCCGGCGGCCCGCAGCATCCGCCGGTACACCGCGCAGGCCGCCAGCGCCCGCAGCAACGCGACGATCGGGTCGCTGCTCGGCGACGTCTACTACGCCGTGATCAGCATCGCGATCAGCATCGGCGTGGCGCTCGGGTTCTCCCAGGCGATGCGCGTGGCCCTGCCGCCGGAGCCGGACATCAGCAGCCCGCTGAGCCTCAGCCTGGCCAGCCTGGTGATCGTCATCCTCATCGCGCTCGCGGGCGTGGTGCTCTCGCTCGCCGGACGCCTCGGGCCGGTCGGCGCCGGGGGTGCGGAGGCCGCCTGGTGGCTCGGGCTGCCGGTCGACCGCCGTGGCCTGCTGCGCCCGTCCTCGCGACGACTGCCGCTGCTCGCGGGGTTCGTCGGCGCGGTGATCGTGGCGCTGCTGGACGCGGGCCTGCTCGCGGACGAGGGTTCGCGCGTCGTGCGGGTGGCCGCCGCCGCGGCCCTGGTCGCCGCGGGCATCGTGCTGGTCGCCGGTGTCGGCCAGTCGGCGAGCGTCTCGCGCCGCACGATCGCGCTGGTGGGCGACGTGCTCCTGTTCCTCGCACCGGTCGCCGCGGTCCTCCTGGCCTCGGTCGGCTGGTCGGTCGACGAGGTCCCGGGTCCGCCGTGGTGGCTCGTCGCGGTGCTCCTGGTCGTCGTCGCGGGGCTCGCGTACCTCGTCGACTCCCGACTCGGCCGGATGCCCGAGAAGACGCTGCGTGAGAGCGGCTCGGTGGCCACTCAGGCCGCGGGGGCGGTCGTCTCGATGGACTCGCGCGAGCTCGGCCGGGCCCTCACGGACGGCGCCGCGGCGCCGGTCCGCCGCTGGACGTCGAAGCTGCGCACGGCCCGCGGACCGGCCACCGCCCTGGTGACCGCCGACCTGGTGGTCCTGCGGCGCTCGGCGCGGCACGTGGTCCAGCTCGCCGTCGCGGCTTTGGTGCCCGTGCTGGTGAGCACCGTGCCGCAGCTGGCCAGCCCGTTCGGGGTGCTGCTCGCGGTCCTCGTCGCCGGCTACGTCGCGATGAGCGCGACCGGCGAGGGCGCACGACGCGCAGAGATGGCGCCGATCCTCGACCGGCTCCTGCCGATCGACGCGCAGACCGTCCGGCGCCTGCGGATGATCGTCCCGGCCGGGGCGATGCTGCTCTGGTCGGTCGTCGCGTTCGCGGCTGTGGGCCGGTGGGCCTCCGACGTGCCCAACTGGATCGCCCTCGGCGTCATCTCGACCCCGGTGTGGGCGGCCGCGGCCGTCCGGTCGTCGTACCGGCCGGCCCCCGACTGGGGCGGCGCGCTCGTGTCGACCCCGATGGGCGCCCTGCCAACGGGTGTCGCGTCCGTCCTGGCGCGCGGGCCGGACCTCGTGGTGCTCGGCCTGCTGCCCGTGTGGATCGCGCTGCTGCTGCGCACGATCAACACACCGCTGATGCTCGCCCAGATCTGCCTGTCGGCGATCGCGGTGGCCATCGCGTCGTCGATCAAGAAGGGCTCCCTCATGGAACGGATGATGGACGCCCAGGAGAACGCCAAGGCGGGAGCCACGCGGTGACCCGGATCGTCGCGGGGTCCGTCGGAGGCCGGATCCTGCAGGTGCCGCGCGCCGGGACACGGCCCACCAGCGAGCGCGTCCGGGAGGCCCTGTTCTCGCGGCTCGAGCACCTGGACGTCGTCGACGGAGCGCGCGTGCTCGACCTCTACGCGGGGTCGGGAGCGCTCGGCATCGAGGCGGCCAGCCGCGGAGCGGCACACGTGACTCTCGTCGACTCGGTGCGCGACGCGGCCGACGTGTGCCGCCGCAACGTCGCGGCCCTCGGGCTCGATGGCCTCGTCGTCGTCGCGGCCGAGAAGGCCGACCGGTTCGTGCAGCGGCCGGCGACGTGGGACCTCGTCCTCGTCGACCCGCCGTACGACGTCACGGAGGACGACCTCGCGGCCGTCCTGGCACCGCTGACCCTCTCGGCCCACGGGGTCCTGGTGGTCGAGCGCGGGCGTCGTTCGCCGGAGCCGACGTGGCCGGACGCCCTGGAGCGGTTCGACAAGCGCGCGTACGGCGACACGGTCATGTGGTTCGCCGAGGCGTCAGCCTCGTGAGCCGTGCAGGACGGTGAGGCACGGCCCACCGAGGTCGACCTCCCCGGAGCGCACGAACCCGGCGCGCTCGTAGAACGGCAGGTTCCGCGGGTCGCTCGTCGCCAGGTACGTGCCCAGCCCGTCGCGACGAGCCTGCGCGACCCCGGCGTCGAGCAGCGCCGCGCCGATCCCGCGACCCTGGTGCTCCGGCGCGACCGCGATGTAGTTCAGGTAGGCGGCGGGCTCAGCGGGCGCGAGAGGCGCCGTGCGACTCAGCGCGGCGAGGATCTCGGCGGCACGCTCCGACCCGACGAGCAGGGCGAGCACGGCCGCGGGCGAGGGGAGCGACTCGGGAGGCGGGGGACCGGACGGCAGCCGCCACGCCGCGACGCCGACGACCGCACCGGCCCGCCGCGAGACGTGCACGCGCCCGCCGGCGAGGTAGCGGTCGAGCGACGGGCCGAGCCACGCGGCGCACGCGTCGTCGCGGGTGCCGGCGTCGGGGAGCGCCCAGACCATCAGCGGGTTGTCGCAGTAGGCGCAGGCGAGGACCGTGCGGATCGCGGGGGCGTCGGCCCACGTCGCGGACTCGATGCGCATCTCGATCGGCCTCTCGATCGGCATGGCCCGATGCTAGGGCGCCGCGTGTGGTCGCGACCTGGCGCACCCGCTGGCCTACCCTGACCGGGTGACCATCGCCGTCTGCCCCGGGTCGTTCGACCCGATCACCCTCGGTCATCTCGACGTGGTCCGCCGCGCGCGGTCGATGTTCGACGAGGTCGTGGTCGGCATCGCGGTGAACTCCGCCAAGTCGGCGCTGCTGAGCGTGGACGTGCGCGTCTCGCTGGCGCGCGCGGCGCTCGCGGAGATCGACGGGGTGCGCGTGGAGCCCGTGGACGGGCTGCTCGCCGACTTCCTGCGTCGCGTGCACGCGAACGCCGTGGTCAAGGGTCTGCGCGGCGGGGCGGACTTCGACGCGGAGCTGCCGATGGCGCTCATGAACCGGCACCTGGCCGAGGTCGAGACCGTGTTCGTCGTCGGGGACCCGGCGCTGGCACACATCGCGTCGTCGCTGGTCAAGGACGTGGCGCGGTTCGGAGGCGCGATCGACGACCTCGTCCCTGCGGGCGTGGGGGACGCGGTGCGTGCAGCAGTGGGACGAAGGGACGGAACATGACCGAGCAGGACCCGACGACGCGCCCCGAGGGGCTGACCGGCGTGCTGGACGCGATCGCCACGGCGGTCTCGACGGCGCGCGCCATGCCCATGTCGTCGTCCGTGCTGGTCAACCGCGCGGAGCTGCTGGACCTCGTCGAGCAGGCGCGCGACGTGCTGCCGACGCAGCTGACCCGCGCCGACCAGGTGCTCGCCGACGCCGCCGCGGCCCGTGTGGAGGCCCAGGCCGGTGCCGACGAGATCCTCGAGCGGGCGCGTCGCGAGGCGGCCGCCCTGGTCGAGCAGGAGGCCGTCGTGGTCGCGGCGCAGGAGCGCGCCGGGCAGATCCTGGCCGAGGCGGAGGAGACGGCGGAACGGCTGCAGCGCGACGCCGACGACTACTGCGACCGTCGGCTCGCGGACTTCGAGATCGACCTGGGCAAGGTGCTCGGCCAGGTGCAGGCGGGACGCGCGAAGCTGGCGGGCCGCCTGGGCTCGGAATGAGACCTCCGCCACCCGCCGTCGATTTGGGTGGCCCGTCGTCCGTACCGTAGAGTTGTTCGTTGGTTCTGCCGGACATGGCACGGACCGAGATCAACGAGGGGACCCTGGCCGTGCAGCGCCCTGTTCACCTCGATCCTCGTTCGCCCTTCGTGCTCGATTCGCACGAGCTCGGGAGACGTCCAGGATCGACGCGGACCGTGCAGCGCACCGTGGCTGCCCCCGAGGATCTCGGTACTGACGTGATCGGCATCCCCACCGGGAACGACGTCGAGCTGGATCTGCGGCTCGAGGCGGTCATGGAGGGGGTCCTGGTCACCGGATCCGTCCGCGGCCGGGCGATCGGGGAGTGCGTGCGCTGCCTGGGTGAGGTCATCGAGGATGTCGATGTCTCGCTCACGGAGCTCTACGTCTACCCCGAGCGCGCGGCAGTTGCGGCCGAGGACGGTGACGACGAGGAGGACGTGCGTGAGCTCGAGGGCGATCTGATCGACCTGGAGCCTGCGTTGCGAGACACGGTCGTTCCGGCTCTGCCGTTCCAGCCGCTGTGCCGCCCCGACTGCCCTGGCCTGTGCTCCGAGTGTGGTGCCCGGCTGGCGGACGACCCTGACCATTCGCATGAGACGCTTGATCCTCGCTGGGCCGCTCTGGGCGGCCTCGTGAGCTCGAACGACGAGACGAAAGAGAGCTAGCCGTGGCTGTTCCGAAGCGCAAGATGTCGCGCAGCAACACCCGTGCGCGTCGGTCGCAGTGGAAGACCACTGCCACGACGCTCCACACCTGCCCGAAGTGCAAGGCGAACAAGATGCCCCACACGGCCTGCCCGTCGTGCGGCACGTACAAGGACCGCTCGTACGCCGAGGCTGTCCGTACCGAGTTCGAGGTTCGCTGAGCGCACGCCGTGCTGCACCCGATGACCGGAGGACCGGCGTGAGTGCCACGGCTGACCAGCTTCTCGTGCTTGCCCTGACGCACCGGTCGTTCGCGCACGAGGCGGGCGGGCTGCCGACCAACGAGCGGCTCGAGTTCCTCGGCGACACCGTGCTCGGCCTCGTCGTGACCGAGTCGCTGTACCGGACGCACCCGGGGCTCTCCGAGGGTTCGCTCGCGAAGATGCGGGCGGCCACGGTGTCCCAGCGGGCGCTCGCCGTCGTGGCCCGCGAGCTCGACCTGGGCAGCTACGTGCTGCTGGGCAAGGGCGAGGTGGCCACCGGGGGAGCGCAGAAGGACTCGATCCTCTCCGACACCCTCGAGGCCGTGTTCGGCGCGGTGTACCTCTCGCACGGTCTCGAGACGGCGCGAGGCCTCGTCGAGCGCCTCGTCGGCCCGTCCCTCGTGGCGGCGGCCGACCTCGGCGCCGGGCTCGACTGGAAGACCTCGCTGCAGGAGCTGTCCGCGGCCATGGGCCTGGGGGCTCCGGTGTACGACGTCGACGGCGAAGGTCCCGACCACGCCCGGACGTTCACCGCCCGGGCGGTCGTGGACGGCGTGCCGCGCGGGGTCGGCGTCGGCCGCGCGAAGAAGGTGGCCGAGCAGGACGCCGCCGCGGACGCGTACCGGGTGCTCGAGGAGCTCCGAACGGCGCAGGCCTGACGTGCCCGAGCTGCCCGAGGTCGAGACCGTCCGCGACGGGCTGGCGCGGCACGTGCTCGGCCGCACGGTCGTCGCGGTCGAGGTGAGCCGCGACTACAGCGTGCGGCGCCACACGGGCGGGCCGCTGGACTTCGCGGGCCGGCTGACGGGTCGCCGTCTGGACGCCGCCGTCCGCCGCGGCAAGTTCCTGTGGCTGCTCCTCGACGACGAGGACGACGCCCTCATGGCCCACCTCGGCATGAGCGGGCAGCTCCTGGTCCGCACCGAGCCCGTCGACCACCCTCATCTGCGCGTCCGGCTGACGCTCGACGACGGCTACCTCGACTTCGTCGACCAGCGCACGTTCGGCCACCTGAGCGTCCCCGACCTCGTGCCGACGAGCGACGGGGCGCCCGGCGGCCTCGGCTCGGACCGGGCGGCCGTCCCGGAGCCCGTGGCGCACATCGCCCGTGACCTGCTCGACCCGGCACTGGACCACGACGCGCTCGTCGCGAAGATCCGCCGCAGGAAGACCGGGCTCAAGCGGGCCCTGCTCGACCAGACCGTCGTGTCGGGCATCGGCAACATCTACGCCGACGAGGGCCTGTGGCGCGCCCAGCTGCACTACGCGCGCCCGACCGAGAACCTCCGGGTCGCCGAGGTCGAGCGCGCGCTCGCGGGCGCCGCCGAGGTCATGACCGAGGCGCTCGAGCAGGGCGGCACCAGCTTCGACGCGCTCTACGTGAACGTGAACGGCAGCTCGGGGTACTTCGACCGGTCCCTCAAGGTCTACGGCCAGGAGGGTCGCCCCTGCCCGCGCTGCGGGACGGCCGTCCGTCGCGACGAGTTCATGAACCGCTCGTCGTACAGCTGCCCGCACTGCCAGCCGCGGCCGCGGAACGGGCGCTTCTAGTCCCGCGGCACCACGTTGCGCAGCTCGGCACCGGCCAGGAACGCGACGAGGTTCTCGCTCACGAGCTCGCCCGCGCCGAGGGGCCGACCGCCCGCGGCGTGCGGCGTGATCAGGATGCGCGGCTCGCGCCACAGCGGTGAGTCGGCGGGCAGTGGTTCCGTCTCGAACACGTCGAGGGCGGCGCCGGCGATGCGCCCGGTCTGGACGGCGTGCAGGAGCGCGGCCTCGTCGAGGACCGAGCCGCGCCCCACGTTGACGACGAAGGCGTGGTCCGGGAGCAGGTCGAACACGGGTCCGTCGACGACCCCCGCGTTCTGCGGCGTGCCGGGCAGCATCGAGACGAGGACGTCGGCGCGGGGGAGCGCCTCGGGCAGATCGAACGTGGAGATGACCGGGTAGCCGTGCCGGTCGCCCGCCGTCCGCGCGACGCCCCGCACGTCGGCGCCGAGCGCGGTGAGGATCGGCGCCAGGTGGGCGGCGATCGAGCCGAAACCCCAGATCAGGACGCGCGCGCCGGCCAGGCTGCGGAACTCCAGCCCCGGCCGGAGCTCCTGCATGCCCCCGAGCTCGTGCGCCCAGCGGTGCTCGTCCTGGGCGCGCACGAGCTCGGGCAGCCGACGCGCCAGCGCCAGCAGCAGGGCGAGCGTGTGCTCGGCGACCGGACCGTCGTGCAGGCCGCGCCCCGACGTGACGACGACGTCCGGTGCGAACCCGGCCCCGAGGACCGAGTCGGGGCCGGCGGCGAGGGTCTGCACCCAGCGCAGGCGGGTCAGCCGCCGGGCGGCGTCGGCCATCTGCTCGTGCCCGTTGCCCCACACCACCAGCGCCTCGGCGTCGAGGGCGTCGTCGGGGAGCGGTTCGTCGATGTCGTAGCGCAGGGCGCGCACGCCGTCGGGGAGGGTGGGCGAGTCGGACATCGACGAGGGCAGCAGGAGGGTGGTCACCTCGCTACGATGCCACCGTGCCTGCCAGCAGCGCTCACGCAGCCGTCGAGGCGCGCCCGATCGCGGTCATGATCGTCGACGATCACGAGGTCGTGCGCCGCGGCATCGCCGAGGTCGTCGACCGGGCGGACGGCATGCGCGTCGTGGCGGAGGCCAGCTCGGTCGCCGAAGGTCTGCAGCGCGCCGCCCTCGTGCGTCCGCAGGTGGTGCTCGTCGACCTGCAGCTGCCCGACGGCACGGGCATCGACCTCATGAACGCGCTGCACCGGGCGCTGCCCGAGACGCGGTCGATCGTGCTCACGTCGTTCGACGACGAGGAGGCCATGGACGCGGCGCTGGAGGCCGGCGCCGCCGCGTTCCTGCTGAAGACCGTGCGCGGCAACGAGATCTCGGACGCCATCCGCGCGGTGGCCGCCGGCCGGATCCTGCTCGACGAGCGGTCCGTCAAGAGCCACCGCTCCTCGCAGCCGGACCTGACCAGCACGCTGACGCCGAGCGAGCTGCGCGTGGTCGACCTGATCGGCGACGGCCTGTCCAACCGGGAGATCGCCGACCGCCTCGGGGTCGTCGAGAAGACCGTCAAGAACCACATCACGTCGATCCTGGCCAAGATGGGGCTGCAGCGGCGCACCCAGGTCGCCGCGTGGGTGGCGTCCCGCAAGCACTCGGGCTGGCGAGTGGACGGGTCCTAGCGCAGCATCCCCGCCGGTGCCGGGTCGTCGCGCCAGAGACGCTCGGTGACCTGCTCGACCAGGGTGTGCACGTCGGGCTCGTCGGCACCCTGCCACTGGGCGATCATCGTGTGCAGCTTGGCCCGCTCGTTCTCCTTGAGCTGCTCGGCGACCGCGTCGCCAGCGGGGGTCGGGGTGACGGTCTCGCCGTCGATCTCCACGAGGCCGCGGTCGCGGAGCGACTCCGCGGTGCGGACGACGGCGGCTCGTTCCACGCCCGACCTCTCGACCATCACGTCGATGGTCCGTGAGCGCACCGCCGAGACCCGGGACAGCAGCCAGCACTGGCCTGGTGTGAGGTCGACGTCGAGGTCCTTGTTGAGGATCGTGTACGCGCGCAGCGGGTCCTGGTGGCCGACCTCGCGCCAGAGCAGGAGCCGCAGCTCCTCGTACGAGGTCCGGCTCGCCGGCAGGGCGAAGGACTCTCCCGGGTCGGGGCGGCTCGCGGCGGTCCGCAGCGTGACCTCGGGGATCAGCCAGGCCAGGACGAACGCGAGCGCGCCGACGGGGACCGCGTACAGGAAGATCGTGTGGATCGCGTCGGAGTAGCCGTCCAGGAACCAGTTCTGCACGTCGGCCGAGCAGCCGGCCAGGGCCTGCGACGTGGCGCTCAACGCCGGTGCCGAGCACGGACCGACGGCGTCGGCCGGCGGTGCGACGGCGAGGTTCGAGGTGAGCTTCGAGCTGAACACCGAGCCGAACACGGCGACGCCGACGCAGCTGCCGATGGTGCGGAAGAACGTCGCGCCGCTCGTCCCGACGCCCAGGTCGCGGTACTCGACCGCGTTCTGCACGGCGAGCACGAGCACCTGCATGACCATGCCGAGCCCGGCGCCGAGCACGAACATCGACAGGCCGGACTGCAGCGGCGTGGTCTCGCGGCCCATCTGCGAGAGCAGGAACAGCCCGATCGTGAACACGGCCGTGCCGACGATGGGGAACACCTTGTACCGGCCCGTGCGGCTGATCAGCTGGCCGCTGCCGATCGACGTGAGCAGCAGGCCGGCCATCATCGGGATCATCTCCAGCCCGGACTGCGTCGGCGACGCGCCCTGGACCTGCTGGAGGTAGAGCGGCAGGTAGGTGATCGACCCGAACATCGCGAAGCCGACGACGAAGCCGACCACGGACGTCGTCGAGAAGACGCGGTTGGTGAAGAGGCGCAGCGGCATCACGGGCTCGGGCACGCGGGCCTCGACGAGGCCGAACACGACGACGGAGACGACCGCGAGCAGCCCGAGCCCGATCACCTCGACCGAGTCCCAGGCCCACGTCCGCCCGCCGAGGCTCGTCACGAGCACGATGCAGGTGGCGAACGTGGCCAGGAGCAGGATGCCCCAGTAGTCGATCTTGGGGGACCGGCCGGCCTTGGTGACGGGAAGGACGGCGAGGACGACCGCGAGGGCGACCGCGCCGATGGGCAGGTTGATGTAGAACACCCACCGCCAGGTGAAGTTGTCGACGAAGAAGCCGCCGAGCAGCGGACCGGCGACGCTCGCAACGCCGAACACGGCCCCGAAGGCCCCCTGGTACCGGCCGCGTTCCCGCGCCGGGACGACGTCCCCGATGATCGCCTGCGCCAGGACCATGAGGCCGCCGCCGCCGGCCCCCTGGACGGCCCGCCAGATGATCAGCTGCGTCATCGTCTGCGACGTCCCCGCCAGGGCCGAGCCGATGAGGAAGATGACGATGCACAGGACGAACAGCGTTTTGCGGCCGTAGAGGTCGCCGAGCTTGCCCCACAGCGGCGTGGTCGCGGTGGACGCCAGCAGGTAGGCGGTCACCACCCACGACAGGTGCTCCGCCCCGCCGAGGTCGCGCACGATCGTCGGCAGCGCCGTCGCGACGATGGTCTGGTCGAGGGCCGCCAGCAGCATCGCGAGCATGAGCCCGCCGAAGATCGCCCAGATCTTGCGTTGCGTGAGCTGGGCGGCCGGAGCCTGGTCGACCTGCGCCATCGGGACCTCCCCGGCCCGTGGGTCAGGGCAGCGGTGCCGACCACGCGAGCGTCGTGCCCCCGCCCTCGCGCAGGGACTCCACGACGAACGTCCCACCTCGGGCGCGCGCCCGCGAGGCGAGATTGGTGGTGCCGGACCGACGCGCGGGTCCCGTCGGCATGCCGACGCCGTCGTCCCGCACCTCGACGCGCACAGCCGACGGGGTCACGACGAGACGCACGTCGACCGTGTGGGCCTCGGCGTGGCGCGCGGCGTTGGCGAGCGCCTCGCGGACCACGGCGACGACGTCGGAGGCGAGCGCGCCCTGGACCCGCTCGTCGAGCCGGTCCTCGTCGAGGTCGCCCGCGGCCACCTGCGCACCGTCGAGGGTCGCGACGAACGTCGGCGCGAACCCGAGCCCGGTCTGCGCGAGGTCGACCTCGCGCCGCAGGCGTGCGACCAGGCCGACGCCGCCGTCCGGGTCGCGCAGGTCGTGGACGATGTGCCGGATCTCGCGGACCGAGCCGTCGACGTTCTCGAGCGCGTCCTGGACGATCTCGGTCAGCTCGGTCGCGTCGACGCCGCGGGCGGCGCGGCGCCGGACCGTCTCCAGCTGCAGACCCGTGGCGAACAGCTGCTGGATCGCGAGGTCGTGCAGGTCGCGCGCGATGCGCTCGCGCTCGTCGAGCAGCGCGGCGGCGTCCTGGGCCGCCCGCGCCTCGGCGAGCACGTAGGCGAGGGCGGCCTGCTCGGCGAAGGCGACGGCTGTCACCAGGTCGGCCTCGTCGAACTGAGGGCCGCCGACGCGGCGCAGCAGGATCAGCACGCCGAGCCCGCGACCGGGTGCACGGAACGGCGCGTACAGCGCCGGCCCGAACTCGCGCAGGACGGGAACGGCCACCGAGGGGGCGGCCTGCAGCGACGGGATCGTGATGCCCTTGCCGGTCATCAGGACGGTGTTCGCGCGGGTGCCGGCCGCCATGGGCGCACCGACCAGGCGGTCGCCGCCCGGACCGACGGCCAGCTCGACGAGCAGCTCACCGTCGACCCCGGGCAGGGCGAGCGCCGCGACCTCCGCCTCGCCGACGTCCCGGGCCGTCGAGGCGACGTGCCGCAGGGCGTCCTCGGCGTCGACGCCCTCGAGCAGCATCGTCGTGATCGCCTGCTCGGCGCGCAGCCAGGTCTCCCGTCGCTCCGCCTCGGCGTACAGCTGGGCGTTGGCGATCGCGGCGCCGGCGGCGGCGGCGAGCGCCTCGGCGATCTTCTCGTCGGCGGCGGTGAAGGGGACCGGCTTGTCCGCGAGGTACAGGTGCCCGAACACCCGCGACCCGACGTGCAGGGTGGCGCCGAGGAACGAGCCGTGGGCCGGGGTGCCGACGTGCGGGAAGCCGTCGAACGACGGGTGCTGGCGCAGGTCGACCAGCCGGTGTGCACCCTCGGTCGGCAGGCCGCCCAGGATCGCGGGGCGCTGCGGTCCGTCCCGGAGCGCCGCCGCGAGGGCGCCGGCCTGGCCCGCCCGCACGAAGGTGATCGCCCGGCCGTGGGAGTCGCGCACGTCGATCGCGCCGTACCGGGCGCCGGTGAGCCGCGCGCTGATGCGCACGAACCGGTCGAGCACCGCCTCGAGCTCGAGCTCGCCCGCCACGGAGACCATGGCGTCGAGGAGCTGGTCAAGAGCCTCGGGCGTCAGGGCGAGGGACGTCGGCAGCACCTCGTCAGGCACGAGCAGTCCCTCCGCCCTCGCTCTCCAGGTCCAGAGCCACACGGTAGTCGGGAACGGTCTCGCGCAGGTGGGCGTGCGTGCCGCGGGCCTGCACGTGCCCGTCGTCGAGCCACAGCACGTCGTCCGCGGCGTCGAGCGGGCTCAGGCGGTGCGTCACGACGACGACCCCGCGAGGGTCGTGCAGGAGGTCTCTGACCAGGGCGTCCGCCGTGGCCGGGTCGAGGTGCTCGGCCGGCTCGTCGAGCAGCAGCAGCGGGGCCGGCGAGAGCAAGGCGCGCGCGACGAGCAACCGCCGGCGCTCACCGCCCGAGACGGTGCGCGCGTCCGGTCCCAGGGTGGTGTCGAGCCCGTCCGGGAGGCCGGCCAGCCACGGGCCGAGCGACACGCGCTCCAGCACGGCGATCGCCTCGTCGCGCGTCACGTCTCCGCGCGCGACGCGCAGGTTCTCCAGCACGGTGGTGCCGAACACGTGCGCGTCCTCCGTGCCGACCAGCACCGTCGCGGTGACCGCCTCGCGTCCGTAGGCGGCGACGTCGTGCCCGTCGAGGGTCAGCGTGCCCGACCGCGCCGGCAGGAGTCCGGCGAGCGTCAGCAGGGTCGTCGTCTTCCCGGTTCCCGAGGGCCCGACGATCGCGACGGACCGGCCGGGGTGCAGCGCGAGGTCGAGGTCCTGCACCACCGCGGGCCCCTCGGGCCAGGCGCAGACCAGGTCGGCGGCCACGAGGTCCGGCTGCGGCCGACGGGGGTCGCCCTCGACCGGCGCGGGGCCGTCCTGCGCGTCCAGCAGCGCGAGCACCCGGGCGGCGGCGGCACGCGAACGGTGCACCTGGATCATGGCTGCGGGCAGCAGCATCGTCGCCTCGAACGCGGCGAGCGGGGTGAGCACGATCACCGCGAGGTCCACCGCGGCGAGCTGCCCGGAGGTGACGGCTGGGATCCCGGTGACCAGCGCGGCGAGGACCGCCAGCCCGACGGCGAGCTGCCCGAGCCCGGCGGCCAGGGCGGCGGACGGTGCGCCGCTGTCGGTCGCGGCGGCGATCCGGGCGTCGGCGTCGCGCAGCGCGGTCATCTCGGTCGGCACGCGGCCGGCGACGAGGAGCGGGCCGGCATCGTCGAGCAGCCCGAGCGCCGAGGCCGTCATGTCGGAGTGCCCCTGCACCGCGCGCTGCTCGCTGAGCCGCGCGCCGCGGGACGCCAGCGCCGGTGCCACCACCCCGGCGAGCACGAGGCACGCGGCCAGTGCGATCCCGGCAGGGGGCCAGAACAGGCACATGACGACCGACGTCAGCAGCCCGAGCAGTGCGGCGACCCCGATCGGCAGGAGCCCCCGCACGACGACGTCGCCGACCGCGTCGACGTCCGACCCGACCCGGGCGAGCAGGTCGCCCCGGCGCAGGCGCAGCAGGGCCTCCGGCCGGCCGGTCGCGAGCCGGTCGTAGAGGGTGGTGCGCAGCTGTGTCATGCCGCGCAGCGCGACGTCGTGCGAGACGAGCCGTTCGAGGTAGCGCAGGACTCCGCGCCCGATGCCGAACGCGCGGACCGCGACGGTCGCGACCGAGAGCTCGAGCACCGGTGGCATCTGGGAGGCGCGGGCGATCAGCCAGGCGGCCGTGCCGGCGAGCGCGACCGCGCACCCGAGGGCCAGCGTGCCGAGCACCAGGGCCAGGGCGACGCGCCGCCGGTCGACGTCGAGCAACCCGACGGCGCGGCGCAGCGTCCCGCGCGGGGGCCTCATGCGGGCACCGCCGCGTCGACGTCGCTGTGGACCTCGACGACCGTGTCGGCGCAGGCCACGAGCGACGGGCGGTGCGCGACGAGCAGGACCGTCCGTCCGGCCTCCCGCAGGGCACGCACCGTGTCGAGGACCACCGCCTCACCGGCCGCGTCGAGGTGCGCCGTCGGCTCGTCGAGGATCACCAGGGGTGCGTCGGAGACGAGTGCCCGCGTCAGGGCGACCCGCTGCCGCTGCCCGAGGCTGAGTCCCTCGCCGCCGCGTCCGAGCTCGGTCTGCCAGCCGTCCGGCAGGGTCGCGAGGACCGCGTCGAGGCCGGTGAGGGCCGCGGCCCCGGCGTGCGTGCCGCCGACGATCGAGGCGATGGTCCCGGGTTCGAGGACCGGTCGCTGGGGGAGCCACGACACCTGCGACCAGAGGGTCGCGGGGTCGACCTCCGCGAGGTCGAGAGACCCCACCGTCACGGAGCCCTCGTCGGCTGGGACCAGGCCCAGGAGCACCTCGACGGTGGTCGTCTTGCCGACGCCGCTGGGCCCCGTCAGGGCGACCACGGTCCCCGGACGTACCGTCAGGTCCAGGCCCGCCGGGGTGAGCCCGCCGGCGGTCCGGACGCCGACGGCGGTCAGGGTGATCGTGGCGGTGCGCAGGTCGGGTGCCTGGGCGACACCGCGAACGGGCACCGGCGTCTCCAGGACCGCGAACGCCTGCGCCGCGGCAGCGACCCCGTCGGAGGCCGCATGGAACTGCGTCCCGACCTGGCGCAACGGCAGGAACACCTCGGGGGCCAGCACGAGCACCGCGATCCCGGTGGTGAGCGCGAGGTCGCCGTTCACCAGGCGGAGCCCGATCGCGACCGCGACCAGAGCCACCGAGAGCGTGGTCAGGAGCTCGAGGACCATCCCGGACAGGAACGCGATCCGCAGCGTGCCCATGGTCGCCTCGCGGTGGGCGTCGCCGAGGGCCCGCACCCGGGCGCCCTGCCCGCGCTCGCGGCCGTGCGCCCGCAGGGTCGGCAGCCCGGCCAGCAGGTCGAGCACCTGTGCGCCGAGCCGCTGCATCGCGACCAGGCCCCGCTCGGACCGGCCCTGGGTCAGCTTGCCGATCAGGATCATGAAGATCGGGACGAGGGGCAGGACCGTGACCATGATGGCCGCCGAGATCCAGTCCAGGCCGAGCACGACGAGCAGGACGGCGGGCGTCACGGTCGCCGCGAGCAGCAGCTGGGGCAGGTAGCGGACGAAGTACGGCTGCAGGTTGTCCAGGCCGCGCGTGGCCAGCGTGACGACACCGGGCCCTTCGCCGGAGGCGAGCCAGCGGGGGCCTAGCGACACCGCGTGCTGGACCACCTGCTCGCGCAGCTCCGCGATCGTCGCGACCGCCGCCCGGTGCGCGAACCGCTCCTGGCCGGACGTCACCAGCACGCGCGCGACGACGACGACGACGAGCCACCCGATCGTCGGAGCGAGCGAGGCGAGCGTCGCGCCGTCGTGCACCGCGCCCCCGAGGGCGTGCGCCAGCAGGAGCGCCTGGCAGACCACGAGCGCCGCGGTGACGATGCCGAACGCGGTCGTCAGGTAGACGTACCCCCGGGCGGAGCGGGCGTAGCGCAGCAGCCGCGGGTCGAGCGGCCTCACTCCCGGGCAGCCGGCTGGCGCTCGAGCGGCGGAACCTTGTCGAACGTCAGGCCCGTGTGCTCGGGGATGTTCGCCGTCGAGATCCGCCTGCGGAACACCCAGTACGTCCAGCCCTGGTAGAGCAGGACCACGGGCGTGAGGATCACGGCGACCCACGTCATCACGACGAGCGTGTAGTGCGTCGAGGAGGCGTTCTCGATGGTCAGCGAGTTGGCCGGGTCGAAGGCGGGCATGACGTCGGGGTACATGGACCCGAAGATGAGCACCACGGCGGCGACGATGGCCACCGCCGAAGCGGTGAACGCCAGTCCCTCGCGACGACCACGGGCGGCGACGACCACGACGACGAGCGAGACGGCGGCGACGGCCACCGCGATCCACGTCCACGCCACCGAGTACGCGACCTGCGCCCAGATGGCCCAGGCAGCGGCGACGACGAGCGTGACGACCGACGAGCGCGCCGCGAACGCACCGGCCCGCGCCCGGATGTCCCCGTCGGACTTGAGGGCGAGGAACACGGCGCCGTGCGTCAGGAAGAGCAGCGTGGTCGTCGCGCCCCCGAGCAGCGCGAACGGGTTCAGCAGGGCCCCGAAGCCGCCGACGTACTGGTGGTCCGCGTCCAGCTCGACGCCGCGCACGAGGTTGGCGAACGCCACTCCCCACAGGACGGACGGGACCCACGACCCGAAGATCAGCGCGCCGTCGGCGAGCGAGCGCCAGCCGTCGGTGTTGATCTTGCCGCGCCACTCGAACGCGACGATGCGCACGATGAGGGCGACCAGGATGAGCAGGAGCGCGAGGTAGAACCCGGAGAACATCGTGGCGTACCACTCGGGGAACGCCGCGAACGTGGCGCCGCCGGCCGTGATCAGCCAGACCTCGTTCCCGTCCCAGACGGGACCGATGGTGTTGATCATGACGCGGCGGTCGCGGTCCCGGGCGGCCCGGTCCCCGCGGGCGAGCAGCCCGAGGAGCATGCCGACGCCGAAGTCGAACCCCTCGAGCACCAGGTAGCCGGTCCACAGGACCGCGATGAGCAGGAACCAGACGACGGTGAGATCCATGGCCCTGGCCCTCTCAGTAGGCGAACGACAGCGGGCGCGCCGCGGCGTCCGGGTCGCCGGGGTCGACGTGGTTGTCGGGGTTGTCCGGGCTCGGGTCGCGCTCGGTGTCCGCGACGCCCTGGATCGTGTACCGGTGCATCAGCCGGTACCAGAACACCGCGAGCACGCCGTACAGGAGCGTGAACGTGACCAACGACGTGACGACGGTGCCCGTCCCGACCACGGTCGAGACGCCCTTCTGCGTCAGCAGCCACACGCCGTCGACGCCCGTGGGATTCGGTGCGACCACCCACGGTTGGCGGCCCATCTCGGTGAAGATCCAGCCGAAGGTCGACGCCAGGAACGGCGTCGCGATCGCGACGATGCCCAGACGGCCGATCCACGGGTTGCCGGTCACGCGGCCGCGTCGGGTCACCCAGAACGCGAAGACCGCCAGCGCCGCCGAGCCGATGCCGAAGCCGATCATGAGGCGGAACGACCAGTAGGTGATGAGCAGGTTGGGCTGGTACGAGATCGGGGTGCCGGCCGCGTCGGTGAACCCGTACTTCTCCTCGTACTGCGTCTGCAGGTCCTCGACGCCCGGCAGGGGTGCGTTCCAGTCGCCGCTGGCCAGGAAGCTGGTCAGCCCCGGGATCTCGATCACGTGGCTGACGCCCTCGCACGAGTTGCTCAGGTCGCCGATGGCCAGCAGCGAGAACGACGCGCCGTCGACGGTCTCGCACAGGGCCTCGGCCGACGACATCTTCATCGGCTGCTGCTGGAACATGAGCTTGGCCTGCTGGTCGCCGGTGAGTGCGACGCCGACGCCGGCGACGAACATGACGATCACGCCGAGGACGACGGCGGGCCGGTAGATGTCGCGCGCCTTGTCCACCTGCCCGGCGCGCACGAGCCGGACCATCCACCAGGCGCCGATGCCGGCGACGAAGGTGCCCGCGGTGACGAAGGCCGCCGAGATCGTGTGCGGGAACGCGGCCCACAGCGTCGAGTTGGTGAGCACGGCGCCGATGTCGTTCATCTCGGCGCGCCCGGTCGCCTCGTTCCAGACGGCGCCGACCGGGTGCTGCATCCACGAGTTCGCCGCGAGGATGAAGAACGCGGACAGGTTGGTGGACAGGGCGACGGCCCAGATCGTCGCGAGGTGGACCTTCTTGGGCAGCTTGTCCCAGCCGAAGATCCACAGGCCGAGGAACGTGGACTCGACGAAGAACGCGGCGAGCGCCTCCATGGCCAGCGGAGCCCCGAACACGTCGCCGACGAACCGCGAGTACTCGGACCAGTTCATGCCGAACTGGAACTCCTGCACGATGCCGGTGGCGACACCGATCGCGAAGTTGATGAGCAGGAGCTTGCCGAAGAACTTGGTCAGCCGCAGCCAACGCTCGTTGCCGGTACGCACCCAGATCGTCTGCATGATCGCGACCAGGGGGGCCAGGCCGATCGTCAGCGGGACGAAGATGAAGTGGTAGACGGTCGTGACGCCGAACTGCAGGCGGGCCAGGTCGAGCGGGTCCACGGGAGCCCTCCGTCGGGGGTGGTCGAGGCGAGTGCCTCCATCCTGCCCCTCCTGGCCAGGTCTGCGACCAGGGACCTTTGGCAGGTTCGCCACATCTGAGCCGTGCGGTACGACGAGGCTGGGGGAGTCCCGACGACAGGCCGTGTCGAGGACGCTGCGACTGGGGTGTCGCTGTGCGATACTGGCCGCGGCTCCCTGGGCGACCACACCGTCACGGGACCCTTGAGCTCGCAGCATCAGCTTGTCGTGCGCGCCAGCCGCCGCCCTGCCAGCCGGACGCCCCAGATCGGGACGCCGGCCCGGCCTCGCAGGCGATGGCGCCGACTCGGTGCAGCAGCCACGACCGCCGACTTTCCGTCGCCGCGCAGAACGCGTGCGACGACCGACCTGCCGAGTACCGCCTGATGTGTGGGTGGCGATGCTCGGTACCCAGGAGCACTTCGCGTGACCGACGAGAACACCCCCACCACCGAGAGCGCAGCTGCACCGGCCGGGGGTGAGGCACCCGTGGCCGCCCCGCGCCGTCGCCGTGCGACCCGTGTGACCGCAGCGCCCAGCAACGAGACCCCGGTCGAGGCGGTCACCACGCTGCCGACGCCCGAGCCTGCCCCCGTCGCCGAGGCCCCCGTGGCCGAGCCCGACGCCCCGGTGGCCGAGCCGGCGAAGGCGCCCGTGAAGAAGTCCCGCCGTGTGACGCGCACCGTCGTCCCGGTGAGCGCCGACGAGGCCGCCGCGCCGGTCGAGCCCGCGCCCGCTGCCGAGCCGGCCGCTGCCGAGCCGGCCGCCGTCGAGCCCGAGGCGTCCGCACCCGACGACGCCCCCCMGGCCAAGGCGCCCCGTCGCCGCCGAGCCAGCACGCGCCCCGTCGCGACTCCCGAGCCGGTCGCCGAGCCCGAGCCCGAGCCCGAGGCCGACGCCGAGGTCGAGGAGGAGGCAGCCGCCGCTCCCGCGTTCGACGTGCTCGCCGAGTTCGCGTCGAGCACCCCCGAGCAGGCTCCMGCCGAGCCGGCGTCCACCACCAGCACGACCACCACCGGTCCGCGTTTCGCCACGACGGCGCTCCTGTTCCAGGCGCCGGACCCGAGCGCGACCCGCCCCCGCCGCCGCCGCGCACAGGCGAGCACGGGTTCCCCGGAGGAGATCTCCGAGGCCGCCCACCGCGCCGAGGTCGACGAGGCCGCGGTCGCCGCGGTCGTCGAGCCGGAGCAGGTCGAGAGCGCCGACGTCGAGGCCGGCGAGGCCACCACGTCGGCGTCGCGCAACTCGCGTCGCCGCGGCCGCCGCGGTCGCAGCGGCGGTGCAGCCGGTGCAGCCGCAGGCGCCGACGAGGCGCAGGACGAGGCCGCCGACGACCTCGAGGCCGCGTTCGCGCGTGACCTCGCCCAGGACCTCGCCCAGTCCGAGGAGAGCGCGGACGAGAGCGCCGAGGACCAGGTCGACGACGAGTCCGACGAGGACGAGTCCGACGACGCGGGGACCGGCACCGGGGCACCGCGCCGCCGTCGTCGCCGCGGTGGCCGTGGCCGTCGCAGCCGCTCCGACGCCCCCAACGGTCAGGGCGCGTCCGACGAGGACGAGTCCGACGCCGACGAGGGTTCGGGCGCCGACGAGGACGCCTCCGACGAGGCCGACACCGAAGAGAACGGGTCCGACGAGGGCGGTTCGAGCCGGCGTCGTCGCCGTCGTCGTCGCGGATCCTCGGGTGGCTCGAGCGAGGGCGGCGGGGAGCAGCGCCCGGCCCGCACGCGCACGCCGAGCGACGAGGTCACCGCGCTGCGCGGCTCCACGCGGCTGGAGGCCAAGCGCCAGCGTCGTCGGGACGGCCGCGACGCCGGTCGTCGTCGCCAGATCATCACCGAGTCGGAGTTCCTGGCCCGCCGCGAGTCCGTCGAGCGCACGATGATCGTCCGCGAGAAGAATGCGCGGACGCAGATCGCGGTGCTCGAGGACGGCGTGCTGGTCGAGCACTACGTGTCCAACCAGGCGCAGACGTCGATGGTCGGCAACGTGTACCTCGGCCGGGTCCAGAACGTGCTGCCGAGCATGGAGGCCGCGTTCGTCGACGTCGGCAAGGGCCGCAACGCCGTGCTGTACGCCGGCGAGGTCAACTGGGACGCGACCGGCCTCGAGGGCGGGTCCGCCCGCCGCATCGAGCAGGCACTGAAGTCCGGCGACCCGGTGCTCGTGCAGGTCACCAAGGACCCGATCGGCCACAAGGGTGCGCGTCTGACCTCGCAGGTCACGCTCGCCGGCCGGTACCTGGTCTACGTGCCCGGCGGCGGCATGACCGGCATCAGCCGCAAGCTGCCCGACACCGAGCGCAACCGCCTCAAGCGGATCCTGCGCGAGATCGTCCCGGACTCGGCGGGCGTCATCGTGCGCACCGCCGCCGAGGGCGCCTCCGAGGACGAGCTGCGCGCCGACATTGCGCGCCTGCAGGGCCAGTGGGAGGCGATCGAGAAGAAGTCGAAGACCGCGTCCGCCCCCGCCCTGCTGCAGGGCGAGCCCGACATGGCGATCCGCGTGGTCCGCGACATCTTCAACGACGACTTCTCGAAGCTCGTCGTGGAGGGCGCCGAGGCGTGGTCGACGATCTCGTCGTACATCGGTGAGCTCGCCCCCGACCTGGCGCAGAAGGTCGAGCGCTGGACGTCCGAGACGGACGTCTTCTCGGTGCACCGCATCGACGAGCAGCTGGCCAAGGGCATGGACCGCAAGGTCTGGCTCCCGTCGGGTGGCTCGCTCGTGATCGACCGCACCGAGGCGATGACCGTCGTCGACGTCAACACGGGCAAGTTCACGGGCTCGGGCGGCACGCTCGAGGAGACCGTGACGCGCAACAACCTCGAGGCCGCCGAGGAGATCGTCCGCCAGCTCCGGCTGCGCGACATCGGCGGCATCATCGTCATCGACTTCATCGACATGGTGCTCGAGTCCAACCGTGACCTCGTCCTGCGTCGTCTGGTCGAGTGCCTCGGCCGTGACCGCACGAAGCACCAGGTCGCCGAGGTCACGTCGCTCGGCCTCGTGCAGATGACCCGCAAGCGCGTCGGCCAGGGCCTGGTCGAGGCGTTCAGCGAGACGTGCGAGCACTGCCACGGGCGCGGCTTCATCGTGCACGAGGAGCCGATCGAGAAGAACAACCAGCGTCCCGACGCCGGCGAGCAGCAGTCCCCCTCGAACGGGGAGGGCGCCGGCGCCCGCTCGCGTCGCAAGCGCGGCGGCACCGCCAAGGAGCCGGTCTCGCACGCGCCGCACGCGGGTGTCCCGGTCCTGCCGGAGGCGCGGGAGGCCGTCAAGGCCACGCTCGCGACGATCGCCGCGGCCGCCGCCCACGCGCACGAGCACGAGCACGAGCACGCCGCCGTCGTGGTCGACCAGGAGTCGCCGGCCGACGAGGTCTCCGAGGTCGAGACCGAGCAGGCACCCCCTGCGCCGCCGGCGCTGGACGTGCTCGCGGAGCTCGCGGTCTCGCACCCCGGTGCCGGAGCGGTCGCCGACGACGAGCAGGCGGTCGACGGCGGCGAGCAGCTCGAGCTGACGCCGGTCCCGGCCGACGTGTTCGAGGCGGACCCGGAGCCGGACGGCGAGCCCCAGCAGGACTGAGCTGCCCCGGGGCGGCGTGCGTTCGGTCACGTCGCCCGCGGGGGAGCCGTCCAGGTTTGACCCTGGCCCGTGCGGTCCGTACTCTTGAACGTCGGCGCGTCGTGTGCGCGCTGATCATGCGTGCCGCTCTGTTCTGACAGATCAGCGTCGACGCGAACCCCCACGGGAACCGGTGCACACCGGTGGTGCGGGATGTGCGCGGACGCGGTGCAGGCACGACACCAGCAGTTCTATGACAGTTTCTTGACACAGGCAGTTCGACGAGCAGAGATGAGCAGCAACGTGGTGTACGCGATCGTGAAGGCTGGCGGCCGCCAGGAGAAGGTCGCTGTCGGCGACGTCGTCGTCGTCGACCGCCTCTCCGCGCAGGCCGGCTCGACCATCGAGCTGACCGCCCTGCTGCTCGTCGACGGTGCGACGGTCACCACCGACGCCTCGGCGCTGGCCAAGGTGAAGGTGACGGCGGAGGTCGTGCGGGACGAGAAGGGTCCCAAGATCGACATCCTCAAGTACAAGAACAAGACCGGCTACCGCAAGCGCCAGGGTCACCGCCAGAAGCTGACCCGCCTCAAGGTCACCGGCATCTCCTGATCTCGCGCCGCGGCCTGCCGGCTGCGGACCCCCACACACTTCTGAGCACGAAAGCAGGTTCGTCATGGCACACAAGAAGGGCGCGAGCTCCTCGCGCAACGGTCGCGACTCGAACGCCCAGCGCCTGGGCGTCAAGCGCTTCGGTGGCCAGGTCGTCAAGGCCGGCGAGATCATCGTCCGCCAGCGCGGCACGCACTTCCACCCCGGCGTGAACGTCGGCCGTGGCGGCGACGACACGCTGTTCGCCCTCGCCCCGGGCGCCGTGACCTTCGGGACGCGCCGTGGCCGCAAGGTCATCGACGTCGTGGTGGCCGCTGAGGTCTGATCCGAAATGAAGCGGACGGTACGGGGCGCGGAGCGTCACGTGCCGGGAGCGGAATGCAGGATCGGACCGACAGCAAGTACTGAGGTCTGAGTGTCATGACGCGCGGCATCGGTCCGCGTCAGCTAGTCGTGGAGGGGCGCACCGGTGCGGTGCGCCCCTTTCGCGTGTGAGTATCGAGATGAAGCAGTGAAGGAGGTTCAGCCGTGGTGACATTCGTCGACCGGGTCGTGCTGCACGCGACCGGCGGTGACGGTGGGCACGGCTGTGCGTCCATCCACCGGGAGAAGTTCAAGCCGCTGGCCGGCCCCGACGGCGGCGCGGGCGGCAACGGTGGGTCGGTGATCCTCGAGGTCGACCCGCAGGTCACCACGCTGCTCGACTTCCACCACCAGTCGCACCGTCGCGCCCCGTCGGGCACCCAGGGCATGGGCGACTGGAGGTCGGGCTCGACCGGTGCCGACCTGGTGCTCGGTGTGCCCGACGGCACCGTCGTCAAGGACGCCGAGGGCAACGTCCTGGCGGACCTCGTCGGCCTCGGCGCGAGCATCGTCGTCGCCGCTGGAGGCCGTGGCGGTCTGGGAAACTTCGCGCTCGCCTCGGCCCGGCGCATCGCTCCCGGATTCGCGCTCCTCGGCGAGCCGGGCGAGACGCAGGACATCGTGCTGGAGCTCAAGTCCATCGCCGATGTGGCCCTCGTCGGCTACCCGAGCGCCGGCAAGTCCAGCCTCGTCGCGGCGATCTCCGCTGCCCGGCCCAAGATCGCCGACTACCCGTTCACCACGCTGGTGCCCAACCTCGGCGTCGTCCAGGCCGGCACCGCCCGGTACACCGTCGCCGACGTCCCCGGCCTGATCCCCGGTGCCTCCGAGGGACGCGGGCTCGGTCTGGAGTTTCTGCGCCACATCGAGCGGTGCGCGGTCATCGTGCACGTCCTCGACTGCGCGACGCTCGAGCCCGACCGCGACCCGATCTCCGACCTGGACGTCATCGAGGCCGAGCTGGCCACGTACGCCGGCGACCTCGGCATCGAGGGCGGCCGGGTCCCCATCACGGAGCGTCCGCAGATCATCGTCCTGAACAAGATCGACGTCCCCGAGGCCCGTGACCTGGCCGAGATGGTCAAGCCCGACCTCGAGGCGCGTGGGTTGCGTGTGTTCGAGGTGTCGACCGCCAGCCACGAGGGCCTGAAGCTTCTGACGTACGCGCTCGGCGAGATCGTCGACAAGGCACGCCGTGACGCGCCGAAGCCCGAGAACACGCGGGTCATCCTGCGGCCCAAGGCCGTCGACGACGCCGGTTTCACTGTGACGCGTCGCGAGGTCGAGGGTCAGGGCGTCTACTTCTCCGTGCGCGGTGAGAAGCCCGAGCGCTGGTGCCGCCAGACGGACTTCGCCAACGACGAGGCCGTGGGATACCTCGCCGATCGGCTCGCGCGCCTCGGCGTCGAGGAGCAGCTGTTCAAGGTCGGTGCTACGCCCGGCGACGAGGTGCGCATCGGCCCCGAGCACAACGCGGTCATCTTCGACTGGGAGCCGACCCTCATGACGGGGTCCGAGTTCCTGGGCGGCCCGCGCGGCGTCGACGTTCGGCTCGAGGACCGTTCGCGTCCGACGCGCGGCGAGAAGCGCCAGGAGTACAAGGAGCGCATGGACGCCAAGACCGAGGCCCGCGAGGAGCTGTGGACCGAGCGCGAGGCCGGGGTCTGGACCGACGCGGCCTCGGAGTGACGTCCGCCCCGCGGATATGAGCGATGCTGCGCCGCTCCCGCGCGGCAGAATGCCGGTCGTGACCGCCGACGCCCTGCAGGACCGCCAACAGCTGGTCTCGGCGTCCCGTGTCGTCGTCAAGATCGGGTCGTCGTCGCTGACGACGCCGGACGGGCGGCTCGCGCCGGAGCGGCTCAACGCGCTGGTCGAGGTGCTCGCGGCGCGGCGGGCGGCGGGCGGGCAGGTCGTGCTCGTGTCGTCCGGCGCGATCGCGGCCGGCATCGGCCCGCTCGGACTGGCGACCCGCCCGAAGGACCTGGCGACGCAGCAGGCCGCCGCGTCGGTCGGTCAGGGGCTGCTGGTCGCGCACTACACGGAGGCGTTCCGGCGGCACGGGCTCCAGGTGGGCCAGGTGCTGCTCACCGCCGACGACACCGTCCGTCGCGTGCACTACCGCAACGCGCACCGCGCCCTGACGCGGCTCCTCGACCTCGGCATCGTGCCGGTCATCAACGAGAACGACGCCGTGGCGACCGACGAGATCCGGTTCGGCGACAACGACCGGCTCGCCGCCCTCGTCTCGCACCTCGTGCACGCCGACGCGCTGATGCTGCTGTCCGACGTGGACTCGCTCTACACCGGGCCCCCGTCCCGCGACGGCAGTCGTCGGATCGCGTCCGTGGTCCACGCCGAGGACCTCGAGGGGATCGATGTCGCGTCGCGGGGGAGCGCCGTGGGCACCGGGGGGATGGTGACCAAGCTGGAGTCGGTCGCGATCGCGACGCAGTCCGGCGTCCCCGTCATCCTCACGTCCGCCGCCCAGGCCGCGCAGGCGCTGGCCGGCGAGGACGTCGGCACGTGGTTCACCGCGACCGGCCGCCGCACGTCGATCCGGCGCCTCTGGCTCGCGCACGCCGCGCACACCCGTGGACGCCTCGTGCTCGACGCGGGCGCCGTGCGGGCGGTCGTCGAGCGCGGGACCTCGCTGCTGCCCGCCGGCGTCACCGGCTTCGAAGGGGCATTCGAGGAGGGCGACCCCGTCGAGCTCGTCGGACCCGACGGCGCGCTGATCGGCCGCGGGCTGGTCGCGTACGACGCCTCCGAGGTGCCCGGGCTGCTCGGCCGCTCGACGCAGGACCTGCGCGCCGAGCTCGGGCCGGGCTACGACCGCGAGCTCGTCCACCGCGACGACCTGGTCCTGGTCCGCAAGCGCCGCTGAGAGCACAACGTCCGCACTCGTGGGGCCTATGGCACCCACGAGTGCGGACGTTGCGGTGTGTGTCAGCTACCGATCCACGCCTGCGTCAGCTGGTCGAGGCGCGAGTCCGCACCCAGCTGTACGTCGTGCACGTCGGTGTTCAGGCCGAGGAACGTGGTCAGCTCGTGCACCGGGATCACGTGGTGCTCGGTGACGAGGCGCTCCTGCGCGTCGGCCAGGACGGCGTCCCGCTCGGTCGGGTCGCTGACGGCGAGCTGCTTCTGCAGCAGCGCCTCCAGCTCGGGGTCGGCGAGCTTGTAGAAGTTCGTCGCCGCCGTCGAGTACTGCGTGCGCAGGACGTCACCGTCGGCCCGGCTCAGGTTGCCCCAGACCAGGTCGAACGAGCCGTCCTTCAGCTTCGCCTGGAAGTCCGGCACCGTGCCGCTCCACAGCTGCGCGTCGATGCCGTTGGCCTTGAGCTCCTGCTGGATGAGCTCGACGGACGTCTGGTTCGGCGAGAAGTTGGTGATCCAGACCAGGACGGGCGCCAGCGGCTTGCCGTCCTTCGCGTAGATGCCGTCCGCACCCTTGACCCAGCCGTCGTCCTCGAGGACCGTCGCGGCCTTCTTCGGGTCCGTGACGATGTCCTTGCTGACGTCGGCGACGCCCGGGGTCGTGCTGGCCAGCGGGCTCGTCGCCACGGCGAAGCCGTCGTTCAGGGCGGTGTCGCGGACCTCGGTCGGGTTCACCGTGAGCGCGATGGCCTCGCGGACCGCCGGGTCGGAGCCGAGCGCGCCGCCCTCGTTGAAGGTCAGGCCGAAGGTGATGCCCGGGTTGGCGCGGCTCACCAGGTCGAACCCGGAGGACCCGAGCGTCTCGATGTCGGTCGGCTGCACGCCGCCGATCACGTCCACCTGCTCGGAGGTGAGCGCGCCGGTACGCACGCCCGCCTCGGGGATCACCTGGAACGTCACGGTGTCCAGGTGCGCCCTGCCGGTGTTCTCGCGACCCTGCGGGCCCCACGCGTAGTCGTCGCGGGCCGTCAGGACCGTCTCGGTGTCCTTGGTGTAGTGGTCCAGCGTGAACGGCCCGGTGCCGACGACACCCGTCCCGCTGGCGCGGTCGTCGAACGGGATGGCGAGCGTGGAGTCGGCGACGAAGCCGAGACCCACCGCCGACGTGGCCTGCGGGAACGCCGCGTTCGGAGACGAGAACGCGACCGTGACGGTGGTCGGGTCGACGACCGTGGTGCCGGCGTACCCGACGAAGTTCGCGGCGACGGAGGACTTGGCGCCGGCGGCGACGGTGTCGTCGAAGTTCTTCTTCACCGACTCCGCGGTGAACGGCGTGCCGTCGGAGAACGTCACGTCGTCGCGCAGCGTGAACGTGAACTGGGTCGCGTCGGCGTTCGCTTCCCACTTCGTCGCCAGCCACGGCTTGAGCGAGCCGTCGGCGGGGTCCTGCCAGAGCAGGGAGTCGACGAGCTGACGGGTCACGTACCAGGTGTCGTTGCCGGAGCCGATGGCGGGCGGGTTGAGCGAGATGGGGTCGTTGCCGATGGCGAAGGTGAGGTCGCCACCGTCGACGGGGGCGTCTGCCGCGGCGGTCGACGTGCTCTCGTCGGAACCCGCGTCGTCCGAGCCCGAGGAGCAGGCGGCGAGCAGGAGGGAGAGCGTGGCGATGCCGGTCAGGAGGCCGGCTTGACGGCGCGAGGGTCGTCGGACGGACATGGTGGTGCTCCTTGCTGGGGGTGGGTGACGGGCGGCGCGGGGGCTCAGTCACGTCGACACGAGGTCACGACGCACCCCCTTCGCCGGCGCGCACGCGGCCGCCGGGGATCGCCGACAGCAGCTCGGCGGTGTACGGGTCGCCCGGGTGCGCGAACACGCCCTCGACCGGGCCCTGCTCGACCACCCGGCCGCGCTGCAGGACGGCCACCTCGTGCGCGACCTGCCGGACGACGGCCAGGTCGTGCGAGATGAACAGGTAGGACAGCCCGAGCTCGACCTGCAGGTCCGTCAGCAGGTCGAGGATCTGGGCCTGGACCGAGACGTCGAGCGCGGACACGGGCTCGTCGAGCACGACGAGCTCCGGGTTCAGGGCGAGCGCGCGGGCGATCGCGACGCGTTGCCGCTGCCCGCCCGAGAGCTCCGCGGGACGGCGCTGGAGCGCGGTGCGCGGCAGGGCGACGACGTCCAGCAGCTCGGCGGCGCGGGCGGCACGCTCGGCGCGCGAGCCGACGCCGAACGCGCGCAGGGGCTCGGTCACGATCCGCTGGACCGAGAACCGCGGGTCGAGGGACGCGTACGGGTTCTGGTAGACCACCTGCATCCGCCGGCGCAGCAGCCGCAGCGCCGCCCCGCGGGTGTGCGTCACGTCCTCGCCGTCGACGAGCACCGAGCCCGACGTCGGCTCCGCCAGCCGCAGCGCGAGGCGGGCGGTCGTGGACTTCCCGGAGCCGGACTCGCCGACGAGCGCGAGGGTGCGCCCGCGCGGCAGGACGAACGAGACGTCGTCGACGGCACGGAGCGTGCCCCCGCCGGCGGACCGCGGGAGCGGGAACTCCTTGGTCAGGCGCCGCGCCTCGAGCGCCGGCACGGCGGTCGGCGGGACCGGCGCGGCGATGGTGCGGGCACCGCGCAGGCTGGGCGCCGCAGCGAGCAGCGCGCGGGTGTACGGGTCGCTCGGTGCGCCGAGCACCTGGTCGGGCGTGCCCTGCTCGACGACCCTGCCCTGCGACATCACGACGATGCGGTCGGCCCGGTCCGCGGCGACGCCGAGGTCGTGCGTGATGAGCAGGACCCCCGTCCCAGTTCCGGCCGTGAGGTCCTCGATGTGGTCGAGGATCTGCCGCTGGACGGTGACGTCGAGGGCGCTCGTCGGTTCGTCGGCCACCAGGAGGCGCGGCTGGGCGGCCAGCGCGATCGCGATCAGCACGCGCTGTCGCATGCCGCCGGAGAGCTCGTGCGGGTACTGCCGCGCCCGGACCTCCGGCTCGGCCAGGCCCGCCCGGCGCAGTGCTTCGATCGCCTCGATCTCGGCGTTCTTGCGGTCGGCCAGACCGTGGATGCGCAGCACCTCGGCCACCTGGTCGCCGATGCGGGTGACGGGGTTGAGCGACACCGTGGGGTCCTGCGGGACCAGGCCGACCAGGACGCCGCGCACGTTGCGCAGGTCGCGGTGGGAGGCGTGGACCACGTCGTGGCCCAGCAGGTCGATGCTCCCGTGGTCGATCACGGCCGCCGGCGCCAGGAGCCGGACCACCGCGGCGGCGGTGGTCGACTTGCCGGACCCGGACTCGCCGACCACGGCGACGGTCTCGCCCGCGTCGACGTGCAGCGAGACGTCCCGCACGGCGCGGACCGTGCCGCGACGCGTCCGGTACGCGACCGCGAGGTCCGTGACCGTCAGGAGCCGCAAGGAGGAGGTCATGCCACACCCCCGTCGTGCCGGTCGAGGGCACGCGACAGGCGGCCCGCGGCCAGCACGCTGAGCGCGATCGTCAGGCCGGGCAGCGTGGTCAGCCACCAGGACGTGCGCAGGTAGTCGCGACCGCCGGACACCAGCGCACCCCACTCGGGCGCGGGCGGGGGAGCGCCGTACCCGAGGAAGCTGAGTGCGGACACCGCGAGGATCGCCGTGCCGAGCTGCAGGGCGGCGAGCACGACGACGGGGCCCGAGGCGTTGGGGAGCACGTGCTGGAACAGGACCGACCACCAGCGGCTGCCGCCGGCGTGCGCGGCCTCGACGTAGACCGACGAGCGCACACGCAGGACCTCGGAGCGCATGATGCGTGAGACCGTCGCGACGCTGGCCAGGCCGACCGCGATCGCGACCTTGACCGTCCCGAAGCCGAGCGCCGTGATGAGCGCGAGCGAGAGCAGCAGCGCGGGGATGGACAGCAGCACGTCGACGACGCGCATGACGACGTCGTCGAACACGCCACCGACGAAGCCGGCGACCAGACCGACCACGGCCCCGACCAGCAGGCCGACGCCGACGGCCACGAGCGCCGCCTCGAGCGTCAGCTGCGTGCCGTGCACCACCCGCGTGTACAGGTCGCGACCCAGCTGGTCGGTGCCGAACCAGTGCGCCGACGAGGGGGCCTGAAGCTTGTCGGCCGGCACTCCGGTGAGCGGGTCGCCGGGCGCGAGCACCTGCGGCACGAACGCCGCCACGAGCACGAACCCGATCCAGACGAGAGCGAGGAGGAGCCCGGGCCTGCGCAGCAGGTCGCCGACCCAGGCGAACCGCCCGCGCGTCTGCTCGTCGGGCTGATCCAGCGGCGCGTCGGCCGGGAGGTCGGCGGCGGTGGTGGCGAGGTCGTCGAGAAGGTCCGTCACATCACACCCCCGCCGTTGCGGGCTCACGGACCGCGGCCGCGGCGACCGGGGCCGCGGCCTTCGGTGGACGTGAGTGCCGCACGATCCGCGGGTCGAGGAGCGGGTAGAGCAGATCGACCGCGAGGTTGACCAGCACGAACACGGCGGCGGCGAACAGGACGACGCCCATCACGACGGGGATGTCCTGCGCGCTGACGGACGTCGCGGTGAGCCGGCCGATCCCGGCACGGGAGAACACGGTCTCGGTGACGACCGCCCCGGCCAGGAGCTCGCCGATGACCAGTCCGGTCACCGTGAGCGCGGGGAGCGAGGCGTTGCGCAACGCGTGCCGGAAGTGGACGCGCACCGAGCCGGCGCCCTTGGCACGGGCCGTGTCGACGTACGGCTGGCGCAGGCTGTGCTGGAGGCTGCGCGAGAGCATCTGCGCGATCAGCGCCGCCGTGGGCACCGCGAGCGTCACCGCCGGCAGGACGATCGAGGAGAACCCCTTGTTGCCCACCGCGGGGAAGATCGGGTTCTGGAACGAGAACCACTGGACGAGCATCAGACCGAACCAGAACGACGGGATCGCGACCCCGAGCGGGGGCAGGCCGAGCAGCGTGTTGGACAGGCCGCGGCTGCGCACCAGGGTCGCGACGATGGCCAGCCCGCCGCCGACCAGCAGCGCGAGCACGAACGCGGCCGCCGCGATGGCCGCGGTCGGCGGGATCGCCTCGGCGATCAGTCCGGTCACCGGCCGGTGCAGGACCACCGACGTGCCGAGGTCCCCGCGCAGGACGCCCCCGAGCTGCGTCAGGTACTGCACCGGCAGCGGCTGGTCGAGGCCGTACTGGGCGCGCAGCGCGTCGAGCTGCTCGGGCGTGACGTCCGACGACTCGCCGCCGTACATGAGCGAGACCGGGTCGCCCGGCAGCGCGTAGAGCACGACGAACGACACCGTGTAGGCGGCCCAGAGCACGAGGAGCGCCTGCCCGAGGCGGGCGAGCACGTAGCGGTTCATCGCGGGGCCCGGGGGAAGGCGCGCATCGGGGTCCTCGTTCCGTCGTCTGTGCTTGCACGGCGGGAGCCGTGCCGGGTAGTCACCTGGAGCACCCCGTCACGTGAAGGGTTGCTGCCCGACCAACCAGGGCTTTGCGTCGGGACTCGATACCGGCCGCGAAGGTAAGGACGAGGCGCGGGGTCGTCAACGATCCGCCGCTGCGTCTCACGGAATGGACGCACCGCCCGAGGACCGAGATGTGAGACGTCGCCGACGGTTCGTTGACTTCGGCATCCGGGCGGCTCACCCTCCCCGCGAACTCCGACAGCGCGCTCACCAGGGGAACCATGTCCGTCGCCCTCCTCCCGTCCACGCTCGACGCCCGCTACGGCGGCGTCGCACCCGACGACGTCGCCACCTCCGACGTCATCGAGCTGCAGCTCGCGCACCGCTCCGTGCGGCGGTACCTGCCCGACGACGTCTCGGACGCCGAGCTCGCTGCCGTCGTCGCCGCCGCRCAGTCCGCCGCGACCAGCTCGAACCTCCAGCTGTGGAGCGTCGTGGCCGTGCGCGACGACCAGCGCCGGTCGGCCCTGTGCGCGCTCGCGGGCAACCAGGCGCACATCACGCAGGCGCCGCTGCTGCTCGTCTGGCTCGTCGACCTCGGCCGCGCCCACGCCATCGCCGCGGCCCACGACGCGCCGACCGAAGGCGCGGACTACCTCGAGACGGCCGTCGTCGGGTTCGTCGACGCGGCCCTGGCCGCGCAGAACGCGGTGCTCGCCGCGGAGTCGCTGGGCCTGGGGACGGTGTACATCGGCGCGCTGCGCAACCGGCCGGCGGAGGTGGCCGACCTGCTCCACCTGCCGCGCCACGTGTTCGCCGCGTTCGGGCTCGTCGTCGGGCGGCCCGACCTGTCCGAGAACACGCGCGTGAAGCCGCGCCTGCCCCAGTCGGCCGTGCTGCACCACGAGGTGTACGACGACGCGGACCACGCCGACGCGGTCGCCGATTACGAGGAGCGGATCGGCGAGTTCTACGCCCTCGAGGGGCTGTCGCACTCCTGGACGGACCGGCTGCTCGCCCGGCTCTCCGGCCCCGCGGCGCTCAACGGTCGCGACCAGCTGCGCTCGGCGCTCGAGGCGCAGGGCTTCCGGCTCCGATGAGCACAGGCACGACGACGAAGGAGAGCACGATGACCGAGACCACCGCCCGCCCGGGCGCCCCCGCCGAGCACCTCAGCCTCGAGGACGCCGCGGCGCTCGCGCCCGCGGTCACCCCGCAGGAGGCCGCCGAGCGCGTCGCCGAGGGCGCGTTCCTGCTCGACGTCCGCAGCGAGACGGGCCGGTCGCGCACGGGCGCGATCCCCGGCGCCACGGTCGGCGACCGGTACGCGATCGACGACGAGTTCGACCTCGCCGCGGCCACGCACCACGCACCCGTCGTCTCGCTGGACACGCCGATCGTGGTCGTCTGCGGCTCGGTGCGCGGGTCCGGCCCGGTGGCCGCGGAGCTGCGCGCCAAGGGCTTCACCAACGTCGTCCACGTCGACGGCGGCTTCGGTGCCTGGAAGGACGCGGGCCTGCCCGCCGAGGAGCCGACCGCCGGATGAGTACCCCCTCCACCGCGTTCCTCGACGAGCTGCGCGCGCTCACCGAGCGCCGACGCGGGTCGTTCGTCCCGCTGACCTCCCCGTTCGACGGGGCCGACGAGACGTCGCGCGCCCTCGTGCGGGACGCGGCGAGCGCCGGCCAGGGGGACCTCCTCGACGTCGCGCACGCGATCCACTCCCACCCGGAGGAGGCGTTCCGCGAGGTCCGCTCGGTCGCGGCGATCGCGGACCTGCTGCGGGCGCGCGGCGTGCCCGCGACGGTGGGGACGCACGGCCTGTCGACCGCGCTGCGCGCGGGACTGACCAAGGCCGGGCCCGACGACGGCGCGGCTCGCGAGGACGCGGGTCCGACCGTCGCGATCCTGGCCGAGTACGACGCGCTGCCCGGGGTGGGTCACGCGTGCGGGCACCACCTCATCGCGGGCGCCGCGACGGGGGCGTTCCTCGCGCTGGTCCGGGCGGTCGCCGACGGTCTGGACCTGCCGGGTCGGGTGCTCCTGCTCGGCACGCCGGCGGAGGAGGGCAGCTCGGGCAAGGAGATCCTGGCGCGCAACGGGTTCTTCGAGGGCGTCGACGCGGCGATCATGGTGCACCCGTTCGGCTTCGACGTCGTCGACCACCCGTTCCTCGGCCGGCGGCAGCTGCGCGTCACGTACCACGGGGTCGCCGCGCACGCGTCGGCCAGCCCGTTCATGGGCCGCAACGCCCTCGACGCCGTCGCGCTGAACTACCAGGCGGTCGCGATGCTGCGGCAGCACATCCCGCCGAGCGACCGTGTGCACGGCGTGGTGCTCGAGGGCGGGACGCGGCCGAGCGTGGTGCCCGAGCGCGCGACCGTCGAGTACTACGTCCGGTCCGCGAGCCCGACGACCCTCAAGGACCTCTCCGAGCGGCTCGCCGACATCGCGCGGGGCGCCGCGCTGGCCACCGGGACGACCGCCGAGCTGGTCTGGGACGCGGCCCCGTTCACGCTCCCCGTCCGGACCAACGGACCGCTCGCAGAGCGCTGGGCGGTGCACCAGGCCGGTCAGGGGCGGACCGTGCTGGCCGGGGGCGTCGTCCCCGAGATACTCGCGGCCTCGACCGACTTCGGGAACGTGAGCGTCCGGCTCCCCGGCATCCACCCGATGATCGCGGTGAGCGACCCGGAGGTGGCCCTGCACACCCGCGAGTTCGCGGAGGTCGCCGGAGGTCCTCGCGGGGACGCCGCCGCCGTCGACGGTGCCGTCGGGCTCGCGCTCACGGCCCTGGACTATCTGGCCGACCCGGCGCTGCGTGCCGCGGTGCGGCAGGACTTCCAGGACGCCGGCGGCGTCCTGGACGTGGAGGGGTACTTCTCATGATCGAGGTGCGCACGTCGCGGCCGGACGAGCACGCCGCGGTCGCGGAGCTCACCGAGCACGGGTTCGCGACCGGGCCGTTCGGTCCGACCACGGACCCGGCGCGGCTGGCGCTGCTGCGCGACGCTCCCGGGCGCGCGGCGGCCGGCGACCTGCTCGTGGCGGTCGACGGCGACGAGCTGCTGGGCACGATCAGCCTGCTGCGGCCCGGCACCGGGTACACGCGGCAGGCCCACGACGACGAGGCCGAGGTGCGGCTGCTGACCACCACGCCGGCTGCCCGCGGTCGCGGGGTCGGCGCCGCGCTCCTGGCGGAGTCGGTCGCCCGCGCGCGGGCCTGGGGTGTCACCGCGCTGGTACTGGACACCGGCGCCCGCAACGTCGTCGCGCAACGCCTGTACCACCGGCTCGGGTTCGAGCGGGTGGTCGACCGGGAAACGATCGCCGGTCTGGTCGTGTACCGCTACGACGTCGCCCGCACCGGCCTGCGCGTCCGACTGGTCGCGCCGCACGAGTACGACCGCGTCGCGCAGCTGTCGGTCGAGGCGTACGCCCACGACTACGACATCCCCGACGAGTACCGCGCCTCCCTCGCCGACGTCGCCGCCCGGGCTCGCGAGCACGAGGTCTGGGTGGCCGAGGACCTCGCGACCGGCGAGCTGGTCGGGACGGTCGCAACGCCGCGCGCGGGCGAGCACATCTCCGAGCTCGGTCGGGACGGCGAGCTCGACTTCCGGCTGCTCGCGGTCGACCCCGCGGCTCGCCGACGAGGGATCGGGGTGCTGCTCACCGAGCACGTCGTCGCACTCGCCCGGCAGCGGGCCCTCGACCGCGTCGTCATGAACTCCGGGCCGCAGATGCTCGGCGCCCACGCGCTCTACCACCGTCTCGGCTTCGTCCGGCTGACCGAGCGCGAGACCCGTGTCGTCGCCGGCGGCACCCTGCTCGCGTTCGGCCTCGACACAGCACCACTCACGCAAGGAGCACTCTCGTGAAGTTCCAGGTCCTCGACATCGTCCCCCACGGCCCGCACCCGGTCACCGGCGAGCTGCTCGACCCGTCCACCCGCCTCGAGCGCGTCGTCGAGACCGCCGTGCTGGCCGAGGAGCTCGGGATCGACGCGTTCGCGGTGGGGGAGCGCCACGCCGGCGACTTCCTGTCGTCGTCTCCCACCGTGCTGCTCGGCGCGCTGGCCCAGGCGACGGACACGATCCTGCTCAGCACCGGCGTCACCGTGCTCAGCCTGCTCGACCCGGTCCGCGTCGCCGAGGACTACGCGACGATCGACCTGCTCTCGCGCGGGCGGCTCGAGATCGTCATCGGCAAGGGCAACGAGGACAAGCACTTCCCGCTGTTCGGGCTCCAGCTGGAGCACCAGTACGACTACCTCGAGGAGAACTACGAGCTCCTCACCCTGCTGCTCAGCCGAGAGCACGTCGACTGGAAGGGCACGTTCCACGCGCCGCTGACGGACGCGACGACGCTGCCGCGCCCGTACGACGGCCCCTTCCGCATCTGGCACGGCTCGGCCACCAGCACCATCGCGGTCGACCTCGCCGCCAAGCACGGCGACCCGATCGTGTCCGCGAACGCGCTGCAGCCCCGCGAGAACTACAAGGTGCTCATCGACCGGTACCGCGAGCAGCTCGTGGCCCACGGGCACGACCCGTCGGTCGGCTACGTCGGCTCCGGTTCGGGCGGCCTCTTCCTGGCGGACACCACCGAGCAGGCGACCGAGGAGTACCGCGCGGTCTACGAGGGCTTCGCCGCCCGGATGGCCGCCCGGCACGTCGGCGAGACGCGGCCCGGCAAGGTCTCGTCGTTCGCGCACATCGAGGACGCGGTCGAGCGCGGCCCGGCGCTCGTCGGCTCCCCGGAGCGCGTCGCGGAGAAGATCCTCGACTACCACGCCTCCTACGGGCACGACCTGCAGTCCGTCTCGCTCAACCCGGTCCTGCCGTACGAGCAGCAGCAGGACGTCCTGCGACGGTTCGCCGAGGAGGTCGTCCCGCTGGTCCGGGCCGAGGTGTCGACGACGCTGTGGGGACCGCAGAACCCGGGCCGTGCCCGCGGCCTCGACCGGCTCGTCGCGGTCTGACGTGGCCGTCGAGTTCCTCGGCGCCGGGTACGGCAACCCGTCGACCGAGACCACCCCGCTCGTCGGACCCGTCTGGGACCCCGGCTACACACGGGAGATCGTGCGCGCCCACGAGGCGAGCGGCTGGGACCACGTCCTGTTCCCCTATGCGTCCGACGGCCCCGACCCCGCGCAGGCGGCGGCCTGGGCGGCGGCACACACCGACCGCATCCAGCTGCGCGTCGCGCACCGCCCGAACGTCTCGGCGCCCACGTTCGCCGCCAAGACCTTCGCGACCCTGCACGCGGCGTCCGGCGGACGCGTCACGGTCCACCTCATCGCGGGCGGCCTCACCAGCGACCAGCGGGCCGAGGGCGACGACCTGGACAAGGACGCGCGCTACGACCGGCTCGCCGAGTACGCGCAGCTGCTCCTGCGGTCGTGGACCTCGGCCGAGCCGTTCACGCACGTCGGCCCGTACTACCGAGCGCAGGAGTTCGTCCTGCGGGCCCGCACCGAGCAGCGTCCGGGCCTGTCGGCGGGCGGGGCGTCGCGACGAGCCCTGGAGGTCGGTGCGCGCGTCGCGGACGTGTTCGCGCTCTTCGGCGAACCGCTGGCCGCGACCGCGGACCAGGTCGACCTGCTCCGCTCGTTCGCGACCGCCGTGGGCCGTCCGCTGCCTCGTCTGCAGATCGCGTTCCGGCCGATCGTGGCGCCCACCGACGAGGAGGCGTGGGCCAGGGCGCACGCGATCCGAGCACGCATCGACGAGCTCGCGTCGCCGCGCGCGGTGCGGACCCTGACCGAGGCACCCCGTGAGCCGGGGAAGCTGCCCGAGAACACCGCGAACCTGCGCCTGGCCGAGCTGGCCGCGTCGGGGGAGCGGCACGACCGTGCCCTGTGGACGCCGACCGTCGCGGGTGCGGGCGGGCTGCCGACGAGCGCGACGGCCCTCGTCGGCTCCTACCGGACCGTGGCCGACGCCCTGCTGGACTACGTCGACCTCGGGTTCGAGATCTTCGGCCTGCGCGGCTACGACCTGCTCGCGGACGCGGTCGAGTTCGGCGAGAACGTCATCCCGCTGGTGCACGCGGGCGTGACCGCGCGGGACGCACTCCGGCACAGCGGGACTACCCTGACCAGATGACCACGTCGCTCGAGCAGCCGCTCCAGCAAGCACCCGAGGCGCCCGACGTCACGGCCGCGGTCCGCGCCGTCGCGGAGCGCGCCAAGATCGCCTCCCGCACGCTCGCCACGGCCAACCGCGCCACCAAGGACGCGGCGCTGCGTGCCATGGCCGACGCGCTCGTCGAGGCCACGCCACAGATCGTCGAGGCCAACAAGATCGACCTCGAGCGCGGCCGCGCCAACGGCACGTCCGCCGGCCTGCTCGACCGGCTCGCGCTCACCCCCGAGCGGATCGCGGGGATCGCCGACGCCCTGCGCGAGCTCGCGGCGCTGCCCGACCCGGTGGGCGAGGTGGTCCGCGGGTCGACGCTGCCCAACGGCCTGCGCATGCGGCAGGTCCGCGTCCCGATGGGCGTGGTCGGCATGATCTACGAGGCCCGCCCGAACGTCACGGTCGACGCCGCCGGGCTCGCGCTCAAGAGCGGCAACGCGGTGATCCTGCGCGGTGGGTCCGCGGCCGCGGCCAGCAACGAGCTGATCGTCGACGTCCTGTCGCGGGCGCTCGTCTCGCAGCGCCTGCCCGGTGCGCTGATCCAGTCGATCGACTCCTACGGGCGCGAGGGCGCCGTGGCGCTCATGCACGCGCGCGGGCTGGTCGACGTCCTGGTTCCGCGCGGGGGTGCGGACCTCATCCAGACCGTCGTGCGCGAGTCCACCGTCCCGGTCGTCGAGACGGGCGTGGGCAACGTGCACGTCTATGTCGACGAGACCGCCGACCTGGCGATGGCCCTGCCGATCCTGCTGAACGCCAAGACGCAGCGTGTCGGCGTGTGCAACGCCGCCGAGACGCTGCTGGTGCACCGGGCCGTGGCCGACGAGTTCCTGCCGGTCGCGATCGCGATGCTCGCCGACGAGGGCGTGACGATCCACGGCTGCGAGGAGACGCTCGCCCTGGCACCCGAGGAGGCGGACGTCGTCGCGGCCACCGACGAGGACTGGGCGACCGAGTACCTGTCGCTCGACCTGGCCGTGCGCGTCGTCGACTCCCTGGACGAGGCCCTCGAGCACATCCGCACGTGGAGCTCCGGGCACACCGAGGCGATCGTCACCCGGGACCTGGCGTCCTCGGAGCGGTTCGTCGCCGAGGTGGACTCCGCGGCGGTCATGGTCAACGCCTCGACGCGGTTCACCGACGGCGGCCAGCTGGGCCTGGGCGCGGAGATCGGGATCTCCACGCAGAAGCTGCACGCGCGGGGTCCGATGGGCCTCGGCGAGCTGACGACGACCAAGTGGATCGTGCACGGCGACGGGCACGTCAGACCCTGAGCACCACAGTTGACCGTGCGACACTGATCGCACCCGCCCCACCCCTGGAGGATTGTCGTGCGTGTTGCTGCTGAAGCTGCCGAGGTCGTGAACGAGCTGCCCTTCGAGCCGTGGGTCTTCGGCGTCGGAGCGTTCGTCGGGCTGGTTGCCATGCTGCTGACCGCATACGCCTTCCGGAACGTGGGGACGCGCCACTGACCCGGCCCCCTGTCGGGATCGACGGAGGGACCGACCGATGACGCACCCGCCCGTCCGGAGGCAGCGCCTCGGGGTCATGGGCGGCACGTTCGACCCCATCCACCACGGCCACCTGGTCGCCGCCAGTGAGGTCGCGGCGAGGTTCGACCTCGACGAGGTCGTCTTCGTCCCGACCGGTCAGCCGACGTTCAAGCTCGACCAGGCCGTCACGCTCGCCGAGCACCGCTACCTGATGACCGTCATCGCGACGGCGTCGAACCCGCGGTTCACGGTGAGCCGGGTGGACGTGGACCGCGAAGGTGTGACGTACACCGTCGACACCCTGCGTGACCTCAAGACGGCCCGCCCGGACGCCGAACTGTTCTTCATCACGGGTGCGGACGCCATCACGCAGATCTTGACGTGGAAGGATGCGGACGAGCTCTTCTCGATGGCGCAGTTCGTGGCGGTCACCCGCCCCGGGCACACGCTGTCGGTCGACGGGCTCCCCGGCGATCGCGTCCAGGTCCTCGAGGTCCCGGCCCTGGCGATCTCGTCGACGGATGTCCGCGCCCGAGAGAGCGCCGGGCAACCGGTGTGGTACCTCGTCCCGGACGGGGTTGTTCAGTACATCGCCAAGCACAGGTTGTATCGAGGAATGTCATGAGTGAAACCGGAGAGCGGCGCAGTCGCCGCGAGCTCCACAGGCCCGAGACGGGATCCGTCGAAGGTGTCGCGCCCGACGACGGGTCCGCGGCTCCCCAGCCGACCCCGCCCGCCAGCTCACCTACGACGCCTCCGGTCTCACGGCGGGCGATGCGCGAGCAGAGCATCCCCGACGCCTCCGGGCCGCCCACCGACGCGGTCGCGCGTTCCCGCCGCTCCATCCGGGACACCGCGCTCGACCCGACGAGCGAGCGACCCCCCGCGCAGCCCGCCCCCACGACCCGGCCGGCCCCCTGGTCGGCGACGTCGCCGGCGCCGTCGGCGACCGGCGGCTCCGTGCCGAGCCCGTCCCGCACGCCCGCCCCGGCCCCGCAGCCGTCTCCTCAGGCGCGGCCGTCCACGGTGACGCCGTCCACCGCCCAGTCGTTCACCGCGCAGCCGTCCGCGGCCCAGTCCGCCTGGGGCCAGCGCGGCCCGGCGCCGACGAACGCTCCCGGTGCAGGCCCGGCACGGCCCGGCACGCCCGCACAGCCCCCCGCGCAGGTACCGCAGCGCACGTCCGTCCAGGGCGCTGCCGCGTCGTCCGCTCCCGCAACCGCACCCTGGCAGGCACCGTCCGCGCAGCCCGGGGCCCGCCCCGCCGCGAGCGTGCAGCCGAGCACGTCGTCGGGCCGTCCCGGTGCACCGTCGCAGCCGTCCGCCGGCCAGCCATCCGCGGGCCAGCCGTCCGCCGCCCAGCCGTCCGCCGGCCAGCCGTCCGCCGCCCAGGCGTCCTCCCCCCAGCCGACGAGCACGCCGCCGGCTCGCACGAGCGCCCTGCCCGCGCCGGGCCAGCCGAGCCAGGTCCCGAGCCCGGCTTCCCGCCCGTCGACGCCGCAGCGCCCGGCCACCCAGCCCACGGTCGGCCAGCCGTCGACGTTCGGCCAGCCGTCCTCCGTCGGCCAGCCGTCGACATTCGGCCAGCAGCCTGGTTTCGGCGGTCAGCCCTCAGGTCCGTCCAGCACCTCGTCGGACGCCGGCGGCCCGGCGGCGGCACGTCGCGACGGTCCGAGCTGGATCGCCTCGCCCCCCGCCGCTGCTGCGCCGGCAGCGTGGCCCACGGCAGGCGGTGCCGAGGCGCCGTCACCGACGTCGACGTGGCAGCCCAGTGCCGCCCAGGCACGCGCCACCGCACCCGCGACGAGCAGGCCGACCGACGCCCCGGCCCCGGCTCCCACGCAGAGCTGGTCGCCGACGCCGAGCCCGACCGCCCCGCCCGAGGCCGGTCCCGTCGCGTGGTCGCCGACCCCGGTCGCGGCCGGCGGCACCGTTCCCGCGCCGCGCACGGGTGCGGAGGGTGGGGGCACGGGCTTCGGCGCGAGCCCGTTCGCCGAGTCGCTCCCCGCCATCGCGTCCACCACCGCCGCGGCGCAGGACGACGAGGACGACGACGACGAGGTCCGTCCGCGGCACCCGTACACCTGGCTGCACTTCCTCGCACTGGCGCTCGTCGCGTTCGTGCTGGGCTTCCTCATCGTGCTCCTGTGGAGCCGGTCCGGCGGGCTCGACGCCTCGGGCACCGGATCGACACCCGCATCGGCCTCGGCCGTGCACACCCCACTCGGCCTCGTCGCCGATCCTGCCTGACCCCAAGATTTCGAGGAGACCTGTGGCTGCGACCGAACGTGCCATCGAGCTTGCCGTTGCGGCGGCTCGCGCCGCGTCCGACATCAAGGCCGAGGAGATCATCGCCCTGGACGTCAGCGAGCAGCTGGTGCTCACCGACGTGTTCCTGATCGCCTCCGGCAGCAACGAGCGGCAGGTCGGGGCGATCGTCGACGCCGTCGAGGAGTCGCTGTTCAAGCTCGGCGCCAAGCCGATCCGCCGCGAGGGCAAGGGCGCCGGCCGCTGGGTGCTCGTGGACTTCGGCGACATCGTCGTCCACGTACAGCACGCCGAGGACCGGGTGTACTACGCACTCGAGCGCCTCTGGAAGGACTGCCCGGTCATCGAGCTGCCCGCCGACGCGCGGGGGACCGACGAGGGCACCGACGCGTGACGGCGGGTCGTCTGGTCCTGGTCCGGCACGGCCGCACCGCCTACAACTCGCAGGCGCGGCTGCAGGGCCAGGTCGACATCCCGCTCGACGACGTGGGCCGCTGGCAGGCCCGGACCGCCGCAGCACTCCTCCTGGCGCGCCACGAGCCGACGGCGATCGTCGTCTCCGACCTCTCCCGCGCCCACGAGACGGCGAGCTTCCTGGCGCGCGCCTCGGGGCTCGACCTGGCCGTCGACCCGCGCCTGCGTGAGCGCGGGTTCGGCGTCTGGGAGGGGCTCACGGGCGAGGAACTGCGCAGGGACTGGGCCGACGAGTTCGCCGTGTGGCGCGCGGGCGGCCAGCCCGCGGGCGTCGGCGCGGAGAGCCGCGAGGAGGTCGCTCAGCGCGTCCTGGCCGGCATCACGGAGCACGCGGCCGGGTACGGCGCCGACGACACCCTCGTCGTGGTCTCGCACGGCTCCGCGATCAGCTCCGCGGTCACCGCGCTGCTGGGCATGCCGCAGGACTGGCACGGTTTCACGGGCATGCTCAACGCCCACTGGACCGAGCTCATCGCCACCCGCGGGGACTTCGCGCCGGCCTGGCGCCTGGTCGGCTACAACATCGGCCCGACCGACGCGTCCTCCGACTGGAACGCCGGTCCTGACGCCGGTCACGGCGCCGACTCCGAGACCCGGGACCCCGATTAGCGTTTGGGCGGCCGATCGTCGTAAACTCTCCGAGCGCCCGCAAGGGTGTGGTGGCCCGTCACGGCGGGCTACGGGGCTGTGGCGCAGCTGGTAGCGCACCTGCATGGCATGCAGGGGGTCAGGGGTTCGAATCCCCTCAGCTCCACCGAAAGTGCTGGTCAGAGGCCACGTCGGGATCCTGAACACAGGAGCCAGACGTGGCCACTAGACATTTAATCGACACTTATCGACCCAGACTCGGCCCGTGGTGGTCGAGTCTCGGGCGGCCTCGCGCGTGTTACGGCTCCTTGGGCACACCTGTGTCCATGGAGACCAACGATGTGGTGTCGGCCCTGGAGCCGGCGATGACCCTGCCCGAGCTCGCTGCGTACCTGTCGGTCAGCACCCAGGCGCTGTACGACCTGCGCTCGCAGGGCCGCGGCCCGCGAGGCTTTCGTGTCGGACGCCAGCTGCGCTTCCGGGACAGCGAGGTCCAAGCCTGGCTGGCACGGATGGAGGCCGCCGACGGCGAGCGGCATCCCCGACGAGGCAGGCCGTGAGCCGCGGACGGCCGCGGACCGCGATCGGCACGTTCGGCGAGATCGCGCTCACGGACCTGGGCGGCCGGTACCGAGCGATGACCCGCTACCGCGACCTGGACGGCCGACTGCGCGCCGTGACGGCCGTCGCGGGAAGTCAGCGCGCGGCAACCGCCAAGCTCAAGGCAAGGCTCGTCGACCGCGCCGGCTACGGCAGCGGGGGACTGCTCAGCGTGGCCAGCCCGTTCGGCGACCTGTGCGACCTGTGGCTGGCGGATCTCGAGCTGCGGGACATCTCCGAGGGAACCAAGGACAACTACCGAGACGACCTGCGCCTGCATGTGCGCCCAGCGCTTGAGTCTTACGCACTCGGCGAGATCACCACGGGGCGCGTCGAGTGGCTCCTGCGGCGCGAAGCTGCCATCTCGCACTCAAGGGCCAAGCACACCCGCACTCTGCTGAACCAGATGTTCGCCTTCGCGCTCCGGCACGACGCTCTCGCGCGAAACCCGGTCCAGGGAACCTCTTCTCTCATCAGGCCCAAACGTGAGATCGAGGCGATGTCGCTCGAGCAGGTCCAAGCCATTCGAGCCGCCTCGGCGGCTTGGCGCACAGGTTCCGGGGTGCCCGGGCCGAAGCCGGACGGCCAGGTCCGCGACATCTGCGAGGTGCTGCTCGGTACCGCGATGCGCCCCGGCGAGGTTCTCGCCCTGAGACCATGCGACATCGACGACACCACCCGGGGAATGGTCGCCCATGTCCGGGGCACTGTCGTGAGGCGACAGGGGGTCCGTGACTTCCGCCAGGACCAGGCCAAGACCGACGCATCGCATCGAGCCATCGCGGTGCCCGAGTTCGCCGCCCAGGTCTTGCGCCGCCGGATTGCGCAGATGCCCTCCGATCAGTCCGACGTCACGATCTTCCACAACCGCAACGGCGGCGTCCTCACTCTGCACAACCTCCGCCGCACCTTCAGAGAGTTTCTTGCCGATGCTGGACTCGCCGACTCGGGCATCACACCGCGCTGGTACCGGCGAACGGGAGCGACCGTGCTCGCACGCGGGCTCGGGATCGACGTGGCGGCGGCTTTTCTCGGACACACGAGCACGGCGGTTACCGAAGGGCACTACGTCGCTCCCGACCAGTCCGTCGATATGTCGCCGGCTGGTGTGCTCGAAAGGACTCTGCGGCCGCTTGATCCGGATTGGTCACTGCTGACGCTGGGCAGCAACGACGATGAGCTCGACGCGCTCGCCCGCATCGACGATGCGGAGGGCCCGACCGAGAGGGCGGGCTAGCTTGGGGTCGCGCCTCGAACGTCCGCTGGTCGATGACCCGCAGCCAGCCGCCATCGCTGGTGGCGGCCGACTTGGACGCGCGCACCGCCGTCCTCCTTGGGCCTAGCAGCTTGAGCCAGGTCGCCGCTGACGAGCGTCGGCAGCGAGCGCTTCGGCTGGGCAGTGATTCAAACAGGCTCGGTCGGGCTCGGGACATCGGGCCGCGGTATTTCTGTCGGCCTATTCCTGAGTAATGCAACGAGCCCGAGTCAGCTCCAAGGCCGATCCTGGACGGCTGGGGGTTCGGGCGGGTACGTTCTTACGGGGAATGCCGACTATTCGTGGAGTACGTCGGGTGGCAAGACTATCTGGTCCAACCAGATCGGCGTCGGAGGTCCCGGTGTGGGTGTGGAAGCCCACGGCGGCGTTTCGTATTCAACGGTTCGGACCTACAACTTTGGATGAATTGGGTGATGACTTATCGATGAGTGGACTCATCGCATCGAGGGCTCTGCGACGTTTGTGGGTGGCTACGGGCAGATGACTGCTGGCTACCCACTAGGCTACATGGAATTTTCGACGTGGACCGTCACGGTCGATGTGACGACGGAGTTTATGCGGACTGTACTCCGCGTGGCGTCAGCCTTTCCTCCGCGCGCCGAGCCGATACCAAAGACCGGTCCCGCCTGGCAGTCGACTTTTGATGACATTGTGCTCGCGCGGTGTGCAGCTCGCAGCGTCACCCTTGTGCGACGAGACCACCAAGCGGTCCGCTTCGCCGCCCCGACGCAATCACGACTCGCTCCGTTCGTGAATGAACTCCGCCGCCGTGAACTGCGCATCCAATGGGTTAGTACTACACTTCAGGACTGTTTGTTTCCTGGCAGGCTACGATCCGCCCTCCGGGCGAATGGCATTTGACGTGCCTGCGCTCCAGGCGGACGGCAACCGGACACGCTGGCCTGAGGTCCGCTCGTCCGGGGCGGTGGCAAACATCGGCACCACGGTGGACTCGGCTCCGGATTCTTTCAGCCCGTCTTGCTGGAGACGCGTTCGCGTGGAATCGATGGAGCCATCCGAAGTATCCTTATCACGAGTTTGTCGTCGAGACCTTAAGGGGCGGGATGAATCGCCTGCTGTTGAGGTCCTACGGGAATAGCTCCTACCCAACTCGGGTGGAGATCCAATTCATGAACGTAAAGTTCATCTCGATCGCCACCTCGCTTTACGGGCTTTCGGTGGCGCACCTGGGGACGTATGTCGATGCCCTCGAACCATTCTGCCTTCGTTGGACAACGGCTCCTATGCTGCGTACAAACTGGAAACATCGAACGGTGTCGGACATGTTGTCGCTGGCTCGGCGGCCTGGGTTGAGTCGACCGCGGGGCCGGATGAGCCCAGTGAATTCTTCATGATGCGATAGCTCTTTTGCCGGCCCTACGACGGTGTGGGCATTCCTGACAAGACGGCAAGGCGCACGATCACCCGCCCAGCACGTTTAGGACGACGGCTTGGGGCGCCTGCCGTCAATAGGAGCGCGGAGGCGTCCCGCGGACCTAGTCGTCCAAGTCAAGTCGCCGCGTTGCGGTGTCGAAAGACCAGAGGTCAAGAGACCGCCGAATCCTAGGATCGCCATGCCCCACATGCTCGCCGTCGCAATACTCGGCGTTGCCGTCCTCACCGGCTGCCTGTCCGGCGCATCAGCGCTGTCGACGCCGATGGCGGTGGAGTTGACCGTCGCGGGTCACGTCAGAAGCGACCTCGCGCGGGAAGCGGACCCGCCAGGGACTGAAGCGGTCGTCATAGAGCCCCTTGAGCAGATCACCGGCAGTGAACGCGTCGTTATCGGTGCTGTCGGTCTCGACCTGCCGGCGGGGTGGACCGCCGAGCACGAGGACCTTGAGCACGGCAGCGCGGCGCGGTTATTCGACGGTCAAACCCAGGTCGGACTTGTCAGCTCCACCGGCGAAGGGTCGGCCGATGCCTATGCCGTGCAGAGGGCGTTGGACGGTGCCTCTGAATCCTGGGGCGACCTGGCCCTACGTCTGCGACGACTCCCAGTCGTCTGGTCGGGGATGCCTGACGCGGGAGCGCTCGTCTTTTCCTTCACCAACACCAGCGCAGGCGGCGCAGAAATGGACGCGCTAGTCGTCGCAGCACACGCCACCGGGCAGTCTGGTCTCGTCGTCGTACTCGTCATGGCACCCAGCGGGACACTAGACGCCTCCCCGGCCTACGACGTCATGCGGACGATCCGATTCGAAGGGGGCGATGGGCGCAGCACGGTGGGGACCGGCATCTACGAGAGCAGCTACGCCATCGGGGCCATGACGAGCACCCTAGTCATCCTCGCGCTCGTCACATGGTGGATCGTCTGGGGCATCCGGCGCGTGAGGCGCAAGCCCGCGCCGCCCGGCGCCGCGACGCACACACCGGCACCGTCGCCAGATCCGACACCGACGCCCTCGACGGCGCCGACTCCCCGTGGGCGCGGAAGACACCCCTGAGAAGACACGAGCAGAGACACCTTGACATGGCCGGATCGCATGTCCTGGTCATCGTCGCAGCAGTCACAACCATGGTCGTCCACGCTCAGCAAGTAGCCGCGGAAACATCCGGTCACACCGCGATCTGCGCGCGCCGGTCCACTGCGTCGACCGGGGGCGTCGCACCTCGTCGAGTTGGGAACACGCGCGGTCGGCGGTCCCCGGCGAGCGGTTCGCGACGAGCGCGGGTGTCGGACAGGTCGGCTCCAGGTCCGTCCGATCGTGGGGTCTTCGGGACCCGGGTCAGGCAAGCGAGCTTGGACCCCAACTGGTCGGGTCTTGGTGGTCGCGGTCATCTGTGCTCCTCGATCATCGGTCCGGTGCGTGGCTGGCCAGGTTCGAAGTCGACGCCAAACAGGACGTCGTAGTGGGGCAGCGCCCGGATGACAACGATGTGCCCGTCGAGGTGGGACCGCGTGGTCTGGTCGCGGCAACCGTGGGCCAGGTCCGCCCGCAGCAGCCCGCCGGTCTCGCGGTGGAAGGACCGGTATCGCGGCTCAGTCTCAGCCGTCGTAGACAGTTGGGGACGGTGGACACAAATTAGACAGTTTTCGGCACCGAAGGGGCTGGAGATCGGCCGAAACCGGCCGATATGATCGGCTCGCGCTGATCGCCGATCCCGGCGAAAGCCCTGGTCAGGAGGGCGATTCTCGGAGATCCGTCGAGAATTGCCCAGGAGTCAATGTCGCTGCAGTTCTTCAGGGGGTCAGGGGTTCGAATCCCCTCAGCTCCACCGAAAGTGCTGGTCAGAGGCCACGCCGGGATCCTGAAGACAGGAGCCTGACGTGGCCATCGGCCATTTGCTGCTCGGCAAGGTCGAGATCGACTCGCCGCGGCACGTGCTCGACTGCCCGACGATCACACGTGCGTCCGCGTGATCGACCGCTGCGCGCGGTTGCCCAGACGTCCGCTTCTTGCAGATCGACCCGACAAAGCCCCGCAGGTGCCGGAAAGTGGTCTCGGCGAGCGGTGCTTGATCCGCTAGCAGTCGCGACTCGCCCACGGCCGAGGCGTGCCGATCATCGAGCGACCTGCGGCGGGACGGTGAGGTGCAGCGTGCCGTCCTTCCAGGTGACGCTCGTCGGATCGCTGACGGCGCCGACGAAGGAGCCGTCAGTGCTCGTGTGGTGGAAGGCGAGCAGCAGCCATTGGCCGTCGGTACGACGGCGGACCAGTCTGCCGCTGTACAGCTGGTCGTCGGTCACCTGCTGGGCTCCGGCAACGTCGTACGGGCCGAGCAGGGAGGTGGCAGTGGCTGCCCAGACGCCGCCCGAGGTGCCCGTGGCACGCCGGTGCGCGGAAGCGTCACTAGCCAGGCATGAGAACAGCATCACGGGGGCGCCGTCGACGACCTCCACCTGCATGACCTCCAGCTGACCGAAGCCCTGCCCGGGTTCCGTCCGGGGTGGCCGCAGCTCCCAGTGTCGAAGGTCCGCAGACCAGGCATGACCGACGACGCCGCGGTCGTCAGCGGGGCCCGTGCGGGCGCGCGCGGTGATGAGCATGTGCCAGCCGACGCCGTCCGGGTCGGCAAATACCCAGGGGTCGCGGAATGCCTCGTCGTGCCACTGCCCGTCGGTGAGAACCTCGTACCAGTTCCCGTCTGCTCGCAGGACCGGGTTGCCAGCCGACTTGTCCCAGAGCATCAGGTCGCGCGAAGTGGCGTACCCGATGCTCTGCACGTTGCCGGCGCTGGTCAGGGTCGAGCCCGTATAGAACAGGAACCAGGTGCCGTCCGGATGCCGGACGACCGAACCGGTCCAGGTGGCCAGGTCGTCGAACCCGACTTCGTCGCTCCGGACGAGAGCGTCGGCCACTCGGTTCCAGTCACGCAGGTCGCTCGAGACCGCGTGCCCGATCGAGGCCCGGTAGTGGCGAGCCTCGGGATCGTGCAGTGCGCGCGACGCGTAGAGGAAGAACAGGTGGTACGACTCGCCGTCGTCGGCGAACCAGAAGTCCCAGACCCAGGAGTCAGGAAGCGTGAACATGCATCAACCCTTCACGCCGCTGGCGGCGACGCTGCTGATGAACGCCCGCTGGAAGACCAGGAACACGGCGAGAACCGGCAGCGTGATCAGCGACGTGTACGCCATGACCTCACCCCAGGCCGTGTTGAGCTGGAAGAAGTACTGCATGCCGACCATGACCGGCCGCAGGTCCTCGCTCTGCACGACCATCAGCGGCCACAGGTAGGAGTTCCACGCCGGCAGGAACGTGAGGATGGCGACCGTGGCGAACGCGGGGCCGGCAAGGGGGACGACGATCTTGCGGTAGATGGTGAACCAACCGGCGCCGTCGATGCGGGCTGCCTCGTCGAGCGCCTTGGGGATCGTCGAGAAGTACTGGGTGAACAGGAAGATCGAGAAGGCGTTCGCGATGAACGGGATGATCTGGACCTGGTAGGTGTTCAGCCACCCGAAGTCGTATTTCGGGACGGCGCCCTCGAACACGAGCGTGGGCAGTTTCGAGACCCAGTAGACCATCGGGATGGCGATCGTCTCGAAGGGGACGATGAGCGTCGCGATGATGACGCTGAGCACCAGTCCCCGGCCCTTCCACTCGAGTCGGGACAGGGCGAAGCCGCACATGCTGTTGACGACCAGGCCGAGCCCGACGATGACCGTGGTCACGAAGATCGAGTTGAGCAGGAATCTGCCCACCGGGACTCGGTCGAACACGCCGGCGTAGTTGTCGAGGCTGATGTCGCCCACGGGCAGGAACGCGCGCAGCGAGCTGGTGTCGGACAGGATCTGTCCGTCCGGTTTGAGGCTGGAGACGAACATGAACACGAGCGGGAACAGGAAGAAGATCCCGAGGCCGGTCATGACGAGGTACGACCAGACCCGGCGACGGCGGCGCACCTGCTGCTCGGTCCGGGCCTCGTGGGTGGGGACCACGGCGGTCATGGTTCAGTCCTTCTCTCGGGTCAGGAAGCGCTGCACCAGCGCGACGACAAGCACCAGGACGAAGAAGATGAGGGAGATCGCGGCGCCGTAGCCCGTCTCCTGCTCCCGGTATCCCTTGCGCACGGCGTGGTAGACGATCGTGGTCGTCGAGTCTTGCGGTCCGCCCTGCGTGATGACGTCGATCTGCACGAACAGGCCGAGGGCGGCGATCGTGATGGTCACCAGGACGAAGACCATGGTCGAGCGCAGGCCGGGCCAGGTGACGCTCTGGAACTGCTGCCATCCTCCGGCGCCGTCCATGCGGGCGGCCTCGTAGAGCTCCTCGGGAATCGTCTGCAGGCCTGAGAGCCAGATGAGCATGTGGAAGCCGACGGCCTGCCAGATCGACAGCACGATGATGGCGGGCAGTGCGGTCTTGGGGTTGTTGAGCCAGTCGGCCCCCTGCCAGGCACCGAAGGTGATCGTGTCGATGAACGAGTTGATCAGCCCGTCCGGTTGGTACATGAACTTCCAGAGGATCGACACCACCACGATCGAGGTGACGACCGGGACGAAGTAGAGGATGCGGAAGAACGTGACGCCCCGGATCTTCTGGTTCACCAGTACCGCGAGCAGGAGGCCGAGGCCTGCCTGCACCGGGACGACGACGATCGCGAACAGGAAGGTGTTGAGCACCGACCGCAGGAACACAGGGTCCTCGGTGAAGGCCCGCACGAAGTTCTCGAACCCGACGAACCGCGGGGGGTTCGGCGAGATCAGGCGGGCGTTGGTGAACGACAGCCCGAAAGCCAGGAGGACCGGGACGATGAGAAAGAGGATCAGGAGCACGGCCGCCGGGGCCGCCATGGCCAGTCCGGACCGTCGCTCCCCGCGCGAGGCGGCCGAAGATCTGGGCCGGACGCGCCCGTGTGCTGTCGGCGGGCGCGAGGGAGCTCGTGAAGTGGTGGTCATGGTGCGTGTCCGATCGGGCGGGGGCAGCGCGGCGCACTGCCCCCGCCGGTCAGGACGGCTGGATCAGAAGCCGTAGCCGTCGTTGGACTTGATGTTGGTGTCGATCTCCTGAACGGCTCCGTCGAGTGTCGACTGCACGTCGGCGCCGCTCATGATGTCCTTGGCCGCCTTCTCGAACGTGCTGGAGATGACCGGGTAGGCCGGGGTGGCGGGCCGGGCGAGCGCGAACTTCTGCGACAGCTCGACGAACGGGCGCAGCGGGTCCCCTTCACCGAAGTTCTCCGAGAGCTCCTCGGCGGCCTTCGTGGCCGGAATGACGATCTGCTTGTCGCTGAACTCGGCGATGTACTTGTCCTGGAAGCTGAACTCCAGGTACTTGCGCGCGCCCTCCGCCGAGTTGCACGTCGACGAGATGCCCCACTGCCACGAGCCGCCACCGATCTTGGGGCCGTTGCCGAAGTCGGGCGGCGGCAGGATCAGCAGATCGTCGCCGACCGCGTCGAGGGAGTCCTTGGCGTTCCAGACCCCGGTGTAGCTGAGCGCGGCCTTGTCGTCGTTGAACTCCTGGTTGCCGATCGTCCCTGTGTTGCTGGCATAGCCCTTGGCGAAGGCGTCCTGGAACCAGGTGAAGAAGGTGACCGCCTCAGGGCCGTTGAGGACGCCGTCCGAGGAGAGCATCGTGTCGCGGTCGATCAAGTCACCGCCGGAGCTCTGCAGCATCGGCGAGTACGCGTAGGACCACCACTCGCCCGTGTCCTCGGCGCCGATGTCGAGCGGGGTGTCGTAGCCCGCCGTCTTGAGCGTGGCGAGCGCAGCGTCGAACTCGTCGATGGTCCATGGCTCGTCGACCGTCGGGATCCGGATGCCGTTGGCGTCCAGGACCGACTTGCGGGCGAAGATCGACAGAGCGGCGTCCCAGTAACCGGCGGCGTAGATCTCGTCCTTGTAGGTGCCGACCGCGGTGGGGAGCAACGAGTCGGTGATGTCGCTAGAGATCCCGAGCGGCTGGATGTACTTCGCCCAGGCCCAGTTGGGGACGATCGGCCCGTCCATGTCGAGCAGGCAGGGCAGGTCGCCTGCAGCTGCTGCGGCGACGATCGCGTCGTTGTAGGCGCCCTGGGGGAAGGACTCCTCGACCACCTTGTAGTCGCTCTGGGACGCGTTGAAGTCGTCGATGATCTTCTTGTACACCTCGAGCTCGGCCGGGTTGCCCGCCGAGTGCGTCCACATCTTCAGGGTGGTGGGTCCGTCACCGGATCCGCCGTCGTCCTGACCGGCTTGGCCGCACGCCGACAGCATCAGAGCTGACGCGGCGGACACGGCTACGATCGTCATGAGGGATCTGTGTTTCATTGGGGGTTCCTCTCTTGGTGCCCGACCTGCATGTCGGGGCACCCGCTCTGCGATCACCGACGGTGATCACGGTGTGTGTCAGGCTCGTCGCCGGCTGGAGTTGATAGCTGTAGCCGGCGGCGGGCCCACCGATCCGCGGCGCACGATCGGGCAAGGCATGAGGTACGCGGCGTCGGAAGCATCCGAGGAGCGCGTCCCGAGGGCGACCTCGACCGCCCAGCGACCCATCTCGTAGTGGGGAAGCGCCACGGTCGTCAGGGGAGGGTCAAGCTCCGCAGCCACGAGAGGCTGGTCGTCGAAGCCAACGATGGACAGGTCCCGCGGGATCTCGAGGCCGCGATGATGCGCGGCGATGTATGCGCCGGCGGCGATGCGGTCGTTGAAGCAGAACAAGGCAGTCGGCCGACGACCTTCCGGTAGATCGAGGAGGAGGTCCGTCGCCGCTCGTCCGCCAGCGGCGGAGGTGGCGCCCCGGACGTGCAGCGCCGTGTCCGGGACGATGCCCGCCTCATCGAGGACCTCGAGATACCCCTCCCAACGCAGAACGGACGCGACGGGCGCATCCGATTCCTCGACATCGACGTAGGCGATCCGGCGGTGTCCGGCGGCGATGAGCTCACGCACCGCGGCCACACCGCCGGCGCGGTCGTCAGGCACAACCGCGGGGAAGCCCCCGGAGACTGGCTGACAATCGAGAAAGACGCTGCCGGCAGGCAGGCTCGCCGGCACGTCGACGACCCGATGCCACATGCAGGCATAGATCATCGCGTCGACCTGCTGGTCCGCCAGTGCGCGGATGGCTTCACGCTCGACGGCGGGGTCCGCGTCCGTGTCGACCAGGAACACCAGGTACCCGTACTCGCGCGCCGCATCCTGCGCGCCAGAGAGCATCCGGCCTGCGTAGGGGGTGGTTGCGATGGTGTCTGAGACCAAGCCGATGGTCCGCGTGCGCTGTGTGCGAAGACCCCGGGCGACGGAGTTCGGTGTGTACCCGACCGCCGCCGCCGCGCGCCGGACGCGGTCCTGCGTGGCGGGGGAGATTCGCGCTGTCCGTTCATTCAGCACCAACGAGACAGTGGCGGTCGAGACGCCGGCCGCTGCAGCAACGTCCGAGATTCGGACACGGGCAACAGGCACACATCTCACCTCCTCGTGAGTGATAAATCGATTAACCGACCATCGGGAAGCATCCATCCCGCACCAGGAGACGTCAAGCGTCGTGATCGAACCGCAATGTGGGCCACCGACGAGCGGGAGGAAGCACGGAGCCGGGCGCGCGGACGCTGGCGCACCCACCGACGCGACTGTCCCGTGGCCCTGTCGGTCAGCTCGAAGAGCTGGGGGGGCTCGAGAGGGTCCTCCGACCAGAACGGCTGAGATGCGCACGAAGGCGTCCGCGGAGAGCGCAGCGACGCCGTCTTCGCGGGGCGGCGTCGAGAACGGTCCGTGACACCGCTGTCATGTGGACGCAGGAGCGTCGCTGTCTAGTCCGGCAAGCGGCAGCACGGCTCGGGTGGAGCCGAGGGGGTGCGGGTGCAGGTCCACCACCGGTTCTTGACAGCCCCTACTAACGCGCGTAAGTTCTGCGGCGTTAACGCGCGTTAGTGCGCAGCGGACAACGAGGAAGAGCCTGGTCAATGGCGACACGAACGACGACGCGCGCCACCATGGGCGACGTAGCGGAGCGCGCGGGAGTCTCGCGTACGGCCGTGTCGTTCGTGCTCAACGGGCGATCTGACATCAGCTTGTCGGCCGAGACTCGACGTCGGGTCCTCGACGCCGCTGCCGCCCTGGGCTACCGCCCGAACGCCGGAGCGCGAGCGCTCGCGGCCCGACGTAGCGACTGGTACGGCATCGTGACCGAGATCGTGACTGCTCCGTTCGCTGTCGACATCATCAAAGGGGCTCAGGACCAGGCGTGGAGCGAGGGCAAGATGCTGCTCATCTCCTCCACCGAGAGCGAAGGCGAGAACGAGGCAGCCACCGTCGAGATGCTCCTCGAGCAGAGGGTCGAGGGCATCCTCTATGCCGCGACGTGGCACCGTGCAGTGCACGTCCCCAAGGCCTTGCATGAGGTGCCGACCGTCCTGGTGAACTGCTTCGACGCCGATGGCGTGCTGCCGTCCATCGTCCCGGATGAGGTCGGGGGCGGCTACGAAGCGACGCGTTATCTGGTCGATGCCGGCCACCGACGGATCGCACTCATCAACCTCGACCCGGAGACGCCTGCCGCGGTCGGGCGAGAGGTCGGCTACCGACGTGCTCTCGCCGAGGCGAGGGTGGAGTTCGATCCCGCTCTCGTTGCTTCGGGGCACGCGACAGCGCACGGCGGCTACGACGCCGCAGTTCGACTTCTGGACACCGCGGGGGAGCCGCCCACGGCGCTGTTCTGCGCGAACGACCGCATGGCGATGGGTGCGTACGACGCCATCAAAGAGCGGGGCCTGCGCATCCCAGACGATGTCAGTGTCGTCGGGTTCGACAACCAGGAGCTGATCGCCGCCTACCTGCGACCAGCCCTCACCACCGTCGCCCTTCCCTTTCAGGAGATGGGCGCGCGCGGCGTAGCAATGCTCGCCGCTCTCACAGCTGGACAGCCGACCGGCACACAACAGGTGACGATCGGCTGCCCGCTGCTCGAACGCTCCTCGGTGCGAGTGCGAATCGCCCCATAGAGGAGAGATCTCCCCGCCCCTTCGTCTTCAGTGTTGAAGAGAGGAAAGAACACGATCATGGCACGAACTACCCTCCTGAGGCGTGCTTGGCTCGCCTCCGCGGTCGCTCTCGCGGGCGCCCTTCTGATCTCCGGCTGTTCGAACGCCTCGAGCAACGCGGATGCGGATGGCAGCCAGCTCCTGACGATCCCGCGCGAAGACATGGGCACGTTCAACCGCAACTTCAACCCGTTCTCGCCGAACGTGGCGCCCATGACCCAGCAGGCGATCTACGAGTCGATGCTCATCTACAACCCTGCTGACGGGTCGACGACGCCGTGGCTGTCCGAGGAATGGACGGCGTCTCCGGACGGAACCGGTCTCACATTCACCCTCCGCGACGGCGTGCAATGGTCGGACGGTCAGCCTCTGGTCGCGGACGACGTGGTCTACACGTTCGACCTCCAGAAGAAGATCATGGGTGGTTTCGACTACGTGAGCTCGGTCGAAGCGGTCGACGACAAGACCGTCCAGTTCTCCTTCGACCGCCCATACTCGCCGGCGCTCTACGAGATCGGACAGCAGATCATCATCCCGAAGCACGTCTGGGAGAAGGTCTCTGACCCGGCCAAGGACACGAACGCCACCCCGATCGGGACCGGCCCCTACACCGAGGTCTCCAACTTCCAGAGCCAGTCGTTCGACCTGCTCAAGAACCCGCACTACTGGCAGCCGGACAAGCAGAAGATCGCCGGCGTCCGGATGCTCGCCTTCGCTGGCAATGACGGCGCCAACCTCGCTGCCGCCAACGGTGAGGTCGACTGGGCGCCCCAGTTCATCCCGGACATCGACAAGGCATTCGTCGCCAAGGACCCCGAGCACAACCACTACTGGTTCCCCCCGACCGGGTCGCTGGTCAGCTGGCAGCTCAACACGACGAAGGCGCCCTTCGATGACGTCGAGGTGCGCAAGGCCCTGAGCATGGCGATCGACCGCGACCAGATCACCAAGGTCGCCATGAACGGGTACACGCACCCGACCGACTGCACAGGTCTGAGCGGTGGGTACGACACCTGGCGGGACGACAGCGTCGTCGAGACCTGCACGTGGACGGTCCAGGACGTCGATGCCGCCAACGCCAAGCTCGATGAGCTCGGCTTCACCAAGGGCGCCGACGGCAAGCGGACGAAGCCGGACGGAAGCCCGTTCACGTTCGACATCTCGGTCGGTTCGGCGTCCTCGGACTGGCTGTCGGTCGCCAACATCATCAGCCAGGACCTGGCCAAGATCGGCGTCACGGCCAATGTGAACTCTCCCGACTGGGCGTCCGTGGTCGCCAGCTACGAGGACGGCACGTTCGACTCCGGCATCGTGTGGTCGAACAACGCGCCCACGCCGTATCAGTTCTACCGCGGCGTCATGTCGACCGAGACCGTCAAGCCGGTGGGGGAGAAGGCGTTCGAGAACTACCACCGGTTCGGCGACCCCGCCGCTGACGCTCTGCTCGCCGAGTTCGCCGCCACGGGCGACGAGGCTGCGCAGCACGACGTGGTCAACAAGCTGCAGGCCGAGTTCGACGCACAGGCACCGGTCGTCCCGCTGTTCCCCGGCCCTGAGTGGGGCGCCTACACGGACGTCCGGTTCACCGGCTGGCCGGGCGAGGACAACCCCTACGCGACGCTGAGTACTCGTGCACCCACGACGGTCCTGGTGCTCACGACGTTGCAGCCCGTCGAGGGCTGACCTCGCGAACTGCGAACCGGGTGAGCGATCCTCGCCCTTCTGTTCGACGACGCCCCGCGGGGCAGCCCGCGGGGCGTCGTCGCGACTCACCGCCTCAACCCCATTCGATCGGAGCCCGCCGTGCGATTCGTCCTCAGACGACTGGGTTTTTACCTCATCGCCTTCTGGGTGTCGATCACCCTGAACTTCCTCCTGCCAAGGTTCATGCCTGGCGATCCCGTCTCGAGAATGTTCGCCCGCTCGCAGAGCCAGATGACGCCCGAGCAGATCGTCCAGCTCCAACGGCTGTTCGGTGTCGACGACCGCCCGATCCTGGCGCAGTACATCGACTACATCCACAACTTCTTCACCGGGCAGATGGGCGTCTCGATCTCGCGGTTCCCGACCCCGGTGTCCGAGGTCATCGCGAGCCAGGTCGGATGGACGCTCCTGCTGGGCGGGACCGCGTTGCTCATCGCCGTGGTCATCGGCAACCTGCTCGGCATCGTCGCGGCATGGCGTCGCGGCGGCATCCTCGACTCGGTCTTCCCGCCGATGCTCGTGTTCATCGGGTCGTTCCCGTACTTCTGGCTCGCCATGGGGGCGCTGTACATCTTCGGACTGGTGCTCGGCTGGGCCCCGATGCGGCATGCGTTCAGCGTCGGGTCTGCTCCCGGCTGGAACGCTGAGTTCATCACGGACGTCGGTACGCACCTGTTCCTGCCCGCACTGACCATCGTGCTCGTCTCCATCGGCGGCTGGATGATCGCGATGCGCAACACGATGATCGCGACGTCGGCCGAGGACTACATCACGATGGCGGAGGCAAAGGGCCTGCGCCCGGGCCGGATCATGATGCGGTACGCGGCACGGAACGCGATGCTCCCCGCGGCCACCGCCTTCGGCATGTCGCTGGGGTTCGTGATCGGCGGTGCGCTGCTCACCGAGGTCGTCTTTGCCTATCCCGGCGTCGGCTACCAGCTCCTTGCCGCGGTGCAGGGCCTCGACTACCCGTTGATGCAAGGGATCTTCCTGACGATCACCGCGGCTGTGCTCGTCGCCAACTTTCTCGTCGACATCGTCTACGTCCGTCTCGACCCGCGCGTACGGGTCTCCTGAACCGGCGACGAAGGAGCCTCCATGTCCGTCATCAACCCCAGGGCCGCTTCGGCGACGCCCCGCAAGGCCGGGGTCGGCACCGGCGCCGGTCCCGATGCCACGGGTGGCTCGTCGAGCGCCGCGCCGGACGTCGTCGCATCGAAGGTCGAGCGCCGTCCGCGCACCAATCTCTGGCGTGCCCTGCTGGCCAATCGCAAGGCGACCTTCGGGGTCGTCATCCTGCTCGTCTTCGCGACGCTGGCGATCCTCGCGCCTGTGATCGCTCCGGCGGACCCGAGCCTCGTCACGAATATCGGCTCCCAGCCGCCCTCGCTCGGGCACCTGCTGGGGACGACGAGCAAGGGGCAGGATGTCCTGAGCCTGACGCTGTGGGGCGCGCGCTCGTCGCTGACCGTCGGGTTCCTGGTCGGGATCATGGCGACCCTCATCGGCATCGTCGTCGGGCTCTCGTCGGCATATTTCGGTCGCCTCACCGACGACCTCCTCTCGTTGATCACCAACGTGTTCCTGCTGCTTCCCGGCCTGCCGCTGCTGGTGATCCTCGCCGCCTTCCTGCCGTCGGGGTCGGGCACGGTCGTCATCGTGCTGGTGATCACAGGGTGGGCAGGTTCGGCGCGAGTCCTGCGCTCGCAGGCGATGTCCGTCCGCTCGAAAGACTTCGTCGCCGCGGCGACGGTGACCGGCGAACGCGCCTCCTGGATCATGTTCCGCGAGATCCTGCCGAACATGGCGTCGATCGTCATGAGCACGTTCCTGGCGTGCGTCATCTTCGGGATCGGTGCGCAGGCTGGGCTGGAGTTCCTCGGCCTCGGCGACACCTCGACCGTCAGCTGGGGCACCAACCTCTACTGGGCCAGCAACGACGGTGCGCTCCTGACCGGGAACTGGTGGGTGTTCGTCCCGTCCGGAATCTGCATCGCGCTCATCGCCTACGCGCTGGCCCAGATCAACTACGCGGTCGACGAGGTGACGAACCCCCGCTTGCGCCGTCCGCGCCGGCGTCGTGGCTCCCATGGGCACTCCGCCAGCGCGCCGACGGTGGTCGACGTCAGCGAGGTCGGGGCCGCCAAGGTGTGGGGGGAGGGGGACCCCGTCTTGGAAGTGCTCGACCTCACGGTCGAGTATCGCGGGGATCGGACCGTGGTCGGCGCTGACCGGGTGTCCTTCCAGATCGGCGCAGGCGAGGCGTTCGGGCTGGCCGGCGAGTCGGGCTCGGGAAAATCGACGGTGGCCAACGCGATCATGCGGCTCCTGCGCGACCCTGCCGTCATCAGCTCCGGCACGGTGACGTTCTGTGGTCGCGACGTGCTGGCCATGACCCCGGACGAGCTGCGGCGCTTCCGCTGGCGTGACGTCGCGATGGTCTTCCAGTCCGCCATGAACTCGCTGAACCCCGTGATGACGGTCGGGGACCAGATCATCGACATCTTCACCACGCACGAGAACATGTCCAAGCGGGACGCCCGTCGCCGGGCTGCCGAGCTCCTGGAGCTGGTGAAGATCGAGCCGGCCCGGCTCAAGTCCTACCCTCACCAGCTCTCGGGGGGGATGCGGCAGCGGGTGGTCATCGCCATGGCCGTCGCGTTGCGACCGCGGCTGCTGATCATGGACGAACCAACCACGGCGCTCGACGTCGTCGTCCAGCAGGAGATCATGGCGCAGATCGCCGACCTGCAGCGCGAGCTCGGGTTCTCCATCCTGTTCATCACCCATGACATCTCGCTGATGGTCGAGCTCTCCCACCGGATGGGCATCATGTACGGCGGCCGGCTCGTCGAGATGGGCGACTCCGCCGAGATCCTGACGCACCCTCGCCATGCGTACACGCACGCGCTGATGCATGCGTTCCCTCCGCTGTCGGGTCCGCGCAACACGCTCGCGGGCCTCGCCGACGGGGTCCGGTTCACTGACATCGGAGACCTGGAGGAGGTGACGCCGCGGCACTGGGTGGCAGCCGGATCGAGTGTCGCCGTCGCCTCACCAGTCCTTCTCGGTGCTGCGTCGCGCGACGTCGACACCGCCGTACAGAACTCGTTGGGGCACGACTCATGAGCGTCACCGTCGCCGATTCCTCCGCATCGGTCGCCGCTCCCGCGGCCGAGCCAGTGGTCCGCGTGACCGGGCTGGTCAAGGACTTCCCGATGGGTGGCCTCTTCTCTCGTGGTCACATCCGGGCGCTGGGTGGCGTCGACCTCGAGGTGCGTCGAGGCGAGATCATGGCTCTCGTCGGCGAGTCAGGCAGCGGCAAGAGCACGATCGCACGCTGCCTGGCGCGACTGGAGAAGCCGACGTCAGGCTCTATGACCGTCGCCGGCGTGGATGTGCTCCGGGCGGAGCCGCGGCGCGCATCGCGCGAGTACCGCCGCACCGTGCAGATGGTTTTCCAGGACCCCTTCGGGTCGCTGAACCCCGTGCACCGTGTAGACCACTTCCTCACGCGTGCCCTGCGCCTGCACGGGCACGTGCGGTCCCAGGCGGAGTTGCAGGCTGCCCTGAGTGAGCTCATGAGGGCCGTGGACCTGACGGACGACATCCTCGACGCCTTCCCGCACGAGCTCTCCGGAGGTCAGCGCCAGCGCATCGCGATCGCGCGTGCTCTCGCGGTCGAGCCAGAAGTCATCCTCGCCGACGAGCCCACGTCGATGCTCGACGTCTCCGTGCGGATCGGGATCCTCAACCTCATGCGCAAGCTGCGCGACGAGCGCGGCATCTCGATGCTCTACATCACGCACGACCTGGCGTCAGCACGGTACGTCGCCGACCGCACCACTGTCCTGTTCGCCGGCGAGGTGGTGGAGAGCGGTGAGTCGCTGTCCCTCATGGAGGCGCCGGCGCACCCGTACACCCGGCTGCTCCTGTCAGCTGTGCCGGACCCGCACCGGGTCGGCGGTTACGACCCGATCGAGAGGTCGCGACTGAGGGCGGCGGTGCTCGAGCCGACTCGATGCGAGTTTGCGAACGACGTCGATCAAGCCTGCCGTTCCGACGCTCCTGTGTGGCACCGCGTCGGCGACGAGCACGTGGTGCGGTGCCACCTCTACCGCCCGCGGGCCGAGGTGGCGAGACGCGCACTGACCGTCGAAGCCGCCCCTGCCACCCCCGAACCCACGACGAAGGACTGGATAGAGCGATGACGGACCAGAGCACTCGGCCCGCAACTTCCGAGGTCGGCGCCACGATGCTGAAACGGGCAGCTGCCGATCCGCACCGCCCCCGGTTTCATTTCGTGGCTCCGGCGGGCTGGCTCAACGACCCGAACGGGCTGGTTCAGCGTGACGGGATCTACCACCTCTTCTACCAGTACAACCCGCATGCCCCGGTGCACGAGCGCATCCACTGGGGTCACGCCATCTCTCGGGACCTCGTCCGCTGGGAAGACGAGCCGGTAGCGCTGGCGCCGTCGCCCCACGGTCCGGACGTCGACGGTTGCTGGTCGGGTGTCTTGGTCGACGACGACGGCGTGCCAACTCTCGTGTACTCGGGCCGACACTCGGAGCGCGAGCTGCCGTGCGTCGCGACGGGATCATCCGACCTTCGTACCTGGACGAAGGACCCGGGCAACCCCGTCATCAGCTCGACTCCGCCTGGCGTCGACGTCACGGCTTTTCGTGACCACTGCGTGTGGCGGCAGGGTGGTGTGTGGCGGCATCTGGTCGGATCGGGGATCGCGGGTGTCGGCGGGACGGCCTTCCTCTACGAGTCGGCAGACCTGCGTTCCTGGGAGCTGGTAGGTCCCTTGGTCGTGGGTGATGCGCTGGAAAGGGAGCCGGTCCCGGGAGAGACATCCGTGGACCCGCTCTGGACGGGAACGATGTGGGAGTGCGTCGACCTCTTCCGCCTCGGGTTCGACGGATCCACGAGTGTGCCGGGCGCTGATCGCGGGAGTGGGGCCGACGTGCTCGTCTTCTCGGCGTGGGACGACGGCGTGACTCACCACGCTCTCTACTGGACGGGCGATTACGACGGCGACTCCTTCGTCCCGCGCGACCTGCGCCGGCTGGATCTCGGCGGCCGGTACTTCTACGCACCGCAGTCCATGCGGGACGAGTCGGGGCGCAGGCTCATGTTCGGGTGGCTGCAGGAGGGCCGCTCCGACGCTGCTCAGGTCGAGGCCGGGTGGTCGGGCGTCATGTCACTGCCTCGGGTCGTCACTCTGGCGGCCGACGGATCGGTTCACCAGGAGCCTGCCCCAGAGGTTGCGACGCTCCGACGGGACCACGTGCGGATCGACGCGTTCGAGCTCGCGGCCGGCACGTTGCTCTCGCTCGAGGAGGTCAGGGGGGACGAGCTCGATCTCGACATGCAGCTGGTGCTTTCCCCCGGCGCGACGGCACATCTGGTGGTGCGGCAGGGCGGACCCGAGCGGACCGTGCTCTCGGTCACCCGCCGCGCCGACGACCAAGGACGCGTGGCAGTGCGGCTCGACCGGTCGGACTCAAGCCTCGACGCGGACGTCGACATGTCCGAGCGTTCCGGTGACGCGCCGATGGGTTCGGACGGGCGCGTGCACCTGCGGGTGGTCCTGGATCGCTCGGCCGTCGAGATCTTCGTCAACGGCGTGCCGCTGACGACGCGGGTCTACCCGGTCGGTCCTGACGCCGTCGGCGTCGCGCTCGGGGCCGACGGCGCCGACGTCCGCGTCGAACGTGTCGATTCCTGGCGAATGGCGAGCATCGTCGACGGACCACGGTCCTTGTGGCCGACGGCCGGAGGCCCGCCGTGAGCTGCACTCGTCGGGCCGGCCGGCGGGCTCTGACTTTGGGCCCGTCTCAGTCATGCCTCAAATTCTGGGCGGTCGGATCTCGCCCGAACCGCGCTGGACAAGGCGAGTGGGCACAATGATTCTCTGCGGCGGGAACGACGCATCGGTCATTCGTCCAAAGAGCCGCTCGGCCGCAGCGCGTCCGATGGCGAACGGGTCTTGTGCGACTACCGTCACGGGCGGGTCTAGAAGGTCTGCGAGCGAAAAGTCGTCAAAACCAATCAAAGCGATCGAGTGGTGGAGGCCGAGAGTGCGGAGCGCCCTGAACACCCCGATGGTGACGAGATTCTGACTCGCAAATATGGCCGTCGGTCGATGCGGGCGGATCAAGAGTTCCATGGCCGCATCGAAGGCGCTCTCTTCGTCATGCAGGTCCTCGATCACCAGCGAAGGATCGGTCGGAATTTCGGCGTCGGCCAGGGCTTGTCGGAAGCCTTCCAGGCGCTGCGCGGCGGTGGCGATAGTCCCGAGGTCACTCATGATCGCTATCCGGCGATGCCCGTGGCGGATGAGGTGCTCGACGGCATGCCGGGCCCCCTCGACATTGTCCGCCATGACTGTGTCGACTTCGATTCCGATCGCTGGTCGGTCGACGACGACGATGGGTGTTCCTGCGTCCATCTCCGGCAGGAGGAACGTCTGGTCCGCGCCGGTAGACGTGAGGATCAACCCGTCGACCCGCCGTGATGTGAAGGCCTCGACGAGCGCGCGTTCCCGGGCTGGGCTCTCGTCGGTGCTCGCTGAGAAGACAGCGACTCCGCGGGTCTCGGCGACGTCCTCCACAGCGCGGTGTATAGCGGCGGCGAACGGATTATCGACGCTGGCCAACAGCAGGCCGATGCTCCGCGTGCGCCGGCCGACCCGACGGAGGTTGCCGGCCATCATGTCGACTTGAAAGTTGAGCTCCGCTGCGGCGCGGTTGACTCGCTCCGCCGTCGCCGGAGCCACACCGGGTTCCCCGTTGACGACCCGGGAGACAGTCTTGAGTCCGACGCCCGCCAAGGCAGCGACATCACGCATCGTCGCGCGGGACCGCGACCGCGGCTCGGGCCGCCCACCTCCGGCGGAAGTCGATTGAGTCGACAGCGTCGTCATGGCGGCACCATAGCCCTGCTGATGGCACGACCGCCGGAGCGCTCACGCGTGCCGATCCCGCTCGGCCAGAATCAGCGGCCCGTCGAGATGGTTGTCGAGTCTCGCTTCCGTGGATACCGAGTGTGAACTTTCTCCGTGTCATCCGCCACGACGCGACCCTGCTGACGCGGCGTGGGACCGACGCGAACACACGTCAGCCCGCGGGCCGCGCCCGCCGCTGACCCGCAGGCGGCCAGGTCGCAGACAGACGGGAAGTCTCCGACTTGGTCCCAGAGCACTGTGCTCTTTCAGCATCGGCTGAGCCAGCGGTGGGGCGAGCGCTGACGCTCGCCCCACCGCCACGAGCTGGCCTTTCGGCCGTTCGGTGCTACTGCACGGCCCACGTCTGGTTGGCGCCGCCGTTGCAGTCCCAGATCTGAACTTGTCGTCCGTTGGAGTGGTCACCCGATGGCCGGTCGAGGCAGCGGGCGGCTGCCTCGTTGCGCAAGGACCCATTTGTCGAGCGTGTCCAGCGTTGTGCGGCCGTGCCGTTGCAGGCACCGGCCGAGACCAGGGTTCCGTTGCCGGTCTGACCCGATGGCAGCGTGAGGCAGGAGCCGCCCGTCGTGATGGTCCCGTTGGTGTTGAACTCCCACGTCTGGTTGCTGCCGCCGGTGCAGCTCCAGATCTGGGCGCGACCGCTGCCACCATCGCGGTCCAAGCACTTGCTTGCATCGACGGCGGAGCGGATTGCTCCTCCCGTCGGGGCCGTGCTCGGGCCTGAGGAGTAGTTGAGCTGACGGATCCGCATGTTGGTGAAGGTTGCGGCGCCGCCGCTGCTGTAGAGCGCGATCCCCTGGTCAGCGAGGGGAGCGAACATCTGGTCGGAGTGCACGTACTGCCCGTCGTCCACGAACACTTCGACGCTCGTCCGGTCGACGAGAATCCTGAGCTTCACGGACTTGCGTGCAGAATCGAACGGCGCCTGTGACTCGAGCCGGGTGTTAGACGTGTCCGGTTGGTTGGTGCTTCGACGGCTCACGTACGAGTACGACCCCGGCGTGTACACCCCGACGTCGACATGTCGCGCGCCATCGGTGGAACGACGCAATTCCAGGCCGACATTCGTCGCCGTCGTCCACGACACGTCGGCCGTGAGCTCGAACGCCTGGCCGGTGTTCGGCAACACCGTCTTCCCGTCGACGGTTGTCGTCGGCACGGTCGCTGACGAGCGTGCGACGGAATCGAGGTTCACGGGAGCAGAATTGAAGCCGTAGGTGCCATTGCTGCGTCGTACGAGCCGTATCTCTCGCACGATCGAGTCGGTGCCGTTGAACCCGTCAGATGCACGCGTGGGCGTGTTGTCCGGGTACGCCCAGTTGTTCAGCCAAGCCATGGCGTAGCGGCTGGACTGGTCGCTGCTAGCAGCATTTGCCCACGTCACTGCGCCGTACCAGTCGTAGCCGTGGTCGAGCCATTGATGGGCGCTCGTGTCCGGGACGAACACATTCCCGTCGAACGCGCCGGTGTAATAGGCAAACGAGAAGGGCGAACCGCCAGGACCCGTCGCGCTGACGCCCAGCACCCAGTGGAGCGTGCCGTCGGCAGCCCGCATCTGAAACAGGTCAGGGCACTCGAGGAAGCCCAGGTTGGGCGGATCGAAGTCGCTACGGAACGTCCATGCGCGAAGGTTCGTCGACGTGAACACCCGGATGCGCTCTCCCATGGCGACGACCATGACCCAACGGCTGCGCACCGGGTCCCACTCGACCTTGGGGTCCCGGAAGTCGGCGACCCCAGGGTTCGCCACGACGGGTGCGTTGCTGTACGGGGTGAACGTGTCCCCACCGTTGGTGGAATACCACAAGAACTGTGCCTGGGCGTTTCCGCCTCCCGCGTCCGGCTGTGTGCCGAAGGCGACTACGGCTCCGGCGCCGAAACCGGCGGTATTGTTGGTGTCGACGACTGCGCTTCCGCTCCAGATGTCAGCGTTGGGAGTCGTGAACTTCGGGATGGCGATGCCCTCGTCCTGGAAGCTGACGAGATCGGTGCTGCTTGCCATCCGCCACGCGGTTCCCCCGCCACCGGAGTTGTAGTTGCCGTTGTACAGATAGTAATACTGGTACTTCCCATTGATGAAGATGGGTCGCTGCGGGTCATTCTTCCAATTGTCCGGCACGGTGAAGTGATAAGCCGCACGGTAGGACGAGAGGGAGTCCGCCGGCGCATCCTGCGCGCTGTAGGCGCTCGGACTTCCGGCCTGCGCGCGCGGGGCAATTGCCACGGAGAGGGCGCTGGCCGCAAGAGCGGTTGCTGCGGACAATGCAATGCAGAGGGCGCGCACGAGGCTTCGATGTGCTCGCGACATAGGGACCGACTTTCTGGCCGTGACGCTTCCGCAGGTTCAGCACGAGGTTGTCTGGGTGCAGCGAAATGGCGTCATCGCCGATTGGCCGAACCGTCCGCTCGACAGGAGCCGTCCGGTCGGGGTGCAGTTTCCTTCTGGTCACTTCTTCAGGGGCGGGGACGGCGAGCGTCTGCCGATCGCGCCGGTAGATCCGTAGAGAGGCACCTTTGCCTGACCCGGCGCTGTGGAGCATGTACCGACAACGTTGTCACCGGCAGGATGCCACCGCAGAAGGACGCCGTCAACCGCGCCGCAGCCATGTGAGCTCCCGGATCCAGCTCGCAGCGGGTGCCCTCGGGCGAAGTATGGCGGCGTAGACGTCGAGCCCGCCGATGCGCACTCTCCACCGAATCCGCGCGACGACCTGCATCGACGAGGCCACGAGGCGCGCGCTCGACGCTGTCGATGGGATGACGTGGCCCAGCCGTCTCGGCGCGAGTAGCACACGCGGATCCGACTCGGCCAGACCTTGCCACCTGCCAAACCGGGCGCCTACGCTGCCGCCGTCCGATTGACAACGATGTCAGGGGTTCTTGATGCCATCCATATCGCTAAGACGGGTCGCTGCGCTCTCTGCGGCCGCTCTTGTGTTCGCCTCGAGCCTCGTCGCCGGAGGGCCAGCAGTGGCGAGTGAACGCAGGCCGAGCCCACCGCCTTCACCGAGCTCGCCTCCCGCGTCTGACCCCTACCGGCCCGGCTACCACTACACGCCGGACGCCAACTTCATGAACGATCCGAACGGGCTGATCCACAAGGACGGCATCTACCACCTCTTCTACCAGCACAATCCGTACGGGCCGACATCCGGCAACGGGTCCTGGGGCCACGCGACCAGTCCGGACCTCGTGACGTGGACCGAGCAGCCTCTTGCCATCGTCTCCGATGCGGCCGAGGACGTCTGGTCCGGAAGCGTCGTCTTCGACAAGAAGAACACCAGCAAGCTCGGTACGAAGGCCGATCCGCCGCTCGTGGCGGTGTACACCAGCTTCGACAAGGCCACCGGAGTTCAGCGCCAGGCACTCGCATCCAGCACGGACGACGGCCTCACGTGGACCAAGTACCAGGGAAATCCGGTGCTCGACATCGGCTCCAAGGACTTCCGCGACCCGAAGGTGTGGTGGGACGCCGACCGATCCCGTTGGGCCATGGTCGTGTCGCTGGCGGCCGAGCGGAAGGTGTCGATCTACTCGTCTGCTGACCTGAAGACCTGGACCCATCAGAGCGACTTCGGACCCGATGGCGTGACGGCAGGGGTCTGGGAATGCCCCGACCTGTTCCAGCTCAGAGACCAGAAGACAGGCAAGAAGCGCTGGGTCCTGGTCGTCAGCGTGAGCGGCCGGACCCAGTACTTCATCGGGAAGTTCGACGGCAGCGTCTTCACCTCGTCCGACCCGGCCTACTCGCCCCCGCCAGGAACGGTCCTCGCCGACTTCGAGGGCGCGGACTATGGCGCCTGGACGGCTACGGGGACCGCGTTCGGCGCTGGCCCTGTCGCGCCCGGCGCTGACGTGACGGGCTACGTGGGACAGCAGCTCGTCGACAGCTTCGGGGGTAGCGACTCAGCGACGGGCACGCTGACTTCTCCTGACTTCGTCGTCGACGATCGCTACCTCAACTTCGCCTTGGGCGGCGGGAACCATCCGCGCGTGGAGGGCGGTACGACTGAGCCTCCTGCCGGTGAGCTCTTCGCGGACTTCGAGGCGGACGGACCCCCCGCAGGTTGGACGGGGACCGGGGACTTTGCCGAGATCGGGTCGACGACATGGAGCGACCTGCCTGGACGGGTGGGCCGTGGGGTGCTCGATACGTGCTGGGGCTCGTGCGACGCGGCGACGGGGACGATCACGTCGCCTGCCTTCACGATCGACAGCAGCTGGATCAACTTCGTTCTCGCCGGCGGGAACCACCCGATGGGCGGCGACGGGCCAACCGCAGTGAACCTGATCGTCGATGGCGAGCGGGTACTGACGGCGACGGGTCCGGGCTCACCCAACATGGACTGGGTCGCCTGGGACGTGTCGGCGTGGAGCGGTCACCAAGCCGTCATCGAGGTCGTGGATGACCGGACGTCCGACTGGGGCCACATCATGCTCGACCACATCGTCTTCTCCGACGTCGCCGCCAAACCTTGGTCGGCGGAGACCACGGTGAACCTGCTCGTCGACGGAGACGTCGTGCGGACAGCGACCGGGCGGGACGGGTCGGGCCTCGACTGGGTGTCGTGGGACCTGTCGGACCTGCAGGGCGCACACGCACAGGTGCAGCTGGTCGACGCGGCGGTCGGGGGCTGGGGACATCTCCTCGCCGACCAGTTCGTGCTCGCTGGCGAGCCGGCGCTCAGCTCGTGGGATCGCGCTCGGTTCCTCGACCACGGCTCGGACTTCTACGCCGCGGTGACCTGGAACGACGTTCCGGATGGCAGGCGCCTGCTCATCGGCTGGATGGGAAACTGGGACTACGCCAACAGCACGCCGACCGGCACGTGGCGCGGAGAGCAGTCCGTCCCGCGGGAACTGACGCTCACGACGGTTGACGGGCGCCAGACGGTGCTCTCGTTGCCAGTCAGCGAGGCCGACTGCCTGGTTCTGGACCCGGTCACCGTCTGGTCCAAGGGGAAGATCCGCTCGCACGGAAACACTGGCCACGGCCCTGGCGGAGCGGACGACGCCAAGGGCGGCGGCGCCCACAAGACGGTTGCCGTGGGTCCTGGTGAGAAGCGCGTCGACGTGCATGGAACGTCGTTGCGGATCGACGCCGTCATCGAGCCCGTAACGGCCTCGACGTTCGGCATCGACGTCCGGGCCGGAGGCAACCAGCGCACCCGCATCGGCTACGACGTGAACCAGCAGCGGATCTTTATCGACCGCACTCAGTCTGGGGACGTCTCGCTGGGCGGCAACTTCGCCTCTGTGCACAGCGCTCCGCTGCCACTCGACGGACCGCTCGACCTCGAGATCTGGGTCGACAGCTCGTCGATCGAGGTCTTCGCGGAGGGCGGGCGCGTTGCGTTGACCGACCTCGTGTTTCCCGATCTGACGAGTGATGGCGTCAAGGTCTTCGCCGAGAATGGAACGGCGCGGGTCTCCTACCTCGCGGCCTCCCCGGTGAAGACGCCCGAGCTCGACTGAGCCAGGGGCGTG
>NZ_JBFUDI010000015.1:0-49380 GCF_056404795.1 Cellulomonas sp. P2_B4
GATCGGGCAGATCGCCTCGATCATCGCGTCGATCAACGACTACCAGCTGACGATCGCCTCGGCGGTCGAGGAGCAGACCGCGACGACCAACGAGATGTCCCGCGGGGTGGCCGAGGCCGCGACCGGGTCCGGGGAGATCGCGGTCAACATCGGTGGCGTCGCGAGCTCGGCCGCGTCCTCCTCGCAGACCCTGGGGCAGATGGGCGACGCCGTCAGCGAGCTGGCGCGCCTGTCCACCGACCTGCGCACCCGCGTAGCGGCGTTCACGTTCTAGAGATCCGATCGACCAGAGGAACCACCATGAGACGAGCACGCCTGGGAGCCGCCGCGATCGCGGTGACGCTCGGCCTGCTGACGGCCGGCTGCGCCGGCGGCACCACCACCCCCGGTGCCGCGAAGCAGCTCCCCGACGACGGCCCGCAGCTGGTCGGCGTGGCGATGCCGACCAAGGTCCAGGAGCGCTGGATCGGCGACGGCAAGAACCTGCGCAAGCAGCTCGTCTCCCTCGGGTACGACGTGGACCTCGAGTACGCCGACGACGACGTGGCCACCCAGGTGGACCAGATCACCACGATGATCGACGCGGGCGCGGACGCCCTGGTGATCGGGGCCGTCGACGGGACGAAGCTCACGTCCGTGCTGTCCGAGGCCGCCGCCGCCGGGATCGCGATCCTGTCGTACGACCGGCTCATCCGGGACTCGGCCGACGTGGACTACTACGCGTCCTTCGACAACAACGCCGTCGGCGTCCTGCAGGCGAACGCGCTGCTGACCGGCCTGGGCGTGCTGGACGCGACCGGCGCCCGCACCGGGGTGACCGGGCCGCTCGCGATCGAGATCTTCGCGGGCTCGCCCAGCGACAACAACGCGACGGTGTTCTACCAGGGCGCCATGTCGGTGCTCCAGCAGTACATCGACGAGGGCGTCCTCGTCGTCCCGTCCAGCCAGACCGACTTCGCCTCCGTCGCGACCGAGGGCTGGAAGGGCGAGAACGCCGCCGCCCGCATGGGCACGCTGGCCCCGCCCTACGCCGCAGGGCTGCACCTCGACGGTGTCCTGGCCCCGAACGACGGGATCGCCATCGCGGTCATCGACGCGATCAAGTCCGACCTGGGCTACGGCGGCGACGGGCCGGCCCTGCCGGTCGTCCCCGGCCAGGACGCCGAGCTCGCCTCGGTGCGCTCGATCGTCGGCGGAGAGCAGTACTCGACCGTCTACAAGGACACCGCCGAGCTGGCCGAGGTCGCCGTCCAGATGGTCCGCGACCTGCTCGCCGGCGTCGAGCCCGAGGTGAACGACACCACCTCCTACGACAACGGGGTCCGCGTGGTGCCGTCCTACCTCCTCGCACCTGCCCTGGTCACGCGCGAGAACTACCAGGCCGTGCTGGTCGACGGCGGCTACTACACGCAGGACGAGCTGGGCGCCGTGCCCGCAGGAGGCACCAAGTGAACGACCAGACCCTTCCCCGTCGTCGCTGGTTCTGGGACCGGTCCGTCGGCGTCAAGATCGCGACGTCGCTCATCGTGCTCGGCGCGGTGTTCGCCCTCGTCGGCGGTGCCGGGGCCGTGGCCCTCTACCGCGCGGGCCAGCACCTCGAGGAGATGTCGGGGCTGACCGGTCGCCTGCAGTCGGCGATGGCCGAGCTGCGCACCGCGCAGACCCGCAGCAACCTCCTGGTGCACCGGGCCGTCGAGGCGCAGGACCCCGCCGTGCGGACCCAGCTGCTCACGTCGTCGGCGTGGGTGGACAAGGACGTCGACCGCCAGATCACCGTGATCTCGGACTTCCCGCAGTCGGGCACCCAGCAGTGGACCGACTTCGTGACGCGCTGGAAGGCGTGGACGGCCTACCGCGACACCACGCTCCTGCCGTTCGTCCAGGCGGGCGACGAGGTCGGTCTCGCTGCCGCGATCCGGGCCAGCGCCGCGGCCGACCCCGACTGGGCGGGCCGCGCGCTCACCCTCGCGCAGGGCCAGGTCGACGCGCAGGTCGACCAGATCCTGCGGGACGGCCAGGCCGAGGTGGACCGGACCATCCGGATCCTCGCGATCGCGTTCGTCCTCGGTGCCCTCGTGTCCGGGGTGCTCGCCGCCGCCGTGGTGCGCCGGGTCACCCGCGCCGTGCGCCAGGTGCAGGGCTCGCTCGACGCCATGGCCGGGGGAGACCTGACCGTCGTCGCCCCGATCGAGTCGAACGACGAGACGGGCCGGATGTCGGCCTCGCTCGCCCGGGCGCAGGCGTCCCTGCGGGCCACGCTGGCCGGGGTCGTCGAGACGGCCGCGGGGGTGTCGACCTCCGCCGAGCAGCTCACCGCGTCCAACCAGCGCGTCGCGGGCACCGCCCAGGAGACGAGCGCCCAGGCGGGTGTCGTCGCCGCCGCGGCCGAGCAGGTCTCCCGCAACGTGCAGGCCGTCGCGGCGGGCGCCGAGCAGATGGGTGCCTCGATCCGCGAGATCGCCCAGAACGCGACCGAGGCCGCGAAGGTGGCCAACCGGGCGACGGTGGTCGCCCGGACGACCAACGACCAGGTGGCCCGGCTCGGGGAGTCCAGCCAGCAGATCGGGAACGTCGTGAAGACGATCACGAGCATCGCGGAGCAGACCAACCTGCTGGCGCTCAACGCGACCATCGAGGCCGCGCGTGCGGGGGAGGCGGGCAAGGGCTTCGCCGTCGTCGCCGGCGAGGTCAAGGAGCTCGCGTCCGAGACCGCCCGGGCGACCGAGGACATCGCGCGCCGGGTCGAGGCCATCCAGGCGGAGACCGCGGGCGCGGTCGCGGCGATCGCCGAGATCAGCGTGATCGTCACCTCGATCAACGACTACCAGCTCACCATCGCCTCGGCCGTCGAGGAGCAGACCGCGACGACCAACGAGATGTCGCGAGGGGTCACCGAGGCCGCGGTCGGCTCGGGGGAGATCGCCGTCAACATCACGGGTGTCGCGTCGGCGGCGACCACGAGCTCCGACGTCCTGACCGAGGTCGGCACCCAGGTTGAGGAGCTGAGCGTCCTGTCGGACCGGCTCCGGGAGCGGGTGGCCGCCTTCACCTTCTGACCGTCGACAGCCCCAGAAACGCAGCCGGAACCCCGGCCCCCAAGGAGGAACAGTGACCCCGATCCGCGTGCTCGTCGTCGACGACTCCGTCGTCGTGCGGCGACTCGTCACGGACGCCCTGTCCCGGGACCCGGACGTCGAGGTGGTCGGCGTCGCAGCGAACGGTCGCCTCGCGGTCGGCAAGGTCGCCCAGCTGGCGCCCGACGTCGTGACCATGGACATCGAGATGCCCGAGATGGACGGCATCGAGGCGGTGCGCGCCCTGCGGCGCGACGGCCACAAGATGCCGATCATCATGTTCTCCACGCTCACCGAGCGGGGTGCGGCCGCGACCCTGGACGCCCTCGTCGCGGGTGCGCAGGACTACGTGACCAAGCCCGCCAACGTCGGCAGCGTCCAGGAGTCCCTGGCCCAGGTGGCCGACAACCTGCTGCCCAAGATCAAGGCGCTCGTCGTCCGGTCCGCGATGCACACCGCGGTCCGCTCGTCGTCGTCGGCCGTGGTCCCCGCCCCGCGGTCCAAGGCGGCCCCCCAGCGCCCCGAGCCGGCGCCGCACCCGATCCGCGCGGTCGTGCTCGGGTCGTCGACGGGTGGCCCCGAGGCCCTGTCCAAGGTGATCGCCGCCCTCACGCACGCGCCGACCGTCCCGGTCCTCGTCGTCCAGCACATGCCGCCGGTGTTCACGCGGCAGCTGGCCGCGCGTCTCGACCGCCTCGGCCCGGCCCGCGTGGTCGAGGCCGAGGCCGGGACCGAGCTCGAGCCCGGCACGATCTACATCGCCCCGGGCGACCGGCACCTCGAGGTGCAGCGCCACGGCGGGGCCGTGCGCACCGTCCTCACCGACGGGCCGCCCGTGAACTACTGCCGACCCTCGGTCGACGTCCTGTTCGGCTCCGCGGTGCGCGTCTACGGCGGCGAGCTGCTCGGCGTCGTGCTCACGGGCATGGGGTCCGACGGGCGCACCGGCTGCCAGCGCCTCGTCGACGCCGGCGGGACCGTCGTGGTCCAGGACGAGCCGACGAGCGTCGTGTGGGGGATGCCCGGCGCGGTCGCGACCGCGGGGCTCGCACACTGTGTCCTGCCGCTGACCGAGGTGGCACCGACGATCGAGCGCGTGCTCGCGTCCGTCGGCAACCTCGTCCGGGGAGGGGTGGCCTGATGGCGGTCAGCGCAGACTCGTTCGCGTTCGTCGCCGACCTCGTGCGCCGGCGCAGCGCGATCCAGCTGGCGCCGGGCAAGGAGTACCTGGTCGAGAGCCGCCTGCTCTCGCTCGCCCGCGACGCCGGGCTGCCAGACGTCGACGCATACGTGAAGAACGTGCGCCACGGCGCCAAGGAGACCGAGTACGTCCGGGTCGTCGAGGCGCTCACCACCAACGAGACGTCCTGGTTCCGCGACTCCGGGCCGTTCGCGGCCCTGCGCTCGGTCGTCGTGCCCGAGCTGATCGCGGCCCGCGGGACCTCCACCCGGCTCAAGATCTGGTCCGCCGCCTGCTCGACCGGGCAGGAGCCGTACTCGATCGCGATGACGCTGGCGGACTGCCTGCCCACCGGCGCCACCGCGGACATCCTGGCCACCGACCTGTCCGAGCAGGTGCTCGCCAAGGCGCGCGAGGGCCGGTACAGCCAGCTCGAGGTCAACCGCGGCCTGCCGGCGGCGATGCTCGTGCGGCACCTGACCCGCTCGGGCGCGGAGTGGCAGATCTCGCAGGAGCTGCGCGGACTGGTGACGTTCCGCCCGCACAACCTCCTCGACCAGCCGCCCATCGGCGGGCCGTTCGACGTGGTGTTCCTGCGCAACGTCCTCATCTACTTCGACCTCGCCACCAAGCGCGCGATCCTCGACCGGCTCCGTCGCGTGATGCGGCCGGACGGCGTCCTCGTGCTCGGCGCGGCGGAGACCACGATCGGTGTCGACGACGGCTGGGCGCGCGTCCCCGTCGGCTCCGGCTCCGTCTACCGCCCGACCCGGCCGGTGCCCGCGACGGTCGCCGCGTTCCCGAACCCCCGAACCGCACCACTCGACACATCCGTCCTGACCCGAGGAGCAACCCGATGAGAGCGCTCGTGATCGACGACTCGCGCACGATGCGTCGCATCGTCGCGGGGACGCTGGAGGACCTGGGCTTCGAGACGGAACCGGCCGAGCACGGCCAGGCCGCCCTCGACCTGCTGGAGTCCGGCCTCGACGTGCAGCTGTGCTGCATCGACTGGAACATGCCCGTGATGGACGGCCTCACGTTCGTCAGCGAGGTCCGCGCCCGCCCCGAGTGGCGGCACATCACGCTGATGATGGTCACCACCGAGAGCGAGCAGGGCCAGATCGTGCGCGCGCTCGCCGCGGGCGCCCACGAGTACCTGATCAAGCCGTTCACGCCTGACGCCATCCGCGGCAAGCTGGACCTGCTGGGGCTCGTCCCCGTCGAGGAGCCGGCATGAGCACCGTCGTCGAGCACGACCAGGTCTTCATGATCGCGCAGGAGGTCTTCGCGGCGATGGTCGACGGGGACCACGGGCTGCTCCAGCCGTGGGACGGCGACCTGCCGACCTTCGACGAGCCGATCGTCGCGTGGGTCGACCTCTTCGGTGACTGGGCCGGCCGCGCGTTGCTGTCCACCTCGACCGCTACCGCGCACGACCTCGCCCGGGCCCTGCTGGACCTGGGTCCCGACGAGGTCGTCACCGCCCTCGACCTCGTCGACGCGTTCGGTGAGGTCGCCAACGTCGTCGGCGGCAACGTGAAGTCGTTGCTGCCCACGCAGGGGAGCCTCGGCCTGCCGCAGGTCGCCCCCGCCGCCCCGGCCGTGGCCGGTGCCGCCGTCGTCGTCGAGCTCCAGCTCGGGTGGCGCGGTCAGCCGATCGTCGTGACCGTCTGGGGCTTTTCCGCCGCTGAAGAAGGGAACCGCTCATGATCCGCGTCCTTGTGACGGACGACAGCCGAGTCATGCGCCAGATCGTGATCCGCACGCTGCGCCAGGCCGGCTACGACTGGGACGTCCGCGAGGCGTCCGACGGCGCCGAGGCGCTCGCGGCCATCCGTGCCGACGAGCCCGACGTGGTGCTGTCCGACTGGAACATGCCCGAGATGAACGGCATCGACCTGCTGCGCCGCCTGCGCGCCGAGGGCTTCGAGACGCCGTTCGGGTTCGTCACGTCGGAGGGCTCGCCGGAGATGCGCGCCACCGCCGAGGCCGCCGGCGCCCTGTTCCTCATCGCCAAGCCGTTCACGCCCGACGGCTTCCGCGAGGTCATCGAGCCGGTGCTGGCATGAACGGCGCTGGTTCGACGGCGACGCCTCTTCCTTCTGCCAAGGACGTCCGCGAGCTCGTCGAGGGCCTCGTCGGCCGCGACATCTCCGTCACCACCGGCGGCCCGATGGTCGACCCGAACGCGCAGGACGGCGCCCTCGTGGGCGTCTACGTCGACGACCGGCTCGCCCTGACCGCGCTCGTGCTCCTGGACCTGCCGCTCGCCGCTCACCTGGGCGCCTCGCTCGGGCTCGTGCCCGCGCGCGCCGCGGGCGTGGCGGTCGAGGAGGGCGTGCTGCCCGAGGCGCTCTCCGAGAACGCGGGCGAGATCCTCAACGTCATGGCGTCGCTGTTCAACCTGGAGGGCGCGCCGCACGTGAAGCTGGACCGGCTGTACCAGCCGCGCTCGGCGGTCCCGGCCGACGTCGCCCCGTGGGTCCTGTCCTACGTCCGGCGCACCGACCTGGACATGGACGTGGCCGGGTACGGCGCCGGGCAGTTCTCGCTCCTCGTGGTCTGACGCGGTCGAAGCCGGTCCGGCGTCGCGCGGCGTTCGTCGCGCCACGCCGGGCCGGTCTGCAGACCGGGTTTCGGGTCTGGCACACTGCCGCCCATGGCGACGACCACCCAGCGTTCGACGAGCGCGATCGACCGGTACTTCAAGATCTCCGAGCGCGGTTCGTCCGTCGGGACCGAGATCCGCGGCGGCCTCGTCACGTTCTTCACGATGAGCTACATCATCATCCTGAACCCGCTGATCATCGGGACCGTGAAGTCCGGCGACGGCCAGTTCCTCGGCGGTGGCGACGCGCCGAACCTCGCGATGGTCGCGGCGACGACCGCGTTGGTCGCCGGCCTGATGTCCATCCTTATGGGCGTCGTCGCCAACTTCCCGCTCGCGCTCGCCGCGGGCCTGGGACTGAACGCCGTCGTCGCCTACTCGATCGCCGCCCTGCCGGACATGTCGTGGCAGGACGCCATGGGGATCGTGGTCCTCGAGGGCCTGATCATCCTGCTGCTCGTGGCCACCGGCCTGCGGCAGGCCGTGTTCCGCGCCGTCCCGCGCGAGCTCAAGACAGCCATCAGCGTCGGCATCGGTCTGTTCATCGCGTTCATCGGCCTCGTCGACTCCGGCTTCGTGCGCATCCCCGCCAGCATGGCCACCCCCGTCGAGCTCGGCATCGCGGGGTCGCTGGGCAGCTGGCCGCTGCTGGTCTTCGTCGTCGGCCTGTTCGTCGCCGTGATCCTCATGGTCCGCAAGGTCAACGGCGCCATCCTCATCGCGATCATCTCCGCGACCGTCCTGGCGTTCCTCGTCGAGCTGGCCGGCGACCTCGGCTCCAAGTCCGCCGACAACCCCGGCGGCTGGTCGCTCGGCGTCCCGCACTGGCCGTCCGGCGGCATCGTCGCGACGCCCGACTTCTCGCTCGTCGGCCAGTTCTCGCTCTTCGGCTCCATCAAGTCCATCGGCATCGTCGCCGTGATCCTGCTGGTCTTCTCGCTCCTGCTCGCCGACTTCTTCGACACGATGGGCACCATGGTCGCCGTCGGCGGCGAGGCCGGCCTGCTCGACAAGGAGGGCACGCCCCCGAACGCGACCCGCATCCTGGTCGTCGACTCCATCGCCGCCGCCGCGGGTGGTGCGGGCAGCGTCTCGTCGAACACGTCCTACATCGAGTCCGCGTCCGGCGTCGGCGACGGCGCGCGCACCGGCCTGGCCTCCGTCATCACCGGCCTCGCGTTCCTCGTCGCCACGTTCCTGGCGCCCCTGGTCGAGCTGGTCCCCTTCGAGGCCGCGACCCCCGCCCTGGTCGTCGTCGGCTTCCTGATGGTCACGCAGATCACGGGCATCAACTGGCGCGACTACGAGGTGGCCATCCCGGCGTTCCTCACGATCGTCCTGATGCCGTTCACGTACTCGATCACCGTGGGCATCGGCGCCGGCGTCATCATGTTCGTCGCGATCAAGCTCGGCGTCGGCAAGATCCGCGAGGTCCACGCCTTCATGTGGATCACCTCGGCCCTCTTCGTCGTCTACTTCCTCCTGGGCCCGATCAAGACCTGGCTCGGCATCTAGGGGGAGTGAGGACCGGCGCCGACCCCGCGCGCCGGTTGGGAGTCGGCCCCGGCCCTCGAGTCCCGAGTCCCGCGCGCCCGGTCGGCGTCCGCCGGGAGCTGCGCGTACCTAGCCGCACTGGTGACGCGTGGGTCTGCTGAGGCGTCCTCGACGCAACTCCCGTGAACACCTGACCCAAGTGCGGCTAGGTCGGCACAGCGGACCCGTGTCGTGCGTGCGCATCGGCCCGCCCCGTCGCGCTGCACCCGCACGGGAGCGAGAGCGCCGGGCGCCGCCGAGCCGCCCCCAGCACGTCGTCGGACCACGCCGTCCACAGATCGCGTCAGGCCCGCCCCGTCCACGGCGGCTCGGTCGTGAGATCTGGGGATGAGCGACGAGGTCCTCCGGAGGTTGTCCGAGCTCGGCGGTGCGGCGCGGAGGCGGGACATCACCGGGGTGGTCGGCGGGGCGCGGGCGATCGACCGGGCCGCCGCGTCGGGCACGATCGACCGGCTCGGGCGCGGGATCTACGCTCTGCCCGACTGCTCGCTCGAGGCAGTCGCTGCGGTCACGCACGGCGCCTTGGTCGGCTGCGTCTCGGCGGTCCAGCGCGCGGGCATCGCGGTGCTCAACGTGCCGGATCGGCCGCACCTCTCGGTGCCTCGGGCGCGTGGGTCCTCGCCGTCACGGCTTCGCGACGAGGCTCCGGCGACTCTTCACCGAGAGTCGTGGGTGTCGGGCGGACACCGTCCTGGTGTCGTGGTCGCGCCGGCGCCCCGTGCCCTGGCCCGCATGCTCGTCTGCTGCAACGCCGACGAGGCGGTCGTGTCCATCGACAGCGCCCTCCAGCAACGGCTCACCTCGGTCGACGCCATCAGGTCCCTGCTGCCGCCCACCGCAGACGTGCGGGCGCGGTCGGTGCTCGCACTGGCCGACGGGCGGAGCAGGTCACCCCTCGAGACGATGGCGCGCCTCTCGCTCCGAGCCGCGGGGCTCCGAGTGGAGGCCGGAGTGATGGTGCCGATGGTCGGTGAGGTCGACCTGGTCGTCGAGGGTCGCGTCGTCGTGGAGCTGGACGGGTTCGCCTACCACGGGGGCCGCCGCGAGTTCGACGAGGATCGTCGACGCGACCGTGAGCTGGCCCTGCAGGGCTACGTCGTCCTGAGGTTCACCGCCCGGGACGTCCTGCGCGACCGCGATCGGCTCGTCGCGACGGTCCTCGCGGCGCTGGGCGCCCCACGTCGTGCCAACGGTGTGCGGATCTAGCCGCACCTGGGACGGATGGTGGCGGAAGGGGCGCGATCGACGCATCACGTGACCCACCCGTCACAAGCGCGGCTAGGTAGACACGAGTTCAGGCGTCAGCCTCGTCCGCAGCGCGCCGACGGATCGACCCCGACCCCCTACCGGCGGACCAGGGACGTCAGGGTCTCCACCGCAGGGAGGAGCTGGGTGAACGAGCGTTCGTAGAGGGCCGTGTCGCCGCGGAAGGGGTCGACCACGTCGTCGTCGCCCGGGCGGTACGAGGCGAGCCCCCGGCGGCGGCCGGCCAGGGGGACCAGGGCGCGGAGGCGGTCGGCGGTGGTGGCGTTGGCGCCGGGGAGGGAGGACGGGTCGACGTCGAGGGCCAACCGGGCCAGCTCGCGCAGGGTGAACGTGCGGCGGACGGCGGCGGGCACCAGCTCGACGATCGCGGACCGGTGCTTGCGGGTCATGCCGATGACCAGGTCGGCGGACCGGATCATCGACGCCTCCAGCTGGCGGCTGGCGAAGCCGGACGGGTCGGCGCCGTTCTCCTCGACGAGCTGCGCCATGGTGCCGGTCATCGGCCGGCCGACGAGCGCGCCGGTCCCGGCGGAGCCGATCTCGATCGCCGGCATGAGCGACCCGACCGCGGGGCGGCCCTGGAACGCGGCGCCGAGCCGCGCGGACAGCAGCCGCTCGACGGCGGGCGACCTGCAGATGTTGCCCGTGCACACGACGAGGACGCGCAGGGGCGCGGTCTCGTCGGAGGGGGTCATGCCTCCCATGATCCCTGGCCGGCGTCGTGCTGCCACACGTTCGCACCCGATCGGCGCAGAAAGATCAGTCGGAGGTGGGTTGGGTGATCACGGTCCGCCGACGAGTCATGAGCGACCGCACAAGGCGCAGGCCGAGCACGCCGAGGGTCGCTCCGAGGGTGTTCAGCACGACGTCCTGGACGGTCGGGACCCTCGTCGGGAGAAAGAGCAGCTGCGCCAGCTCGATGGCCGCGGACAGGCAGAACGCGAGAAGCACGACGAGCCAGGATCGGCGCAGCAGCAGGCCCACGAGGACACCGAACGGCACGAACATGATCACGTTGGCGACGGCCTCGAGGCCGGCGTAGGTGAGGGGGACGCCGATCTGCGACAGCCACGACAGGACCGCGCGGACGAGGTCGAACGTGGACGGCGAGGCGGGTGCGGGCCAGAGCGTCAGGCGCGCGACGACGGCCAGGTAGATCACCAGCGTTGTGACAAGGCCACGACGGAAGGTGATCTGCGACACCCGGTGAACCGTAGCCGACCGCGTTCACCCGTCCGGCGGCGGGCGCCAAGGATCACCCGCCGAGGTCCGAGGTCCGCCGGGTACATTCGTCGGAATCCACCACAAAGGGGCAATTCGTGCGACTTTCCGTCATCGGCTGCGGCTATCTGGGGGCCGTGCACGCGGCGAGCATGGCTCAGCTGGGTCACGACGTCATCGGCATCGACGTCGACGAGCGCAAGATCGACGCGCTGCGGGAGGGCCGCGCGCCCTTCTACGAGCCGGGGCTGCCCGAGCTGCTCACGGAGGCGGGCGCGACCGGACGCCTGTCGTTCAGCACGGACATCGCGGACGCGGCCGGTGCGGACGTCCACTTCATCTGCGTGGGCACGCCGCAGGTGCACGGCGAGTTCCGCGCCGACCTCACCTACGTCAACTCGGCCGTCGAGGCCCTGCGCCCGCACCTGCGGCCCGGTGACGTCGTCGCGGGAAAGTCGACCGTCCCCGTCGGCACCGCGGAGGCGATCGCGGAGGTGCTCGCGGGCACGGGCGCCGTTCTCGTCTGGAACCCGGAGTTCCTGCGGGAGGGCTTCGCGGTCCAGGACACGCTGCACCCCGACCGCCTCGTCTACGGCTTGCCGACGAACAGCGACGGCGAGCCGACGCTCGAGGGCACCAAGGCGCAGGCGGTCCTCGACGAGGTCTACGCGACCCCGCTGTCGGAGGACACCCCGCTCGTCGTGACGGACTACGCGACCGCCCAGCTGGTCAAGGTGGCCGCGAACTCGTTCCTGGCGACGAAGATCTCGTTCATCAACGCGATGGCCGAGCTGTGCGAGTCGACGGGCGCCGACGTCACGCGCCTCGCCGACGCCATCGGCTACGACGACCGGATCGGCCGCCGCTTCCTCAACGCGGGGCTCGGCTTCGGGGGCGGCTGCCTGCCCAAGGACATCCGCGCGTTCATGGCCCGCGCCGGCGAGCTCGGCGTCAGCGACGCCCTCGGGTTCCTGCGCGAGGTCGACTCGATCAACATGCGTCGCCGCGTCCGGGTGGTCGACCTGGCCCGCGAGGTCTGCCACGGCTCGATCGTCGGCCGACGCGTCGCGGTGCTCGGTGCGGCGTTCAAGCCCGACTCCGACGACGTGCGCGACTCCCCGGCGCTGTCCGTCGCCGCGCAGATGCAGCTCCAGGGCGCGCACGTCACGGTCACCGACCCGCAGGCGATCCCGAACGCCCGCGCCAAGTGGCCGGACCTGCACTTCGCGGACACGGCGATCGAGGCCGCGACCGGTGCGGACGTCGTCCTGCTGGCCACGGAGTGGGCCGAGTACCGAGCGCTCGACCCCGAGCAGCTGGGCGAGGTCGTCGCGCACCGACGGATGCTCGACGGGCGAAACGTGCTCGAGCCTGCCCAGTGGCGCGCAGCCGGCTGGACCTACCGAGCGCTCGGCCGCCCCTGAGGTCTCCCGACGAGGACAGGCCGTCGCCCGCACCGGGTGGCGGCCTTCGTCGTCGCACTTGATTTTCGTTACGTAAGGTAATGACGTAGGCTAACGATCGTGACCACGACCCCCGACCCGACCGGCGACCTCCGCATCGCCATCGGCCAGGCGGCGCGACGGATCCGCGCCGAGCGCGGCGGTGCCGGCCTGGCCGACCCGCAGTACACGGTGCTCCTCTGGCTCACGAAGAAGGGGCCGCTGACGCCGGGCCAGCTGGCCGACCTCGAGCGCGTCCAGCCGCCGTCGATGACGCGGACCGTGAACTGCCTCGCCGACCTGGACCTGGTGGCCAAGGCCCCGCACCCGACCGACGGCCGGCAGGTCGTCGTGACGCTGACGGACGCGGGCAAGGCCGAGGTCGAGGAGACCCGGCGGCGCCGGAACATCTGGCTCGCGGGCCAGCTCGACGCGATGACACCCGACGAACGACGGCTGCTGACGGACGCCACCGAGCTGCTGCGGAGGATCGCCCAGGCATGAGCCCCACGTTCTCCTCGCTGCAGTTCCGCAACTACCGCCTCTGGTTCGCCGGGGCGCTGGTCGCGAACATCGGTACCTGGATGCAGCGGGTCGCGCAGGACTGGCTCGTGCTCACGCAGCTCTCCGACGAGTCGGGCGTCGCCGTCGGCATCACGACGGCCCTGCAGTTCGCGCCGGTCCTGCTGCTGTCCCCGTGGGCCGGCCTGCTCGCCGACCGCGTGGACCGCCGCAAGCTCCTGATCGCCACGCAGGTCGGCCAGGGGATCCTGGCCGCGGGGCTCGGGGTGCTCGTGCTCTCGGGGCGCGCGGAGCTCTGGATGGTGTACCTGTTCGCGCTCGCGCTCGGCTGCGTGACGGCGATCGACGGGCCGGTCCGGCAGACGTTCGTCGCAGAGCTCGTGCCTGCCGCCAAGCTCTCGAACGCGGTCGGCCTGAACAGCGCCTCGTTCAACGCCGCGCGCCTGATCGGCCCGGGCGTCGCGGGGCTGCTCATCGCGGCCGTCGGCACCGGCTGGGTGTTCCTCATCAACGCGGCCACGTTCGCCGCGACGATCTTCGCGCTGACCCAGATGCGCTCGTCGGAGATGCGGCCCATGCCGACCGTCGTGCGCGCCAAGGGGCAGCTGCGCGAGGGCGTCGCCTACGTGCGCGGCCGCAGCGACATCCTCGTGATCATGGTCGTGGTGGGCGTCGTCTCCACCTTCGGCCTGAACTTCCAGCTGACCAGCGCGATGATGGCGCGCACCGAGTTCGGCCGGGGTGCGGGGGAGTACGGGATCCTCGGCTCGGTGCTCGCGATCGGCTCGTTGACCGGCGCGCTGCTCGCCGCGCGACGGGAGCGGCCGCGCGTCCGGCTCGTCATCGGCTCGGCGTTCGGGTTCGGCATCGCGACCGGGGTGATGGCGCTGATGCCCACGTACCCGTCGTACGTGGTCGCGTGCATCCCGGTCGGCCTCGCGAGCCTGACCATGATGACGGCCGCCAACTCGACCATCCAGATGACGACCGACCCTGCTGTACGAGGGCGGGTCATGGCGTTGTACATGATGGTGTTCCTGGGCGCGACGCCCATCGGCTCGCCGATCGTCGGCTGGATCGGCCAGACCTACGGCCCGCGTTGGGCCATCGGCATCGGGTCGATCACCGCGCTGCTCGTCGCCACCGGTGCCGCGCTCTGGGCGCGGGCGAAATGGGACGTCCGGGTCCGCTACAGCGTGCGCACCCGGCCGCACCTCGAGGTGGTCAACCTGCGGGTGCTGCGCGACGACGCGGCCGCCCGGCTGGGCGCCCAGGAGGCGGCGGACCGCCAGGCCGCCGCCTGACGGTCGGGTGAATCGCAGGCGCGACGTGTCGCGGGCGATGTCCGGCATGTGACGATCTGTCCGTGAGTACAACCGTCAAGGGACCCCCCGACTCGGGCGATCTCTTCGACGAGCCCTTCGCCGAGCAGGCGCGGCACTCCCGCGGCGCACCGCATGCGCGCCGGACGCGCACGATCGTCTGGTCGGTGCTCGCGCTGATCCTCGTGCTCGTCCTGCTCGGGGCGTGGCTGGCGTACCGGGCCATCCAGGCGTCGCAGGCGTTGTACGCCGCGCAGAGCGGCTTCGTCGCGATGCAGCAGGACCTGAACACCGGCGGCACCGACAAGATCGCGGAGCAGCTGCCGGCCGTCCGGGACGACCTGGGGCGCGCGGTCGATGCGACGAACGACCCGGTCTGGCGGGCGGCCGAGCACGTCCCGTTCCTCGGTGCCAACCTCGAGGCGGTCCGCATCGTCTCGACGTCGCTCGAGGGCGTGACCACCGACGCGCTCCCGGCGGTGAGCAAGCTCAACGCGCTGCTGAACATCGAGGGCGCGCGCGGCGAGGACGGTCGGGTGGACCTCGCGCCCCTCATCGACGCTGCTCCGGAGATCATCGCCGCCGCGGCGAGCGCGCACCACGCGCAGGACGCGGTCGCGCAGATCGACACGGGTGCGCTCGTCTCGCAGCTGGCCGGGCCCGTCGAGAAGCTGAGCACGTCGCTCGACACGGTGACGGGTGCGCTCGACGCCGGTGCCCAGGTGGCGACGCTGGTGCCCCCGATGCTCGGCGCGGACGGCCCCCGCACCTACCTGATGGTGTCGCTGAACAGCGCGGAGCTGCGCAGCGCGGGCGGCATCGTCGGCGCCTTCGCGGTGCTGCACGCGGAGGACGGGGCGATCACGCTCGTCGACCAGCGCTCGACCCTCGACCTGTCCGGCATCCCCGAGCCGATCCTCCCGCTCACCGACGAGGAGCTGAACCTCGACACCGACCGGCTGGGCCGCTGGGTGCAGGACTCGGTCATGACCCCCGACTTCCCCCGCTCGGCACAGCTCCTCTCGGCCCGCTGGGAGCGCGACATGGGCCAGCACGTCGACGGGGTCATCGCCGCGGACCCGGTCGGCGCCCGCTACCTGCTGCAGGCGACCGGTCCGGTGACCGCCAAGGGCGGCACGACGGTGAACGCCGCCGACGTGGTGGACGTGCTCCTGCACGACGCCTACCTGAACATCGTCGACCCCGCCAAGGTCGACCAGTTCTACGCCGACGTGGCCGCCGCGATCTTCGGTGCCGTCGGGACGGGGCAGGGCAACACGCACGACCTGGTCACCGCCCTGTCCACCGCCGGCTCCGAGGGCCGGATCCGCATCTGGTCGGCGGACGCCGACGAGCAGGGGACGCTCGCAGCCACGCCGCTCGGCGGCGCCTTCCTGTCAGGCGACTTCCCGGACGCGACGGGCGTGTTCCTCAACGACGGCACCGGCGGCAAGCTCGACTTCTACCTCAGCACCCAGGTGACGATCGAGGACCTGCGGTGCAGCGGGCCCGACCCGAGCGCGACGGTCCGGCTCGACCTCGACTACGCCCCGCCGGCGAACATCGCGGGCCTGCCCGCGTACGTCATCGGGCCGGGCGTCAACGGGCTGCCCCTGGGCACCCTCGCGACGAACATCAGCGTCTACTCCGCGGTCGGCGAGAAGCTCGCACCGCTGGGTCTGGACGGGGGCACGGTGGGCGGGAAGACCGGCACGGCGACGGGTCGCGACGTGGAGATCGTGACGTCGATCCTGCCGCCCGGCGGCCACGAGTCGTACACGGTGACCGTCCCCGTCAAGGACGGCGCCGTGAGCGTGTGGACGACACCCACGCTGACCGACTCCGGTCTTGCCACGGCCACCTGCCCGTGACCCCCTGACCCTGACCTACCCGTTCGCTGCGGACGCGCGTCCGGGAGTTGGACACATGTTCACTCCAAGGGATGAAGTGTGGGTGAATCTGTCCGGTTTATCCCGCTTCACCCGATCTGCCCTGACGTTTCTGGGTTTCGGCGGGCGATGATGGCCGTCTGAAATGTCCGATTCGCGAGCAAAGGCGAGATCATGGTCAGAACACTCCGCGGCATCATCGTGGTGCTGGCGGTAGCCCTCCTGGGCTTCGTCATGGCGCCGGCCTCGGTCGCCGCCGACAACCCCGCCCCCTCGCCGACGGTCAACACGACCGGCTGCACGGACACGGGCGAGTACCCCGCACCCTGCGTGCTGACCGTCAAGGTCCAGACGTTCTGCTCCGAGGACGTCCCCACCCTGACGTACAACGCGGTGCCGGAAGGTACGCCCAACCAGACGGTGACGATCACGTTCGTCAACCCGAGCGGCCCCGACCTGGTCTTCCCCGACCGTCCGCTGAGCGGGACGCTGACGTTCCCGGGTGTTGTGGTCACCGGCGGGAAGGTCGTCGACTGGCCGGGCTGGACCCAGAACCCGGACGGCACCTGGGTCAAGGGTGACCAGTACAACTGGGTCCGTGAGGGCATGGTCATCCACTTCAAGGTGAACCCCGAGGCCGACGCCACCGCCATGTACCCGGGCGCCACCGCAGCGTGCAACCCGCCCAACACCGAGGTGCTCGACTCGCCGGACCCGACGCCGTCGGTGACGACGGTGACGCAGGTGCTCGCCGATCCCGGTCAGAGCGCGTCCGTCCTGTCGGCCACGGGTAGCAACGACGCGCCGCTGCTGGCGGCCGCGATCGGCTTCATCGTGATCGGCGCCGGTGCCGTCACCTTCGTCGCGATCTCGCGTCGCCGCCGGAGCGCGACCCAGTAACAGCACGCGACGACGCCCGCCCCTTCTCTGACCGGGGGCGGGCGTCGTCGTGTGCGGAGGGCGCCCGTCAGAGGAGCTGGTCGACCACGTGGTCGACGCAGGCCGTGAGGGCGAGCACGTCGTCCGGGTCCACCGCCGGGTACATGGCGACCCGGAGCTGGTTGCGGCCGAGCTTGCGGTAGGGCTCGACGTCGACGACGCCGTGCGCGCGCAGCACCTTCGCCACGGTCGGCGCCTCGATCTCGGGCGAGAGGTCGATGGTCCCGACGACGTTCGACCGGATCGCGGGATCGGCGACGAACGGCGTGGCCCAGTCGCGCGCGTCCGCCCAGCCGTACAGGTGTCCGGCCGACGTCGCCGTCCGCTCCGCGGCCCAGGACAGGCCGCCCTGGCCGAGGATCCAGTCGAGCTGGTCGGCCAGCAGCACGAGCGTCGCGATGGCCGGGGTGTTGAGCGTCTGGTCCAGGCGCGAGTTGGTGACGGCCGCCGTGAACGAGAGGAACTCGGGCACCCACCGGTCGCCGGACTCGATGCGTGCGGCGCGCTCGATCGCGGCGGGGGAGGCCGCGGCGAGCCAGAGCCCGCCGTCGGACGCGAACGACTTCTGCGGGGCGAAGTAGTAGACGTCGGTCTGGCCGACGTCGACGGCGAGGCCGCCGGCACCGGAGGTCCCGTCGACGAGCACGAGAGCACCTTGCTCGCGCGACCCGGCCACGCGTCGCACCGGAGCGACGACACCGGTCGAGGTCTCGTTGTGCGGCCACGCGTAGGTGTCGGCCCCGTCGACGAACGCCGGCACCGAGACCTCGCCGGGAGGGACGGCGGTGACCACCGGGGTGCCGAGGAAGGGCGCACGGCCGGCCGCGGCCGCGAACTTGGCGCCGAACTCACCGAACGTCCCGAACGCCGCGACGTCGTCGACGAGGCACAGGGTCGCGACGTCCCAGAACGCCGACGAGCCTCCGTTGCCCAGCACGACCTCGTAGCCGTCGGGCAGGTCGAGCAGGGCCGAGAGGCCGGCGCGCACGCGCCCGACGAGCGCGCGCACGGGCGCCTGCCGGTGCGACGTGCCCATGAGCGCCGCGGACGTCCCGGCCAGCGCCTCGAGCTGCGCGGCGCGGACCTTGGACGGGCCGGAGCCGAAGCGGCCGTCGGCGGGCAGCAGGTGGGCGGGAATCGTCAGCGGGGCGCGTTCGTCGGGCACGTGCCCGAGGATAGGCGGTCGTCGGCCCCCGATGTCCGCGCGAGCAACTAGCCTGTGCAGCAGCACGGTGACGCGACGTTGGAGGCTGCAGCAGTGAGCGACCTGATCGACACGACGGAGATGTACCTCAAGACGATCTACGAGCTCACCGAGGAAGGCATCACCCCGCTGCGTGCCCGTATCGCCGAGCGGCTCGGGCACTCCGGCCCGACGGTCTCCCAGACGGTGGCGCGCATGGAGCGCGACGGCCTCGTCGTGGTGAGCGGCGACCGGCACCTCGAGCTCACCGGTGCGGGCGAGGCCAAGGCCACCCGGGTCATGCGCAAGCACCGCCTCGCGGAGCGGCTCCTCACCGACGTGATCGGCCTGGAGTGGCCGTACGTGCACGAGGAGGCCTGCCGCTGGGAGCACGTGATGAGCGAGCGCGTGGAGATCCGCCTCGCCGAGCTGCTCAACCACCCGCACTTCGACCCCTACGGCAACCCGATCCCTGGGCTCGGAGAGATCGGCGAGGAGACCACGCACGAGGGCTTCCTCGACGGCGTCACGTCGCTCGTCGTGTTCCAGGGCGAGATCGGGCCCGACGGGGTCGAGCGGGCCGTCGTGGCCCGCATCGCCGAGCCGCTGCAGGTCGACGTCGAGCTGCTGACGCGGCTGGCCGAGGCGGGCGTGCAGCCGCACCAGGAGATCTCGATCGAGCGCTCCGACGGCGTCGTCACGGTCTCGTCGGCGGGGTCGGACATCCTGCTCGACCTGCCCGAGGACGTCGCCCGGCACATCTTCGTCGGGGCGCGCTGACCGCCTCCGACCGGACGGCCCCGTCCCTGCTTCTGGTCATCGGCACGTTCGTCCGATAGGTCCGTGATCTTCCTGCGGGCCCGTGGGTGACGTCTGCCGACCATGCAGCACGGCGTCCCACCTGCGTCTTCGCAGGTCACCTCGGCGGTTCTCGCACCGAGTACAGGACGGCCGTCCAACACGAGGGAAGATTCTCGTGACCGGAACGTGACAATCGCTGCGAGCGTCATGTACGTTCGTCCTGCTTCTCCAGAACCCTCCTCCGGAGAAGCCCTCGAGCAGAACGCCTAACCCTGCCGCTGCTCCGAGGTTCGCTCTAACCGCCGGCAGGGGCGGGGGACCCAATTGCGGGCACCGGAAGTTCGGTGTCCTTGGGGTGAAGTCGCAGATCCGGTTCGCCGGGAACGCGGCCGGGTGTTCTCCCATCCGAACCCGACAGCTGACCTCGTAGGCCTCAGGAGAGGCACAGCGTGACCGTGAGCACTACTCGCGCCCGCCACCGTGCGGCGCGGCGTCCTTCGACGCCACTGACGGAACTGGCAGCTGCTGCCACGGGTCAGATCGGCACCGTCGGTCGTCGTACAGCCGTCGTGGCCGCGTCGTCGGGACTCGTCGTCTCGATGCTCAGCTCGCCCGCATCGGCCACCGCCGGTGACGCAGGCGCGCTCCCCGCAGTGGACACCGCAGCGCTGACCGCCTCGGCGCGCGCCGTGCTGGACACCGCCCCCATCGTCACCTCGCCGGCGGACGCCACGTGGACGGTCGACATCCCGGCCGTCACGGCCGAGACGCCCCCGCCGCCGCCCCCGCCCGTCAAGGCCAAGGCCAAGGCCGCCTCGCGCAGCGCAGCACGTGCCGCCGCCGCGACGACCCCCGCTGCCGCCGTCCCGCAGTCGGTCGCCGGCAACGCGGTCCTCGAGATCGCCGCCCAGTACGTCGGCACGCCGTACGTGTCCGGTGGCAGCACCCCCGCCGGGTTCGACTGCTCCGGCTTCGTCTCCTACGTCTACGGTCAGCTCGGCATCAGCCTGCCTCGCACGTCCGGGGGCATCAAGGCGGCGGGCACGGTCATCTCCCGCGCCGACGCGCAGCCGGGCGACCTGATCTGGAGCCCCGGGCACATCTCGATCTACGCCGGTGGCGACTCGCAGATCGACTCGCCCCGCCCGGGCAAGACGATCCAGTTCCGCGCCATCTGGCAGAGCGCGCCTGTCTTCATCCGGATCGGCTGACCTCAGCCGCACCGCACGACGAAGCCCCGACGACACCGCTGTCGTCGGGGCTTCGCCACGTCCGGGCCCGTTGTCCCCCAGCCGCCGATGAGCGGCGCGTAGTCTGGCCGTGCACCACGCTGTTGCTTCGCTTCGCCGGGCCGGCAGCCAGCCGGTCCGACCGCCCGAGGTCGGGAGAACGCCGTGCTCGTGAACACGTTGACCGCTGAGACGACCGGGGGAGCGGAAGCCCCCGCCCCGTTGGCCGGAACTGCGGCACCTGGCTCTGCAGCCAGAACCCTCCTGCTGAACGCGAGCATGGAACCGCTGTGCATCGTGAGCCTGCGCCGCGCGGTCGTCCTGGTGATGACGGGCAAGGCCACGGTGCTCGAGTCCGACGGCCGGCTGCTGCACTCCGAGCACGTCGCGGTGCCCCTGCCCGTGGTCCTGTGCCTGACGCGGTACGTGCACGTGCCGGTCCGCCGTCCGGTGCCGCCCACACGCCGCACGGTGCTCCAGCGGGACAACCACCGGTGCGCGTACTGCGGCGGGGGAGCGGACACCGTCGACCACGTGCACCCGCGCTCGCGCGGCGGGCGGCACGAGTGGACCAACGTCGTCGCGGCCTGCGTCCGCTGCAACCACCGCAAGGCCGACCGGCTCCTGCACGAGATCGGCTGGGAGCTCGGATTCGTCCCCAGGGCGCCGCGATGGTCGGTAGCCTTCGGGACCACCTCGGTTCGCACGGAACCGCTCTGGTCGCAGTACGTCGTCGCGTGACTGTGGTCTGAGGAGCAGTCGGGAGGTCCCTGATGAGAGACGACGTGGTCCTCGTGGGGGTCGACGGGTCGTCGGCCAGCCTGCACGCCCTGGACTGGGCGGCCGCGCAGGCGGTGACGCACGGCTGGGGCCTGCGCATCGTCTGCAGCTACTCGTTGCCGTCCTTCACCGCGGCCTCGCTCGACGGCGGCTACGCGGCCCTCGACGACTCCACCATCCAGCAGGGCGCACGAGCGGTGCTCGCCGAGGCGACCGCGCGCGTCTCCGGCCGGGGCCTGCCCGTCACCGCGACCGTGGTCACCGGTGATGCGGCGGGCGTCCTCGTCGACATGTCGCACACCGTCCGCGCGGTGGTCGTCGGGACGCGCGGGGGCGGCGGGTTCGCCGACCGGCTGCTCGGCACCGTCTCGTCCGCCCTGCCCGCGCACGCGTACTGCCCGACGGTCGTCGTCCCGCTGCGGCGTGGTGGCAAGCCGCTCCCCGACGATGTCGCCATCCCGCCCGTCCGGCCGGTGCGCCGCATCGTCGTGGGCGTCGACGGGTCACCCGCGGCGGAGTACGCACTGCGGTACGCGATCGTCGAGGCGGAGAAGTGGGACGCCGAGCTGACCGCCGTCGCGGGCGTGCCGGTCGGATCGATGACCGGCGTCCTGGCCTGGCTGCCGGCGGCCGTGGACCGCGAGCAGGTGCTGCGCGACGTCACCGAGGGCCTGCACGTCGTCGTCGACCGTGCGCTGGCCGACCACCCGGGCGTGACCGTCAAACGGCACGCCCTGGACGGCACTGGCGCCGAGCTGCTCACCGAGTTCTCCGCCGCGACGGACCTGATCGTCGTCGGGTCACGCGGCAGGGGCGGGTTCGCGGGGCTGCTGCTCGGGTCGACCAGCCAGGCGGTCCTGCACCACGCCGACTGCCCGGTCATGGTGGTCACCAACCGCTGCGCGGCGGACGCGGCCGCCGCGAGCTAGGCCGGCGGCGGAAGGTCTCAGGCCTCCGGGTCCGGCGGGACGTCGGGGCGCCGCACCAGCGCGGACAGGACCACGGTCGAGCGCGTCCGGGACACGAACGGCTCGGCGGCCAGCCGTTCGACCACGCGCTCGAGGTGCCGCATGTCGCGCGCCCGCACCTGGACCATGAGGTCGACGTCGCCGGTCACCGTGCTGGCGGCGACGACCTCCGGGTAGTGCTCGACGGCCGCGCGCATCGTCGCCGGGCTCGTCGACCCCTGGCAGAACAGCTCGACGAACGCCTCGGTCTGCCAGCCCATCGCCGCGGGGTCGAGCCGGACGGTGAAGCCGCGGATCACGCCGCGGTCGCGCAGCCGGTCGACACGACGCTTCACGGCCGGCGCGGAGAGCGAGACCTGCTCGCCCACCTGCGCGAACGTCGCGCGAGCGTCCTGGCCGAGCACGCGCAGGATGGCGGTGTCCAGGGAGTCGAGCCCGGTGTCGTCGGTCACCCGCTCATCATGGCCGAGGCCGCGGGTCCGTGACGTGCCGGCGTCCCCCGAATGCCAATGCCCCAAGAGTGCTCAAGCCGGACAGCGGGCATGCCGAGAGGACCTGTGGGACGGTCTATCGGAGCGTCCTCGCAGTTTCGTGATGGAGGCGACGTGGCAAGAGACACCAAGAAGCGCATCGACACCGTACCGACGCCGCGCGCGTCGGTCGTGGACGTGGCCGAGACCGAGCCAGTCGGCGTGTCGGAACTCGATCTGGTGAGCGTCGCCGCAGCCGCCTCCGAGGCCGCCGCGCAGAGCGCGGTCAAGCCCCGACGTGGACCCGCCGCGCGCTCCCTGAAGCCGCCGGCCGCCCCGGCCGTCGAGGTGCCTCGCCAGCCGTCGGCGCCGTCCCCGCTCGTCGCGAGCGCGCCCGCGTCCGCCCCGCCCGCGACCCCGGTCCGGGAGCGCTATGCGCGGCGCGCCGTGTGGATGGCTGTCGCGGCCGTCGTCGTCGTCGCCCTCTCCTCGGGTAGCGCGGTCTATGCCTCCGAGACCAACCGCCTGAGGGCCCAGGACGCCGCTCTCGCCGCCGGGCTGCGGGTCGACGGGCCGGTCGTCGCCGCGTCCCGCGACGCGGCCGCCGAGCAGGCCGCCGAGCTCGCGGTCGCGACCGCGGCGCTCACCGCCAACCGCGCCCGTGCCGCCGCCCAGGCGCAGTCGGTCGTCGACCAGGCGAACGCGACCTTGGGTGCGACCCCGAACGCCGGCGACGCCCCGCGTGCCGCTCTGACCGCCGCGTCGTCCGCGGTCGCCGCGTCGCTCGTGGCGCCCGCCACGAGCGCCGCGTCGCTGCGCAAGGTCACCGGCGGCGTCGCCGCACCTGCGAAGGCCGCGATCGACGGCCAGGCCGCCTGGGAGGCTGCCGAGGCCGCCCGCATCGCCGCCGAGCAGGCCGCGGCAGCCGCCGCCGCTCAGCAGGCCGCCGCTGCCGCTGCCGCCCGCGCCTCGACGAAGAGCGCACGTACCTCGCGGACCACGGCTCCCCGGTCGAGCTCGGGTGCTGCCGCAGGCGCCCCGGCCACTGCCCCCTCGGGCATCCCCGCGGGGGGCAAGGTGTGCAGCGGCTCGGGTGGTTCGGGGGCCGGTGCCTCCAGTGCCGGAGCCATCGGCGCCGCGATCAACTCCTACCGCGCGAGCCTCGGCCTGCCGCAGCTCTCCGTGTCCACCAGCGGCAGCCTCACGTCGCACGCGATCACCATGGCGAACGCCGGGGGCATCTGGCACTCGGGCAGCGACAACATCGTCGCCTGCGTCAGCAACGGCTCGGCGTCGACGATGGTCTCGGCCTGGTCGAACTCGCCCGGTCACGACGCCCAGATGCGCCGCACCGACGTCTCCAGCATGGCCGTCGGCGGCGCGAGCCTGAACGGCTGGCTGTTCGGCGCCGTCAAGTTCAGCTGATCCGCTCCGCGACGTCCGAGCCAACGGCCGCCCAGGCGACCCTCGGCTCGGGCGTCGCTGCGTCTCCTCGTCGGAGGCAGGTCCGCGCCCGTGCGGGTCAGGGGCCACACGGACGCGGACGTTCAGGGGTGCGCTCGCCGGCGCACTGGCCGGGTCAGCGCAGGGCGTGCTCCAGGTGGTCCGTCGCGAGGTCGAGGTCGGCCTCGGTGATGGTCAGCGGGGGAGCGAGCCGGATGGTCGAGCCGTGGGTGTCCTTGGCCAGCACGCCGCGGGCGAGGAGCCGCTCGCAGAGGTCGCGGCCGTCCACGGGTCCCGACGAGGATCCGGGCACGACGTCGAGCCCCGCCCACAGGCCCGCGCGGCGGACGGAGGCGAGCAGGCCGTCGGCGACGAGCCCGTCGAGCCGCTCGCCCCAGCGGGCGCCGAGCGACGCGGCGGAGGCCTGCAGCGAGCCGTCGGACAGGAGGTCGACGACCGCGAGGGCGACGGCGCACGCGAGCGGGTTGCCGCCGAACGTCGACCCGTGGGTGCCGGCGGTCAGCACGCCGAGCACGTCGGACCGGCCGACGACCGCGGAGACCGGCAGCACGCCTCCGCCGAGCGCCTTGCCCAGCGTCACGAGGTCCGGCTTCACGCCCCAGAGCTCGGACGCCAGCGTGGTCCCGGTGCGGCCGAGGCCGGACTGGATCTCGTCGCAGATCAGGAGCACGTCGGCGTCGGTGCACAGGGCACGGACCGCGGGCAGGTAGGACGCGGGCGGGATGACGACGCCCTGCTCGCCCTGGATCGGCTCGATCAGGACGGCGACCGTCGTCTCGTCGATCGCGGCGGCCAGCGCTGCGGCGTCGCCGTACGGGACGATCCGGAAGCCTGGCGTGTACGGGCCGAACCCGCGGCGGGCGTCCTCGTCGGTCGAGAAGGACACGATGGTCGTCGTGCGGCCGTGGAAGTTCCCGTCGGCCACGATGATCGTGGCCCGGCCGTCCGGCACGCCCTTGACGTCGTAGCCCCACTTGCGGGCGGCCTTGATCGCGGTCTCGACGGCCTCGGCGCCCGTGTTCATCGGCAGCACCATCGGTGGTCCGGCGACGAGGGGTCCGACGAGCCCGGCGAGCGCCTCGGCGAACGGCACGAGCAGGTCGTGGTCGAACGCGCGGGACGTCAGCGTGAGCCGGTCGATCTGCGCGTGCGCCGCGGCGACGAGCGCGGGGTGCCGGTGCCCGAAGTTCAGCGCCGAGTACCCGGACAGCAGGTCGAGGTAGCGGCGCCCGTCGACGTCCGTGACCCAGGACCCCAGCCCGTCGACGAGCGTGACCGGCAGGGGGTGGTAGTTGTGCGCGAGCACGTCGGACGCCTCGGACGACGTCCGGGAAGGCACGGCCACGGGCGAGACGAGGGTCATCGCGGTGCGCGGATCTCGAGCGTGCAGCACTTGGCGCCGCCGCCGCCCTTGAGCAGCTCGCTCGTGTCGACGGGGATCGCGTTGTAGCCGCGCTCGCGCAGGGCTCCGGCGAGGTCGACGGCACCGGGCGCGACGACGACGTTCTGCCCGTCGGACACGGCGTTGAGGCCGAGCGCGCGGGCGTCGTCGGAGGTCGCGTGGATCGCGTCGGGGAACAGCTGCTCCAGGACGGCCCGCGACCCGGCCGAGAAGGCGGGCGGGTAGTAGGCGATCTGCGGGTCGTCGGCCGAGCTCGACAGGACCGCGAGGGCCGTGTCCAGGTGGTAGTAGTGCGGCGAGACCAGCTCGAGCGAGACGACCGGGCGGCCGAACAGCTCCTGGGCCTCGGCGTGCGCGAGCCGGTCGGTGCGGAACCCGGTGCCGGCCAGGATCAGGTCGCCGACGACGAGCAGGTCGCCCTCGCCCTCGTTGGTCTCGGCGGCGGTGTGCGTGACGTACCCACGATCGGCGAACCACTTCTGGTACGCGGGGCCCTCGGCGGCACGCTCGGCGTAGCGGAAGCGCGCCGAGTAGACGACGCCGTCGACGACTGTCGCGCCGTTCGCGGCGTAGACCATGTCCGGCAGGCCGTCGATCGGGTCGATCGTCTCGACCGTGTGCCCGAGCTCCAGGTAGGTGTCGCGCAGACGTCGCCACTGCTGGACGGCAAGACCGGCGTCGGTGTGCTTGGTCTTGTCCATCCACGGGTTGATCTCGTAGGAGACCGTGTAGTGGACCGGCTCGCACATCAGGTAGTGGCGAGCGGTACGTCCGGGGGCAGTGGGGGGCATGGGTGGCTCCTCGTGGCGTGTCGTTCCCACGAGGGTACGAGCCGGTACGGTCCGACGGCCGGATCTCGGATTGCGCATCTGGGCGCGATCCGTTGCGTTGTCAGAACAGTCAGTGGTGATCTGTTGCGCGAACCTCGCTCCGAGCGCGCATTAGTGCATATCGGACCATGCCGCCGAGGAACGGACGCATGGCGAGCTCGGTGAGTCGGCGCGGCACCGGTCCCGCCAGCCACACGTGCTCGCTCCACAGGACCCGGCACGACGAGGGACCGGCGGGCACGACCACGATCGACGCGGTGCCCTTGAGCACGTGCCCGGTCTTGGTGAACTCCGCGACACCGGTGCGGGTGTCGGTCGGCGGGTCGTAGCGGTCGATGCGCATGACGTCGGCCAGCCCCGGCGCGCCCCGCCGAGCGAACGGACCGGACACCGCCGTGAACACCGACCCGACCTCGGGCGCGTCCGTCGACAGCCCCACCCGCGTGAGCGGCACCCACCGTCCGTGGTTGCGGGGGTCGGCCACCAGGGCCCACGCGGTCGCGGCATCGACGGGGAACACGCGCACGACGGCGTCGGTGGTCATGACCCCATGGTGGACCCCGGTAGCGTCGGCGGCATGGAGAGCAGGCAGCTGGGGCGTACGGGTCGGTCGGTCGGCGTGGTCGGCCTGGGGTGCTGGCAGCTGGGTGCGGACTGGGGGTCCGTCGACGACGACGTGGCCCTCGGGGTCCTCTCCGCCGCCGTCGACGCGGGCGTGACGTTCCTCGACACCGCCGACGTCTACGGCGACGGCCGCTCCGAACGGCTGATCGGCCGGTTCCGCGCCGAGTCCGGGTCGGCCGCGGACGACCTGACCGTCGCGACGAAGATGGGCCGCCGTGCCGACCCGCACACCGCCGACGCCTACACGCTCGACGCCTTCCGCGCCTGGACGGACCGCTCGCGGGCGAACCTCGGTGTCGAGACGCTCGACCTGGTCCAGCTGCACTGCCCGCCGAGCGAGGTCTACCGCCGCGAGTCCACCTATGACGCCCTGGACACCCTCGTGCAGGAGGGGCGGATCGCGGCGTACGGGGTCTCGGTGGAGACCGTCGACGAGGCGCTCGACGCGATCGTCCGGCCGCACGTGGCGACGGTGCAGATCATCCTCAACGTGTTCCGTCGCAAGCCGCTGGAGGAGGTGCTGCCGCTCGCCGTGCGGCACGGCGTCGGCATCATCGCGCGCGTCCCCCTGGCCAGCGGGCTGCTGAGCGGCAAGTACGACGAGCACACGCAGTTCGCCGCCGACGACCACCGCTCGTACAACCGCAACGGCGACGCCTTCGACGTGGGGGAGACGTTCGCCGGCGTGCCGTTCGAGGTCGGTGTCCAGGCCGCGCGCGAGGTGGCGTCGCTGACGCCCCCGGGATCCACGACCGCGCAGCTGGCCCTGCGGTGGGTCGTCGACCAGCCGGGCGTCTCGACGGTGATCCCCGGCGCGCGCAGCCCGGAGCAGGCGCGGGCCAACGCCGCGGCGGCCGAGCAGCCCCGGATCGACGAGGAGACCCTGGACGGGCTGCGTGGCGTGTACGACGGACGGATCAGGCCCCTCGTGCACCAGCGGTGGTGAGCTAGAGGTCCTCGGCCGACGGCGCCGGGGACTGGTCCGGGACGGCGGTCAGGGCGCGGCGGGCCTTGCGACCGCGCAGCCCGGACGGCAGGCGGCGCTGCGCCGGGAGTATCAGCGGCACGTCGTCGGGACCCGCGATCTCGAACACGCGCGCGAACTGGGCGGGCGGGGGCCCGAAGGCCTTGCGCGCGCCGTCGATCACCGTGCGCCCGAGCCCGCGGGCACCGGCCACACCGATGACGATGCCGATGCCGAACGGGATGATGCGGCCGATCGCCAAGCCGGTCTGCTTGCCCACCTGCGTGCGGACGAACCGGCGGGTCATGGTGGTGTTCACCTTGCGCACCGTGGCCATCGGCATCCGCGTCAGCAGGGCGCGCGCGACGCTCACCGAGGTCAGCTCGGCCCCGTCGGCGACGATCACGGCCTTGTTCTCGCCGAGGATCGTGGTCAGCAGCAGGGCGGTGCGCCGGTCCGCGTCCTCGACCTCGATGCCGTGCACGGACGCGACGGCCAGTGCGAACGCCGCGGAGGCACCGAAGAACGTGGCGATGTCGCTGGCGGTGAGGGCGAGGGCGACGCCGGTGCCGACCGCGGGCGCCGCTGCGACGGCGCCGACCGCACCGCCGGTGCTCTGCACGACCCGCAGGTACTCCTTCTCGAGCAGCCGGATGATCTGCTCCGGCTTCGCCTCGGGGTTGCGTCGGCGCAGGGACGCCACGTGGGCGTGGATGGTCGAGGACGGGATGGTCACCGCCTTGGCGAGAGCCGCGTCGACGACGCCCGGCATGCGCTCAGCGCTCCCCGGTGACGGTCAGCTGCACGGTCGCGCCGGCCTCGAGCGTGCGCCCGACGGTGCAGTGCGACTCGATCGCGCGGTGCACGACCGTCAGCAGGCGCTCGCGGGCGGTCGCGTCGAGCGCGCTGAGGTCCACGACGAGCTCCTCGAGGAACGCGGGGTAGCGGTCCTCGTCGTCGTCGCTCATGCCCGACACGTTGATGGTCACGTCGACGTCGTCGCCGAGCCGGTGCCGTAGCGCCGAGTCGGACGCGAGCCCGCTGCAGCCGGCGAGCGCGATCTTCAGCAGCTCCCCGGGGCTGAACGCGGCCTCGTCGCCGACGCTGCCGATGAGCACCTCGGCGCCCCGCGAGTTCCGCCCGGTGTAGCGGCGCACGCCCGTGCGCTCGACCCACAGCCGGGTCTCGTCGGCGTTGCTCGTCACGTCGGGCGCCCCCTGAGGCGCTGCCTGCTCCGTCGTCATCCCGCGATCCTGCCATGCGTCGCGCGATCGGGCCGAAGTTGCGCAGCGACTACGGATGGGGGCGCCCAGGGCTGCTGGTTAGGCTGCACCCGCGGTCGCCCCTGACCGCTCGCAGGGTGGAGGTCCGTGCGTGGTGTCGCTCGTGAGGCGCTCGGCGAGCCTCGGCGTGCTCGCGGTCGTCGTGGCGCTCGCCGTCTCGGGGTGCTCGTTCTTCGACCGGAACGACGACAAGGCGACCTCGACCTCCGTGTTCGACGTCAAGATCGGCGACTGCTTCCTCGCACCCGAGGAGATCACGGTCGAGCTGACCGACCTGAACCGCGTGACGTGCGAGACGCCGCACCAGCAGGAGTCGTACGCGCTGCTCACCTACACCGACCCGGGCACCGACAAGACGCCCGACACCTTCCCCGGCGACGCCGCGCTGAAGTCCTTCGCCGACGGCTCGTGCGCCGAGGAGTTCCAGGGCTACGTGGGCGTCGACTACCGCGACTCGAGCCTGTTCTTCACGTACCTGGTGCCGTCGGCGCGCAGCTGGCAGCAGGACAGCGACTCGACGGTGATCTGCTTCGTCACGACCACCGGCCAGACGCTCACGAAGTCCGTCGCCGACTCCGGCATGTAGCGAGGAGGAACCATGGGCAAGCCCGCCGCGGTCGCGACCGCGACCCTGCAGTGCAGCTTCGGGCTGGCACCGTCCACGCTCAACGTCATCCCCATCAGCCGAGTGCTGATCGAGGGCAAGCCGGCGGCGACGATCACCGACATCCTGCCGGGGGCCAACATCCCGCCCTTCGGCATGTGCACCAGCCTGGCCAACCCGACCGTGGCGGCGGCGACGGCGGCGGCCCTCGGGGTGCTGACGCCGATGCCGTGCATGCCGACGGTCGTCGCACCGTGGGCGCCGCCGGCGGCCCAGACGCTGATCGGCGGGAAACCGGCGCTCACCATGGGCGCGATGTGCAACTGCGCCTTCGGCGGGGTGATCCAGATCCTCAACCCGGGGGCCATGAAGACCCTCGAGGGCTGACCCCCGCACCCGCACAGGATCAACATCGGTAGCGATTACCGATGCTCCCCGCAGGCCGCCCTGCATAGCCTGCGGATGTCCTGCCGGTATCCGGGCGCAGGGTCGCGCGCGCGAGAGCACGTGGGCGTGAACCGGTTCCTGCACGCCCGATACCCGCAATCGCTCGAGGAGGCAGTGCGTGCTGATCCCAGCGGTCGAGGACGGTCTGGAGAAGCTCCTGCGCAGCACGCTCCCGCTGCCGGTCGAGCAGGGGGACATCTCGTTCGACTCGCCCAGCACCACGTGGTCGGCGCAGGTCAACCGCCTGACCGTCAACCTCTTCCTGTACGGGGTCTCGCGCAGCAGCCAGCCGAACCGTGGTCCCGCGCTGCGGACGAACGCCGCAGGGGTCGCCGAGCGACGTCACGCTCTGCCGATGGTCGAGCTGTCGTACATGGTCAGCGCGTGGGCCGGGTCGACCCGTGACGAGCACCTGCTGCTCGGTGACGCGCTGACCCGCCTGCTCGCGCACCAGGTCCTGCCCGCCCAGCACGCCTCCCCGACCCTGCAGTCCTCGGTCCAGCTCTCGCTCGCCGAGGACGAGAAGGTGCGGCCGCGCGACGTCTGGGGCGGCCTGGGCGGGACGCTCAAGGCCTCGTTCACGCTCCTGGTGACCGTCGCGGCGGACGCCTACGACTGGGAGACCGAGGCACCGCAGGTCACCTCCGTCGTCGGCACGGCCGTCCCCATGCCGGCGGGCCTGCGTCCGTGAGAGTCAGCAGCACGGTCGAGCGGCTCGACGTGCCGCCCGGCGGGAGTGGCGTCGTGCCCCTCGAGGTCATCAACACCTCGGCGGTCATCGAGTCGCTCTCGGTCCGGGTGATCGGGCTTCCCGACGACCTCTTCCGCTCCGAGCCGACCGCGCTCGCCCTGTTCCCGGAGGCGTCCGGGGCGCTGACCATGACGCTCGCGCTGCCGGAGGCGTTCCCCGCCGGCACCTACCCCGTGACGCTGGTGATCACCGGCAGCGCGCCGGGTGCGACCGAGGCGTTCCACGACCTCGACCTCGTCGTTCCGCCGCACCCCCACCTCGCGCTCACGGCGACGCCGTCGCGCGTGCGCACGCGAGGCCGCGCGGCGTTCACGGTCGACGTCCGCAACGACGGGAACGTGCCGCTCGACGTCGCCCTGCGCGCGGTCGACAGCGACCGCACGCTGCGCACCACCCTGACCCCGTCGACGCTCTCGGTCGTGCCGGGTGCATCCGCGTCCAGCACCGTCCTGGTCAAGGGGCCGCGCCAGCTGCTCGGCTCGGACCGCGACCGGCCGCTCAAGGTCGCCGCGCTGGCCACGGACACGCAGGCCGAGGTCGAGCTCGTCCTGCGCCAGCGCTCGACTATCAGCCGCGGGCTGCTCACCGCGCTGATCCTGCTCGCGATCCTGGCCGCCTGGGCGCTCGCGTTCCTGCTCGGCATGCAGCAGGTGTTCGGCACGGACCCGTTCACCAAGGTCGCGCCGGCGTCGTTCTTCGCGGCCACCGTCAGCGAGGACGGGACGACCGGGACCGACGAGAGCCCCAACGGTCCGCCCGCGGGCGCGCTGGCCAAGGACGGGCCGGTGCCGGCCGGCGTCGGCGCGACGATCACCGGCGTGGTCACGGGTGCGTCCGACGACCAGGGCGTCGGACGGATCACGGTCGACGCGCTGCGCGAGTCGCCGACCGAGGGGCTCGTCGTGGTCTCGTCGGCGGCGACGCAGGCCGACGGCACCTACTCGATGGCGGGCGTGTTCCCCGGCAGCTACATCATCCGGGTCAGCGCCGACGGCTACGAGACCGCGTACTACGGCGGCTCGACGACCCCGCAGGGCTCCACGCCGGTCAGCGCGCCCGCCCAGCAGGTGAAGGCCGGCGTGAACATGCCGATCACCGGGCTGCCGGCGTCGATCAACGGGAACGTGGACACGGGCGAGGCGCCCGGCGTCGTCGCGGTCACGGTGACCGCGAAGCCGGCGTGGGACGGCGCGGACCCCGCGACGGTCTACACGACGACGGCCGACGCCTCCGGCGCGTACGTGTTCAGCGGCCTGCCGGCGCCGGGTACCTACGAGCTCAGCTTCGTCGCCGAGGGGTACCAGCCCTCCACGGTCACCGAGCGCGTGCTCGGCGGGCAGAACCGGTTCTCTCTCGACGTGCGGCTCGGTGCCGGCACGGGGCAGATCTCGGGGATGGTCACCGACGGCCGCAGCCCGCTCGGCGGCGTGCAGGTGAGCACGACCTCGAACGGCAAGGAGCTCGTCGTCGGCACCCCGACCGTCGGGCAGGTGGGCCAGTTCGTGCTGCCGAACCTGCCGACCCCGGCCACCTACGTCCTGACGTTCACCAAGGTCGGCTTCAGCACCCGCACCGTGGTGGTGGACCTGCGCGCCGGGGAGATCCGCGGCGACCTGAACATCGTCATGTCCGGCGGCGCCGGCGTGGTGACGGGCACGGTGCTGGACTCCTCGGGCGCCGGGCTGGGAGGCGTCACCGTCACCGCCGGCGGTTCCGCGACCACGCTCAGCACCACCACGCTGACCTCCGGAGCGGTCGGCACGTTCACGCTCACGGGCCTGAACCCCGGGTCGGTCACGTTGACGTTCACCAAGACCGGCTACACGCCGGCGAGCGTGCCGGTGACGCTCACCGAGTCCGGACCGACCGCACCCGTGACGGTCACGCTGTCGTCGGCGCTCGGGTCGGTGACGGGTCGGGTGACCGACCAGAACGGCGTGGGCGTGGCCTCGGCGACCGTCCAGGCGACCGACGGCGTGATCACGCGGTCGACCACCTCGACCGCGGCCGGTCCGCTCGGCGCCGGCACGTACCTGCTGGCCGACCTGCCGGCCGGCACGTACACGCTCTCGGTGACGACAGGCGGTGCCGTCGTCTCGACGGCCGTGGTGACCATCAGGTCGGGTGCAGTCGCGACCCAGGACCTGCCGATCGGTGGTCCCTGACCCATGCGCCTGAACGTCGAGCCCCAGCGCGCGACCGCGACCCCCGGCATCCCGACCCTGCTGGGCGTCGTGGTCACCAACGCGTCCGACGTCATCGCCGGGTACGTGCTGCGGGTGCTGGGCGCGGACCCGTCGTGGGTGGAGATCGAGGACCCGTCGCCGCGCCTGTTCCCCGGCGAGTCGGTGTCGGTCGCCGTGATGATCACGCTGCCGGTCGGGGTGCCGGCGGGCGAGCGGCGCGTGGCCATCCAGGTGCGCGACGTCACCGACGAGGCGGCGATCGCCATCGAGGACGTCACGCTCGACGTCCCCGCGCAGCCGCGGACCTCGGTGAAGCTCGAACCGACCACCGTCACCGCCGGCAAGGCCGCCGCGTTCACCGTGCTCGTCCTCAACGAGGGCAACACCGTCCAGCACGGCAGCCTCGTCGCCACTGACCCCGAGGCCAAGACCACCTACACGTTCGCCCCGCCCACGTTCAGCCTGTCGCCCGGCGAGAGTGCGTCGGTCGCGCTGGAGACGTCGGCGAAGCGCCCGTGGGTCGGCGACCCGATCCTGCGGCCGTTCGAGCTGCGCGTCGACAGCACCGCGACGCCGGCGTCGCCGGAGGCACCTCCGGCCGCCGCGGGCGTCTTCATCCAGAAGTCCCGGCTCTCGCGCGGGCTGCTCGGCCTGCTCGGCCTGCTGCTCGCGCTCACGCTCTTCGCGGTGATCATCACCCTGGCGCTCAGCTCGGTGGTCGGCCGCTCGGCCGCGGACCGCGACCTCGCGCTGCAGGTGGCGCAGGCCCGGCAGGCCGCGGCGCAGACGGGCACCAGCGCGATCAGCGGCACGGTGATCGACCTGTCGACCGGCGCGCCCGTGCCCAACGTCAGCGTCGCCCTGTTCACCTCGGACGACCCGTCGGACCCGTTCGTCACCACCGCGACCGTGAACGACGGGACGTTCTCGATCCTGCGCCTCCCGGCGGGGGAGTACACGCTGCGCGTCACCGGCGCCGGCCTGACGGAGGTCTGGTACGCCGCGTCGGCCACCCAGGCGGACGCGACGGCGATCACCGTGACCGCGGGCCAGACCGTCTCCGGGCTCACCGTCGTCGTCGGTGGCGTGCCTGCGACGATCGCGGGGACCGTGGTCGGCGACGACGTCGCGGGCGCGACGCTGACCGTCGAGATGCCGCTCGACAGCCCGCCGCTCGCCGGTTCGGTGACGCCCGAGCCCGACGAGGCCCCGCCGCCCGTCGGCTCGGGTGCCGTGGTTCGCACCGTCCCCATCGGGGCCGACGGGACGTTCCAGGTCGAGGGTCTGCCGTCGCCGGCGCTCTACGACCTGGTCGTCTCCAAGGCCGGGTTCGCCAGCACGGTCCAGCGCGTGGACGTCGGCGCCGGCGAGGACCGCACGGGCGTCGTGCTGTCGCTGCTGACCGGCGACGGGTCGATCGCCGGGACGGTCTCCGGGTTCGACGGGCCCGTGGGCGGCGCGACCGTCGTCGCGACGACCGGGCAGATCACGGTCGAGACCGTCTCCCTCACGCAGGACGCGGTGGGCTCGTTCGTGCTGCGCGGGCTGCCGACGCCCGGCACCTACACGGTCGTCGTGTCGGCCGACGGCTACTCGCCGGCGACGCTCAACCTCACGCTCACCGCCGCGCAGCAGCTCACCGGGGTCTCCGTGGTGCTCGGTCGTGACCAGGCGACCCTGGCGGGTCAGGTCTCGGTCCCGGGCGGCAACCCGGCCGGCGTCACGGTGACGGTCACCGACGGTGCGGTCACTGCCCAGACCGTCACCCAGTCCACGGCGCCGGCGGGGCACTGGGAGGTCACGGGCCTGCGCGTGCCGAGCACCTACACGGTCACGTTCTCGCGCGCCGACCTCGAGTCGCAGGTGCTCTCGGTGGGTGTCGACGGGTTCGGCAACGTGACGTCCGGGGCGCCGAGCGCGACCCAGGTCAACGCGACCATGCGGGCCGCCGACGCGAGCATCTCGGGCGTCGTCAGCCAGGCCGGCACCACCGGCACGGCCGTCCCCGTCGGCAACGTCACCGTGACCGTCAGCTCCGGGATCACGCAGCGCACGGTGACCACCGCGTCGACGCCCACGTCGCAGGTGGGCCGGTACATCGTCGAGGCCCTGCCGCCCGGGACGTACACGGTGACCTTCTCGCGCGCCGGCACGAGGCCGACGTCGACGATCGTGATCCTGTCCGCGTCGCAGGACAAGATCCTCAGCCCGGTGCTCGTGGCGCCGGCGCGGATCTTCGGCCGGGTGACGACGAACCAGGAGGTCCCTGCCGCCGGGCGCACCGTCGCGCTGTACCTCGCCTCGCAGTACGGGACGGCCGCGCCGCCGGTCGCCACGACGACGACCGACGAGGAGGGGCTGTACCAGCTGGACGACGTGGACGCCCCCGAGCACTACATCCTCGAGGTCCGCAGCTCGCCCAACGGGTCGGTGCTCGTGACGTCCCCGCCCGTGACGATCGCGGCGAGCGAGCAGCTCGAGGTCACCCTCGACATCACGCCACCGTGACAGCCGCAGATTCACAGGTCACGAACTGACCTCGAACCTCAGCCCGGGCCCGTGACAAGCCGACAATCATCAAGAACCCTCGAAAGGACCCGGCCGTGGCCGTCGCCCCGCAACGCACCGCGCAGGGCTCGCCGAGCGTGCTCGTCGAGCCGGGCTCGCACGCGTCCGCCGGACAGGCCGCCGTCCTGCGGGTGCACGCGCGCAACATCTCCGGCACGACGCAGGACTTCACCGTCTCGGCCGTCGGTCTCGAGGGGTCCTGGCTGCCCATCCCGGTCGCCGTCCCGAACGTCCCCGCGGACGCGACCGCCACCGTCGAGCTGACGCTCACGCCGCCCGTCGGTGCCGCCGCCGGTGACTACCCCTTCGTCGTCACGGTCGAGGCGCGCCACGCGCCCGGTGTCCCGGCGGCCACCACGCTCGCCGACGGCTCGCTGCGCGTCGACGGCGTCAGCGACCTGGTCCTGACCGTCGAGCCGGCCGACTCCCAGGCGCTGCGGCGCCGCAAGGTCCAGGTCGTCCTGGCCAACACCGGCGACCAGCCCGTCCGCGTCCGCCTCGACGCCACGTCCGACCCCGAGCTCGACGTCGACCTCGGCGACGGGGACCTCGACATCGGGCCGCACCAGACCGTCCGCATCCCCGGCAGCGTGCGGGCCAGGCGCCCGAAGTTCGTCGGACACGCGCGCCGGACCGCGTTCCACGTCACCGCGACCGGGGCCCGGGCGCCCCAGCGGTTCGACGGGACCGTGTCGCTGCGCGCCGTGCTCACGCCCGCGCTGCTGCGCTTCGTCGCCGTGACGATGGTGGCCGTGCTGTGGATCGCCGGCGTCCTGGCCGTGCTGCCGTGGGTGTCGGACCAGTTCTCGTCGGACAAGAGCGACAAGACCGCGACCGCCCCGAGCCAGCCGCCGACGACGGGCACGGACGGTACCCAGGGCGGGGGCGGGACCCAGGGCGACGGCGACGGMGACGCCGGGACGGCGCCCGGGACCGGTGACGCGGACGCGGCTCCCGGCGTCCGGGTCTCCGGCATCGTGACCGGCTCGGCCCCGGCCGGCGTCACGGTCGCCGTCCAGCCGGCGTCCGCCCTGGCAGCGCCYCCGGCGGACGACACGACGACCCCGCCGTCGACGGCCTCGGGCCTGGAGGGTTCGGTGGCGACGCTCGTGCACCCGGAGCGTGCACTGGCCGCCGCACTGGCGGACCGGGTGGTCGCCAAGAGGGAGCCGTCCAGCGCCGGCAAGGTCCTGGGCACCAGCCTGCCCGTCGAGCGCACGGACGAGATCTCCCAGCGCCGCAGCACGACCACCCAGGAGGACGGCACGTGGGCGTTCGCCGACCTGTCGCCCACTGCGCGCTACCTGATCGTGCTGGCCAAGCCCGGCTTCCAGACGCAGCGGTTCCTCGTCACGGGCGCCCAGGCCGCGGCCGCGTCGATGAAGGTCGCGATGGTCCCGGGCAAGGGCACCATGTCCGGCCTGATCAGCGGCCCGTCGGGCGCCGTCGGCGGCGTCGAGGTGACCCTGTCCGACGGGACCACGACCGTCACCACACGCAGCGCGACGAGCGGACGGGTCGGCTACTGGGAGGTCGACGGCCTCTCGACCCCGAGCACCTACCTGGTCACGGCGAGCGGCGAAAAGCTCGGCGCGGAGTCGGCACTGGTGACCCTCGGCGCGGCGGCCACACGCACGGTCAACCTGGCCCTGCGACCCGGGGTCGCCACGCTGTCCGGGACGGTCCGCGGTATCGACTCGCTCGGCGGGTTCGGCGGGCTGGGCGGCCTGACCGTCACCGCGACCGCCGGGGAGAACACGCGCACCGCGACGACCGTCACCGGTGACCGCGCCGGGACGTTCGTCCTGCCGGACCTGCCCGTCCCGGCGTCGTACACGCTGACGATCTCGGGCGACGGCTACGCCACCCAGACGCGGCAGATCGACCTCACGTCCGCCGGCGTCTCCCCGCTCGACATCTCGATGACCAGCACCGGCGGCACGGTCCAGGGCACGGTGACCGAGCCGGACGGCACGGGTGTGGCCGGGGCCGGGCTCGTCCTGGACGGACCGGCAGGGACCTACAAGACGATGTCCGCGTCCGACGCCACGGGCACGTTCCGGTTCAGCGGGATCGCGCCCGGCCAGTACGTGCTCACGGCCGTGGTGTTCGCGCACGACCCCGCGTCCACCCAGGTCGCCGTCGTCAGCGGCGGATCGGCGACGGCGGACCTCGTCCTCGTCCCGACGCCGGGCGGTGGCCTCACCGCCACGTCGTTCATCCGCGGCGGGGTGCGCGACGCGTCGACCGGCGGTCAGATCACCTGCCCGAACATCTTCCCCGGCGAGACCTGCGAGGTCACGGTCACGGGCGTCACCAAGGACGAGACGGGTACGACGACCCCCATCGAGGTGCGCGCCGACCCGGACACCGACTACCAGTTCCCCAACCCGGCGCTCTCGTCGGGCCTCCTGCCCGGCCTCTACCGCCTCACGATCGCCGCCCCGGGCTACGAACCCGGTCACGTCAACGTCACCGTGCCCATGGGACAGGTGGTCGAGGCCACGACCGTCGCGCTCGAGCAGTCCCCGTCCGTCGTCGGCACGGTCCAGGCGCATGTCGGCGCGGTGCCGAGCACCACCTGCGTGATCGCCGTGCCCGGACCGGGATCGACCCGGCCGACCGCTCCGTGCGGACCCGACCCGGCCGATGCGACCCGGTGCGTCGTCACTGGTGCCGCGTGCAGCTTCATCGGGATCAACGGGTCCTACAGCGTCAACCGACTGACCTCCGGCACCTACGACGTCTGGGTCGTCCCGCCGGCGAACAGCGAGTACATCGCACCCGAGCGCGGGACGGTCGCGCTGGTGCCGGGGTCGTCGCGACGGTTCGACGCCATCCTCGACCGGCTCGGTGTGCTGTCGGTGACCGTGATGCGCTCCGACGGCACGTCGCAGGTCCTGCCGGAGCAGAACGCGACGATCGTCACCAGCCCGGCCGCGCAGCTGACCCCACCGACACCGCCGACGACGAACGCGAGCGGGCTGGCACAGGTGCGTGGGTTGGCGCAGGGCGTCTACACCGTCACGGCCAATCCCTCGAACGGCAGCCCGGGCGCCTCCCTCGCCAACATCACGGTCGGGCTGAACCAGGAGGTCTCCGCTCAGCTCGTCATCACCACGCCGGTCTCCAACGTGGCCGGACGCGTCGTGAGCCAGCTGTCGTCCGGCGTCTCGTCGCCCGTCGGCGGAGCGCACGTCGAGGTCACGGGGACCACCGGGTTCAACGGGCTCTCGCCGCTGCGGACCACGAGCACGCCGCCCGCGACGACGACGAGCAACGGCGACTTCACGGTCTGCACCACGACGACGGGCTGCCCGACCGACGGCTCGGCGACCAACCTCGCACTCGTCGAGGCGCGGGTCGACGTGCGCGTGACCGCGAACGGCTACCAGGCGTACTCGGCCACCGACGTGCCGACCAGCGCGCTGCAGACGATCACGCTGTCGCCGCTGGGCACGTCGTTCAAGGGCTCGGTCGCCTTCGACCCGACCCTGAGCCTGGCCGACACCACGACGACGCTCGACAAGGTGCGCTTCGACGTCCGCGCCGCACCGCCCGGCGTCGGGCAGCTGTCGCTGACCGCACGGATGGTCGGCACCGTCCCGACGGTCGTGTGGTCCGACTCCGCCCAAGGCACCGACCCCGCGCTCAACGGCGCCCGGCTCATCCGCCCCGGCTCGTACACGGTGGCCGCCTCCCTGCCCGGCTACGACACCGCGGAGATCTCCTTCGTCGTCCAGCCCGGCCAGGCCATGGACCCGATCACGTTCACGTTGAAGCGGTTCGGCTTCCTGCGGGTGTCCGCGATCACCGCGCAGGACTTCACGACACCCGTCCAGGGCACGATCATGACGATCACGCTCCAGGGCGGCGTGACGCAGCGCATCGAGGCCCACCCGGGCGACAGCTTCGTCGACTTCGGCGACCTGCCCACCGGGTCGTACCCCATCGACGTGCGAGCCCCCGGGTATCGCGCGCTGACCTCGTCGGTGAACGTCTCACCCGGGCAGACCGCGGTCCAGGCGCAGCAGGTGCCGATGGTCAAGCTCGGCGCCCTCAACGGCATCGTCGAGTCGCAGCTGACCGCGGGCTGGACCGAGGCGCTGCCGGGGGCGTCGGTCACCGCGACCCGCAACGGGCAGTCGTTCCCCGCGACGACCGGCGCCGACGGCTCCTACCGGATCACCGGCACGACCGTGAACGACGGGCTCGTCGGCGGCACGTGGAGCATCACGACGACCGCGCCGGGCCAGGCGAACGGCACCGGCTCGGCCACCGTCCCGGACCCGGACTTCACGAACCCGGCCTCGCTCGAGGTCCCGGTGGCGCCGATCCAGATGGTCGCGCAGAAGGGCGCGCTGCGGGTGTTCGCGGTCGCCGGGGCCAACCCCGTCAACGGCCTGACCATGCAGATCACCTACCGCGACGCGCTGAACAACGTCACCCTGGCGCCGAGCTGCGTGCCCGGGAGCACGGCCGGCGGCTGCCCGGGCACCGACGGTCTCTACGAGTTCAACGACGTCCTGCCGCTGACGTACAACCTGAACATCTCGGGTGGCGCCTACTCCCCGCTCACGCTCCCGGTTGCGGTCGCCCCGGGCGAGACCAAGTCGGTCACCGTCCCGATCACGACGCCCGCCGGCTCGATCCAGGGAGTCGTCCTGCACCAGGCCGCGGGCGGCGGCACGACCCCCGTCACGGGGGCGACGGTGACGCTCACGCCGGCCAGCGGCACGGCCGTGACGAACGTGTCCGACGCCAACGGGCAGTACAAGTTCCCGTCCGTCGTCCCCGGCAGCTACACCCTGTCGACGACGGACAACGGCCTCGGGGCCACGCGCACCGTCACCGTCCTGCCTGGTCAGGGTCTCGTCGTCGACCTCGTGCTGCAGGACGTCACGCGGCAGGTCGTCGTGACGGTGACCTCGGCCAACGGCACCGACCTCTCCGGCGCGCTCGTCGCTCTGACCGGTGGCACCGCTCCGCCCGCAGCCCAGCCGGTGGTCCGCACGGCGGCCGGCGCGAACACCTTCCGCACGACGTTCAATCAGGTGGCGGCCGGCACCTGGGGGATCACCGTGTCCGGTCCGTCGGGCCACCTGGGCTCCACCACCGGGTCGGTGAACGTGCCCTCGACCGGTACGGGCGCCGTGAACGCCGCGGTGACGGTCACCGAGACCCAGATCGCCCTGCGCGCGACGACGTCCGCCACCGGCGCACCGACGACGGTGACCGCCACCGTCACGCAGGGTGGAGCGGGCACGGATGTCGTCGTGTTCGTCGGTGGCGGCGACTCCGTGGTCTTCGTGCCTGCCACGGGTGCGACGGTCACGGGCGCGACGACGGGCGGCTTCTCGGTGAACGTCTCCGGGGGCGCGGTCGCCTCGGGGGTCACCTACCAGCTGGTCACGCTCGACGTCGCGGGCCGCGGCAGTGCCACGTCCGCCTCCCCGGCGAACCAGACCGTGAGCACGGGCGCCACGGTCTCGGTCACGACGCAGGTGACGGCCACGGGCAGCAACCCGAACGTCGGGACCGTGCAGCTGCAGCGCCGGACGTCCACCGGTCCCGACGTGTGGACGGACGTCGGCTCGTCAGCCACCGCCACGGGCAGCAACCAGACGCTGACCGCCGTGGCCGACGCGGCGTGGGGGACCGGCGCCGTGACGTTGCGCGTGACCTACTCGGGCGGTGGTGTCTGGGGCCCGTCGACCAGCGGGAACATCACCGTCACGGTGCAGACGCCGACGACCACCACCGTGGCGTTCGCCGCCAACGTGCTGACCGCCACGGTCACCCCGACGGCGGCGACCGGGACGGTCGCGTTCTTCACCGGGACCAACACGCCGATCGGGGGCTGCGGGAACGTGGCCGTCAGCGGCGGTACGGCGACGTGCACCTGGACCGCGCCGACCGGCACGACCTCGGTGCACGCGAACCTGAACGGCTCCGGCGTCTACGCCGACTCGAACAGCGCGAACATCAGCGTCGTCGTGCCGTGACACCCGGCGGTCGGGACCTCAGACCATCCAGACGAACATCAGGGTGAGCCCGACCGAGACGATGGCCGTGCAGAGCACGACGAGCCACGTCGGCGGGTGATCGCAGGGCTCCGTGACCGTCTGCGTGATGATCACCGGCGCGGGCACCGGCTCCGGGAGCGGCGGCTCCGGGGGCGGCGGAGGCGGGTCCATCAGGGAGCCGCAGCGGACGCAGTTGCGGGCGCCGGGCACGTTGAGCTCGGCGCACGCCGGGCAGGCGAGCGTCGCGGAGAGCGCGTTGCCGGAGGCGCCGGGGGCGCGGCGCAGGGCGTCGTCCGACGAGCCGTCCCCGAGACCGGCGCCCGACGACGGACGGGCCCAGAACAGCGGGTAGTCGCACGTCGGGCAGAAGTCGCTGGCGAGGCGGCGGTCGGCGTGGACGGCCGAGACGGTGCCGCACTCGGGGCACGCGAGGACGAGCGAGTCGGACGGGTCGCCCGCCTGCGTCCCGGCCGGCTGTCCGAGCACATCCGTCATGACGCCACTCCCTCGGCGATGCGTTCGGGCAGGGGCCACGCGCGGCGCTCCCCGACCCAGATCTCAGCGTGCACGTGCGCCGGCACCTCGTCCAGCACCAGGCGGAGGAAGTCGGTCTCCTCCAGCAGCCCGGTGGACTGTACCTCCATGACCACCCACGCAGGGCCGACCGGCGCGGTGCCGCGCTCGAAGACGCCGCCACCCTCGCTGACCGTCACCGGGCCGCCCGAGAACAGCTCGAGCAGCAGGCGCAGGCCCTTCGTCGTCCCGCGCCACTGCAGCGTGGCCCCCGCGGTCGCGAGGATCCGCCGCTGCACGGGGTCGGAGAACGAGTCGTCGATGCCGGACAGGCCGAGCCACTGCGACATCCAGCGGACCATGGCCAGCGGTGTGATCGTGCGGTCGGCCAGGTAGGGCAGGTTGTCGGCGTGCGCCAGCAGCGTGCCGGCCTGCTCCTGGAAGATGCGCACGAACCGCACGAAGAAGTCCTCCGTGAGCATGCCCGCCGGGAGCTGGTTGAGCAGCCAGTCGTCGTGCCGGCTCATGCCGGGTTCCTCAGGGTCGTACGCCTCATCGCACGACCACCTTGTGGTCCGCCGACAGGAACAGGGCGTACTTGGCCAGCGGGATGGACTCGCGCCCGCCGCCGATGCGTCGCCCGGTGCGCAGGTCGTACTCGAACAGCTGGAGCTCGTCGACGGCCAGGACGCCCTCGACGGCCTCGATCACCTGGGTCACGGCGCCCGACGTCAGGGACGCGTCGAACGGCCAGCCGGCACCGTCGGCGCCGCCGGTCAGCGGGTGCACGTACCGGGTCAGCTGGTCGACCACGCGCTGGCGGACCATCGCGGCGGGGCGTCCGGGCAGCGTCCTGATCAGCGCGGCGACGCTCACGCCCTGGTAGAACGGCGTGCCGAGCTCGAGCGGCACGCCGACCATCCGGCGCTCGTTGAGGGCCTTCTTGACCGCGTCGAACAGCTCGGGCTGGAGCGCGAAGTCGTCGAGCTTGTGCGTGCGCGGGTCGGAGCGCAGCGCGGGCACGACGAGGACGCGGACCACCGACGAGCCCGTCTGGGTCGCGGGCAGGCAGCGGGCGCGGGCGACCTCGATGGACGCCTGCCGGGCGATCGCCTCGAAGTCCGACGCGGTCACGGCGCGCTGGCCGGTGCGCAGGGTCAGCGGGCCGCGGACCTTGGCCTCGGCGGCGGTCTCGGCGTCGACACCGCCCTTGGCCGGCACCAGGTTGGTGACGGACGCGATGAACGGGAGCGCGGTGCGCAGCGCCGTCAGCGTGCGCACGCCCACGTTCCCCGAGTTCCCGCCGCCCGTGCGGTACCCGGACACCCGGATCTCGGCCCCGTCGCGCGGGATCGCGCCGTGCTGGCGCATCGTGCCGGAGGGGTGCCGGATCGTCGGCCCGAACCGCACCTCGCCGGTGTTCGAGTCCCAGACGACGTGCAGGTCGTTCTCTCCGGACGCGGAGAAGTCCGGGACCTCGGTCCAGACCTGCGTGCCCCGACGGTCGACGACGAACACGTGCTCGTCGCCACGCCGCTCGGCCACGGGCGCGACCGACACCTGGAAGGTCTGCCCGGCGACGCCCGTGGAGCGGCCCAGCATCTCGGCGGGCTCGGCGCGGGCGTGCTCGGCGGGCACGGTGATGCCGATGGCGTGCAGCGCGATGGACGCGATCCGCGGCGACGCCTGGTAGGTCGGCTGACCCGGCTGGGGCCGCAACAGCTTGACGCGCAGCCAGTGTGCGAGCGTGCCGCCGAGCATGAGCGGCTCGTGCTGCTCGGGCACCAGGAGCACCACCGAGCCGGGCTTGTTCAGGCCGCCGGTGCCGTCGGACTCGACGAGCGCGCGGACCCAGGCGGCCCCGTTCCACGCCTCCCAGACGATCGGCGCGTTCAGCGGGTCGACGCCGATGCCCTCGGCGCGCGCCGCGAGGTCGAGGCGCACCGCGTAGCCCGCGAGGGACTCACGGGTGCCCAGGTAGAGCGCGTCGCCCTCCACCAGCGGGTCGGACGGGAAGCACTTGGCCGACTGGCCGGGGAGCGTCAGGTCGTCCCAGACGTCGTTCGTCGCAACGAGCTCGGCGTCGGACGTGTAGGCCGCGACGAGCTTCGGGGGGCCGACGACACCCTCGGCCGACGTGCTGAACACGATGGCGTCGGCGTCGCCGAGCGCGGTGGACACCTCGGTGCCGGTGGGCACGCGCACGATGCGCTCGGCCGGTGCGGACAGCCAGAACGTGAGGTCGGTGTGCGCCACGGCCGGCGGGAAGGGCTCGATGCCCACCAGGTTGAGGAACTCGACGTACATGCGGTCGGGCACCTGGTTCACGCGGTACAGCACCATCTCGCTGACCCAGGCGAACAGCTCGATCAGCGCGACGCCGGGGTCCGAGACGTTGTGGTTGGTCCACTCCGGTGTGAACCGGGGGATCAGGCGCTTGGTCTCGTCGACGATGTCCTGGAAGGTGCGGTCGTCGAGGTTCGGCGGGTCGAGCGGCATCAGACGTCCTCGCGGGGGATCACGTAGAAGGGGTAGACCAGGTTGCGCCGGTCGTTGGTCGCGCGGATCCGGTAGGCGATGCCGATCCGGACCAGGCCGGAGCTGGTGTCGTCCTGCACGGGCGTCACCTCGTCGACCTCGATCCGCGGCTCCCACTGCGCGAGCGCGTCGCGCACGGCCTGGCTGATCAGGCCGATCAGGTTGGCGTTGACGGGTTCGAACAGCAGGTCCCAGATGCGGCAGCCGAACTGCGGTCGCATGAGCCGCTCGCCGGGCGCCGTGAGCAGGACCATGCGGATCGAGTCCTCCAGGTCACCGCCCTGGGCCGTGAGCGCGATGGAGCCCGTGTGATCCACTCCCATCGGCCAGGCGAAGCCTCGGCCGACGAAGTCCGGCGTCTGCGCGCCGGTGGTGGTGACCTCGCTCAATTGATCTTCACCATCGCCCCCTTGACCTCGAGGACGCCGCTCGCCTCGACCGTCGCCATCCCGGTGCCCCTGAGCGAGGCTTGCGTGCCCTGCAGCTTGAGCCCGGTGGTCGCGGTCGCCTCGACGTCCGCGCCGCTGATCGCGACCTTCGTCGTGGCCTTGATCGTGATCTTGGTGGCGTCGATCGTGATGGCGCCGTTGCCGTCGAACTCGATGGACGACGACCCCACGGCGATCTTCAGCGGGACGCCGGCGGGAACCTTGAGGTCGGCGCGGTCCTTGCCGATCCGCAGCGAGTGCTCGAGCCCGGCCAGGGCCAGCTGCACGTGCTGGGTGGCGGGCGTCGTGCCGTCGCTCATGGTCAGCGTGTGCCCGAGGCGCGACGTCAGGGCGCGGGTCACCACGGCGCCGTTGGCGTCGACGGCGCCCGCCGTCGGCGTCGTCGACTTGTTGCCGTAGAGGCCCCCGAGCACCACCGGGCGCGTGACGTCGTCGTCCTCGAAGCCGATGAGCACCTCGTCGCCGACCTCGGGGATGACGACCTGGCCGCGGTTCGCGCCCGCGCCGATGGCGAGCACGCGCGCCCACGCGCTGGAGAGCTGGTCGGACGCGGTGCTCAGCGAGACGCGCACGCGGCCGACGCCGTCCGGGTCCTTGACGTTGTCGACGATCCCGACGGCGAGCCCGCTGCGCCGGAAGCTCGACACGGGCGAGGACTTCTCCCACGGGTCCGACAGCTGCACCGGGTCGCGGTCGCCGGCGACGAACCGCGAGACGGCGTTGCCGTCCATCCACGTGTTGTCGACCTCGCGGATGTAGTAGTTCCCGTTCGACGGGCCGGCGCCGTTGACCGTCAGCCGGCCCCCGGGGACGAGCAGGGCCGTGTACTGGCACTCGCCCTCCGCGGTGACGCGTCCGGTGCGCGCGGCGAGCGCCTTCGCGGCGGTCGTGGCCTCCGTCTGCGACGTGGTCGCCGCCCGGGCGTCGACCCGCGTGTACGTGGCGCCCCCGCCCGTGGTCGCGTCGAAGCCGGCGCGCGACGTCGGCGTCTGGGCGGTGCCGACCACCGCGGACTGCGCGACCGGGTCCCACCCGCGCACGGTGACCGAGGTGGCGCCGTCGCCGACCTGCCGCGCCGAGAACGACATGACGTCCATCCCCATCGTGATGGAGACGGGCTGGGCGCCGGGTGCGCTCCCGGTGGCCGCGGACCACATCGAGAACGTGGTGCCGAGGATGCTCCAGTCGCACCCGGTGCGCTCGGCGATCTCGTCGATCATGCCCAGCGCGGTGTCGTTGCGCAGCACGTACTTCACAGGGGTCGTCGGCAGGTCGATCGTCCCGAGGCTCAGGCCCGCGGTCTGCACGAGCTGAGACACGATGTCCTTGAGCGACATGTCGGTGAACGACTCGACGTCGGTGTTGCGGAGCAGCTCGTAGGCGCCGTCCTGCACCACCACGGTCAGGCTGAGCCCGCCGTACGAGTCCAGCTCGCTGGTGACGGAGGTGACCTTGCCCTCGAACGCGGGGTCCGTCTTGTCGCCGTACCCGGCCTCGATCGAGATGCTCTTGCCGATGTTGAACTTGCCGGACGCGACGACGGTGAAGGCGTCGTCGATGTACGTCAGCGTGGCACGGCCGATCGTGCGCAGGCCCCGGTGCACGCGGACCCGCCTGAGCTGGAGGGTCTCGGGGACCGCCTGGCCGTCGGACTTGATATCGATCCGGACGATGGCGTCCGACTCGAGCATCGGGCTCGTCATGAGTCGAGCTTCGGGATCGTCAGCAGCGCGCCGGGCTTGAGGGCGAGCGGGTCGGCGATGGAATTGGCGGACGCGAGCGTGCGCCACCGGGTCGAGTCGCCGTAGTACTGCGCGGAGATCCGGTCGAGCGTCTCGCCCGGCTGCACCCGGTGCACGCGGTGCGGTCGCGGCGTCCCGGACGTCGGGTTCTGCTTGCCGAACGCCTGGGACTCCTCGTACTGGCGCAGGACGAGGGCCATCGTCGCGCGCAGCGGCATGCCCGTGCTCGAGAAGTAGGTGTAGGTGAGCTCGAGCTGGGCGATGACCGCCTTGAACGAGTGGAGGTCACCCCAGTGGAACGTCACGTAGGGCGGGCGCTGGCTGTGCTTGGACTCGTCGGTGCCGGGCAGCGCCGGGTCGACGTCCATGAGCGAGACGATCTTGCCGGTGTGGACGCTGACGTCCGTGCCCGTGTCGGTGGTGTCGAAGAACAGGTCCACCCGCAGGACGCCCGAGTTCGCACCGGTGTAGCGCAGGCGGCTCACACCACGTCCGGGCAGCGCGGCCCCGGCCCAGGTGTTGCTCCGGCTGATCTTGAGCTGCGCCGGGTTGAACAGGCAGGAGACGCGTGTGCCGTCCTCGGTCTCCAGGAACGCCTTCTGGCTCGACGGGGTCGCCGGCGGTGCGGCGGGCGGCGGGGTGGGCATCAGAACACCTCCGTCCCTCGACGCCACGCGCGGCGCTCGGTCTCTTCACGCAGGCGCTCGTCGATGATCCGCATCACGGCCCAGCGGAAGCCGTCGGCATCGAGCCAGGCGTCCGGACCGCCGGTGCCGACGTCATGGCTGCCGAGCGCGCCGACGCCGATCGTCTTGTCGACGTGCGAGTTGTCGAACTGGGCGAAGTCGAGGTCCGTGCTCATGTCACGTCCCCCCTCCCCTTCTCCGAAGAAGCGTCGCACGACGTGCGGCGTGCCGGCGGGAGCGCCGAAGGTCATGGGTCCGGCGGGTGTGCCGGAGGCGGACGGTGCGGTGCGCGAGCCCCCGGAGGTCCGGGTGGCCAGGGCGTTCGCGGCTGCCGAGCTCGGCACGGGCGGCCCTTGCGTGGACGGGGAGCGCCGCACGACGGTCCGCGGCGGCAGCACGTTCCACGCCTCCGGCAGCCGCGGCGGGTTGCTGCCGCTGGCCGGTCGGGGCGGAGGCGGCGCGTTGAGGCCGCCGATCGCGGACGCCCAGCCGGTCGCGGCCGTGCTCGGTGCCCATCCGGTGGCGCCGGGCCCGCGACGGGTCGCGGTGGAGTGCGTTCCGGCATCGCGCTTGCCACCCGACGTCGAGCGGCGGACCGCTGCGCCCGGCGGGAGGCCGACGGTCGGGACCCCGGGTGCCGACCCGCCCGCGCGGCTCATCGTCGGGACGCCGTTCGACCAGGACGAGCCGGCGGCCGTCCGCGAGCCGGGGGCGTTCGGGATCGTGGAACGGCTGGTCGTCGAGGCTGCGGTCGAGCCCGCGCTTCCTCGGGCCGCGGCGCCTGGGCCTGCAGCGCTCGTGCTCGGGCTCGCGCTCGCGCTCGTCGCCGTGGCCCGTCGGCGCAGGGGTGCGGAGGCGGACAGGATCGAGGTCGAGCCGGTGCCGGCCGCGCCCGCCGTGCGGACGGTCACCGGCGACATCATGCGCAGGGCGTGCCCGGGCCCGGCCAGCTCGGCCCGCTGGGCGACCGGTGCGCCGGTCGACGGAGCCGTGCCCGGGGTCCAGGCGCCGGTGCCGGCGGTCGCGGCGGAACGCTGGGCCGACGCGTACACGGCCGCGGCGCCGGTGGGCGGGGCGAAGCTGCCGCGGTGGTCGCCGACCGAGATCGGCGACGAGCTGCCCGGAACGCGCGTGGCGCGTCGGACCGTGCTGCCCTCGATGCCCAGCCCGCGCCACGAGCGGCGCGTGCGGGCGTGCCCGCTGCGGCGGTGACCGGTGCCGGGCAGGTACCCGGTCAGGCCGGTGTCGCTTCCCGACCCCGTGAGGTCGATGCCGACGTCGGGCGCGAGACCGCCGGCGTGGGTCGAGTCCGACGACGCTGCGGCACCGGTCGACGAGGCCGGGTGCGACCCGACGAGCGACCGGCGCACGGTCGTGGGCGATGCCGGGCCCGTCGCGGCTGCCGCCGGTGTGCTCGGCGACGAGGACGACCTGGTTGCAGAAGGCGCGGCGGCGGACGCGGCGGGGACCGAGGATGCCGGCCGAGCAGGCGAGCTCGACGACAGGGAGCCGGTCGACCCGGGCGCGGAACCTGAGGGTGCGGCCGAGGCCGATGCCGCGGTACCTGCCGGCGCCGGCGCGACTGCCGCTGCCGACGTGCCGGGAGCGGTCGCCGCCGAGGACGGGGGAGTGGCGGCCGGCCGGGACGGGGTGCCGGAGGCCGAGGCCGCAGCGAGCGAGCCCGAGGTCGCAGACCCCGAGGGCGCGGGGCCCGAGGTCGCGGAGCTCGAGCTCGCGGATCCCGAGGTAGCCGGGACCGGACGCGCCGGCGCCGATGCGGACCGCGAGATCGCCGACGAGGCGGCAGCCGCCGCGGAAGCCGCGGACGCCGCAGCCGAGTCCGCCGCGACGG
>NZ_JBFUDI010000016.1:0-30771 GCF_056404795.1 Cellulomonas sp. P2_B4
CCAATCAGATTCGGCTGTATGTGGCATCGCCTTCCACGGAGGTAGAAGAACGACACCCATCTCAACCAAGACCCACCACCATCAACACCCCAGACCACCGGCCCAGAACATCTCAGATAGCAAGCCATATGGCATCGACTATTTGGCACACTGTTGAGTTCTCAAGGAACAGACGCGCATCTCCTCCGGATCTTTCGACCCGTCCGAGAGGCTTTGTCGTTCTGAATCTTACCTGGCTCTTCGGCCGCATTCCGCCACCCTCTCGGGCAGCTCCTGCGGGCCTGGAGCCCGTCCCTCAGACGAGTTCAGGGCGCACGAAGCGCCGTGAAGTTCGTTCAAGGGGTGGCCACCCTTGGGGACCAGCCACCGTGGTTCGATCCGCGGTGTCCGTTCCTCCCTCTCGGGCGACATCGAGAACATTACGCGCGTGTTGCGGCGGGTGTCCAATCGCTCCGCGGTGACGCCGGTCACCAGGGTGCCCGCACCGGGCAAACATCCAGGTCAGGCGCGCAAAAGGCCCGCGAGACCGGCTCGCGGGCCCTCGTCGCGGGCGGCGGTCACGCCTGGGCGTCGACCACCGCGAGCGTGCGCTTGCCACGGCGCAGGACGGCGAACCGCCCGTGCAGCAGGTCGTCGTCGGTCAGCACGGCGTCCTCGGCCGCCACGCGGACGTTGTTGACCGAGGCGCCACCTTCGGCGATTGCCCGACGGGCGGCGCCCTTGCTGGCCACCACGCCGGTCGCGGCGAGCAGGTCCGCGACGGGGTCGCCGGCCTTCCCCGGCGCCGACGGCAGCTCGGCCACGGCAGCGGTGAGCGTCGCGAGCGACAGGTCCCCCAGAGATCCCCGGCCGAAGAGTGCCTGGCTCGCCGCGACGACCTGGTCGGCCGCGTCCGTACCGTGCACGAGGGACGTGACCTCGTACGCGAGCGTGCGCTGGGCCTCCCGGGCCGCCGGTGCGGCAGCCACCGCGGCGGCCAGCTCGTCGATGCGCTCGCGCGACAGGAACGTGAAGACCGAGAGGTAGTTCACGACGTTGGCGTCCTCGGCGTTCAGCCAGAACTGGAAGAACGCGTACGGCGACGTCATCTCGGGGTCGAGCCAGACGGTGCCGGTCTCGGTCTTCCCGAACTTGGTGCCGTCCGCCTTGGTGATCAGGGGCGTGGCCAGGGCGTGGGCGGCGACACCCTCGGCCTTGCGGATGAGCTCGACCCCGGACAGCAGGTTGCCCCACTGGTCGTTGCCACCGGTCTGCAGGCTGATCCCGTGCCGGCGGTACAGCTCGAGGAAGTCCATCCCCTGCAGGATCTGGTAGCTGAACTCGGTGAAGCTGATCCCGGCGTCGCTGTTCAGGCGTCGTGCCACCGTGTCCTTCGCCAGCATCGTGCCCAGGCGGTAGTGCTTGCCGACGTCGCGCAGGAAGTCGATCGCCGACAGCGGCGCGGTCCAGTCGAGGTTGTTGACCATCGTCGCGGCGTTCGGGCCGTCGAACCGCAGCAGCGGCTCGATCTGCTTGCGGATGCGCTCGACCCAGCCGGACACGAGGGCCGGGTCGTTGAGCGTGCGCTCCCCCGCCATCTTCGGGTCGCCGATCAGGCCCGTCGCACCGCCGACCAGGGCGAACGGCACGTGGCCGGCGTCCTGCAGCCGTCGCACGGTGAGGATCTGGACCAGGTTGCCGATGTGCAGGCTCGGCGCGGTGGGGTCGAAACCGCAGTACAGCGACACCGGACCGGCGGACAGCGCGGACCGGAGGGCGTCGAGGTCGGTGGTCTGGGCGATCAGCCCGCGCCACTCGAGGTCGTCGAGCACGTGATTCATGAAGGTCTCCAAGGGTGTGAGAGCGGCGGGCGGCATCGACGAGCCGACGTCGTCGCCCTCAGGGGGCGTCTACCGACGTCGGCGGCCGATACGCCGGCCGATAGGCGGAGACGGTGCGCTCGTCGGTCAGCCAGTAGCGCCAGGGGAACCGGTTGCCCTCGCCGCCGGAGCCCGAGACGCCGACGCGCGGACCGGACTTGTGCGTGGGCAGGGAGACCACCTGCTGACGGTGCAGCACGATGTCGCCGCCGGCCTCGGTCACGTCGGCGCCGTTGGCGCGCATGTCGAGCCCGAGCGCGACGGCCAGGCGGGCGGGGCCGCGGGCCAGCTGCCGCTCGGAGTCGACGACACCGACCGACTCGCGTCGGCGCCACGCCAGGTCGACGCCGTCGACGATCTCCCCCGCGCGCAGCAGGACGGCGGCCGGGCTCCCGGTCGGTTCGGCGACGATGTTCAGGCAGTGGTGCAGACCCAGGTGCCGGTAGACGTAGAGCCGGCCCGGCTCCGCGAACATGACCGCGTTGCGCGACGTGCGGCCCCGGTACGCGTGCGAGCCCGGGTCCTCGGCGCCGGCGTAGGCCTCGACCTCGGTGATCCGGAGCGTGACGTCACCCTCCGGCGAGCGCGACGTCAGGTAGGCCCCGAGCAGGTCGCGGGCCACGGCGTGCACCTCGCGGGCGTACCAGACACGCGCCGGCACGACGAGGAACGCGCGCGGGTCGGAGGCGTCCGGCGGCTCGGGTCGGTTCGCGGGCGTCGTGCTCACACGCCCATCTTGCCGTACGGCGCCGGGCTGCCGTCCTCGGAGACCACCGCACCGAACGCGTCCAGCCGGACGTCGGCCCGCTCCCTGGTCGCCTCTCGGGCGAAGTGCGCGGCCTCCCCGTCCATCCACGCGAGCCAGTGCTCGCGCGCGTCGTCGCCGTCCCGGGCGAGCCCGCGCTCCAGGCGCAGCGACGCGGGCGCCTCCACCCAGACCCGGAGGACGGCGAAGGCGTCGACGGCTCGTCGCGCGGAACCGCAACCCTCGAGCACGAGGAGGTCGGGAACCGGGACGTCGACCCAGTCGGCGAAGGCGCCGGACGGCCAGTCGTAGCGCTGGAACCGGCCGGGCAGGCCTCGTCGGAGCGGTTCGAGGACCTGTGCGGACAGGCGCGGCCACAGGGAGCCCTCGAGGCCGGACCAGCCCTCGTAGAGGTCGTCGAGATGGACGACCTCCGCCGAGGCACCGACGTCGGCTGCGTCCCGGGCGATGCGGGACGCCGTCGTCGTCTTGCCCGATCCCGCGGGACCGTCGATCGCCACGAGCCGGACGCGCCCGCAGCGGGGCTCGGCCGCCAGGGCGCGTGCGGCGAGGCTCATCGGGCTCAGGCGGTCCAGGTCCGCAGCTCGGCGGCGCGGGCGCGGGCGCGGACCAGCTGCTCGGCCACCCGGACCGGAGCCGTGCCACCCACGGCGGACCGCGAGGCCAGGGAGCCCTCGACCGTCAGCACGGAGCGGACCTCGGGGGTCAGGTGCTCGGAGATCGCCGCGAGCTCGTCGTCCGTGAGGTCCCAGAGCTCGATCGGCGGCTGGTGCTCCTCGCAGGCCCGGACGCACGCACCGGCGACCTCGTGCGCCACCCGGAACGGCACGCCGTTGCGGACCAGCCACTCCGCGATGTCGGTCGCGAGCGAGAAGCCCTGCGGTGCGAGGGAGGCCAGCCGGTCCGTGTCGAACTCCAGCGTCGCGACCATGCCCGCGAACGCCGGCAGCAGGATCGTGAGCTGGTCGATCTGGTCGAAGACCGGCTCCTTGTCCTCCTGCAGGTCGCGGTTGTACGCGAGCGGGAGGCCCTTGAGCGTGGTGAGCAGCCCGGTCAGGTCGCCGACGAGACGTCCCGCCTTGCCGCGCGCGAGCTCGGCGATGTCGGGGTTCTTCTTCTGCGGCATGATGCTCGACCCCGTGGAGTAGGCGTCGTGCAGCTTGACGAAGCCGAACTCCTTGGTCGCCCAGAGGATGACCTCCTCGGCGAGCCGCGAGATGTCCACGGCGGCCATCGCGGCGACGAAGGCGAACTCGGCGACGACGTCGCGCGACGCCGTGCCGTCGATCGAGTTCTCGACCGGCCCGTCGAACCCGAGGTCCGCGGCCACCGCGGCAGGGTCCAGGCCCAGCGACGAGCCCGCGAGCGCACCGGAGCCGTAGGGCGAGCGCGCCGCGCGGGCGTCCCAGTCCTGCCAGCGCTCGACGTCGCGCAGGAGCGGCCAGACGTGGGCGAGCAGGTGGTGGGCCAGGAGCACCGGCTGCGCGTGCTGCAGGTGCGTACGACCGGGCATCGGGGCGTCGCCCGCGGCCACGGCCTGGTCGGCGAGCGCGTCGGCGACGTCCAGCAGCAGGCCGCCGACGAGACGCGCCTGCTCGCGCAGGTACATCCGCACCAGCGTGGCGATCTGGTCGTTGCGTGAGCGTCCGGCGCGCAGCTTGCCGCCCAGGTCGGCGCCGGCGCGGTCGATCAGGCCGCGCTCGAGAGCGGTGTGCACGTCCTCGTCGGCGATCACCGGCAGGAAGTCGCCGTTGCGGACGTCCACCGCCAGGCGCTCGAGGGCGTCGGTCATCCCCGCGAGCTCGTCGTCGGTCAGCAGGCCGGCACCGTGCAGGACGCGCGCGTGCGCGACCGAGCCGGCGATGTCGTGCTGGGCGAGCCGCCAGTCGAAGTGCGTCGACTGCGACAGCGCCTGCAGGGCCGCCGACGGGCCGCCGGCGAACCGGCCGCCCCAGAGGGCCGCGGACGGGGTCGAGACCTGACCCGCCCGCGGCGGCGCCACCTCGTCAGGCACGGATCCCGCCCTGCGAGCCGAGGTCCACGCCGTTGCCGAAGCGCACGTCGCGCGCCGCGGCGAGCTTGGAGCTCAGGCCGTAGATCTCGATGAAGCCCTTGGCCGCGGCCTGGTCGAACGTGTCGCCGGTGTCGTAGGTGGCCAGGTTGAAGTCGTAGAGGCTCGCGTCGGAGCGACGACCCGTGACCGTGGCGCGGCCGCCGTGCAGGACGAGCCGCACGTCGCCGGAGACGTAGCGCTGGGTGTCGTCGACGAACACGTCGAGCGACTTCTTCAGCGGGGAGAACCACTGGCCGTCGTAGACCAGCTCGGTCCAGCGCTGCTCGACGCCGCGCTTGAACCGGGCCTGCTCGCGCTCGACGGTGACGTTCTCCAGCTCCTGGTGCGCGGCGATGAGCGCGATCGCGCCCGGCGCCTCGTAGACCTCGCGCGACTTGATGCCGACGAGCCGGTCCTCGACGATGTCGATCCGGCCGACGCCCTGGGCGCCCGCACGGCGGTTCATCTCCTGGATGGCCTGCAGCGGCGTCACCGGGACGCCGTCGAGCGCGACCGGCACGCCGGCCTCGAACGTGATGATGACCTCGTCGGCCACCGGCGGGAACGTCGGGTCGTCCGTGTACGTGTAGACGTCCTTGGTCGGGCCGTTCCAGATGTCCTCGAGGAAGCCGGTCTCCACCGCACGACCCCAGACGTTCTGGTCGATCGAGAACGGGTTGTGCTTCGTCGTCTCGATGGGCAGCGCGTTGCGGGTGGCGAACTCGATGGCCTTGTCGCGGGTCAGCGCGAGGTCGCGCACGGGCGCGAGGCAGGTCAGGTCGGGCGCCAGCGACGTGATGCCGACCTCGAAGCGGACCTGGTCGTTGCCCTTGCCGGTGCAGCCGTGGGCGACCGTCGTCGCGCCGAACTGGCGGGCGGCCCGGACCAGGTGCTTGACGATGACCGGGCGGGACAGCGCCGAGACCAGCGGGTAGCGGTCGAGGTAGAGCGCATTGGCCTTGAGGGCCGGCATGCAGTACTCGTCGGCGAACTCGTCGCGGGCGTCGGCCACGTAGGCCTCGACCGCGCCGCAGTCCAGCGCGCGCTGACGGATGACGTCGAGGTCCTCGCCACCCTGGCCGACGTCGACCGCGACCGCGATCACCTCGGCGCCGGTCGCCTCGGCGATCCAGCCGATGCCCACGGAGGTGTCCAGGCCGCCGGAGTAGGCGAGGACGACGCGCTCAGTCATGAAAGTCTCTCTTCTCGGGGTGTTCTACAGGGTCAGTCTGCCGGGCGCGCGCGAGGGGCGGCGTCCGGGCGGGCATCGGTGGCCAGGGCCAGGAAGCGGGCGGCGAGGGCCGCGCCGGTGTCGCCCTCGCGGGCGATCACGAGCACCGTGTCGTCGCCGGCGATCGTGCCCAGCACCGCGGGCAGGATCGAGTGGTCGATCGCGGAGGCGAGGAACTGCGCCGCTCCGGGGGGCGTGCGTAGGACCACGAGGTTGCCGGACGCCTCGGCCGTGACCAGGAGCTCAGCGCACAGGCGCGCGAGCCGGGAGGCCAGCATCTCCTCGTCGGGACCCGTGGACGGCGTGGTGCGACCGCCGCCCTCGACAGGCACCGCGTACGCGAGGGCCCCGGAAGGCGTGCGGATCTTCACGGCCCGCAGCTCGACGAGGTCGCGGCTCAGCGTCGCCTGCGTGACCGAGACACCCTCGGCCGCGAGCAGCTCGGCCAGCTGCTGCTGGGAGTGCACCAGCCCGCGGGTCAGCAGCGACGTGACCAGCGCGTGGCGCGCCGCCTTGGTGTGCGGGACCGACGACGTGACGCTCATGCCTGCTCCAGCAGCCAGGTCAGCAGCGCCTTCTGCGCGTGCAGGCGGTTCTCGGCCTCGTCCCAGACCACCGACTGCGGTCCGTCGAGCACCTCGGCGGTGATCTCCTTGCCGCGGTACGCGGGCAGGCAGTGCAGGACGATCGCGTCGGACGCGGCCAGCGCCATCGCGGCCGAGTCGACGCGGTACGGGACGAACGGCGTCTCCCGCAGAGCGGCCTCGGACTCCTGCCCCATCGACACCCAGGTGTCCGTGGCGACGACGTCCGCGCCGGTCACGGCCTCGGCGAGGTCGTGCGTGACCTGCACGGAGCCACCGGTGGCAGCGGCGATCGCCGCCGCGTCGGCGAGGATCGCCGGATCCGGCAGGAAGCCGAGGGGCGTCCCGACGCGCACGTGCAGGCCCGCCGTCGCGCCGCCCAGCAGGTACGAGTGCGCCATGTTGTTCGCCCCGTCGCCGACGTACGCGAGGGTCTGGCCCGGCAGCCGGTCGACTCCCCCGCGGTGCTGCGCGATCGTCATGAGGTCGGCCAGGATCTGGCACGGGTGGAACTCGTCGGTCAGCGCGTTGACGACGGGCACGCCCGACAGCGCGGCCATCTGGTCGAGCCGCTCCTGCGCGTGCGTGCGCCAGACGATCGCGGCGACCTGCCGCCCGAGGACCCGTGCGGTGTCGGCGATCGACTCCCGCTCGCCGATCTTGGCGAGGTTGCCGTCGACGCTGAGCGGGAAGCCGCCCAGCTCGGCGATCCCGGCCGTGAACGACACCTGCGTGCGCAGCGTCGGCTTGTCGAAGATGACCGCCACCGGCTGGGGTCCCGCGAGCGGGGTCCGCAGGAAGTGGTCGTCGCGGAACGCGAGCGCGAGCCGCAGGACGTCCCGCTGCTCGGCGGGCGTCAGGTCGTCGTCGCGCAGGAAGGAGCGGGTCACGACGACACCTCGAGCCCCGCGAGGAAGTCCACGAACTGGCCCGCCTGCTCGTCGGTCAGGATGAACGGCGGCGCGAGCCGGATCGCCGTCGGGTTGACGGCGTTGACGATGAAGCCCGCGGCCAGCGCCTCGGTCGCCACCTGCCCCGCGACCGGTCCGGCGAGCTCGATGCCGATGAGCAGGCCCTCGCCCCGGACCCCGACGACCAGCGGGTTGCCGGTGGCGGCGAGTCGGGCGCGGAGCCGCTCCCCCAGGCCGCTGACGTGCTCGAGCAGGCCGTCGCGCTCGATGACGCCGATGGTCGCCAGGCCCGCCGCGGACGCGACCGGGTTCCCGCCGAACGTCGAGCCGTGCTGGCCGCGGCCGAGCAGCGCCGACGTCTCCGGGCCGAACGCGACGAGCGCGCCGACCGGGAAGCCACCGCCGAGCCCCTTGGCCACGGTGACGGCGTCGGGCACGATCCCGCCGCCGATGTGCGGGTGGTGGTGCGCCATCCACGCGCCCGTGCGGCCCATGCCGGTCTGCACCTCGTCGAGGATCAGCAGGGCGCCGTTCTCCGACGTCAGCCGGCGGGCCAGCGCGAGGTAGCCGGGCGGCAGCGGCACGACGCCGGCCTCCCCCTGGATGGGCTCGACGACGAGTGCGGCGACCTGGTCGCCGGCCGTCGCGAAGGCCGCCTCGAGCGCCTCGGAGTCGCCGAACGGGACGAACTCGACGCCGCCGGGCAGCGGCTCGAACGGCTCCCGGTAGGCGGCCTTGTGGGTCAGGGCGAGCGCGCCCATCGACCGCCCGTGGAACGAGCCCTCGAGCGCGAGGATGCGCGGCCGGCCCGTCCGGCGGGCCAGCTTGAACGCGGCCTCGTTGGCCTCCGTGCCCGAGTTGGTCAGGAAGACGTGCGAGCCGTGCGGCGCGCCCGCGAGCGCGATCAGACGCTCCGCGAACGCGATCTGCGTGGGGCTGCCGAAGAAGTTGGAGACGTGTCCGAGCGTGCCGAGCTGCGCGCTGATCGCGGCCGTGAGCGTCGGGTGGGCGTGGCCGAGCGAGTTCACCGCGATCCCGGCGAGCAGGTCGAGGTAGCGCGTCCCGTCGGCGTCCCAGACGTACGAGCCCTCGCCGCGCACGAGCACCCGCTGCGGCGCGCCGAACGTGTCCATGACCGCGTGCGTGTAGCGGTCGGTCCAGTCGGCGACCGAACCGTCGACGGCCGGGACCGGAAGCGTCGCGTCGGGGGTGGCGTCGGCCCGGTGCCGGGCGCGCTGCAGGTCGGTCATGACGCCACCACCGGGATCGGCGCCGTGAACGGGGCGTCCGCCGGCTCCTCGTCGGGAAGCACCATGGTGCCGATGCCCTCCGAGGTGAAGATCTCGACCAGGATCGAGTGCGGCTCGCGGCCGTCGATGACGTGCGCCCGGCCGACGCCGCCCTCGACGGCGCGCCAGCAGGCCTCCATCTTGGGCCGCATGCCGGCGTCGAGGCTCGGGAGGATGACGGCGAGCTCGGCGGCGCTGAGACGACGCACGAGCGAACCCTTGTCCGGCCAGCTCGTGTAGAGGCCCTCGACGTCCGTGAGCACGATGAGCTTGCGCGCACCGAGCGCGACCGCGAGCGCCGCGGCCGCGGTGTCCGCGTTGACGTTGAGCACCTGCGTCGGGTCGTCGAGGTCGGGCGCGACGGTCGAGACGACGGGGATCCGGCCCGCGTCGAGCAGGTCGAGCACGGCGCTCGGGTTGACCTGGACGACGTCGCCGACGAGGCCGACGTCGACGGGCTCGCCGTCGACGACCACCGAGCGGCGACGCGCCTGGAACAGGCCGCCGTCCTCGCCGGACAGGCCGACCGCGTGCGGGCCGTGGGCGTTGAGCAGCCCGACGAGCTCACGCGAGACCTGGCCGGTGAGCACCATCCGCACCACGTCCATCGCCTCGGGCGTGGTGACGCGCAGCCCCCCGCGGAACTCCGACTCGATGCCGAGCCGGTCGAGCATCGTGTTGATCTGCGGTCCTCCGCCGTGCACGACGACCGGGCGCAGGCCGACCTGCCGCAGGAACACCATGTCCTGGGCGAACGCACGCTTGAGGTCCTCGTCGATCATGGCGTTGCCGCCGTACTTGACGACGACGAGGGCGCCCGCGAACTTCTGCAGCCACGGGAGCGCCTCGATGAGCACCTCCGCCTTCTGCTCGGGACGCAGGTCGGTGCGGGTGTTGAAGACGAAGTCGTCGGTCATGTCGAGTACGCGCTGTTCTCGTGGACGTAGTCGTGCGTGAGGTCGTTGGTCCAGACGGTGACCACCTCGGACCCGGCGTGCAGGTCGATGAGCACGTGCACCTCGCGGTTCGCGGCCAGGTCGACCTCCGTCCGCGGCCGGTACGCGCCGCCCGCCTTGCACACCTGGACCCCGTTGATCGTGACGTCCAGCTGGTCGGGGTCGTACGGCGCGACGCTCTCGGGCACGGTGCCGACCTGCGCGAGCACGCGGCCCCAGTTCGGGTCGTTGCCGAACATGGCGGCCTTGAACAGGTTGGACCGGGTGACGGCCCGTGCCACGGCGAGCCCCGCGGCCTCGGTCGAGGCGCCCATCACGGTCACCGCGATGTCGTGCGACGCGCCCTCGGCGTCGGCGATCAGCGCCCGCGCCAGCTCCGCGCACACCTGGGTCAGGGCGGCCGTGAACCCGGCCGGGTCCGGCACCGCGCGGCTCGCGCCGGAGACCAGGAGCGTCACCGTGTCGGACGTGGACATGCAGCCGTCGGAGTCGATGCGGTCGAACGTCTGGCTCGTCGCGGTCCGCAGCGCGGCCTCAGCGGTCTCGGCGTCCACGACCGCGTCCGTCGTGATCACGCAGAGCATCGTCGCGAGGCCGGGTGCGAGCATGCCGGCGCCTTTGGCCATCCCGCCGACGGTCCACACGCCGCGGTCGCCCTCGATCGTCAGGTGCGCGGTCTTCGGGACGGAGTCGGTGGTCATGATCGCCACGGCCGCGTCGTACCCGCCCGTGCGCGACAGGTGCGAGACGGCGGTGTCGACGCCTGCGAGCACCTTGCCGATGGGCAGCGGCTCGCCGATCAGGCCGGTCGAGCACACGACGACGTCGCCGGGCGAGATCTCGAGGACCGCACCCACCTTCTCGGCCGTGCGGTGCACGTCGAGGAAGCCGTCCGGGCCGGTGCACACGTTGGCGCCGCCGGAGTTGAGGATCACCGCGCTGACCACGCCGTCCGAGACCGCCTGACGCGACCAGACGACCGGCGCGCCGACCACCCGGTTCGTCGTGAAGACCGCGGCCGCCACCTGGGACGGACCCTCGTTGACGACGAGCGCGAGGTCCGGACGACCGGAGGACTTCAGGCCCGCGACGACGCCCGAGGCCTGGAAGCCCGCGGCGGCGGTGACGCCCGGGGAGGGCTGGGCGAGCGCGTCGACCGTCTCGACACTCATGGGGCAACTCCGTCCAGTGGAAGGCCGAGCGTCTCGGGGAGCCCGAGCGCGAGGTTCAGCGACTGCAGGGCGCCACCGGCGGTGCCCTTGACCAGGTTGTCGATCGCGGTGACGGTGACGACCCGGCCGGCCCGCTCGTCGACCGCGACCTGCACGAGCGCGGTGTTCGCGCCGAGCGTCGCGGCGGTCGTCGGCCACTGGCCCTCGGGCAGCAGGTGCACGAAGGGCTCGTCGGCGTAGGTCTGCTCCCAGGCGGCCCGCACGGTCGAGGGGTCGGTCCCCGGGACGAGGCGGGCCGTGGCGGTCGCCAGGATCCCGCGCGCCATGGGCACGAGCGTCGGCGTGAACGAGATGGTGACGTCCGACGCGCCCGCCGAGCGCAGGTTCTGGCCGATCTCCGGGATGTGCCGGTGCGTTCCGCCGACCGCGTAGGGCTGTGCGGAGCCGAGCGCCTCGCTCGCGAGCAGGTGTGTCTTGAGGGACCTGCCGGCGCCGGAGTACCCGTTGGCCAGGACCGCGACGAGGTCCGTCGGCTCGATCAGGCCGGCGGCGATCCCGGGCTGGAGCCCCAGGCTCACGGCGGTGACGTTGCAGCCGGGGACGGCGATCCTGGTCGCGGCCTTCAGCGTGGCGCGCTGCGCCGACGCGGTGCGCTCCCCCGCCTGCAGCAGCTCGGGCAGCCCGTACGGCCAGGTGCCGGCGTGCGCGCTGCCGTAGTAGGCCTCCCAGTCGGCTGCGTCCACGAGCCGGTGGTCGGCACCGAGGTCGACGACGATCGCGCGGTCCCCCCGGGCGGCCAGCTCCGCCGCGACGGCGCCGCTGGCCCCGTGCGGGAGCGCCAGGACGACGACGTCGTGGCCCGCGAGGGCGTCGACCCCCGTCGGCTCCAGCAACCGGTCGGCCAGCGAGCGCAGGTGCGGCTGGTGCGCGCCGAGGAGGGTGCCCGCGTTGGAGTGGGCGGTGAGCGTGCCGATCCGCGCCTCGGGATGGGCGAGCAGCACCCGCAGCATCTCGCCGCCGGCGTACCCGCTGGCGCCTGCGACCGCGACCGTGAACGTCATATGCATGAACATACACGGCGATGTACGAAGATACGAAAGCCGTTCGTCGGGAAGATCGCGCGTCGCCGTCGCGTTGCCCCATCGTGCGCGCCATCCACGCCTCCGCCGCGGGCGGACCCGACGTCCTCGAGCTCGTCGACCTTCCCGACCCGACGCCGGAGGCCGACGAGGTCGTCGTCCGGGTCGCCGCGACGGGCGTCAACTTCATCGACACCTACCGCCGTTCCGGGCTGTACGCGGCGCCGTACCCGCACGTCCCCGGCTCGGAGGGTGCGGGCACCGTCGTCGCGACCGGTGACGACGTGACCGGGTTCGCCGTGGGCGACCGGGTCGCCTGGACGTCCGGTCCCGGCTCCTACGCCGAGCTCGTGCGCGTGAAGGAGTCCGCGCTGCTGACGGTCCCCGCCGGGCTCGACCTGCAGGTCGCGGCCGCCGTCCTGCTCCAGGGTCTGACCGCGCACTACCTCATGTCGTCCGTCTTCCCGCTCACCGACGAGCACGAGGTCCTCGTGCACGCGGCGGCCGGCGGGGTCGGGCTGCTGCTGACCCAGCTGGCGTCCGCCAGGGGTGCACGCGTCATCGCGACGGTCGGCACCCCCGACAAGGAGCGGCTCGCGCGCGAGGCGGGCGCCGCCGAGGTCATCCGCTACCGCGAGCTCGACGACCTGACGCGCGACCTGCCCGCCGAGGTGCGGGGCCTCACCGACGGACGCGGCGTGCACGTCGTGTTCGACTCCGTCGGCAAGGACACGTTCGAGGCCTCGCTCGCGTCGCTGCGCCGCCGAGGCACGCTCGCCCTCTTCGGTTCGTCATCCGGCCCTGCTCCGCTGTTCGACCCGCAGCGGCTCAACAACCTGGGGTCCCTGTTCCTGACCCGGCCCACGCTCGGCGACTACACGGCGACGCGCGAGGAGCTGGTCTGGCGGGCCGGCGAGCTGTTCGACGCCGTGCTCGCCGGCACGCTGGACGTGCGCATCGGCGCCACCTACCCCCTGGCCGATGCGGCCGAGGCCCACCGCGCGCTCGAGTCGCGCTCCACGACCGGAAAGGTCCTGCTCCTCCCGTGACTGTTCCCCTGCTCAACCAGACCCGCACGCTGACCGTCGAGATCTGGTCGGACATCGCGTGCCCGTGGTGCTACATCGGCAAGAAGCGCTTCGAGACGGCCCTCGCGGACTTCCCGTTCCGCGACGACGTCCAGGTGACCTGGCGCGCGTTCGAGCTCTCGCCCGACACGCCGACCGGCCCGGGCCGGCCCGAGATCGACGCGCTCGCCGAGCACAAGGGCATCCCGCGCCCGCAGGTCGAGCGCATGTTCGCGCAGGTCACGGCCGTGGCCGCCGGCGAGGGGCTCGCGTACGACTTCGACCGGACCCTGTCCTTCAACACGTTCGACGGGCACCGCCTGGTGCACCTGGCGACGACCGTGGGTCTCGGCGACCGCGTCCTGGAGGCCCTGTACTCCGCGCACTTCGAGCACGGCGCCGACCTGGGCGACGACGAGACGCTCGTGCGGGTCGTCAGCGAGGCCGGGCTCGACGCGGACCAGGCCCGGGCCGTCCTCGCCGGCGGCGACCACGCCGACGACGTGCGCCGCGACGAGGCCGAGGCGCGCGCGATCGGCGTCACCGGGGTGCCGTTCTTCGTGGTCGACCGACGTCTCGGTGTCTCGGGCGCGCAGCCGGCTGACGTGTTCACGCAGCTGCTCGAGGAGGGCTGGAAGTCGGCGAACCCGCTGGCCACCCTCGCGCCCGCCGCCGAGGCGTGCGTGGACGACTCCTGCGCGATCTGAGCGGGTGTCGGACCCTCGCGCCATGATCGGGGCATGACAAACGTCCTGCTCCTGCACCACGCCCAGGGCCTGACACCCGGGGTCGTCGCGTTCGCCGACGCCCTGCGTGCCGCCGGCCACACCGTGCACACGCCCGACGTCTACGACGGGCACACGTTCGACGACCTCGAGTCCGGCCTCGCCTACGCGGGGTCGGTCGGCTTCGGGACCGTCATGCAGCGCGGCGTGAGCGCCGCCGAGGGTCTGCCCGACGACACCGTCTACATCGGGCTGTCGCTCGGCGTGATGGCCGCCCAGCAGCTCGCCCAGACCCGACCCGGTGCCGCCGGAGCGGTGTTCGTCGCGTCGTGCCTGCCCGTCTCCGAGTTCGGCAGCTGGCCGGACGGAGTGCCGGTCCAGGTGCACGGCAAGGACGCGGACCCGATCTTCGTCGACGAGGGCGACCTCGATGCGGCCCGCGCGCTGGTGGACTCGGTGGAGGGCGCAGAGCTGTTCCTCTACCCGGGCGACCAGCACCTGTTCGTGGACAGCAGCCTCCCCGCGTACGACCGGGCGGCCTCGGAGGAGCTGACCGCACGGGTGCTCGCGTTCCTGAAGTGAGCGCCGGTCCGTCCTGCGTGAGCGTCAGACCGAGCTCGCCGTCGGGGCGATCACCGACCCCAGCTGGTAGGTGAATCGGGACACCAGCGGGACCCATCGCTGATAGGCCTCGATGGAGGAGGCATCGACCACCGGCTTCAGCTTCTCCATGCGACGGACCACGTCGCTCGCGTCGCCGTTCGCCTGGAGAAGCGTCCAGACCTTCGCGGTCGGGCCGGCTGCCACGATGCTGCCGAACACGGCGGTCGCTGCGCCCGGGCAGCCGATCTGCAGCGCGAGGAGCACGATGACGGCCCGGTACTCGCCTCCGCCCTTCGGGCTGAAGCGGTCCGCGTCGTCGTCGCCGGCGCAGACCCGGAGCATCCGATAGGTGTTCACGAGCCGTTTGGTCGCCCGCGGTGTCGTGATGAGGGCGCCGATCTGTCCGAGCAGCACGCGTTCCTCGCTCGAGATGTTCAGCGACTCGGGCTTCGGCATCGCCACCTCGATCCCGCTCACCGGTCCGGGGTCGGCGACGGCAGGGCCGGGCGTGGGCGTCGGCTCGTCGTCGCCCGCCTGGTCTCCGTCGAGCGCCGGCGCGTCCTGGGCGGCTCCCGTCCGGGCCGCAAGGCCGTCGGTCGACGAGATCGCCGGGGTCAGCGAGGCCACCAGCGCCGAGTAGCCGTCCGGCGACATCGGCCTGAGCACGAACGGCAGCTGGATGATCTTCTCCAGGTAGTCGCGCGGGCTCTCGAGGAGCTTGTCGTAGCAGGCCCTCAGCGACGCCTCGAGCCAGCGGCCGTCCACCCCGATGACGACGACGAAGAGCTTGAAGGTGAGCAGGAGGTTGACCGCCTGCAGGACCTTGACCACCTCCTCGGCCGGGCACCGGTCGAGGTCGTCGATGTAGAGCACGATCCGGTCGACGTCGAGCGAGTCCCCCGGTTGTCCGGAGCCCTCGTTGCTCACGCGCGCCGCGGCGGCCCGGAGCTGCTCGGGCGGCGGACCGGCCTGGGTGCTGTCCGGCAGCACGCTCTCGTTCTGCAGCAGCCACGTGAGCTGCTCGAAGTCCTTGCGCAGCTGCGACATCATGCTCAGCTTGGCGCCGTACTCCGACCGCGCCGAGCTGACGAGGTCGTGCAGCCGCTGTCCTCGGTTCCGCAGCCGCGCCAGGTCCTCCATCCGCGCGGCGACCTCCTCGGCGGCGAGGTCGCGGTCGCGGCGCGCGAGCGCGAGCTTCTCCTCGGCCGCGACGACTGGCTCCTCGCGTCTCTCCCGCGCCGACCGGGCCAGGCGCAGGATGTGGGACGCACCGACGAGGGCCGGCGTGAGGACCGACAGCAGACCGACGACGACCGCCAGGACGTTCCCCCACCACCCCAGCTGCCCGACCGCGACGACGGCGCCGACGAGCACGACGACGGCCGCGAGCCAGATCAGGGTCGCGCGGCGACGCCGCGTGGCGAGCTCGCCGCGGACGAGCCTGCGGAAGACGTCGAGCTCTTCGAGGAACGTCGACGTGGACTCCACGGCGCCCACGAGGCGCTCGGTCGGCAGGTCGACGTGGTCCGACCGGCCGAAGTCTTGGAGCCGATGTTCCAGGTCGGCGACGTTCCGGACGGCGTCGACCGCGGCGGGAACAGCCGATCGCGCGATCGTCGACGCCCTGCCCGCGAACACCTGCGCGCTCCGCAGCTCCCGCTCGGCCTCGAGGACGGCGTCCTCGGCCACGATCGCGGCCTGCGTCGCCTGCCCGAGCTTGTCCGCCTTGGTGCGCTTGACCTCGTCCAGCGGACTGTCGACCAGACCGTCGAAGATGGTCGCCGCGAGACTCGCCCACAGGTTGCCGTCGACGTAGTGCCAGGCGTTGAACTGGATCTGCCGGATGTTCTTGCAGAACGGCGCCGCCTCCGGCCGTCCCTCGCGGGCCAGCGCCGAGAGGACCCCCAGCCGCTCCCGCAGCATGGCCATGAAGAAGCTCTTCCCGCTGCCCCACTCGCCGAAGAGCCCGACGGCCAGCGGGAGCGGCGTGTGCTCGTCCAGCGCCACCGTCGCCAGCATCTCGACCTCGCGGCTCAGGTCGAGCCGGTCGGCCTGGCCGACGTTCTGGTCCGGCACCGTGTCCGCTGCCGGGTTGGCCAGCAGCGCACCCCGGCCGCCGATCCGCGCCCGCAGGGCGGCGATGAAGCTGCACTCCTCGATCGCCAGAGCGGCGTCGAGCAGGCCGGCGGAGGTGACGGGTCGTCCGGATCGTCGCGCCCCGGCGAGCGCAGCCTCGACGTGCCGCGAGAGCTGCGGCAGCGCGTCCAGCGGCCCCCACGTGACGTCGGCGGGGATGTCACCGTGACCGAACGAGGCGGCGACGGCTGCGAGCTCCTGCGCGTCGACCCGACCGAACCTCGCGCGCGTGGTGTCGTCCGCAGCCCGGTGCAGTGCGATGACGAGCTGTTCCATGTGCACGTGGGACGACCCGACCCGCCGTCGGATCCCCTCGGCGTAGGAGATCGCGTCCTGCGCCCCGCCCGTCAGGTCGTGCCAGTGCAGCGCGTCGCCCTCGTCGGGATCTGCGCTGCTGGGATCGACGCCGGACGAGATCGAACCGGAGCTGTCGGCGTCGCTGCGACGGGCGGCGGTCCAGCGCGACAGCTCTTCGGAGAGCACGGAGGCTTTCGCCGGGTCGATCTCGACGATCCGGAGCCGCGCCGCGGGCTGCGCGGTGCTGACGAACCCGTTCGCCAGCGCCGCGAACGACGCCCGAGGGTCGAGCTTGCCGACCCCCGTGCCGAGCGAGGGGGTCGCCAGGTCGAGGAGCGTCGGGTCCGTCCTCGTCAGCTCGCCGAGCCGGCGACCGATCTGCTCGATCATCGAGGGCACCGAGGGTTGACCGCGGTCAACCGTCGCCGCGAACCCGAGGTAGCGCACCGGGGGCGCGGCGGTCGGCACCTTGACCAGCTCCACGCCGCCGGGCTCAATCTGGCCCGGCCCACGGACGCCGAGCCGCGTCACGACCGCCCGCCACGGCTCGCCGAACCCGCCTTGCGTCGTGGAGGGGACGACGAACAGGTCGGCACGTACGTGTGCGGCGTCGGCCAGCTGGACGACGACCTGGGCGGACACGGCTTCGGCCATGAGCTTCACACCTCGCTACCCCGACGTGCGCGGTTGCCTCGGACGGCCGGCGACGTCTCTCCTGAGACAAGCACGGTCCTCACTCGAAGGGCCAGCACCGTGGCAGCCAGATACACGGCGGACGCCCCGGACCGGTGGCGCGCTCCGGGGCTACGCTGCGGCTGGACCGCTCGATGGCGCCGGTCCTCCGGCCCCAGGGGTGCGTCCGCCCGACTCCACACGCACAGAGACGCACGCCCAGGTGGGCGTGCCCACCCGGAGGACCGTGATGACCGCATCGCTGCTCGACACCCTCGGCGTGACCGTTCCCTCGACCGTCCCGACCCACTGGTACAACCTTGCGGCGGACCTGCCGTCCCCGTGCCCCCCGGCGCTGCATCCCGGCACGCAGCAGCCGCTGACCCCCGACGACCTGGCGCCGCTGTTCCCGATGGCGCTGATCATGCAGGAGGTCAGCACCGAGCGCTGGGTCGAGATCCCGGAACCCGTGCGCGAGATCTACGCGCTGTGGCGGCCGTCCCCGCTCGTGCGCGCCCTACGGCTCGAGCGCGCGCTGGGCACGCCGGCGAAGATCTACTACAAGTACGAGGGCGTCAGCCCCGTCGGGTCGCACAAGGCGAACACCGCGGTCGCGCAGGCGTACTACAACGCCGCCGAGGGCATCACGAAGCTCACCACCGAGACCGGTGCCGGCCAGTGGGGTGCGGCGCTCTCGTTCGCCGCCGCGCTGCTCGGGCTGACGTGCGAGGTGTGGCAGGTGCGGGCGTCCTACGACTCCAAGCCCTATCGCCGCATGCAGATGGAGACGTACGGCAGCATCTGCCACCCGTCGCCGTCGGACCTCACCAACGCCGGCCGGGCGATGCTGGCCGCCGACCCGGAGACCACGGGCTCGCTCGGCATGGCGATCAGCGAGGCGGTCGAGGCGGCGGCCACCAACCCCGACGCGCACTACGCGCTCGGCAGCGTGCTCAACCACGTGCTGCTGCACCAGTCGGTGATCGGGCAGGAGGCGCTCGCCCAGCTCGACGAGATCGGCGACGCCGCCGACATCGTGTTCGGGTGCGCGGGCGGCGGGTCGAACCTCGGCGGCCTCAGCTTCCCGTTCCTCGGCCGGAACCTGCGCGAGGGCACGAGCACCCGGGTGGTCGCCTGCGAGCCGGCCGCGTGCCCGTCCCTCACGCAGGGCGAGTACCGCTACGACTTCGGCGACGTGGCGGGTCTGACCCCTCTGCTCAAGATGCACACGCTCGGCAAGGACTTCGTGCCGCCGCCCATCCACGCGGGTGGCCTGCGGTACCACGGGATGGCGCCCATGGTCTCGCACGCCGTCGAGCTCGGGCTCATGTCCGCGATCGCCGTGGACCAGGAGACCGCCTTCGCGGCGGGCATCGAGTTCGCGCGGGCCGAAGGGATCATCCCCGCGCCCGAGTCCACGCACGCGGTGGCCGGTGCGATCGCGTACGCGCGGCAGGCGACCGAGGCTGAGACGATCGTCATCGGGCTCTCCGGCAACGGTGTGCTCGACCTGCCCGCGTACCACGACTTCGTCTGAGGTCCGGGAGCACGACGAGGGGGCCTCCGGCGGAGGCCCCCTCGTCGTCTGCGTGCGTCAGCGCGTGCGGACCGTCACCGGCGCGCTGGTGCTGGGCTTGACGTTCGCCGTGTCGTTCGGGACGAACGTCGCGGTGTAGGTGTGCAACCCGGTGGTGCCCGACGGGACTGTCCCGATCGCGACCCCGAGCACCACGTCGAGCGTCCGGATCACCGTGGCGCCCTCCTTGATCTGCACCTTGCCGGACGGCAGCCGTCCGTTGTCCTGCCCGACGTTCACCAGCAGGATCGACGGGATGAACAGGAACCCGGGCGTCGCGCTGAGCGAGGTCGTCGTGGTGACCTGCGCGACCTCCACCGGCACGGGCGCGGACTGCGACCCCTGCACACCTGCGTCGCCGGCGAACCTGGCGACGACCGAGTAGCTGCCCGCCGGCGTCGTCGCGGGCAGCCGGTAGGTCGCCGTTCCGCCCGAGAGCGGGACGGTCGCCAGCACGGTGCCGCCGGAGACGAACTCCACGTTCCCGGTCACCGGCACGTCCGCCGTGACGGTCGCCGTGAGCAGGACCCGGGTCGACGACCCGAACACCTGGCTGGCCGGTGACGCGGTGAGCGTCGTGGTCGAGGACGGGATGCCCGCCTCGACCGTGAGCGGCAGCGTCACCGTCGTGCCGCTGGGTGCGGCCACGAGGGTGAGCGTGTGCGGACCGGCCGGCGTGGATGCCGGGACGGTCACCGACACGTTCGCGTTGCCCGCGCTGACGGTCGCCGTGCCGATGGACGTGCCATCGAGCCGCACGTCGAGGCTCGTGTTCAGCGGCGCGCCGAGGCTCGTCAGGTCGAGCTTGGTGACCGGGAACGCGAGCACGTCACCGGCGGTGACCGTGGACGGCACGGTCGGCACGCCGACCGCCTGCCGGGCGAAGTCGGGCGAGAGGCCCGGGTGCGCCTGCAGGTACGCGATCCAGCCGTCGCGGTCGATCAGGCCGGAGTCGCGTGCGTCCGCGCCCTGCGCCACGACGCGGAAGTTGTCGCCGCCCGTGGTGAGGAACGAGAACGTGCCGATCCGGTAGCCGGCCGCGGGGTCCAGCGGGACGCCGTCGACGGTGACCGAGGTGATGTGCGAGCCCTGCGGCGCTGCGGCGTCGTAGGTGTACGTCACGTTGTCGGACAGGCCGAGCTGCAGGTAGGGCCGCGACGACGGCACGTTGCCGTTGGCGTCGGTCTGCCACTGCTGCTCGAGCATCGCCTTGACCTGGGCGCCCGTGAGCGTCGTGGTCCAGAGGTTGTTCACGAACGGCAGGACGCCGTTCGCGTCGGCCGTCGTGATGACGCCGTCCGGCGCGTAGTACAGCTCGTTGCGCAGGCCCCCGGGGTTCACGACGCCGATCTGCGCGCCACCGAGGTTCTCCGGGGCGAGCGTCTCCCGCAGGGCGTTGGCGACGAGGTCGCCGAGGGACGACTCGCTCGCCCGGTCGTCGCGACCCGTGGACGGCAGCGGGCCGGAGCCCGTGTACCCGTTCGGGCCGTACGTGCCGCCCGAGTACGCCGTCGTGATGTCCGCCGTGACGGACCCCACGGGCACCGAGCCGGTGGTGTCGGCGTAGGCCAGGGCCGCGTCGACGATCGACTTGACCTGGGCCACCCGCGGGTAGGCGGCGACCAGGTCGGCGTCGGCGGTCGTCGTGCGCGGCACGTTGGTCTGCGTGTGCGCCGTGACCTCGTCGGAGGCCGGGTCGAACGTCAGCACGATCTTGCCGATGAACTCCCCGTAGCTGCCGGTCTGCAGGATCGGCCGCGTCTTGCCCGCCTCACCGGGGACCGGCGCCTCCCACGCGTACTGCTTGTGGGTGTGGCCGGTGAAGATGGCGTCCACCTCGGGCGAGGTCTCGTTCACGATCTCCGCGAACGCGCCGCCGGCGGCGACCTCCTGCTCGAGCGTGGCGCCGTCCGGTGTACCGGCGCCCGCGCCCTCGTGGTAGCTGGCGACGAGGACGTCGGCCTCGCCGTTGGCCTCGTTGCCGTCGCTGAGCTGCGCGGCCACGCGGTTGATCGCCTGGACCGGGTCGCCCACGTCGATCTGGGTGATGCCGCCGGGGCTGACCAGCGTCGGGGTCTCGGCTGTCACGGCACCGATCACGCCCACCTTGACGCCGGCCATGTCGATGATCGCGTACTCGTCGAGAGCCGGCGTCGTGGTGCCCTTGAGGTAGACGTTCGCCCCGAGGTAGTCCCACTTGGCATTGGTGCCGCCCGCGATGATGCGGTTCTTGAGGTCGGCGAAGCCCTTGTCGAACTCGTGGTTGCCCACTGCCGACGCGTTGAGCTGCAGCGCGTTGAGCACGTCGATCGTCGGCTGGTCCTGCTGCACCGCGGACGCGTACAGCGAGGCGCTGACGTTGTCGCCCGCCGAGACGAACGCGACCGGTCCCCCGGCTGCGATCGCGGCGGCCTTCTCCTTCTCGACCGTCCCCGCGAACTTCACCGTGTTGGTGTCGATGCGGCCGTGGAAGTCGTTGATGTCGAGCAGGGTGAGGTTGACCGGCTCGTCGCTGGTCGCCCCGTCGGACAGGCCGACGAGCACCGGGTCGTGGTCGGACGAGCGGTACTGGTCCGGCGCGTAGAAGAGCGTGCCGTGGTAGTTGTACCGGTCGTACTCGAGGGCGATGGACTCCTCGGCGTTGATCTCCCAGATGTCCGCGCCGGTGGCCCGGGTCAGGGCCGGTCCGTTGAGCAGCACGTGGTCGAGCGAGCCGGAGGTGCCGTCGAACGAGTACGAGTACTGGCCGGGCGCGAGCGCCGAGGCCGCGTCGGTGTAGCCGGCGTCGTACAGGACCTGGAGCGGGTCCTCCTTGGTGTACGAGTTGAAGTCGCCGACGAGCGCGACCGACTGGGTGTCGCCCTGGATCGTCGGGACCCAGTCGCGCAGTGCGGTCGCCTGGGCGACGCGGGACGCGTTGGACGCACCCTGCCCGTCACCGGCGTCGGCGTCACCGGGCAGCGGGCCCGCGGAGCCCTTGGACTTGAAGTGGTTCACGACGACGAGGAACGGCTCGCCCCCGCCGACCGGGGTGAACGTCTGGGCGATCGGCTCACGGGCGTTCCCGAAGGCCGCGTTGCCCGAGCTGAGCGTGCCCAGTGCGTGCGAGGGGCCCGTGGGCTCGACGGCCGCGACCCGGTAGATGATCGCGTTCGAGATCACGTCCATGTCCGCGACCGGCGGCAGCTCGGCCGACGACGGGACGAACGCCCAGACGGTGCTGCCGGCCGCGGCGTTGAGCGCGGCGACCAGCGTGCCGACGGCCTCGTCCGCGACGCCGTCGACGACCGCCGAGTTCTCGATCTCCAGGAGGCCGACGACGTCCGCGTCCAGCCCGTTGATCGCCGAGACGATCTTGTCCTGCTGGCGCTGCAGGTCGTCCGGGTCCCAGGCACCGCGCGGCGCGCAGCCCGAGTTGACCGTGACCGGGTCGCCGGTGCGGTCCTTGAACGAGGTGCAGCCGGCGGTCGTCGCGCCCAGCGTCGTGAAGTAGTTGAGCACGTTGAACGACGCGACGGTCAGGTCGCCGCCGACGGCCTCCGGGGCCGCGGTGCGGTCGTTCTCGAACGTCACGGGCGCAGGCCCGGGCGTGGTCGGGTTCAGCTTCCAGAGGTTGTTGCGGAAGTCGACGACGACCGGTGCGCTGATCGTGGCCGACGCGCCGACGCGCAGGGGGTCGGTCAGCGAGATGTACGGCGGGGTGAGGCCGGTGTTGGCGGCCGAGAGGAAGTTGGTCGAGCGGCCGTCGTCGAGGGTCACGCGACGGGCGGCGTTGTCGGCGGCGACCGCCGCGGCCTCGGGAGTCCCCGGGCGGGCGACCTCGGTCGTCTGCAGCAGCGGCGTCGTACCCGTGGCCAGGCCGACCTCTCCGTACTGGTTCGTCGTGAAGGTGTTGGAGACGGTCAGGGCGCCTGTCGGCGTGTAGAGCATCGACTCGAGCACCTCGCGGGCCGCGTCGGTGGTCGGCCAGGCAGCCGAGACCGGGACCACCGGATCCGCCGCGGGCAGGTCCGCCAGGCCGTCGGCCGTGGCGACGGTGATCTCCGTCAGTCCCTCGTACTCGCTCACCGGGCCCGTGACCTGCACGTGGTCACCGATCGACACCGTCGCGACGGTCGCCGACGAGAAGACGAAGATCGCGTCCGACGCGGTCCGCGCGGCGTCGCCCCCGGTCCCCGGCGTCTGGATCACGTAGCCGCTCAGACCGCCGTCCGGGTACGCCGCCGTGACGACGCCGTCCGTGCGCACCGTCTGCCCGACCAGCGGGGACGTCGCGCCGGTGCCCTGGATCTCGGCGATGGTGGCGTCGACGGTGCCGCCGGGGTCGGTGGGCACGAAGGCGGTGTTCTGCGGGGTCGGCGCCCCGACCGTGAAGTCCGTCGCGTTCTGGTCGGTGTCCGTGGACGCCGCGTCGCGGGCGACCGAGGTCGGGTTCGTCGTCGCGGATGCCGGGGCGGACCCCTCGTAGGCGGAGGCGGCGCCCCAGCCGACCAGGTCGAGGACGACGTGCTCGGCGTTCAGGACCTGGACCCGACCCTGGGTCCCCGAGATCAGGATGTTGCCCGTCGAGTCGACGGTGGGCAGGTCCGGGAGTGCGAGGTTGGTGCCGGGCCCCTCGCCGACGAGGAAGTACCCGTGGGCCGGGATCGTGCCCGTGAGCGTCGTGGACCCGGTCCAGGTGGAGTTCGTCGCCGCGCCGTACTCGACGCTCCAGCCGGTCACGTCGATCGCTGCGTCCGAGCGGTTGGCCAGCTCGATGAAGTCCTGGTCGAACGCCCCACCCGAGTTGCCTCCACCGCCGTAGACCTCGTTCACGACGACGGTCGGCGAGGCCGCAGATGCTGCGGTCGAGAGCCCGACCACCGTCCCTGTGACGGCGAGGGCGAGGGCGGCTACGCCCCCGGTGAATGACTTCAACAGCGGTGGGCGCACGTCGGACGTCTCCTTCGTCGAGGATCTCGGCGGCTCGGGCGCCGACCGCGGCCCACCCTGGGGGAATGTCCGGAACGCCGCAACTACTGGCGAGTAACCATTGGGTGAACTCGTCCTATGACTTGGTCTTCATAGGCGTTGACCAGCGCAAACACAGGAACGGGCCGCGAGGCCGAACATCGGTGACCTCGCGACCCGCCCACTCTGCGGACAATTGTCTCAGGCACGCAGCGTGGCGCCGAACCTCCGGTGCGCCTCGGCGACCACGGAGTCGCGCACGCCCGCGGTCTCCTGCGCGGTCAGCGTGCGGTCGTCCGCGCGCAGCCGCAGCGCGAACGCGAGCGACCGGTTGCCGACCCCTACCTGCTCGCCCTCGTACACGTCGAACAGCCGGATGTCCTCGATCACGTCGCCCGCGGCGGACGCGACCGCGCCCACCCGGACCGCCTCCAGCACGTCGGCGGCAGGCACGTCCGCCGGCACCACGAGGGCGATGTCCTCCTTGGCCACCGGGAACGTCGAGACCGGCCGCGCCTGGTACGGCTCGGTCGGCGCCGCGGCGAGCAGGGCGTCGAGGTCCAGCTCGAACGCGACGGCCCGCGCCGGCAGCCCGTGGGCGGCGACGACGTTCGGGTGCAGCTCCCCGGCATGGCCGACGAGCACACCGTCCACGGTGAGCCGCGCGCAGCGTCCGGGGTGCCACGGCATGTGGCCCGGGTCCGCCGTGACCGTGAGCTCGACGCCGAGCACGTCCGCGACGAGACGCACCGACGCGAGCGCATCGGTGTGGTCGACACGACGACCCGGTCCCCACCAGCCGGAGGGCTCGCGCGCGCCGGCGAGCACGCCGGCCAACCGGCGCGGCTGCGGCGGGACGGCGGCGTCGATCGCCGCCAGCTCGGCGTCGGACGGCCGGACGCCACCGGGCAGCCGAGGGGCTGCCGGAGCGTCGGCCAGCGGGCGCGTGACCAGGCCGATCTCGAAGATCGCGACGTCGGTCGCTCCCCGGCTGACGTTGCGCCGCGCGGCGTCGAGCAGCGTGACCAGCAGGTTCGTCCGCATGAACGACTGCTCGTCCGAGAGCGGGTTGACCAGGCGCACCGCACGTCGGCGGGGGTCGTCGGCCGGCACCCCGAGCGCGTCGAGCTGGTCCATGCCGATGAACGGGTAGGTCAGCACCTCGACCAGGCCGGACTCGGCCAGCGCACGCGCGACCGAACGCCGCGAGCGCTGCTTCTCGGTCAGGCCGCGGCCACCCGGCGCCGACGGCAGGATCGACGGGATCTGGTCGTAACCGTGCAGGCGTGCGACCTCCTCCACCAGGTCCACCGCGACGACGAGGTCGGGTCGCCAGGACGGCGGCGTGACCCGGACGGCCCCGGCGGACTCTGCCTCGACGACGCAGCCGATCGAGGTGAGCACGTCCCGCACCTCGTCGGCCGTGTAGTCGACCCCGACCAGCCGTGCGGGCAGGTCGAGCGGGAGGACGAACGACGCCGGCGGGACGACGTCGTTCACGTCGGTCACCTCGGCGTCCGCGACCCCGCCGCCGTACTCGGCGAGCAGCGCGACGACGCGCGCCACCGCCACGCGCGGCAGCTGCGGGTCGGCGCCGCGCTCGAACCGCTTGGCGGCCTCGGACGGCAGCTTGTGCCGACGAGACGTGCGCGCCACCGTGATCGGGTCGAAGTGCGCGGCCTCGACGAGCAGGTCCGTGGTGTCCGGGCCGACCTCGCTGTCACCGCCGCCCATCACGGCCGCGAGCCCGATCGGTCGCGACGCACGCGCCCCGTCGGGGCTGTCGGTGATGAGCAGGTCCTCGGGGTCGAGCACGCGCTCGACGTCGTCGAGGGTCCGCATCTTCTCGCCCGCCGCCGCGCGACGGACGACGATCGGCGCGGCGACCTTGGCCAGGTCGTACGCGTGCAGCGGCTGGCCCAGGTCGAGCATCACGTAGTTCGTGACGTCGACCGCGAGGCTGATCGGACGCATCCCCGCCTGCTGCAGCCGGCGCTGCATCCACTGCGGCGAGGGGTCGTTGGCGCGCACGCCGCGCACGACCTGCGCGACGAACCGGTCGGCGCCGGGCACCCCGTTGATCGGCGCGGCGTCGTCGATCTCGACGGGGAAGCCGCCGCCCGCGCCGGGCAGCGGGCTCGTCGGCAGCCCGTGGTCGGTGAAGGCCGCGCCGGTCGACAGGCTGTACTCGCGGGCCACGCCGCGCATCGCGAAGCAGTAGCCGCGGTCCGGCGTCACGTTGATCTCGAGGACCTCCTCGCCGAGCCCGAGCAGCTCGCGCGCGTCGGTCCCCGGCGCCGCCTCGATGCCGAGGCGCGAGAGCACGATGATCCCGGCGTGGTCCTCGCCGAGGCCGAGCTCGCGCTGGGAGCAGATCATCCCGTCGGAGACGTGCCCGTAGGTCTTGCGGGACGCGATCGGGAACGGCCCGGGCAGCACGGCACCGGGCAGCGCGACGACGACCGAGTCGCCGACGTCGAAGTTGTGCGCACCGCAGACGATCCCGCGCGGTGCACCGCCGGGCTCGTTGTGCTCCGGGCCGACCTCGACGCGGCACCAGTTGATCGTCTTGCCGTTCTTCTGCTCCTCGGGCGTGCGCTCGACGACGAGCCCCACCACGAGCGGACCGGACACGGCGGCGGGGAGGATGGCCTCCTCCTCCAGCCCGACGCGCACGAGGTCCGCGGCGAGCTGCTCGGCGGTGAGGTCCGCCGGGATCTCGACGTGCTCCGCGAGCCACGTCAGAGGGATGCGGGGCATCAGATCTCCGTCCCGAACTGGGCGGAGAAGCGGATGTCGCCCTCCACCATGTCGTGCATGTCAGCGATGCCGTGCCGCAGCATCAGGGTGCGCTCGATACCCATGCCGAACGCGAAGCCCGAGTAGACCTCCGGGTCGATGCCGCAGGCCCGCAGCACGTTCGGGTTGACCATCCCGCAGCCGCCCCACTCGATCCAGCCCGGGCCGCCCTTCTTCTGCGGGAACCAGAGGTCCATCTCGGCGCTGGGCTCGGTGAACGGGAAGAACGACGGGCGCAGCCGCGTGCGCGCCTCGGGCCCGAAGATCGCACGCGCGAAGTGGTCGAGGGTGCCCTTGAGGTTGGCCATGGTCAGGCCCTTGTCGACCGCGAGGCCCTCGACCTGGTGGAACACCGGCGTGTGCGTCGCGTCGAGCTCGTCGGTGCGGAACACCTTGCCGGGGCACGCGATGTAGACCGGCAGCTCCCGGGACAGGAGCGTGCGGGCCTGCACCGGCGAGGTGTGCGTCCGCAGCACCAGCCCGGGGGTATCGACGAAGAACGTGTCCTGCATCTGGCGTGCCGGGTGGTCCACGCCGAAGTTCAGCGCGTCGAAGTTGAACCACTCCGCCTCGAGCTCGGGGCCCTCGGCGATCTCCCAGCCCATCGCGACGAACATGTCGGCGATCCGCTCGGACAGGGCCTCCAGCGGGTGCCGGGCGCCGCGGGGATGCCGGTCGGTGGGCAGTGTGACGTCGACGGTCTCCTCGACGAGGACCCGGGCGTCGCGCTCGGCCTCGAGCTCAGCCTGACGCTCCGCCAGCGCTCGGCCGAGGCGCGCCTTGGCCTGGCCCAGCAGCTTGCCGGCGGTCGCCTTGTCGGCGGGCTCGAGCCCGCCGATGGCGCGGTTGGCCTGCGCGATCGGGCTGCGCTCCCCGACGTGCTCGAGGCGGGCCGTCTTCAGGGCGTCCAGGTCGGACGCAGCATCGAGGGCCTTGAGGGCGGCCTCCACGGCGGCGTCGATCGCGGGGGCGTCGAGCGGGGACAGGGCGGTGTCGTCGGACATCGGGACCTTCCAAGAATGTGTACAGCGCGGCTCTCGGCCGGGACGCAGCAGCATCCGGGCCGGCGGACAAGTCTAGAGGCGCCCGATCCGGGGACGAGCGGCCGGTCCGGCGTCGGACGGCCTGCTCAGGTGCGCGTCAGTGACGCAGCCCGGGAACGGGCCCGGGAAATCGGCGACCGCCGGCCGCCTGCGTACGCGCTGTCATGGCGCCATCCTGCCACGCCCGCCCAGCGGAAACCTCTCCACGACCTCGTAGAGCGGTCCTCCCCCACGCCCAGCGCCGGGCTGCGACGAGACGAGCAGGAGCTCGTCGACCTCCCAGCGCGGCCCCTCGTACACGGCGAGCGCCCGCACGATGCCCTCGGCGACGTCCACCTCGCGGTCCGGCTCCGGGCCTGGCCGACCACGCTCGTTGCGCGACGAGCCCCGCCGCGGCGGCCGGCTGCCCGGTCGCACGCGGCCGATCGTGAGGTGCGCCCGCTCGCGGGCGCGCCGGTCCGGTACGTCGCCCGCCTCGATGCACCCGACGCTCACGGCGCGCTGGGTCTCGACGTCGCCGCCGACTCCGACCCAGAGCGTGCGGTGCGAGAACACCCCCGCACCGCGCAGGACCAGCTCGTACGGCTCGATCCCGGCGGCCAGCTCGGCGAGCTCCGCGGTCAGGCTCGGGAGCACACCGTCGGGCTGGTCGCCGTAGAACGCCGTGGTCAGGTGCCACGTCTCCCGCGCCGACCAGCGCACCGCCTGCGACAGCCCGGACGGTGCGCCACGCACCGCACCGAGAGCGATGTCGAGATGGTCGAGCACGTGCTCAGGAGGCCAGACGGCCGCGAACAGCCTCACCGGTGCGCCCGGGAGCTCGCGTACAGGCAGACCGTCGCCGCCGTGGCCAGGTTCAACGACTCGGCACGGCCCCGGATCGGCACCCGGACCACCGCGTCCGCCAGCGCCCGGTCCTCGTCGCGAAGCCCCCACGCCTCGTTGCCGAACAGCCAGGCGGTCGGGCGGCTCAGGTCCGGCACGCCGTCCTCCGCGGAGCCGACGACGTCGAGCAGGTCGTCCAGGTCGAAGTCTCCGGCGCCGTCCGCCGCCAGCACGAGCAGGCCCGCACGGCGCAGGTGGCCGGTCGTCGTCGCGAGGTCCGCCCCGGTGACCACCGGCAGGTGGAAGAGCGAACCGGCCGTCGACCGGACGACCTTGGGGTTGTGCACGTCGACGCTCTCGCTGGTCAGCACGGCGGCGTCCGCGCCCGCCGCGTCCGCGGCCCGGATCACGGTGCCGGCGTTCCCCGGATCGCGGACGTTCGACAGGATCGCGACGAGCCGCGGGCCGACGAGCTCGTCGAGGGCGTGAGCGGTGAGGGAGGCCACCGCGACGATCCGCTGGCCGTCCGGGCTCATGGCGTCGAGCACCTCGGCCGTCCCCACCGATACGCGGATCCCCCGGTCCTGCGCGCCGACGACGATCTCCGGGTACCGCTGCGCCGACTCGGTCGTCACGTACACGTCGTGCACGTCGGCCCCGGCCAGCACGGCCTCGCGGACCGCCTGCGGCCCCTCGACGACGAACCGCCCCGCACGCTGCCGAACCGCCCGGTTGCTCAGCGCCCGCACTGCCTTGACCCGCTCGGCGCGGGGATTGGTCAGGGTGCTCACCGGGACATCATCGCGTGCTCGTGCGGGCAGCGGGTCGGGACGCGCACGGGGTGGGACGCCCGCGCGGATCGACGTCGCGACGCGACCCGCCGGCCACACTGCACGGTCGTGCGTCGCCCAGCGCGGTCGCGCATCACCCAGCGCGGTCGCGCGTCGCCGAGCGCTGTCGTGCCGCGGTAGCGCTCGCGGGCCGGCGGCAGCGGCGGGTGACCGGCGATAGCGCTCGGGGAGCCGGGCCGGGGACGACGAAGCCCCCGGCGGTCCTGAGGACCTCGGGGGCTTCGGGTACGCCGACCCGCCGCCCGGCTCCGGCGAGGGAGCTCTGGGCGGTCGGGCTCAGCGCACGAGGGTCACGCAGCCTTCGGCGCGTTGACGTCCTCGGGCAGGGCAGCCTTGGCGGCGGCCACGAGCGTGTTGAACGTCGCGGCGTCGTTCACGGCGAGGTCGGCCAGCACACGGCGGTCCACCTCGATGCCCGCGAGCTTCAGGCCCTGGATGAGGCGGTTGTAGGTCAGACCCTGCTCGCGCGCCGCAGCGTTGATCCGCTGGATCCACAGCTTGCGGAAGTCCTGCTTGCGGACCTTGCGGTCACGGTAGGAGTAGACGAGGGAGTGGGTGACCTGCTCCTTCGCCTTGCGGTAGAGGCGCGACCGCTGCCCGCGGTAACCGCTGGCGCGCTCGAGGGTTGTCCGGCGCTTCTTCTGGGCGTTTACCGCCCGCTTCACGCGTGCCACGTGATGCTCCTTGCTGGTCTCGGGCTCGGGATGGGTGACCGGGGCGCTGGTGCGCCCCCGCGATCACTTACCGAGCAGCTTCTTGATACGGGGGGCGTCGGCAGGAGAGACGACGAGGTCGCCGGCGATGCGGCGGGTGCGACGGCTCGACTTGTGCTCGAGCAGGTGGCGGCCGCCGGCCTGCTCACGCATGACCTTGCCGGTCCCGGTGACCCGGAAGCGCTTCTTGGCACCGGAGTGCGTCTTGTTCTTCGGCATGGCTGCCGTGTCTCCTTGTCGTTACATCGCACGGGATCGTGCGACTCGTCTGGTGCGGTCCGACCGGTGGGTCGGCCCGTCCGTTCGTTCGGGTTCAGCTGGCTTCTTCCGAAGCCGTCGTGCTGGTCTGTGCCTTTGCCGCAGCGGCGGGTCCGGGGCGCGGCGCGGGACGCGGCGTTCCGGTCGGCTTCGGCGTGGCCGACTTCGCAGCAGCCGTCGATCCCGCGGACGCGGGGCTCGGGGTGGCGGGCTTCGAAGCGGCAGTCGTGGTCGGCCGGGCGGCCGGGGTGGTGCTCGGACGTGCGGCGGCCGCGGGACGCGGTGCTGCAGCCGGGCGGGGTGCCGACGACGCCGGACGCGGCGCCGAGGCGGCCGGTCGCGGTGCGGCGGCAGCC
>NZ_JBFUDI010000017.1:0-30667 GCF_056404795.1 Cellulomonas sp. P2_B4
GCGGTGCGGCAGCGGGCGGTGCGGCAGCGGCAGGTACGGGCGTCGCGGCCGGCAGCGCAGGTGTCGCGGCGGCCAGCGCCGGAGGTGCAGGCACGGCGACGGCGGTCGCCGCGGGCGGCGGCGCCGTAGCGACGGCCGGCGCGGTCGGTGGCGCCGCAGCCGCCGGCGGCGTGGCCGCCCTCATCGCCTCCATCCCGCTCGGCGCTGCGGCGGTCGTGGTGGGTGGCGTGGTCCTCGCGGCCGTCGCGACGGTCGGCATCGTCAGCCTCGTCACGGGTCCTGACGACGGCGGCACGCCCGTGGCGTCGCCCTCGTCGTCGGCGACGCCGTCGCCGTCGCCGTCCAGCGAGGAGTCGGCCGCGCCCCAGGGGGTCGTGCCGTCGGTGCAGCCCACCGACCTGCCGACCGAGTTCCCCGAGGACCAGCAGGCCGACGAGTCGTTGCTCGCGGACGGGGAGCAGCAGGCCGACGACTCCTCCGACTCGACGAGCGACGAGCCCGCGGACGGCCCGACCGCGTCGCCGACCCCCTCCGCTCCTCCCGTCGCCCCGGCTGACGTCGTCATCGACCTCCCCGACGGCGGGCTCGCCCTGGAGGCAGGGCTCGGCGGCCAGGAGCTCTCGGTCACCGTCCGCAACGCGGGCGGCACGCCTGCCACGAACCTCATCGCCGAGGTGAGCCTGCCGCCGGGCGTCACGCTCGACGGCATCTCCGCCCAGGCGTTCGCCGGACCCACCGGCCGGTTCGCACCGACCGAGATGGGCAACGGCTGGATCTGCACGGAGGGCGCGCCGGGTGCACAGTGCACGCTCGCCACGCTCCCGCCCATGACGACGTCGACCCTGGTGCTGCGGGTCGCGGTCGACGACACGTACGACCAGGCCGACGGTTCGGTCGGGCTCGTGGTGCACGGCGCGGGCATCAGCTACCGCGCGCCCCCGATCCCGCTGACGGTGGCGGCGTCCCCCGCCCGCCTCGCCCTGCGCGCGCCCGCGCCGGCCCTCCAGCTGGTGAGCGGACGGACGCGCACGCTCACGCTCGACGTCGGGAACGTCGGCGGCAGCCCGCTGGCCCCCGGCACCGGGTCGGTCAGCGTGGTGCTCCCGAGCGGCGTCACCGGCGCTCTGGCGCCCGGTGCGAGCCCGTGGAGCTGCCCGACGGTCCAGGGCGGCACGATGCTCTGCACCATCGACACGCTCGCCGCCCGGACCGCCGCGCCCCTGACGCTTGCCTTGAGCGCGTCGACCCCGGCCGCGGTCGGAGCGCGCGAGCTGTCGGTGCTCCTGGTGCCCGGCGGTCGACAGGCCCCCGACCAGGCCGTCGCCGCGTTCTCGGTGGTCCGGCCCGCGCTCCTCGGCGTCGTCGGAGGACCGGCCGCGACCGTCGCGCTCGGCCAGAGCACGCTCGCCCCGCTCACCGTGACCAACACGGGCGACCTGCCGTCCGCGCCCGTGAGCGTCACGCTCGCCGCCCCGGCGGGCGTCTCGGTGACGGTCCAGAGCGACGCGTGGGCCTGCGCCCCGCCCGCCGGGACCACCTGGACGTGCACGGCCGGGTCCGTCGCCCCGGGCGGTTCGCTGGCGCTGCCGGTCACCCTCGACCCGGTCGCCGGTTTCGTCGGACCCCTCGGCACGATGTCGGTCTCGGCCGCCGCGGACGACGCCGACGTCACCCCCGCCCTCGGCGTCGCGATCACGTCGACGGCACCGGTGCTCTCGCTCGACGAGGGCGACCCGAACCTGCTGCTCTACTACGGCGCCGGCACGGTGCGGTTCACCGTCTCGGTCGCCCCCGGCGCGAACGCCGGCGGGCTCGTCGCGACGCTCAGCCTGCCGCCGAACCTGCGGTACGAGGCCGACGGCGGCGGTGTCCAGTCGAGCGAGTGCGTCGCGGCCACGGCGCGCCGGATCGTCTGCGACTTCGGCACGGTCGAGGGTGGCGCCTCCGTGCAGGGCCTGGCGAACGTCCGGGTCGTCGGGAGCGCGCACGGCACGGCGCTCGTCGAGGTCGCGGCCACCGGTGCCGCCACCGTCCAGTCGTCGACCACGGTGAGCACGTCCTCCGGCGGCCTGTCGCCGCGGGTGCGGTTCGACGGCGGCTGGAACGTCGCCGAGGTCGGCGCGCCGCTGCTGTCGTGCGACGTCAGGCTGCCCGCGTGCAAGACCGCGCTGGACACCGGGAGCGCGGACAACAACGGGCTCGACATGCTGCCGCTCGACGACGCGGCCCCGGTGCCTTCCGGACCGGGCAACGGCGGCAAGAAGCGTGCGAGCGTCCCGGTCTCCTCGTCGACACTCCTGACCGTCCCCGCGGGCCGCACGATCGCGTTCGCCGGGCTCTACTGGTCGGCCAACGCCGGCTCGTACGACTCGTGGAGCGGCAAGCTCGACACCGCGAGGCTGCGCGGCCCGTCGGGCGACTACGCCGACGTCAACGGCACGACGCTCTCGCAGACGAACGACAACGCGGCCCGCCGCTATTACCAGTCGTTCGCCGACGTCACCGACCAGGTGGCCGCGGGCGGTCCGGGCACCTGGTCCGTGGCCGACGTCGCGGTGAGCAGCACCCGCAAGGACCCGGACAAGACCTACTACGCCGGCTGGTCGCTGGTCGTCGTCTACTCCGAGCCGGGCAACGACGCGTCCGTGACGGTCTACGACGGCGGTTCCTGGATCGGCACCTCCATGGCGCCGACCCCGTTCGAGTTCGCCGCCGAGGCGGGCACGACCGCCCGCGTCGGCGTCGTGGCCTGGGAGGGCGACCGCACCAGCTCGGGCGACCGGCTGGTCCTCGGTGACACCTGCACCGTGCCGGCCGGGCAGCACGCCCTGACGCCCCAGCGCTGGAGCGGCACCGCGTTCGCGGCCGGAGGCGTGGCCACCAACGCGTTCGACTCGACCGCCACCGGCTGGCGCGCCACGAACTCCCTGGGCACCGACGCGAAGGGCTTCGCCCCGCAGACGCTCGCCTGCGACGTCAGCTCGCTCACCGCGAGCACCAACGGCGACCAGTACCTGATCGGCGCGATCACGGTGCGGACGACCCCGCCGGCCGCGCAGGACTAGAGCGTCAGCGCCGCGATCGCGTCGTCGATCGAGACGGTTCCGCCGACGACCTCGAGCACCCGCCGGGACGTCCGAGGCTCGTGCAGCAGCGCGGCGAGCACGGCGGCGACGTCCGCCCGCGGGACCTTGCCGCGGTCCACGCGCTCGTCGAGCGTCACCGTGCCGGTCGCCGCGCCGTCGGTCAGGCCGCCCGGCCGCAGGATCGTCCAGTCGAGGTCCCGCGCCCGCAGGTCGATCTCGGCCGCGCGCTTGGCGACGAGGTAGGCGGCGAAGACGTCGTCGGTGCCGGGCGGCGGCGGCGCCCCGGCTCCCATGGACGAGACGAGCACGTAGCGCCGGACACCGGCCTGCTCGGCCCCGTCGGCGAGCAGACCGGCGGCCGCCCGGTCCACGGTGTCCTTGCGGGCGATCCCGCTGCCCGGACCCGCGCCCGCCGCGAACACCACCGCGTCGGCACCGGAGACGGCCTCGGCGACGTCCCGCGCGTTGGCGCGCTCGAGGTCCAGGACGACCGCCTCGGCGCCGTCCCCGGTGACGTCCTCGACGTGGCCGAGCTGTCGGATGAGGGCCAGGGGGACGTCGCCGCGCGCTGTCAGGGCACGCGACAGGTGTCGAGCCACCTGTCCGTGGCCGCCCGCGATCGCGATTCGCATACGACCCACGGTAAGCACGGGGTCGCGCGCGGGCGACCGGTGGGGCACTGCCGGACCCGCGCCCCCTGCGCTCGGGCCCGGCAGCGCGATCTCAGACGGCTTCCTGCGCACCCTGCAGCAGACGCAGGTGCGTGAGCCGGTCACCGAGGTCGTGGATGTCGTCGGAACCCGCCGTGGCCAGCGAGAGGGCCGCGACGGACTCGGCTCCGGGGAGCAGCTCCAGGGCCATCTCCTGCAGCAGGTCTGCGGCCTCGGCGAGGTCGGCGGCACCGAGCCCCGTCTGCGCGGGCAGGCTCACGTAGAGCAGCAGGCCCGCGTTCGGGGCGATGGTGCGGGGGATCGAGCGGGGTAGTGCCATGGGGAGGTCTCCGGTGCGGCGCCCTCCGGACTGGGGCGCGAGAGTGTGTCGGTCGCTGAGGGCTTCAGGATCGATAACAGGCGCACGTGAGGGTCACGACGCGGACTGTGCCACGCGCCGCGGGCTGCGGGAAGCGATTTGCGGGGCGTCCCAGGGGCTGGACGCGGTCAGACGATGCCGTAGAGCCGGTCGCCGGCGTCGCCCAGGCCGGGGACGATGTACGCCTTCTCGTTCAGGCGCTCGTCCACGGCTGCGACGACGATCTTGACGTCCGCCCGGTCGCCGACGAACTGCTCGACGACGGCGAGACCCTCGGGCGCGGCGAGCAGGCACACAGCCGTGACGTCGCGCGCGCCCCGCTGGAGCAGGTAGTCGATCGCGGCGACCAGCGTGCCGCCGGTGGCCAGCATGGGGTCCAGCAGGAAGCACTGCCGGCCCGACAGGTCGTCGGGGAGCCGGTTGGCGTAGGTGATCGCCTCGAGCGTCTGCTCGTCGCGCTGCATCCCCAGGAAGCCGACCTCGGCGGTGGGCAGCACGCGCGTCATCCCGTCGAGCATGCCCAGGCCCGCGCGCAGGATCGGCACGACGATCGGCTGCGGGTCGGCGAGCCGGATGCCCGTCGTCGGGGCCACCGGCGTGACGATGTCGATCGGCTCGGTGCGCACGTCTCGCGTCGCCTCGTACGCCAGGAGCGTCACCAGCTCGTCGACGAGGAGCCGGAACGTGGGCGACGGCGTGCCGATGTCGCGAAGGACGGTGAGCTTGTGGGCGACCAGGGGGTGGTCCGCGACGTGCAGGCGCATGGCCACAACCTACCGGCGTCCTCGGCCTGCGAGCATAGGACCCATGCCGAACCCCGCCGACGACGCCGCGATGGGTCTCGCGCTCGACGAGGCCCGCCTGGCGCTGCTGACGCAGGACGTCCCGGTCGGTGCCGTCGTGCTCGACGCGGCAGGGCAGGTGATCGGCCGCGGGCACAACACGCGTGAGGCCGACAACGACCCGACCGGTCACGCCGAGATGGACGCGCTGCGCGGGGCCGCTGAGTCGCTGGGGCGCTGGCGGCTCGACGACTGCACGCTCGTCGTGACCCTGGAGCCCTGCCTGATGTGCGCCGGCGCTACCGTCCTGGCGCGCGTCCCGCGGCTGGTGCTGGGCGCGTGGGACCCGAAGGCCGGTGCCTGCGGTTCGCAGTTCGACGTCGTGCGCGACCGGCGGCTGAACCACCAGGTCGAGGTGGTGGGAGGCGTGCGGGCGGACGAGTGCTCGGCGCTGCTGCGGGAGTTCTTCGCGACGCATCGGTCCTAGCATCGGGTGGTGCAGAGAATCGCGGTGCGGCGACGGGTGACGCGGATCGACGTCGACACCGGCGCCCGCCCGGCGGAGGACCTCCTCGCGGCCGAGGAGCCGCTCGAGATCCGGGTGGGCGGTCGTCCGCTGGCGGTGACGATGCGTACGCCGGGCCACGACGTGGAGCTTGCGGCGGGCTTCCTGGTGTCGGAGGGGGTCGTGTCCTCGTCGGACCACTTCGCGGCCGCCCGGTACTGCGCGGGGGCGAACGACGAGGGCGAGAACACCTACAACGTGCTGGACGTGACGACCCGCGGGGTCCCGGCGCCCGACCCGAGCCTCGAGCGGAGCTTCTTCACGACGTCGTCGTGCGGGCTCTGCGGCAAGGCGAGCATCGACGCGGTGCGGACGAGCTCGTCGTGGACGGTGGCCGACGACGACCTCACCGTGCCCGCCGACCTCCTCGCCACGTTCCCCGACCGGCTGCGCGAGCACCAGGACGTGTTCGACAAGACGGGCGGTCTGCACGCGGCGGCCCTGTTCTCCGACGACGGCGACCTGCTCGTGCTTCGCGAGGACGTCGGCCGGCACAACGCCGTCGACAAGGTGGTCGGCTGGGCGCTGACCGCGGGGCTGCTGCCCCTGCGGCGCACGGTGCTCATGGTGTCGGGGCGGGCGTCGTTCGAGCTCGCGCAGAAGGCCGTCATGGCGGGGATCCCGATGCTCGCGGCCGTCTCGGCGCCGTCGTCGCTCGCGGCCGAGCTCGCTACCGAGTCCGGGCTCACGCTGGTCGGCTTCCTGCGCGGGTCGACGATGGTCGTGTACTCGCGGCCGGACCGGGTGGTCTGAGTGCCGCGCAAGCCTCTGGTGACCGACCCCACCTATGAGCGGATGTCGGTCGTGCCGCCCGAGCCGTGGGCGGTCGGCCTGCCCGGGATCGTCAGCGCGATGACGAACGCGCTCCCCAACCTCGGCCCTCGACGCACGCTGAGCCTGCTCTCCAAGATCAACCAGCAGGACGGGTTCGACTGCATGAGCTGCGCGTGGCCGGACCCGGGCCACCGCGCGCGGGCCGAGTTCTGCGAGAACGGCGCCCGCGCGGTCACGTGGGAGGCGACGACCAACACCGTCTCCAGCGACTTCTGGGCCGCGCACTCGCTGACCGACCTGGCGCAGAAGTCCGAGTACTGGCTCGGCCAGCAGGGCCGGCTCGTCGAACCCGTCCACAAGCCCGCGGGCAGCGACCACTACGTGCCCATCGACTGGGCGTCCGCGATCCGTCTCGTGGCGACCAAGCTGCGCGGCCTCGACAGCCCCGACCAGGCGGCGTTCTACACGAGCGGCCGCGCGGCGAACGAGACCGCGTTCGTCTACCAGCTCTTCGTGCGGGCGTTCGGCACCAACAACCTGCCCGACTGCTCGAACATGTGCCACGAGTCGACGGGCACCGCGATGCTCGAGACGCTCGGGATCGGGAAGTCGACGATCGCGTACGACGACTTCGCCAAGGCTGACCTCATCATCGTGATGGGCCAGAACCCCGGGACGAACCACCCGCGCATGCTGACGGCGCTCGAGGAGGCCAAGCGGGCGGGCGCGACGATCGTGTCCGTGAACCCGCTGCCCGAGGCCGGCCTGCGGCGGTACAAGAACCCGAAGACCGTGCGCGGCATCGTCGGCCGCGGCACCGACATGGCCGACCAGTTCCTGCAGATCCGCTCCGGCGGCGACATGGCGCTGCTGCAGTGGATCTCGCGGCGGGTGCTCGAGGCCGAGTCCCGAGAGCCCGGGACGGTCCTCGACCACGACTTCCTCGCGCGGCACACCCTGGGTCTCGACGAGCTCCGCGCGCACCTCGCTCTTCTCGACGAGGACGAGGTGGTGCAGGCGACGGGCCTGTCGATCAGCGAGATGGACGAGCTCGCCGACCGCTACCTCGCCGCGGACCGCGTGATCGTCACGTGGGCCATGGGCATCACGCAGCACCGCAAGGGCGTCGACACGATCAAGGAGATCGTCAACCTCCTGCTCCTGCGCGGGAACATCGGCAAGCCCGGCGCGGGCGCCTCCCCGATCCGGGGGCACAGCAACGTGCAGGGTGACCGGACCATGGGCATCTGGGAACGGCCGCCGGACTGGTTCCTGGACGCGCTCGCCGACGAGTTCGGGTTCGAGCCGCCGCGCGCGCACGGGCTCGACTCGGTGCGATCGATCGAGGCGATGCAGCGCGGCGAGGTCAAGGTCTGGTTCGCCCTCGGCGGGAACCTCGTCGCGGCGATCTCGGACACCGCCGCCGCCGAGGCCGCGATGCGCGGGACCGAGCTGACCGTGCAGGTCTCGACCAAGCTGAACCGGTCGCACGTCGTCACCGGCGCCGAGGCGCTCATCCTGCCTACGCTCGGCCGCACCGACGTCGACCTGCAGGTGTCCGGCCCGCAGTTCCTCTCGGTCGAGGACTCGGTCTGCGCGGTGCACGCCACCCACGGCGCCGTCGCTCCCGTCTCGGACAACCTCCTCTCGGAGATCTCGATCGTCACGCGCCTGGCGCGGGCGGTGCTGGGGGAGGACAGCCCGATCGACTGGGCCGGCTTCGAGCGCGACTACGACACCATCCGCGAGCACATCTCCCACGTCGTGCCCGGCTTCGCGGACTTCAACCGGCTGATCCGTCGCAAGGCGGGGTTCGTCCTGCCCAACGGCCCGCGGGACTCGCGGACCTTCGCGACGAGCACGGGCAAGGCCATGATCACGGTCAACGAGCTCGTCCCGGTCGAGTGCCCTCCCGGACGCCTGATCCTGCAGACGATCCGCTCGCACGACCAGTTCAACACCACGATGTACAGCCTGAACGACCGCTACCGGGGCATCCACCGCGGCCGCGACGTGGTCTTCGTGAACCCCCTGGATCTCGAGGACCTCGGACTGGCCGACGGATCCCGCGTCGACATCCACAGCGAGTGGCCGGGCGACCCCGACCGCGTCCTGCGGAACCAGCGCGTCGTCGCCTACCCGACCTCCCGCGGCTGCGCGGCCGCGTACTTCCCCGAGGCGAACGTGCTCGTCCCGCTGGCCAGCACCGCGCTGGGCAGCAACACGCCCGTCTCGAAGGCAGTCATCGTGCGGCTGGAGCCGTCAGCACCTCGGACAGCTCGGTGAGCGTCTCGGACGTCCCCGCGTCCAGCGTCACCGCCGCGTACTTGTCCCCGCGGGTCGCCCCACGGTTCACGACGACGATCGGCTTGCCCGTCTGCGCCGCGTGCCGCACGAACCGCAGTCCCGACTGGACGGTCAGCGACGACCCCGCGACCAGCAGCGCGTCGGCAGCGTCGACCATCGCGTAGGCCCGGTCCACCCGCTCGCGCGGCACGTTCTCGCCGAAGTAGACGATGTCGGGCTTGAGCATCCCGCCGCAGACCGCGCAGTCCGCGACCACGAAGTGGCTGGTCTTCTCGATCACCGCGTCGGCGTCGGGTGCGATCTCGATGTCGTCGACGGCCGCCAGCTCCTCGGCGAACCCCGGGTTCAGCAGGTCCAGCCGTGCCGCGAGGTCCGACCGGCTGATCACCGTGCCGCACGACAGGCAGCGCACCCGGTCGTACCGCCCGTGCAGGTCGATGACGTGCCGGCTGCCCGCGGCCTCGTGCAGCAGGTCGACGTTCTGCGTGATCAGCCCGGTGACGACGCCCCGGTGCTCCATCGTGGCCAGCGCCCGGTGCCCCGCGTTCGGGATGGTGCGGTGCACGTGCCGCCAGCCGACGTGGTTCCGCGCCCAGTAGTGCCGGCGGAAGCCCTCGTCGCCCGTGAACTGCTGGAACGTCATCGGGGTGCGTGGCGGCGAGTCCGGACCGCGGTAGTCGGGGATCCCGGAGTCCGTCGACACCCCCGCGCCCGTGAGCACCGCCAGCCGGTGGCCGACGAGCACGTCGACCACCTCCGCCAGCGACCCGGCGGTCATCGGGAATGCGTCGCTGCTCACCTCTCCACGGTACGACGGGTTGCCCGATTCGGAGGCAGGGCCCTTCACCGGGTACGGTTCACCCCGAGGTAGCGTGTCCGAGCGGCCTAAGGAGCACGCCTCGAAAGCGTGTGTGGGTGAAAGTCCACCGTGGGTTCAAATCCCACCGCTACCGCCACCGACAGCCCGGTCCCTTCGCAGGGTCCGGGCTGTCGTCGTCAGCGGTACCGCTCGACGAGCGCGGCCCCGATCGAGGCGAGGTGCCTGCGCACGCCCGCAGGTCCGGTCACCTCGACCCACTCGCCCAGCCCGGCGAGCTCTCCGGCGAGCACGTGCTCGTCGTCGCCGCCGCGGATCACGACCTCGATGCGGCCGTCGGGTGCGGAGCCGCCGACCTCGAGCCGGCGCCCGAAGGCCATCCGGAGCAGGCCGATCCCATGAGGCACGCACAGTGCCTGGCACTCGCCGGGCGTGCGCAAGCGGTCGACCTCGTCGGCGATCTCGCGCCAGCTCTCCGCGAGGTCGAAGTCCTCGGGTCGGTGCACGGCGTGGTCGGTCGGCTCGACGGACGACACGCGATCGATCCGGAAGGTCCGCCGGCCGGCCTCGGTGTGCGAGACGAGGTACCACGACGGACCCTTGGCGACGATGCCGAGCGGGTGGACGGTCCGCTCGGTCTCGGCCCCCGCGCGGTCCACGTAGCCGAGCCGCACCTGGACGCCGCGGATCACCGCATCCTGGAGCTCGTCGAGGAAGCGAGGCTGTCGGTGCTCGACCCGGTCCGACCCCCACCGTCGGGGGTCGGTGACCAACGACGACGCCGCCGCCTCGGCCTGCTCGCGGAAGGGCTCCGGCAGGGCTCGCACGAGCTTGCGCAGCGCCGCTCTCACGGCCGGCGTCGCAGCGGAGGCCGGGCCGGCCACCAGGAACAGGGCACGGGCCTCGCTCGCGGACAGGCCGGACAGGTCGGTGCGGGCGCAGCCGACCAGGCGCCAGCCGCCGCCGCGCCCCTGCATCGAGTACACGGGCACCCCGGCCACGGCCAGGGCGTCGAGGTCGCGACGGGCGGTGCGCTCGGAGACCTCCAGCTCGCGCGCGACCTCCGCAGCCGTCACCTGCTCGCGCTGCTGCAGGAACAGCAGGGTGGCCATCAGCCGGTCAGCTCGCACTCGACGAGAATTGCACAGGAAACCGGTCACAAGGTGACCGGGTTAGGTCGGCACGATGGCCGCATGACCTCACAGACCAGTGCCACTCATGACGACTTTCCCCGACCCACCCGTGTCTCGGTCAACGGGGTGGAGCTCGAGGTGTTCGAAGCGGGCCGGGAGAATGCCGGCCGACCGATCGTGCTGTGCCACGGCTGGCCGGAGCTTGCCTTCTCCTGGCGCCACCAGGTGCCCGCGCTCGTTGCAGCGGGCTACCACGTGATCGTGCCCAACCAGCGGGGCTACGGGAACTCCTCCCGTCCGACCGAGGTGACGGCCTACGACATCGAGCACCTGTCGGGCGATCTCGTCGCGCTCCTCGATCACTACGGCTACGAGGACGCGACGTTCGTCGGGCACGACTGGGGTGCGTTCGTCGTCTGGGGGCTGACGCTGCTGCATCCCGACCGGGTCAACAAGGTGATCGCCCTGAGCCTGCCCTACCAGGAGCGCGGCGAGACGCCCTGGATCGAGCTCATGGAGACCGTGCTCGGCGGCGACTTCTACTTCGTCCACTTCAACCGGCAGCCGGGCGTCGCCGACGCGGTGCTCGACGAGTTCGCACACCAGTTCCTGCGGAATCTCTACCGCACGAACGAACCCGTCAGAGCGCCTCAGCCCGGCATGGCGTTCCTGAACCTCGCCAGGGCGGAGGCACCGCTCGGCGACCCTCTGATGAGCGACAGCGAGCTGGCCGTCTTCGTCTCCGCCTTCGAGACCTCGGGCTTCACGGGCGGCATCAACTGGTACAGGAACCTCGACCGCAACTGGCACCTGCTGGCCGAGGTGGAGCCCGTCATCCAGCAGCCCGCGCTCATGATCTACGGCGAGCGGGACGCGATCATGAGGTCGGAGTCACTGTCCCGGTTCGTGCCGAACGTGGACGTGGTCACCCTGGACTGCGGCCACTGGATCCAGCAGGAGCTGCCCGACGAGACCAACCGAGCCATGCTCACGTGGCTCGCCGAGCGGGACGCCACCTAGGGTCGACGACAGCCCGAGCCTCGCGGTTCGGGCTGTCGTCGCTCAGTCCTCCGGGAACAGCATCGGGCGCACCTCGAGTCGCCGGTTGCACGCCTTCGAGCCGTCGGCCATGAGCGCGAGAGCGACGTCGAGGTCGGGGGCCTCGATGACCCAGAGGCCGGCCATGTGCTCCTTCGACTCGATGAAGGGCCCGTCGGTGAACACCGGGTCCTCGCCGCGGCCGTCGATGACCGTCGACGTCTCGGGAGCGGCCAGGCCGGCGGCGAACACCCAGTGGCCGCCCGCGCGCAGGCGGTCGTTGAACGCGTCGATCGCCACCGCCTCCTGCGGGGTGCCCGAGTTGGTCCGGTCGTCGATCACGGAAACCAGGTACTGCATCGTCACCACCTCCGTCGTCGGAACTGCTACGCGTACTCGGGACGGCCGCCGGGCCGGTAGGTCTGCACCGTGATGCCCCTCGGGAACCGACGCGACTCGACGAGCTCGAGCGCGAAGTCGCGGCCCTCGTCGGGGAAGAGCCTGGTGCCCGCACCGACGATCACCGGGCAGACGATCAGCGTCAGCTCGTCGACGAGCCCATGCTCCAGCAGCCACCGGATCAGCTGCCCGCTGCCGTGCACCTGGAGCTCGCCGCCGGGCGTGGCCTTGAGCTCGCGGACCGCCGTCTCGAGGTCGCCGGACAGCACGGTCGTGCCCGCCCACCGCGGGTCGGTGAGCGTGCTCGACGCGACGTACTTCGGGCGCGAGTTCAGCGAGCCGACGAACGGGTTGTCCATGTCGGTCTGCACACCCCAGTACCCGGCGAACAGGTCGTACGTGCGCCGCCCGAACAGGAACGCGTCGGCGCGCCGGTAGAAGTCGCCGATGTAGGCCGTCGACTCCTCGTCGCCCACCGGCAACGCCCACCCGCCCCGCTCGAACCCGGGGTCGAGCTCCGCGTTGTTCCCGCCGTTCGCCTGCATCACGCCGTCGACGGTGATCTGCGTGTTGGTGACGAGCCTCATGATCGTGATCCTTCCCGGGCCGCCCCGCGCGGGCGACCTCTCACCCGTGCGACGAACGGGAAGGGCGCGATCGGACACCGCACGCTCGTCGGGTGTGTCAGCCCGCGACCCGAGCGGCCAGGTCCTGCTGACGGCCCGCTGCGCCGGACGTGTCGCGGCGCAGGTAGTTCCACGCCAGGAACGCGCAGACCAGCCCGTTGACGAAGCCCATGAGCACGTCGGTCGGGCTGTGCATGCCGCGGTACAGGCGGGCCGTCCCGACGCCGATCGGCACGAGCAGGCAGAGCACGGTGACGACGCCGCGCAGGATCGGGTTGCCGATCCGCTGGGCCATCATCGCGAGCGTCACGTAGAACGCCGTGGACGCGCCGGTGTGCCCGCTGGGGTAGGCCGAGGTGGGCGGCGAGTCGTCCAGGTGCTCGACGTCGGGCCGCTCGCGGCCGACCACCAGGGCGGCGGTCATGAAGAGGATGGCCTGCACGGCGATGGCCTGCGGCGGCACGATCGCGAGCCACCACTGCTTGGTGCGCCACCAGAAGAGCGCGACGAACAGCACGCACGCGCCGATGATGAACTCGGTGGTGCCGATCGCGGACAGCGCCGCCGTCACCGAGTTCAGCGCCGGAGTCCGGATCGACTCGAACCACTCGTTCACGGCTGCCTCCCGCGGCAGCCCGTCGAGAGGTCCGGTGATCAGCAGGCCGACGCCGACGAGGACGACCCAGAGGCCGACCGCCGGCAGGAGCACACGGACGCCGATGTCGCGGAGTGCTTCGCGGCCGGTCGGGGCGGACCGGTCGAGCTCGTAGCGGTGCAGGAACGTGTGCATCAGGACTCCTGGTGCGGGCCGGTCGCGGACCAGCCGCTGTAGCCCAGGTAGGACGCGCCGGCGAGGGCTGTGCCGAGGGCGAACCCCGCGATCACGTCGGAGGGATAGTGCACGCCGAGCATGACGCGGTCGAGCCCGGTGATCAGGACGCAGGCGCCGGCGACGACGGGGACGACGACCCGGCCGCGCGGGCCGAGCAGCGGCCACACCAGCAGCGTCACCGTGAGGGCCGCGGCTGCGGTGTTCGTGGCGTGCCCGGACGGGAAGCTCGACCCGGGGGCGTGCGAGACGGCGTCCTCGACCACCGGCCTGGCCCGCTGCACCAGCCCCTTCGCGCCCAGCTGCAGCGCCCAGGCCGCCATGATCGTGAGGAACGCCCACAGCGCCCGCGTGGTCATCCCGTGCCGTCGCCACACCCAGACGCAGAGCACCGTCGCGGCGAGGTTGACCCAGCGCGCCTGGAACGCCTCCTGCCAGACGAGCAGCGCCTGCCGGAGCTCGGGGTGCTCGCGGGTGAAGTCGGTCGCGGAGGCGATGGCCTGCTGGTCGAGCCGCAGGACGTCGTCCACCTGCGCCCGCACCACGTACGCGAGCACCGCGACCGGCACGGTGAACGCGACCCCGAACACGGCGGCACGCAGGAGCGCGCGTCGACGGAGGGGGCGAGGATGCATCCCCGGAGGTTAGGCGCGCGGGGCCGGACGCGCTCGTCGAGAGCTCACGGCACCAGGACGACCACCCCGCGCAGCCCGCCGGCCTCGACCGCGGCGTAGGCGTCGCCCGCCTTCTCGAACGGGTAGGTGTCCGCGACGCGCGGCGTCAGGACGCCCTCGACGGCCAGCGCCGCCACGTCCGCGAGTCCCGCGGAGCCGCTGACCACGTGGACGGTCTTGACGCGGATGCCGCGCTCGGGCGCGGGCGTCGCGGGCGCGGTGACGGCCACGAGCACGCCGCCGTCCCGGGCTGCGACGAGAGCCGGTGCGCCGAGCTCGGCGGTGTCCAGCACCCCGTCGGCGCCCAGCGTGCCGAGGTCGGTGCCCCGCAGCACGAGCCGGGCGCCGGTGCGCTCGACGAAGGCGCGGTCGGCCTCGCGTGCGACGGCCAGCACCGCGAGCCCGCGGTGCCGGGCGAGCTCGACGGCGAACCCGCCGACACCACCGGCGGCGCCGGTGACGGCCAGCGTCGCGCCCGCCAGCAGGCCGAGCAGGTCCAGTGCCTGTGCGGCGGTCAGAGCGTTGAGCGCCAGCATCGACGCGTCCACCGCGCTCAGTGACGCGGGACGCGACGCGACCGACCCGCGCGGCAGCACGACGGACGACGCCTGGGCGCCGACGAAGGTGTCGAACCAGTCGGACAGGGCCAGCACCGGGTCGCCGGGGGCGAGGCCCGTGACGTCCGGGCCGACCGCGTCGACCACGCCGGCGAGCGCCCAGCCGAGCACGTAGCGGTCGGCCGGCGGCAGCGGGACGTGGCCGCGCGCGACGACCACGTCGACCGGGTGGACGGGTGCGGCCTCGACGCGGACCCGGACCTCGCCCGGACCGGGCTCCAGGACGGGCAGGTCGAGGATCGCGAAGTCGGCGGTGGGGCCGGGAACGGTGAGGGTGACGGTCGACATGAGGGCCTCCGAGGGGAGATCGGTTCGGGACGCGACCCATCCTGAGCACAGTGGTATCTTTTGGGAAGTAGGCACCTTCTGGTGCCTAAAGGGTCTGTCTGGTTCCCTGCTCGGAGGACATCGTGCTCGAGACGCTCCCCCTCGCGGCGTACGACTCGTTCGACGCCGACTGTCCGACCCGTGAGCTCCTCGACGAGCTGTCGGACAAGTGGGTCTGTCTGGTCATGACGGCGCTGGAGGTCGGCCCGCAGCGGCACTCGGAGCTGCGGCGGCGCCTCAACGGCGTGAGCCAGAAGATGCTCACCCAGACGCTGCGCGCCATGGAGCGCGACGGCATGATCACGCGGACCGTGACCGCGTCCGTGCCGGTCCGGGTCGACTACGAGCTCACCCCGCTGGGCGTCTCGCTGACCTCCGTGGTGCACGCCGTGAAGGTGTGGGCCGAGGCGAACATGGACGCGGTCGCGATCGCCCGTGAGGCGTACGACGCCCGCGTCTGATCTCACGATGTGACCAGCGGTTTGACGTCGTCGGGCCCCCGATCTAAATTCCCTACCAATAAGGTCAAGATTTCCAGCGCGAAGCTCCGGCTAGCTGGAAGGCAACCCTCCGCGCGGTGGGGTGCCCCGGATGAGGACCTGGTCGTGGTGGGCACTACGCCTCCACACGGCAACGACGCGAACCCCGGCAGTGCCGGGACGAGAGGAACGACCATGAACGCGTTCGGAGCACCCCGCTCCCCGAGCTGCGGCGACGCCATGCTCACGCGTTCCTGTTGTCGCTGAACCTTCAGCGCCCCGCTCCACCTCGCACGCCCCGCTGAACGGGGCGAGCCTCGCCGCACCTCTGACGTGCGCGCCCCACCTCTCGCACCACCTGAACGGATACCCCTGTGTCCTCCCATGCCCACCTCGGTGTCGACCTGTCCGACACCGGCGCCCGCGCCGCCGCCTGGCGCACCCACGGCTCCCAGGGTCAGCGTCTCTTCGACGCCGGCCGCCTCGAGGAGCTCGTCGCCGTCGCCCAGCGCGGTGCGCTCGACTTCGTCGTGTTCGACGACGACTTCGCCCTGCACCCCGGCGGCAGCACGACCCGCCTCGACGCGGCCATCGTCGCCTCCCGTCTCGCGGCGCGCACCGACGGCATCGGCCTCGTCGCCTCGGTCGGCACCTCGCACCTCGAGCCGGCGCACATCTCGACGGCCATCGCGACGATCGACCAGGCCAGCGCCGGTCGCGCCGGGTGGCAGGTCGGCTGGACCACGCGTCTCGACGAGGTGCCGACGGCCGGCCCGCGGTCGTCCTCCCCGGACGTCGCGGCCCTCGCCGGCGCGGCCGAGGCGGCCGCCACAGTCGCCCGGCGCTGGGACAGCTGGGTGCCGACGGCCTCGGCACGTCCGCGTTTCACGACGCACGACGGCGTGAACTTCGCCGCCGGCGCCCCGAAGGGCAGCACGCGTCCGCCGCAGGGCCGACCCCCGGTCGTCGTCCGTGCGACGACCTCCGACGAGATCGAGCTGGCCGGACGCGTCGCGGACGTCGTGCGCATCCGCGCCACCGACCGCGACGAGGCCGCTCGCACCCGGGCCCGGGTCCTGGGCGCGGTCGTCGCCGCAGGTCGTGACCCGCGCGACGTGCGCGTCCTGGTCGACGTCTACCTCATCGTCGGGCCGGACCGGGCCAGCGCGCAGGCCCGCCTCGACATGCTCTCCGACCTGGAGGGCGTCAGCTGGGACACCGGCTCGCTCGCGTTCGTCGGGACCTCCACGGGGTTCGCCGAGCTGGTCACCGACTGGCTCGACGCCGAGGCCGCCGACGGGTTCACCATCCGCCCGGCATCCGTGCAGACCGACCTGGTCGCGCTCGTCGACGGCGTCCTGCCGGTGCTGCGCGCGTCGGACGCCTTCCGTTCGTCGTACCCCGGCCGCACGTTCCGCGACACCCTCGGCCTGCCGAGCACCGTGCCGAGCACCGTCGCCCGATTCGCGGCGTCGGCATGACGACCACCGACCTCCGCGTCGTGCGCTCGTACGCGCTGAGCGACCCGGCCGTGCAGCCGATGCTCGACGAGCTCGCGGTCGAGTACCTCACGCGGTACAGCGAGTTCTTCGGGGTCGACGACCTGCGCGCGGAGCTCGAGCGGTACCCCGCCGAGCAGTTCGCGGCGCCCGACGGTGACCTGATCCTGATCCTGGAGGACGGGACCGCGGTGGCCGGCGGTGCGTTCCGGCTCCGGGCCGAGCCGGAGCTCGGTTCGGCGGAGCGGCTCAGCCGGCCGGGCACGCGCGACGAGTCCGGTCTGCCGACGGTCCGCACCGCCGAGTACAAGCGGATCTGGACCAGCTCCGCGCACCGCCGCCGCGGTCTGGCGCGCCAGGTGCTCGCCGAGCTCGAGCTCCGAGCGGTCGCGCTCGGGTACGAGCGCCTCTACCTCACCACCGGTCCCCGGCAGCCCGAGGCCGCCGCGCTCTACCTGGCGACCGGCTGGCACCCCCTGTTCGACACGACCGACGCCCCGACGGACGGCCCGCTCGCGTTCGAGAAGTGGCTCTGTCCGGAGCATGACGCCCCGCAGTCGTAGAGCCCCCTCGAACCCCGGAGTGCACCGTGTCCACCGCCTTCCTGAAGAAGGACGACGTCCTGCCCGACGTGCCTGACGTCGTCGTCCACGACGAACCCCGCGTCTACGGCGCGCGCCACCCCGCGCGCTGGGTCGCGACCGCGATCGTCGCCGTGCTGCTCGCGATGGTCGTCAGCTCGCTGCTCACCAACCCCAAGTGGGAGTGGGGGGTCGTCTGGCAGTACCTGACCTGGCCGTCCGTGCTCGACGGGCTGTGGGGCACCATCCGGCTCACCGCCGCGGCCGCCGTGGTCGGGTTCGGGCTCGGCACCGTGCTCGCGCTCATGCGGCTGTCGAGGTCACCGCTGCTGCGGTCGGTCGCGTGGGGGTACATCTGGATCTTCCGGTCCGTGCCCCTGATCCTCCAGCTGCTGCTCTGGTACAACCTCGCGTACCTGTACCCGCACCTCACGCTCGGGGTGCCGTTCGGCCCGTCGTTCGTCGAGCTCGACACCCTGTCCGTGATCGACAAGTTCGGTGCCGCGGTCCTCGGGCTCGGGCTCTCGCAGGCGGCGTACGCGTCCGAGATCATCCGCGCCGGCATCATCGGCGTCGACCAGGGCCAGCACGAGGCCGCCGCGGCGCTCGGCCTGCCCCGGCGTCGCCAGCAGCGGCGGATCATCCTGCCGCAGGCCATGCGCACCATCGTGCCGACCGCCGTGAACGAGATCATCGGCCTGGTCAAGGGCACGTCGGTGGTCTACGTCCTGGCGTACGGCGAGCTGTTCTACATCGTCGGCGTCATCTACGGCCGCAACCAGCGCGTGGTCCCGCTGCTGATCGTCGCGGGCATCTGGTACCTCGTCCTGACCACCGTGCTGACGATCGCGCAGTACTACCTGGAGCGGCACTACGCCAAGGGCGCCCTGCGCCAGCTGCCGCCCACGCCGATCCAGAAGGCACGCTGGGGCCTGGGCGTGAGCTGGTCCCGCCTCACCGGCAGACCACTGCCCGGCGACCTCCCACCGAGCTACGGACGCGGCGCCCGCAACCTCCTGGTCCGCACCCAGCGGGGTGGGTTCTGATGGCCGCGGGGCTCGTCAAGGCGGGTCTGGTCGAGGTGCGCGGAGTGCACAAGGCCTACGGGACGCTCGAGGTGCTCGACGGCATCGACCTGACGGTCCGGCCCGGCGAGGTCACGGTGATCCTCGGGCCGTCGGGCTCGGGCAAGTCGACCCTGCTGCGCGTGATCAACCACCTCGAGAAGGTCGATCGCGGCCTCATCTCGGTGGACGGCGACCTCATCGGCTACCGGCGGCGTTCCGACGGAGCGCTGCAGGAGCTCAAGGAGAAGGATGTGCTGGCGCAGCGGACCCGCATCGGGTTCGTGTTCCAGAACTTCAACCTCTTCCCGCACCTGACCGCGCTCGAGAACGTTATCGAGGCGCCCATCTCGGCGCAGCGCCGGCCGCGGGCCGAGGTCGAGGCGGAGGGCCGTGCGCTGCTCGAGCGCGTCGGGCTGTCCGACAAGGCCGACGCCTACCCCCGCCAGCTATCCGGCGGCCAGCAGCAGCGCGTGGCCATCGCCCGGGCGCTCGCGGTCAAGCCGTCGGTCGTGCTCTTCGACGAGCCGACGTCGGCGCTCGACCCGGAGCTCGTCGGCGAGGTCCTCGACGTCATCCGCGACCTCGCCGCGACTGGCACGACCCTCGTCGTCGTGACGCACGAGATTGGGTTCGCCCGTGAGGTCGCCACCTCGATCGTCTTCATGGACGGCGGCCGGATCGTCGAGCAGGGCACACCGACCCAGGTGCTCGACGCCCCGCAGCACGCCCGCACCAAGGCCTTCCTGGACAAGGTGCTCTGACCTCTGCGCCTGCATGCACCCCTGATCGTTCCCCGCTCACCCGCGCGCCTGCGCACACCACCGAAAGAGAGAACCTCCCGTGACCACACCCCTGCGACGTACCCGGCTCCTGAGCGCACTGGCCCTCGTGCCCCTGCTGGCGCTCGCCGCGTGCAGCGGATCGGCCGCGGCGGACGACGACGTGGCGGCCGAGCCCTCGGGCTCCGCCACCGCAGCCGCCGGACTGACGATCAACACCAGCCCCGATCAGGACCGCATCCACTCGACCGAGTCGGCCGACGCCATCGCGCTGCTGCCGGCCGCGGTCAAGGAGTCCGGCGTGCTCAAGGTCTCGACGACGGCCGGTGGCCTCCCGCCGCTCGGCTTCCTCGCCGACGACGAGAAGACGCCGATCGGCAACGAGCCCGACATCGCCTCGCTCATCGCCGACGCCCTGGGCCTGAAGCTCGAGCTCGAGGTCAAGGCGTGGGCCGACTGGCCGCTCGCGCTGCAGTCCGGGGACGTCGACGCGGTCATCTCCAACGTCACGGTGACCGAGGAGCGCAAGGAGCTCTACGACTTCTCGTCGTACCGCAACGACCAACTCGGCTGGCTGACGGCCGCCGGCAGCGACGTCAAGCAGATCAAGGAGCCCAAGGACATCGCGGGCCTCACGGTCGGCGTCGGGTCCGGCACCAACCAGGAGAAGATCCTGCTCGCCTGGAACCAGGAGAACATCGACGCGGGCCTCGAGCCGATCAAGGGTGGCGAGCCGGAGTACTACGAGAACTACTCCGACGTCCTGCTCGCCGTGCAGTCTGGCCGGCTCGACACCTACGTCGGCCCGAACGCGAGCCTGGCGTACAGCGCGGCGACCGCTCCCGACCAGTTCAAGGTCGTCGGCACGCTCAACGGCGGCTGGCCCGACACGGCGCAGATCGCCGTGGCCACCCTCAAGGGCTCCGGGCTCGCCGAGGCCGTGACCGCGGCCCTCAACCACACCTTCGAGGACGGCACCTACCAGCAGGTGCTCGAGCGCTGGGGCCTGCAGGCCGAGGCGATCGAGAAGTCCGAGACCAACCCCCCGGGTCTGCCGAAGACCAGCTGACCACCCTGGACCGAGTGCCCCTGGTCTTCACACCAGCGCACTCGACGGTGGCCGGCCGGGGTCGGGGGACGCCCGGCCGGCCACCGTGTTTTTCTCGAGGCAAGGAGCCCACGCATGGAGAACGTCGACCACCTGGTGATCGGCGGCGGCGTCATGGGCTCGGCGGCCGCCTGGCAGCTCGCTCGCCGCGGCCGGTCGGTGGTCCTGCTCGAGCGCTTCGAGCCGGGCCACGTCCAAGGCGCCTCGCACGGAGCCTCGCGCATCTACCGGCAGACCTACGATCGCGCCGAGTACCTCGACCTCACGATCGAGGCGCTCGGGCTCTGGCGGTCCCTCGAGGACGCGACCGGTTCGGAGCTCCTCACGATCACCGGCGGCGTCAGCCACGGAGCCCCCGCGCCGTCGCTCGTGGCCGCGTTCGAGGCCCGCGGCATCGCGCACGAGGTCCTCACGCCCGACGAGGCGGCCGAGCGGTGGACCGGCCTGCGGTTCGAGGGGTCGGTGCTGCACGAGACCCGCACGGCCGGCCGCCTGCACGCCGACCGCGCCGTCCTTGCGCTGCAGGACGACGCCCGCGCGCACGGCGCCGACGTCCGCCACGGCGTCCGTGTGCTCTCGCTGACGGTCGCCGCCGACGGCGTCGTCGTCGAGACCTCCGACGGACCCGTCCGCGCTCGTCGGGTCGTGCTGGCCGTCGGCGCCTGGACCGGCTCGCTGCTCGGCCGGCCGCTCCCGCTGGTGGTGACGCAGGAGCAGCCCGCCCACTTCGACCTCGCCTACCCCGCCGACTGGCCGTCGTTCACACACCAGCCGCTCGGTGTACATCCGTACCCCAGCGGAACGTACGGACTGCTGACGCCTGGCGAGGGCGTCAAGGTCGGGTTCCACGCGGTCGGTCCGGTGACCGACCCGGACCACCGCACGTTCACGCCCGAACCCGGGCAGCTCGCGCTCCTGCAGCGGTACGCCGAGCAGTGGATGCCGGGCGTCGACGCGAGCACCCCGCACCCGATCTCGTGCACCTACACGACCACGCCCGACCACGACTTCATCCTCGACCGCCGCGGACCGCTGGTCGTCGCCGCCGGCTTCTCCGGCCACGGCTTCAAGTTCGGGCCCGCGATCGGCCGGGTCCTGGCCGACCTCGCCGACGAGCCGGTCGACGACCCGGTGCGTGCCTCCGACCCCGCGTTCCACCTGTCCCGTCTCGTCCTCCAGGAGTCCCGATGACACGCGTCCCCCTGTCCGTCCTCGACCTCGCACCCGTGTGGGAGGGCGGCACCGGCGCGCAGGCGCTCCAGGCGTCGCTCGACCGGGCGCGGCTGGTCGAACGGCTCGGCTACCGGCGGATCTGGTTCGCCGAGCACCACCTCGCCCCGGGCGTGGCCTCGGCCGCTCCGGGCGTGCTGGCCGCGCTCGCCGCGGGCGTCACGTCGACCCTGCGCGTCGGGTCGGCCGCCGTCCTGCTCGGGTCCACGAGCCCGGTCGTCGCCGCCGAGCAGTTCGGCACCATCGCGGCCGCCCACCCCGGGCGCGTCGACCTGGGCCTCGGACGCGCGTCGTTCCCGCCGCCCTCCGACAAGGCAGCCGCGACGCCCGCGCCGCCGGCGCCGCCGGTCGTCTCCGAGGATCGCGTCGTCGAGGGGCTCCTCGTGCCTGCGACCCCACCCTTCAGCTTCCGGGACCCCGACCTGCTCGCGCGGTTCGTCGCGCAGCAGCGCTACCTCAGCGCCGGTCGCACGCCCGGCGCGTTCGCCGACGAGCTGCGCACCGTCCTCGACCTGCAGGCCGGTACCGCGCGCGCCGACGACGGCCGCGACGCCGTCAGCCCCGCCGTGCAGGGCTCCGACCTGGCCCTGTGGGTGCTCGCGTCGAGCGCGGGGGAGAGTGCCCGCGTGGCCGGCGAGCTGGGTCTGCCGCTCGCCGCGAACTACCACGTGAGCCCGTCGACGGTGCTCGAGACCGTCGAGGCGTACCGGTCCGCGTTCCGCCCGGGCGTGCTCGCAGCCCCGTACGTGGTGGTCTCGGCCGACGTGCTCGTCGCGGAGACGTCGTCGCAGGCGGCCGCCCTGGCGGACCCCTTCGCGGCCTGGGTCCTGTCCATCCGCTCGGGCGCCCGCGCCATCCCGTACCCGCGCCCTGGCACCACGACCCCGTGGGACGAGCGGTCCGACGACGAGCGCGCACTCCTGCGCGACCGCATCGTCTCGCGGCTGGTCGGCGACGCCGCGTCGGTCGCGTCGGGCCTCGATGCGCTCGTGCGCGCCACCGGCGCCGACGAGCTGCTGCTCACGACGATCACGCACGATCCGTCGGACACCGCCCGCTCGTACGAGCTCCTGGCGGCCGAGTGGTTCGCGCGGGACGCGGACGCCCTCGTCGGCGCGGGCGCGGGAGCCAGGTCGTCCTCGTAGGGCGGCGCCGAGCAGGACCTGAGTCGCGCCACGGACACCCGTGGCGCGACTCGCGTCATGTTCGGCCGTGCCTCGCGCACGACAAGACCCGCCGGGCTCCGAGGCCCGGCGGGTCTGTGCTGTCCGGAGGTCCGGCCGGCGTCACACGGCCGTGTGGTCGCCGATCCGGTGATACGTGCGGTCGTGGTAGACGAGCGGGAGTGCCTCGTCGTCGATCCCGTGCTCGAGGGCGCGGATCGAGACCAGGTACGAGCCGCCGACGGGTGCGCGCTGCACGATGCGCCCGCGGACCCAGGACACCGCACCGTCGATGACGGGCTCGCCCGACGCCAGCGCGGTCCAGCCGCCCGCGGCGAAGCGGTCGATGCCACTGGTCGCGAACCGCGCGGACACGTCGTCCTGCCCGGAGGCGAGGAAGCTGATCGCGATCGTGCGGGCCCGGGACAGGGGTGCCCAGGACGAGGACGTCGACGCGAGCGAGAACGCGAGCAGCGGCGGGTCGGCGGACACGGAGATGACCGAGGTGGCCGTGAACCCGACCGGCCGGCCCTCGTCGACGAACGCCACGACGGCGACCCCCGCGGGGTGGCGGCGGAAGACCTCCTTGTAGGAGGCGGGCGACAGCTGCGGTTCGTCGTGTTCCACCAGGTCGGCCTGGAGCTCGCGGAGGATCTCGGCGGTCATCGTGCCGCCGCCTCGAGCTCGGGCGTGAGCGCGCGCTGGAGCGGCGCCGAGGCCTTGGCCAGCCACCGGTCGACGGCCGGGTCGAGGTCCAGGAGGTCGGCCTCGGTGACGGTGAGCGACCGCGTCGGCACGGTCGCGCCGAGCTCGACCAGCAGGGGCCGCAGGTGCACCTCGCCGACCAGCGCGTGCGCCGGGTTGCCCGAGATGACGAGCGGCACCGCGACGACCCCGGCCAGCCCGTCGGGGCCGTACAGATCGAGGAACGACTTCAGCAGCCCGGTGTACGAGGCCTTGTAGACCGGCGTCGCGACGACGAGCAGGCGGGCCTGCGCCACCGTGCCCAGGGCCGGGTCGAGGAGGGAGCGATCGTCGGTGAACAGCTGGTGCCCGATCGTCGCGAGGTCGATCGACGTGACGTCCTCGCCGAGCCGGCCGGCGACGTGCTGCGCGGCGGCCAGGGTGCGCGACCCCGGGCGGGGGTTGCCGACGAGGGCGACCACGGACGGTGCTGGCTGGTGGACCACGGTGCTTCTCCTTCACGTCCACAGGGCTGTGCGACCCGCGATGTGTAACAACGAGTCGGCCCCCGGCAAGGGCTTCGTCGGAGAATCCCGAATGACGGACACCGCGGCGCCCTGCCCTCGTCGGGAAAAGAACGACAGGATGCATGTCGAGATCGTGCGCACGGCTCCGACCAGTGGGTGAGGGCCGGGCCAGAGGCGACCGGCGACGAGCTACAGGGAGCGCACCGTGAAGTACATGCTGCTGATGACGTACCACGTCGAGGGTGTCCCGCCGGTCGACACCTGGGCGCCCGAGGACGTCAGGCGGATGATCCAGTTCCAGCACGACCTCGACGCGTCCCTGGTCGCCAGCGGCGAGCTCGTCGGCGCCGAGGGCCTCGCCTGGCCCGACCAGGCCAAGCTGGTCCGCAGCGACGGCGTGCAGCCGCCGGTCATCACCGACGGGCCCTTCGCCGAGTCGAAGGAGTTCCTCGCGGGCTTCTGGATCGTCGACGTCGAGAGCGAGGCGCGGGCCATCGAGATCGCGGCGACGGCGTCGGCGGCGCCGGGCGTCGGCGGCGTCCCGATCCAGCAGGTCATCGAGGTCCGCGCGGTCATGGAGGCTCCCGACGTCTGAGCCACTACCCGCGCAGGCCGCCGTCGACGAGCTCCTGCTGCGCACGCTCGCGCCGCGGGTCCTCGCCGTGCTCGTGCGGCGTTCCGGCGACCTCGCGGACGCGCAGGACGCGCTCCAGGACGCGCTGCTCGCGGCCGCGACGCAGTGGCCCGTCGACGGGGTGCCCGACAACCCGCACGCCTGGCTCGTGGTCGTCGGGCAGCGCCGGCTCGTGGACGCGTGGCGCGCGCAGGAGTCCCGACGACGGCGCGAGGAGCTCGTCGCCTCGCCCGAGGCGGTCTTCGACGAACCCGGCGGCGACGACTCGCTGCTCCTGCTGTTCGGCTGCTGCCACCCGGCGCTGAGCCCCGCGTCCGCGATCGCGCTCACGCTGCGCTCCGTCGGCGGGCTGACGACGGCCGAGATCGCCCGCGCGTTCCTGGTGCCCGAGGCCACGATGGCCCAGCGGCTCAGCCGTGCGCGTCGCATCCTGCGAGAGCTCGACGGGCCGTTCCGGATGCCGTCGCCCGACGAGTTCGCCGACCGGCTGCGGGCGGTGCTGCGGGTGCTCTACCTCATGTTCAACGAGGGGTACGCGAGCTCGTCGGGCTCGTCGGTGGCCCGCGCCGACCTGGCCGTCGAAGCCTTGCGCCTGACCCGCGCGTTGCACGCCAGCCTTCCCGACGACCCCGAGGTGGCCGGCCTGCTGGCCCTGATCCTGCTGACGGACGCGCGTCGGGCCGCCCGGACCGGCCCGCACGGCGAGCTCGTCGCGCTCGACTCCCAGGACCGCTCGCTCTGGGACGCGGCGATGATCGAGGAGGGCGTCGCACTCGTCGAGGAGGCCCTGCCGCGTGGCGCGGTCGGCGAGTACCAGCTGCAGGCGGCGATCGCCGCGGTGCACGACGAGGCGCCGTCGGCGGACGAGACCGACTGGCCGCAGCTGCTCGCGCTGTACGGGCTGCTCGAGCGGATGACCGGCAACCCGATGGTGACGCTCAACCGCGCGGTCGCGCTCGCGATGGTGCGCGGGCCTGCGGCCGGCCTGACCCTGCTCGAGACGCTCGACGAGCCGCTGGGGGAGCACCACCGCCTGCTCGCGGTCCGCGGCCACCTGCTCGAGCGCGCGGGCGACGAGTCCGGTGCGGCCGAGCAGCTCCTGGCGGCGTCGCGACGGACCACGAGCATCGCCGAGCGCGACTACCTGCTGCTCCAGGTGACCCGGCTGCGGCACGCGCGGCACTGACCCTTTCGAGTGCCGGCGGGGTCCGACGGGGTCCGCCGTTGGACCGTTCGGGTGGCCGGATATGTCCGATGTTGCGGATATGTCCGATTCGGCCTGACGATGGTCCGATCGCACCTCCCGCGACGCAACGTCGTCTGATCCCAGGCGCCGAGGGAAAGGACCGCCTGTGCCCGACGAGCTGGAGTCTGTGCAGGACAGCGTTCCCTCCCCGATCCGCAAGGGAGCGCACGACATCGCCCTGTCGCGCGAGAAGGTGCGTCGTCGGCGCGTGTTCCGCGTCGGGCTCCCCGTGGTACTGCTCGAGGCGTACATCGTCTTTTGCGCGCTCACCGGCCGTCGGCTCCTGCCCGCGATGCCCGCGGTCGACCCGCTCCTGCTCGCGCCCGTCGCGTTCTTCGCGCTCCTGATCGTCCTCATGGTCGCCATGCAGTTCGGCGGCGGGCGCTCGCCGCACGTCACCTACCGCCCCGAGCAGGTCGACGTCCGGCTCAAGGACGTCATCGGCATCGACCCGGTCCTGGAGGACGTGCGCCGCTCGATCGACCTCTTCCAGACGCACCGCCAGTTCGCGGAGCAGATGGGCGGCACCCCGCGCCGCGGTCTGCTGTTCGAGGGTCTGCCCGGCACCGGCAAGACGATGACCGCGAAGGCGATGGCCGCCGAGGCCGGCGTGCCTTTCCTGTTCGTCTCCGCCACGTCGTTCCAGTCGATGTACTACGGCGCGACCGCGCGCAAGATCCGCTCGTACTTCAAGGCGCTGCGCAAGGCCGCGCGCGCCGAGGGCGGTGCGATCGGGTTCATCGAGGAGATCGACGCGATCGCGATGGCCCGCGGGGGGATGTCGTCGATGTCCTTCGTCGCGAGCCCGTTCGACCTGGTCCGTGGTCCCCGCACCGTCACCAACGCGGTCGTCTCCGAGGGCACCGGCGGCGTCGTGAACGAGCTGCTCGTGCAGATGCAGTCGTTCGACGAGCCCACCAGCGGCGACAAGTTCGTCAACTTCTTCGTCGCGCGCCTCAACCTGCTGATGCCCGCGCACCGTCAGATGAAGCAGCGCAAGCCCGCCAAGGCGCCGATCCTGCTCATCGCCGCGACCAACCGCGCGGACAACCTCGACCCCGCCCTGCTGCGGCCGGGCCGGTTCGACCGCCGCCTCACGTTCTCGACGCCGGACGCGCACGGCCGCCGTGAGCTCGTCGACCACTTCCTCAAGACGCGGTCCACCGACGTCGAGCTCGAGGACTCCGCGCTGCGCGACCGGCTCGCCGCCGCGACGAACGGCTGGACCCCCGTGATGATCGAGCACCTTCTCGACGAGGCGCTGGTCAACGCCCTGCGGCGCGGGTCGATGACGATGACCTTCGCCGACGTCGAGCGCGCCCGCATCACCGAGATGGTCGGCATCGGCCAGCCCGTGGCCTACACGACCGCCGAGCAGGCGCTCATCGCCACCCATGAGGCCGGGCACGCCGTCACCGCGTGGCTCGTCGCGCCGAACCGCACGCTCGAGGTGCTGACGATCATCCGCCGAGGCGACGCGCTCGGGCTGCTCGCGCACAGCGACTGCGAGGAGGTCTGGACGCACTCGCAGTACGACCTGCGCGCGCTCGTGCAGATCGCCATGGGCGGCTGGGTGGCCGAGGAGCTGTTCTTCGGGCAGACGAGCACCGGCCCCGCAAGCGACCTCGCCGCCGCGACCCGCACCGCCGCCCAGATGGTCGGCGCCGCGGGCATGACCGGCTCGCTCGTGTCGTTCGCCGCGACCCCGCACGACCTGGTCTCCGCGGTCCTCAACGACCACGTCGCCCGCCAGCAGCTCGAAGGTGTGCTCGACGAGGCACGCAGCACCGTCCGTCGCCTGCTGTCCAAGCACCGTCACCTCGTCGAGGCCCTGCGCGACGCGCTCCTCGAGCGGCACGAGCTGATCGGCGTCGAGATCACCGACGTGCTCGACGAGGCCGCCATGCGACAGGAGCAGCTGACCGAGCAGGTCGAGGCCGAGAACCGGGCAGCCGTCGCCGCGGGTGCCGCTGCTGCCATCGCCGCAGCGGCCGAGCGGCTCCGCGTGGCCTAGCCTTCGGGACGTGCCCGAGGGTCATACCGTCCACCGCATCGCCCGCCAGCTGGGCCTCGACCTCGTCGGGCACCGGTTGGCGGTCAGCTCGCCCCAGGGCCGGTTCGCCGCCGGGGCACGACGACTCGACGGACAGCTGCTCGTGGCGTCGCGCGCCGTCGGCAAGCAGCTGTTCCTCGAGTTCGAGTCGGGCGACGTCCTGCGCGTGCACCTGGGTCTGTACGGCGCGTGGGACTTCTACGGCCGGCTCACCCCGCTGACGCCCGGCGCCGTCGCGCGCGGCAGCATGGGTGCTCCGCGACTGCGCCGAGCGGTCCGCATGGGCGAGGACGAGCGCGAGGTCGGCGCCGACGCAGGCATCGACCACCCGTTCCCGCCCGAACCCGTCGGCCAGGTCCGCGTCCGCCTCGCCTCCGCCGAGACCGTCGCCGACCTGCGTGGCCCGTCCGCCTGCGAGGTCCTGGACCCGTCCCAGGTCGCCCTCGCGGTCGCCCGCCTAGGCCCAGACCCGGCATCCGACCTCGCCGAATGGCCCGGCTACGCCCCGCTGAGTAACCCGTCGACGAACGGGCAAGCCACCGACGCGGCGCTCGGCTCGGCGCCCTCGCCCCGCTCCGTCATGATCGACCGCCTGACCTCGCGCTCCGTCGCCGTCGGTCAGCTGCTGATGGACCAGTCAGTGGTCGCCGGCATCGGCAACATCTACCGCGCCGAGCTCCTCTTCCGCGCCCGCCTCGACCCGCACACACCCGGCCGCCGAGTCCCCCGCGAGACCGCCGGCGCCCTCTGGGACGACTGGGCAGTCCTGCTCGCCGAAGGCATCCGCACCGGCGTGATCATCACCCGAGACCTCACGCCGACCGAGCACACCGACGCCCTCACCGACCCCACGCTGCGCAACTGGGTCTACCACCGCACCGGCCTGCCCTGTCTCGTCAGCGGCACACCGGTCGTCGTCGAAGAGATGGCCAACCGCAACCTCTACTGGTGCCCCACGTGCCAGAAGTAGGCGGGTGCGGCGCGCACGCGAGCCGGCGGACTCCGCGACGCATGCCGGGCCAGTCGAGCGCCCACCGGCCCATCGCCACGCTCGGCTAGATGCGCCTCACGTCGATCGCCGCGCTCGGGCCGAAGGACGCCGAAGGTTGCGCCGACGAGTCGGTCCGCCCGCCACGTGCCAGGCCGTTCCGAGTGCCTGCTCCCGCCTGCCGCCACAACCCGCTGCTGCCCCTGGACGAGTGCTGTGCGCGGTCGAGTCTTCGATTCAGCCGGTCGACACCACGGATCGAGCTAGGGGCTGGGCAGGGCTGCGCCTCGGAAGGTGGGTGGTCTTCAGGGCGGCGCTGGTCGGTTGCTAGAAGGGTGGTTCGTCGTCGTCCTGGTGGGGTTGGCGTCGTCGTCCGGGTGGTGGGCAGGTGAGGGCGTCGGGGTTGATGAGGAGTGGTGTGGGGTGGCGGGCGTAGGTGATGCCGTCGGGGCTGGTCCACCAGGTGACCCCGGTGGTGGGGTTGCGGTGCACGTTCCAGTGCTTCTTGGTCTTGGCCTGGTGATGGTGCCTGCAGAGGGCATGCAAGTTGTCGGCGTGGGTCTGGTCGGCGGCGGGTAGTGCGGGGTTGTAGGGGGTGATGTGGTCGAGGTCGCAGCGGGTGGCGGGTTGTCGGCATCCGGGGAACGTGCAGGTCACGTCCCGGGCGATCACGGTCCGGGTCAGGTCCGCACCCGGCCGGTAGCTGACCGTCCCGGTGTCGATGACCTGGCCGGTGGGGTCGGTCAGCAGGCGCCGCCAGGTCCCGTCCTGGGCCAGCTCACGAGCCATCGCCGCGGGGATCGGCCCGAACGAGTCCAAGTACCCGGGCTGGTCGTCCAACCCGGCCAGGGTGCTCGCGGCGATGGTGACGCCGATGCTGATGGTGTGGCCGTGGCGGCGCGGCAGCGGGGTCCCGTCCGGGGTCGCCTGCCGGTCCACGATGCCGCTGAACACGTCGGCGAACGCGTCGGCGCGGCGCTGGTCCACGCTGCGGTCATCCCCCTGCACCCGGGTGGTGCCGGCTAGGGCATCCAGAACCGTGAATGCCATGACCGCCTCGGGTGCGGGCAGGTAGGCGGACAGCCACGCCATCCCGTCCACCGATGCCGTCAACGACACCGCCCGGTCCTGCCGCGCCGCGACCAGGCGCTCCTGGGCGGCGTCGGGGTCGGTGGCGATCACCGCGGCGCGCACATACCGGACCAGCTGCGGACCCGTCATCCGCTCCGCCGCCGCCAACCCGAGGGCCAGGACCGCGTCACGACCCGACGGGTCGGCGACCATGACCTCGCCCATCAGGACGTCGACCTTGCGCGCATCCACCCGACCCGCAGCCCAGGCGTCCAGGACCACCGGATGCGAGCACGCCAACGCTGCTCGCACGACCAGCATCTCCGCCGAGCGCCGCGTGATCACCAACGCACACGCCAACTCATCCGGCACCGGAGACGGGTGCACCGGGCGGCGGACCTCCAGCTCATGGATCGCGACCGCCTGGGCCGCCTGCGCCGCCCGGATCAGCTGCTCGAACCCCTGGACCACCCCGACCACCGCACCCGAAGGCAGATCGGCGACCTGCACACCATCCAATAGGGCCGCCAGGTCCAGGAGAGAAGCACCCGGCAC
>NZ_JBFUDI010000018.1:0-26402 GCF_056404795.1 Cellulomonas sp. P2_B4
GTTCGCCGACGACGCCGCCGACGTGGCCTGGTCGGCCACCTTCGCGGCCAGGTTCGCGTTCTGCGCGATCTCCCGGATCGAGGCCCCCATCTGCTCCGCCCCGGCCGCGACCGCCTGCACGTTGCGCGACACCTGCTCCGCGGCAGCCGCGACGACACCCGCCTGCGCACTGGTCTCATCGGAACCCGCCGCCACCTCGCTCGAGGAGGCGGACAGCTGCTCGGCCGCGGCCGCGACCGTCTGCGACGTCTCCAGCACCCCCGACAGCGTCTCCTGCAACGCGTCCTGCGCGACGGTCAACGAGGCCGCCATCTGCCCGATCTCGTCGCGGCTGTAGACCTTCGCGCGGACCGTGAGGTCGCCGACCGCGAGCGCCTCGACCGACTTCTGCACCTTGCGCACGGAGCCGCGGATCCAGGCGGCGAGGCCGCCACCGGCAGCGATGCACGCGAGCAGGGCCAGGACGAGCAGGACGATCATCTGGTTGCCGACCGTCCTGGCCTGCAGGTGCACGTGGTCCGAGATGTGCACGGCGTGCGCCCCCGCATCGTCGGCGACCTGGTCCAGCGCGGCGTCGTACGTGAGCTTGAGCGGGTTGGTGACGGTCTCGTAGACCTTCACGTACGCGGCGTGGTCACCGTCCACCGCGGCGGGCACCAGCTGGGCGTCGCGCGCCTGACGCCACGCGGCGTAGCTCGTCGTGAACTCGTCCCAGGTCTCGAGGTCGTCACCCGACCCGAACGCCGCGATGCCCTCGTCCATGGCGGCGTCGTTCGCAGCCTGGTCGGCGAGCAGCTGGTCACGCTCGTCGTCGGTCTGCGCCGCCTCCAGCTGGGCGACGATCATCAGGCCGACGACCTGCTTCTCCTGCAGGACGTTCACGGGAGCGATCTCGGCCGTCACGGTGTCGGCGACCTGGCTGGTGTCCCACGCCATGTCCTGCATGTTCGTGTACGAGTACACGCCGAGACCGATCGCCGTGGCCGCGAACATCCCGGTCAGGCCGAGGATCTTGGTCCGGATCGACCGGTCGGCGAACCAGGCGCCGCGACGACGCGGAGCGGGCTGGACGGTCGACATGGGTCCTCCTCGAGGGGCGCGGGACCACCGTGGCCCGTCGAGACGCCCATCGGCGTCGTTGCTCGACGCCTGAGGAATTCCGCATAACGATCAGGCAGCGACGGCCTGGTCGACGTCCAGCACGAGCAGCAGGCCCGCGTCCAGCTTGTGGGCACCGCGGATGAGTGGACGGACCATCGCGTCGAGCGTGTCGGGGGGCGTCTCGAACGAGCCCGGGCCCACGTCGACCACGTCGCCGATCTCGTCGACGAGCAGGCTCACGGCCTCGCCGCCCACCTGCACGACGACCATCATCGGCTCGGTGAGGTCGGCGCGACCGGCCAGCCCGAGGCGGGTGCGCAGGTCGATCGTGAGCACGACCTGGCCGCGGAGGTTGACCAGGCCGGCGATCGTCGGCGGGGCCAGCGGGACGCGCGTGCGGCTGTGGGCCCGCAGGGCCTCCTGCACGCGCACCACGTCGATGCCGTAGAGGCTGCCGTCGAGCGTGAAGGTCACGTACTGGCTCATCAGTGGGCTCCCGCGAACTCGTAGGTCTCGGCGTCGAAGAAGGACGCGTCGGCGGACAGGATCGCGGCACGCACGTCGAGCAGCTCGGTGACCCGGTCGCCCAGGACGGTCGAGCCCAGCAGGCCGTGGTCCTCGATGTCCGAGTGGTGCGCGACCTCGTCGTCGACGATGTCCAGGATCTTGTCCACGACGAGCCCCGCGCTGCGGTCGCCGTGCGTGAACACGACCACGAGCAGCTCGCCGGTCGTCGTCGGCTCGGAGTAGGACCCGAGCAGCCGGTCCAGGCGCGCGAGGGGCAGGATCGAGCCGCGGTACTGCACGACCTCCCGGCCACCCACGAGCTCCACGTTCTCGGCCCGCAGGTGCTCCAGGCGGGCGACGGACGCGAGCGGCATGGCGACGCGCCGCTCGCCGACGCCGATCACGAGCACCTGCTCCAGCTCGACCGCGGCCTGGGCGGCCTCCTGCGCCCGGCGGCGGGCCTCGCTGCTGACCTGCTCGAGGTCGCCGACGATGGCGCGTCGCGCGATGGCCTGCGCGTCGAGGATCAGCGCGACCCGGCCGTCGCCGAGCACCGTGGCGCCCGCGTACACACCGATCGACTTCAGCCGGCTCGACAGCGGCTTGACCACGATCTCTTCGGTGTTCAGCACCCTGTCGACAAGCAGGCCGAAGCGCTGCTGGTCGGCCTGGACCACCGCGATGACGCTGGTCTGTTCCTGCTCGCGCGTGCCCTGCTCGACGCCGAGGACGCCCGCGAGCGACACCAGCGGGAGCAGGTCGCCGCGCAGCCGGTAGACCGGTGCGGAGTGCACGTACTCGATGCCCGACCCCGAGCGCTGGCCGTCGAGGGCCACGAGCTCGAGGAGGTTGATCTGCGGGACGGCGTACAGGTCGCCGGAGCACTCGACCGTGAGCGCGGGCATGATCGCCAGCGTCAGCGGGATGCGCAGGCGCCAGGTCGTGCCGGTGCCCAGCGTCGAGTCGATGTCGACGGTGCCGCCGATCGCCTCCACCTTGGTGCGCACGACGTCCATGCCGACACCGCGTCCGGACACGTTGGTCACGGCCGCCGCTGTGGAGAAGCCGGGCAGGAACAGCAGCTGCAGGAGCTCGGAGTGGCTGGCCGCGTCGAGCTGCTCGACTGTGCGCAGACCCTTCTCCAGGGCCTTGGCCGCGACGCGCTCGGGGTCGACCCCGCGGCCGTCGTCGGCAACCTCCACCACGACCTGCCCACCCGAGTGGTAGGCGCGCAAGGTCAGCACGCCCTTGGCGGGCTTGCCGGCCGCGACGCGCTCCTCGCTGGGCTCGATGCCGTGGTCGACCGCGTTGCGCACCAGGTGCGTCAGCGGGTCCTTGACCGCCTCGAGCAGACCGCGGTCGAGCTCGGTGTCGCCGCCGATCATCTCCAGCTGGACCTCGCGCCTGCACGCCGCCGCGAGGTCGCGCACGATCCGCGGCATCTTGGACCAGACGTGCTCGATGGGCTGCATGCGCGTCTTCATGACGCCCTCCTGCAGCTCACCGGCGATGAGGTTGAGGCGCTGCGCGGACCGGGACAGGTCCACGTCCTCGGTGCCGGACGCGAGCCGGCTGATCTGGTTGCGGGCCAGCACCAGCTCGCCCACCTGGCGCATGAGCGCGTCGAGCAGCTCGACGTCCACGCGGATCGAGGTGTCGGCGGCACCGCGCAGGCCGGCGGCGGCCTCGTCGGGCAGTGCCTCGGCGCTCGGCGCGCTCGTCTGCGTGGGGACCAGGGGCTTGTCGGCCTTGCCGCCGCCGATCTTGCGGGCGGGCTCGGGCGCGGTCGGGACGGGCTCGGCCACCGGCGCGTCGACGACCAGGGTCGCGCTCGACCCTGCGGCGGCGACCTTGCGGGGTGCGCGCTTGCGGACGATCTTGGCGGCGACGGGGGCTTCCTCGACGACGACGACCTCAGGCTCGACGACGACCGCCTCGACGACTGGCTCCACGACCTCTTCCACGACGTCTTCCACCGGCGCAGTGCCGTTGCGGATCGCGTCGACCGCCTCGATCACGGGGTCGATCGCGACCTCGCCCTCGGTGCCGTCGGCCTCGATGTGCGTGAGGATCTCGCGGACGCAGTCGGTCATGCGCAGCAGCACGTCGGTGGTGCGCTGGTCCATGGAGCGGATGCCGTCGCGCAGCTCGACCAGCAGGTTCTCGCCCACGTGGGTCACGCGCTCGAGGCGTCCGAACGCGAGGAAGCCGCTCGTCCCCTTGATCGTGTGGATCGTCCGGAAGATGCTGCTCAGCAGCGGGCGCGAGCCAGGGCTCTCCTCGAGCGCCACGAGGTCGCGGTCCAGCTGGTCGAGGTTCTCGTAGCTCTCGACCAGGAACTCACGGACGATCTCGTCGATGTCCTCCACCGGTGTCCTCCCGAATCCGCACGCGACACCCTCTGGAGCGGGGCGTCCCGGCGAACGACCTCATCGGTCGGCGGGAGGAGTTCCTGAGGGGTCAGCCGACGCGGGTCGGGGCGGCGCGACGAGGCGTTGCAGTGCCGCCGCGGTGCTGTCGTCGGCCGCCACGGCGTCGACGTTGGCGGCCCGGACGGCCTCGAGCACCTCGGCGCGGTGGACGCGCACCTCGCGGGGGGCGTCGATGCCGAGCCGCACCCCGTCACTGCGCACCTCGATCACCGTGACGACGATGTCGTCACCGATCACGAGCCGCTCCCCGACGCGACGACTGAGCACCAGCATGCGGCGACCCTACCTTGACCGGGACGCCCACCAGGGGCGTGGCGCGCCTCGACCCGCGCCCGGGGGGCTCGGTCGCCGAGATCGACCATCCGCCTCGAGATCGGCTGTGCGAACTGTCGATCTCGCGCCGACAGGTCGATGTCGGCGCAGCAGCGGCGCAGCATCGAGCCGCCTCTAGCGACCCGCCGGCCCCAACGCCTGGCCGAGGGCCGCGGCCCACGCGACCGTCGTCGCCGGGATGCCGTCCACCCACACCACCGGAGCACCGAGGTCGAGCACGGTCCCGGGCTGCGTGGTGTCGAACAGACCCCGCACGGCGACCGCGTCGATCCCGTCGGGACCGCCGACCTCCGCCATCCAACGTGTGGCGTCGGCGGTCTTGGTGCGCGCGTCGACGACGGCCCACACCTGCGCCGCGCCGCACGTGCGCAGGAGGTCGGCGGCGTCGGCGCGGTCGGCCGCGTCGGGACCGACCGCGAGCGCGACGACCCCGACCTGCGGGCCGGTCGCGACGCGGTCGAGCCAGGAGGCCAGCTCGTCGGCGGTMGCGGCCTTGGCCACCCCGACCCGACCGGTGCGCGCACGCCCGCCGGACCGGGCACCGGCGGCGCAGGTGGCGGACGGCTCGAGACGCAGCCGCTCGGACAGCAGGAGGGCGACGGCGTCGACGTCGGACTGCTCGCCGACCACGACGACCACCGACCCGGGCGTGCGGGGCAGCGCGGGCGCCGCGGGCACGCGCGCGAGGACGGCGGGCAGGGTGACGGGCCCGGAGCCGCCGAGCAGGAACTCGGGCACGCCGATCCCGCGCAGCGAGGCGCGCAGCGGGTCCTCGGGCGGCGGTGGAGCCACCTCGATGTCGGCGGGCGCGGGGGCACCGGCCAGGGCGCGCACCTGCTCGAGGATCCCCGCGAACGACGCGCTGCCGGTGGACACGCTGGGCAGCGGCTCCTCGACCGGGTCAAGCTCCTCGTCGTCCATGACGTCGAGACCCTCGAAGGGGACCACCGACCCGTCCGGCAGCGCGTCGAACGCGTCCGCGGCGTCCAGCAGGTCCTCGATGCTGTCGGCCTCGGGCGGGACCACCGGCGTCGGGACCCCGCGCAGACCGTGCGGCCGCAGGGTGGGCTGCTCCGGCACGTCGACGGTCAGCTCGAACCGCTCCTTGGCGAAGAACCCGGCGACACCGCCGGTGCGCACGCGCTCGGCGCGCACGATGCGGGCGGACGGACCGAACTCGGCCTGCACGTGGGCCATGAGCTCCGCGAGGTCGGACCCCTCAAGCAGCAAGCGCTGGGACACCGCTCACCGCCCCGACGGTCTCGACCTGGACGCCGACCCCGGTGACCTCGCCGTACGACAGGACGGGCAGGCGCGGCAGACCCATCGCGACGAGCCGGCGCAGGGCCGGCCGGATCGCCGGTGCGCACGCGAGCACCACGGTGCGCCCGTCGGCCTCCGCCTCGGCGACCGCCTGCCGCAGCTGCGCCAGCATCGACTCGAGCCGGCTCGGGTCGACGAGCAGGTGCGTGCCGTGCTCGCCGGGCCGGATCGACTCCACGAGGCTCTGCTCGAGGCCCGGGTCCAGCGTGATCGCGCGCAGCACGTCGTCCTGCACGTACATCGCCCCGAGCGCCGGCCCGAGCGCCGCGCGCGCGGCCTCGACGAGCCCCTCCGCGTCGGTGCTGACGCGGGCGCGCAGCGTGAGCGCCTCGTAGATCCGGCCGAGGTCGCGGATCGGTACCTCCTCGGCGAGCAGGCCCTGGAGCACCCGCTGCACCTCGCCCAGGCTGAGCAGCGTGGGGATGAGCTCCTCGACGACCGACGGGTTGACCTTCTTGACGCCCTCGGTGAGCACCCGCACGTCCTCGCGGCCCAGGAGGCGGGAGGCGTGCTGGGCGATGAGGGCGCCGAGGTGCGTGATGAGCACGGACACCCGGTCGACGACGGTCGCGCCGGACATCTCCGCGGCGTGCCGCAGCTCGGCGGGGATCCACTTGCCCGGCAGGCCGAACACGGGCTCGTTGACGCTGGTCCCGGGCAGGGCGCCCAGGTCGTCGCCGAGCGCGAGCATGCGTCCGGCGGGCGCCTCGCCGCGTCCGACCTCGACACCCGCGATCTTCACGACGTAGGTGGACCTCGGCAGGTCGACGCTGTCGCGGGTGCGCACGGGCGGCACGACGATGCCCAGCTCGAGCGCGGTCTTGCGGCGCAGGCCCCGGACGCGGGCCAGCAGGTCCTGGTCGGGCCCGCTGCCGACGAGGTCGACCAGGTCGGGTGCGAGCAGGATCTCGAGGGTGTGCACGCGCATCTGCTCGATGAGCTGCTCGGGACTGTCGTTCGACGGCGCGGCGGCGTTGGCCTGGACCCCCGCCTGCACCGCGGCCTCCTCCTTGACCTCCACGCTGCGGGCGCGCTGGGCGATGATCAGCAGCGTCGCGCCGACGAGCACGAAGGGCAGCTTGGGCATGCCCGGCATGAGGGCGAGCATCAGGGCGCCGGAACCACCGATCCGCAGGGCGGTGCGGGACTGGCCGAGCTGCTTGGCGGCCACGGCGCCCAGGTCGCCCGAGGCGGAGGCACGCGTGACGACGATGCCGGTGGACACCGAGAGCAGCAGCGCGGGGATCTGGGTGACCAGGCCGTCGCCGATGGTCAGCAGGCTGAAGTGCTCGAGGGCCTCGCCGGCGCTCATGCCCATCTGCATCATGCCGATCACGAACCCACCGATGAGGTTGATGATCGTGATGACGATGCCCGCGATCGCATCGCCCTTGACGAACTTCGAGCCACCGTCCATGGCGCCGTAGAAGTCGGCCTCGGCAGCCACGTCGGCGCGCCGCGCGCGGGCCGTGTCCTCGTCGATCAGGCCCGAGTTCAGGTCGGCGTCGATCGCCATCTGCTTGCCGGGCATGGCGTCGAGGGTGAACCGCGCCCCGACCTCGGCGACGCGGCCGGCACCGTTGGTGATCACCGCGAACTGGATGACGACGAGGATCAGGAAGATCACGAGCCCGATCACCAGCGAGCCGCCGACGACGAAGTGGCCGAACGCGTCGATGACCTTGCCGGCGAACCCGTCGCGCAGGATCAGCCGGGTCGAGGCCACGTTGAGGCCCAGCCGGAAGAGCGTGAAGACGAGGATCAAGGACGGGAAGACCGAGAAGTCGAGCGGGCGCTTCACGTACATGCTGGTCAGCAGGATGACGAGCGAGATCGTGATGTTGAGCGCGATCAGCAGGTCGAGCAGCGCGGGGGGCAGCGGCACGACGAGGAGCAGGACGATGCCGACGACCCCGACGGGCACGGCGAGCGAGGTGATGCCCTTGTTCTTCATGACTCGTCCTTCGTCGAAGGCTGGTCCGTCGGCACGTCGGCGCCGTCGGTGAGGACTCTGGTGGTGATGGCGGGTGCGGGCGCCGGTGCGGGTCGCCGGGCCGGGCGGCGGGCCGCGCGGGCCTTGGCGCGGTGGTCGGTCCCGTCGGCCTCGATGGTGCCGCCGGGCACGCGGTGCTGGCCGGCGGAGGCGCCGCGACGGCGCAGGGCCATCACGAACGCGAGCACGCGGGCCACCGCGGTGAACAGGTGTGCCGGGACCTCCTGGCCGAGCTCGCACGCGGCGTGCAGCGCCCGGGTCAGCGGGATGTCCTCGATCATCGGGACGCGCTTGTCGGACGCCTCCTCGCGGATCTTGGCGGCGATCGCTCCGGCACCCTTGGCGACGACCTTGGGCGCGCCGGTGCCGGGCTCGTAGCGCAGGGCGACCGCGACGTGCGTCGGGTTGACCAGGACGACGTCCGCGGTGGCGATCTCGGACATCATCCGGTTGCGGCTCATCGACAGCTGCTTGGCGCGGATGGCGCCCTTGAGCATCGGGTCGCCCTCGGTGCGCTTGTGCTCGTCCTTGACCTCTTTGAGCGTCATCCGGGTCTGCTTGCGGTTGCGCCGCATCACCACGATCACGTCGGCGACGGCGAGCAGCAGGCCCGCGGCGATGCCGGTGCGCAGCAGGGTCGCGGTGCCCGCGGACGCGGTGCCCAGCAGGCTCGTCAGCGGCAGCTGACCCGACGCCATGAGGATCGGCACCATCGACTTGAGCCCGATGAACAGCACCCCGGCGACGACGGCGGACTTCAGCAGCGTCTTGGCGCCCTGCCACCACGCCTGCGCGCCGACGAGGCGCTTGAATCCGTTCATCGGCTTGAGGTGGTCCACGTGCAGGCGGAGGCGCTGCGGGTGGTAGCCGCCCTGTGCCAGGCCGACCCCGACGGTGACGATCATGAGGATGACGAACAGGGGCGCGAGCGTCGAGATGACCGAGCGCAGGGCGTCCTGCAGCATCTGCACGGCACCCTCGACCGTCGGGTCGTCGGCCACCTGCTTCATCTGCGCGAGCTGCTCGACCGCCGCGGCCCGCCCACGCGTGATCACCATGGGCAGCGCGAGCACGGCGGCACCGAGCCCGAGCCACGACGCGAGGTCCTGCGACCGCCCGAGCTTGCCCTTGCGGTGCACCTCCTTCATCCGCTGCGCGGTGGCCTTCTCGGTGCGGTCGCCGCCCTCGCCGCTCACGAGCCGGCTCCGAGCATCGCGGCGACGGACCTGCCGGTCAGCGCCTTGACCACGTTCGGCAGCGCGAGGAACGCGAACGCGCCGAGCGACAGGGAGATCAAGATCTTCAGCGGGAAGCCCATGGCGAAGGCGTTGAGCGCGGGTGCCACGCGGGTGAGCAGGCCCAGGCCCACGTCGGCGAGGAAGAGCACGACGAGCAGGGGGCCGGCGATCTGCAGCGCGCCGAGGAACATCTGCGACAGGCCGCTGGTCAGCGAGTGCAGGAACAGGTCAGGGTTCAGCGCCGCGCCCAGCGGCAGGGCGTCGAACGTGCGCACCAGCCCCGCGAGCACGATCTGGTACCCGTTGGTGACGAACAGGAGCACCAGCGCGGTCATCTGGTAGAGCCGCTGGAACTGTGCACCGCTGGTCATGCTCATCGGGTCGAAGGCGGCCGCCATCTGGAAGCCGCCGAAGAGGTCGATCATCGTGCCCGCGGACTGGATGGCCGAGAACGTCATCATCACGAGGAACCCGAACAGCGCGCCGATCACGGCCTGCATGACCAGCGAGCCGACGAACGCGCCCGTGGTGTCGGTGCCCGCCGGCTCCAGCCGCGGCGCGACCGCCAGCGCGAGACCGAGCGCGATCGTCATGCGCACCATCCCCGGGACCGCCCGCTGCGAGAACGGGGGAGCGATCGCCAGGAAGGCGACGATCCGGACACCGGCGAGCATCGCCGTCTGCACCCCGGCCAGGGGCAGCGCGACGTTGATCGGGTCCACGTCAGCTCCCCGTCAGCGCGGGGATGCGGGCGAACAGCTCGACCGTGAACGACACGATCGACGAGATCATCCAGTGCCCGGCCACGAGCAGCGCCACGGCGGCCGCGATGGCCTTGGGCACGAAGCTGAGCGTGACCTCCTGGATCTGGGTCACGGACTGGATGAGCGACACGATGAAGCCGACCACCAGCGAGGTCACCAGGACCGGGGCGGAGAGCTTGGCGGCGAGCAGGAGCGCCTGCATGCCGATGTCGAGGACGGCGTTGGTGTCCATGGTCAACCGCTCCCGGTGTAGGAGCCGATGAGGGACGACACGACCAGTCCCCAGCCGTCGACGAGCACGAACAGCAGCAGCTTGAACGGCAGCGAGATCATCACCGGGGGCAGCATCATCATGCCCATCGACATCAACGACGCCGAGACGACGAGGTCGATCACCAGGAACGGTATGAAGATGACGAACCCCATGATGAACGCCGACCGCAGCTCGGAGAGCAGGAACGCGGGCACCAGGGTGGCGAACGGGACGTCGTCCTCGTCCTGCGGGTTCTCCTGGTCGGCGGCGCGCGTCATCAGCGCCAGGTCCTGCTCGCGGGTGTGCGCGAGCATGAACTTCTCCAGGGGCAGCTTGCCGACGTCGACCGCCTCGGTGAACGTCAGCTCCCCGTGCATGTAGGGCTGCACGCCGATGTCGTTCACCTGCGAGATGACCGGCGCCATGATGAAGAGGCTGAGGAACAGCGACAGCCCGGCGAGCACCTGGTTGGGCGGCACGCCCTGCAGGCCCAGCGCGTTCCGCGTGAACGACAGGACGACGAAGATCTTGGTGAAGCTGGTCGTCATGAGCAGCAGCGCCGGGACCACCGACAGCAGCGTGATCGCGAGCAGGATGACGATCGAGTTGCTCGGCGCTCCGTTCACGCCGTTGACGGCCACCGTCACCGTGTCCCCGACTCCCGGGGTCGCGGCCGGCGTCGGCACCGCGGGTGCCGTGGGGTCGAAGATCACCGGCGGACCGTCCGGTCCTGCAGCGACCTGACGGCCTGCTTCCAGGTGTCGGGGGCGAGGATCGAGCCGGCGAGGGCGGAGGCCTTGGCGTCGTCGGCGGGCACGGCAGGGGTCGCGACGACGGCCGCGGGTGCCGGTGCCACGGGCGCGGGCGCCACGTCCGGGAGCGTCGGCCAGGCGTCCTGGTCCAGCCGGTCGATCGGGCTCGCGTCCAGCGCCCTGGGCGCCGGCGCCGCAGCGGGGGCGGTGGGCACGCCGGCGGCGGCGAGGTTCTCGGGCGTGATCGCCCTGGGCGTCGCGGCCCGGCGGCTGCGGGGCGTCGGGATCATGCCTGCGGCGGMGGCCCTCGTCGCGCGGGCGACCGAGACCCACGGCGCCGGGGCGGTCGCCTGCTCGGGCGAGGAGACCTCGGCCTTCGGGGCCGGCAGCTCGTCGAAGACAGGCCCGAGCTCCGTGAGCATCGATACCTGCTGCTCGCCGTACCCGATGAGGATCCGGCGCTGACCGACGGCGACGACGGCGACGCCCGTGTGCCGACCCATCGACTGGCGGCCGACGACCTTGAGGCCCGGCTCCCGCGACGTGCGCGCGCGCTGCTGCGGTCCACCGTTGCCGAGGCGGCGACCGATGTACCAGATGAGGCCGACCACGCAGGTCAGCGCCAGCAGCAGGCGGAGCAGGAACGTCGCGGAGAGCATCAGATGCTGGACTCCGTCCCGGACACGATCTCGGTGACGCGGATGCCGTAGGCCTCGTCGACGACGACGACCTCGCCGCGTGCGATGAGGCGACCGTTGACCATGACGTCGGCCGGGCTGCCGGCGGTGCGGTCCAGCTCCAGGACGGCGCCGGGGGCGAGCTCGAGCACCTGGCGCACGGGCAGCCGGGTCCGGCCGATCTCGGCGGTCAGCGTCATCTCGACGTCGTAGAGCATGCGCATGTTGGTGCGGGGCGTCGGGACGGTGCCCGCGGGGGCCGCGGTCTTCGGGGCGCGGATCCGCAGGGCGAACCACGCGGTGGCGTCGCCACCCTGCTCGAGCGCGACCACCTGCGTGTCGGGCCCGACGACCTGCTCGACGGGCACCAGGCGGGCCGCCTCGAGCACGCCGGCGCCGAGCACGGCCGCGGCCGCCTCCATCGCGGGGCGCAGCGCGTCGGACAGGTCGATCGGGTTGCCGGCCGCGGCGCTCGCCTCGAGCACGTCGGCGACGACCGCGTCGGCCACCAGCACGATCTCGGCGCTGGGCGACCCGACGAACGACGCGACCAGGGCGGTCGACCCCGCGGGGATCTCGTGGTGCTCGGCCGGCACCGCGACGAGCGGCACGGTCGAGGGCACCAGGGCCGCGGCGGCCGCGCCTGCGGCGAGGGCGGTCTCGGCCGCGTCGATGTCCCCGGCGGTGCGCGCGGTGGGGATCAGAGGGCTGTTCATGCTAGTTCTCCTCGACGGTGACGACTCGGCACGCGAGCCGGGACCCGTGGCTGCCGGCGGCAGCCCGGGCGAGCACGACACCGTCGACGACCACGTCCAGCAGGTCCGTCGACGGGTGGGACAGCGGCAGGACGTCGCCGACCGCGAGATCGATCACGTCGCGCGGGTGCACGACGACGGGCGAGAAGCGGACGGCGATCTCGACGGGCACGTCCTGCATCGCCCGCTCGAGGTCCGCGGCGACCAGGGCGGCGGCCGCGCGCTCGTCGTCGGACCGGGCGACGGGTCCGTCGGCGGCACGGAGCTGGGCCAGCAGGGTGTCGGCGGGGAGCATGAGCGTCAGGGCGTCCTCGCGCTCGCCGACGCGCAGCGTGAACGAGGCGACGAGCACCGCGTCCGAGGCGCCGGCGGCCTGCACGAACTGCGGGTTGTACTGGACGCCCCCGACGGTCAGGGCGAGCGGCGCCAGGCCGGCGAACGCGTACTCGAGGTCGCTCAGCGAGTGCTCGAGCAGGTCCTTGACCAGGGAGAGCTCGATGTCGGTGAGCTCGCGGCCCTCGCGGTCGTCGCCGCGGCCGTTGCCACCGAAGAGGTAGTCGATCCAGACGAGCGTGGCCGCGACCGGGAGCTGGAGCATCGCCGTCTGGCGGGTGTGCGTGACGGTGCACAGCACCATCGCGGTGGGGGTCGGCAGGAGGTTGACGTACTCGTCGTACGTGCGCAGGTTCAGCTCGTCGAGCGTCAGGTGCGTCATCGCGCGCAGGCGGGCGGTGAGCTGGTTCCCGAACTGGCGACCGAACCGCTCGAACGCCATCTCGAGGTGGCGGGCGTGGTCACGAGGGAGCGTCAGGGGCCGACGGAAGTCGTACGGCTCGGGCTCGGCCGTGCGTCCACGGCGCTGCGTCGGCACAGCGGTGCGCGCAGGAAGGGTGTCAGGGACCGTCACGAAGCAACTCATCGGCAGGCCCTCGGGTGTTGTGAGCAACCGAGCTCATCTCACCCACTTCGATCTCCGCACCGACCCGTCGTGGGTCGGAGGTGCAGCTGCGGAGCGGTGTGGCGCCCTCCGTGGCGCCCCGACTGGACCGGCCTTCGCCGGCTACTGCGTGACGTAGTTGGTCAGATAGACGTCCATCACCTTTCCCTCGTAGACCTCGTCGAGCTGGCCGACGAGCTCGGCCTTCAGCGCGTCACGCGTGGCCGGGTCGGAGACCTCGGCGATCGTGTGGCCGGAGAACAGGGCGATCGCGTGGTCGAGGGCGGCGGCCGTGTCGGGCGTCTCCTCCCCCGCGTCCTTGGTGAGCTGCAGCGCCAGGCCGAGGCGCAGGTAGTGCCCCTCGGCGAGGTTCAGGCTGACGGGCTCGATGGTGAGCACGGCGCCCTTCTCGGGCGGCGGCACGGCGGCGGGCTCGCCCCCGCCCTTCTTGCCCAGCAGGACGTACGCCGCACCGCCACCGACGGCCAGCACGACCACCAGGACGATGATCATCAGCTTCTTCTTGGACTTCTTCGCCGGCGCCTCGGCCTCGGCCTCGGCGGACGCGTTCGCGCCGGCGCCGCCGATCTTGTTGTTGCCGCCGATCTTGGAACCGGAGACCACTCGCTGTTCGATGGGCATGGCGCTATCCCTTCGCCGTCAGTGCGGGCAGGAGGGCGCGCACGGTCTCGGGCGCGCTGGAGAGGATGACGATGTCGACGCGGCGGTTCGCCGAGAGGGCCTCGGGGCTGTCACCGGGAACCAGCGGTCGGGTGTCGCCGTAGCCGACGGCCATGATCCGGGCGCCGGGCATCCCGTCCGCCTCGACGAGGTGCCGCAGCACCTGCGTCGCGCGGTCGGCCGACAGCTCCCAGTTGGTGGGGTACCGGCCGGAGACCGGGACGACGTTGGCGTGACCCTCGATCGAGATGTGCTCGTTCAGGCCGATGACCATCGGGGCGGCGACGTCGAGGACGCGCAGCGCGGTCGGGGTCATCTCGGCGCTGGCGGGGGCGAAGAACACGTCGTTGGCCACGAGGCCGAGCGTCAGGCCGCGCTCGTCGATGCGGTACCGCACGACGTCGGCGAGCCCGTTCGCGGCCAGCGACGCCTCGATCTGCGCCTGCAGCTGCTCGAGGTGCGCCGCCTCGGCCTGCGCCGCGGCAAGCACCGCCGGGTCGACGGTGGGCGTCGGCTCGGCGGCGACCTGGGCCGCCGAGGGGTCCGCCGCCTGGTCGCCCAGGCCGCTGTCCGCGCTGACCATGCCGGCGGTGCCGGAGGCGGGCGTGTTGCTGGACTGCGAGCTGGTGCCGTCGAGGTTGCCGTTGCTGCCGTCGAGGATGGACGGCGACGTCGTCGTGTCCTGGAACCCCGCCGAGAGGCTGTCGCGCAGTGCGATGTACTTGTCCTGGTCCACCTGGCTGATCGCGAAGAGCACGATGAACAGCGCCATGAGGACGGTGATCATGTCCGCGTAGCTCACGAGCCAGCGCTCGTGGTTGACGTGCTCCTCCTCGTGGACCGGCTTGCGTCGCCCCTTGGCGGGGGCGTGCCCGCTCATGCTGCCTTCGCCTTGTCCTTGGCCTCGGGCTCGGCCGGCAGCAGGCTGCGCAGCCGTTCGCCGACGAGTCGCGGGTTGGCCCCGGCCTGCACGGCGATCAGGCCCTCGAGCGTGACCTCCATCGAGGTGCACTCCAGGTCGGAGATGCGGCGGATGCGCGCGGACAGCGGCAGCCAGACGACGTTGGCGGAGAGGATGCCCCACAGGGTCGCGACGAACGCGCCGGCGATCGAGTGTCCGAGCTCCGCGGGCTTCGAGAGGTTCTCCAGCACGTGCACCAGCGAGATGACCGTGCCGATGATGCCGATGGTCGGCGCGTAGCCGCCCATGTCGGCGAAGTACTTGGCGTGCATCCGGTCGCTCGTGCGCTTGGTCGCGATCTTGTCCTCGAGGATCGTGCGCAGGTCGTCGGGGTCGGTGCCGTCGATCGCCGCCTGCAGACCGCCGCGCAGGAACGGGTCGTCGATCGTGCGGGTCGCGTCCTCGAGGGCCAGCAGACCCTCGCGACGGGCCCGGTCGGCCAGGCCGACGACGGTCTCGACGGTGGCCGCCGGGTCGGGGCGCTTGCTCTTGAGGGCGGACGGGATCGACTTGAACGACGAGAGGACGTCCTTGATCGTGTGCCCGGCCATGCCGACGCCGATCGTGCCGATCCAGACCAGCAGCAGCGGTCCGGGCAGCATGATCGACATGGGGTCGCCGCCCTCGAGGAACATCGCCCCGAAGATCGCGACGAACGCGATACCGATTCCGATGAGTCCAGCGGGGTCCATCACACGCTCCGAGGTCGAAGGGGCACGGCCGGTGCGAGCGGCGTGTCCTCGCGGTCGAGCGAGCGGGCGCGGTCGAACCGCGACGGCTCCTGGTCATCGACGTCGTCGTCGTCGGGCAGGTCCGGCACCAGCTCCATGCGGGGCTGCACCTGGATCTCCTGGGCGCGGGACAGGATCTGTGCGCGGTGCTCGTTGACCCGCTGGATGACCTCGGCCATCGGCTCGGCAACGATGTACTTGGTGCCGTCGATGAGAGTCAGGATCGTGTCCGGGGCACTGTCGATGCGCTGGATGAGATCGGGGTTGACCCCGAACTCCCCGCCCCCGAGGCGCGTGACAACAATCATGGCTCTACCCGTCCCTGGTCACCCTGCTGCGGCCTTCGCAGGCCGCCGAGCCCATCCGTGGGCCCGTATGAACCCACCGATCGGCCGACGCGCGCCGGTCCTGAGCAGTTCGTCCCTGTGACCAGCGACGTCACCCGTCCGGGTGTTCGGGCGGGCGGCGCCAGGCGGGATCGGGAGGTCAGGGGTCAGGGGCGGAAGGCCCAGTGCCACGCCTCGCGCGGGGTGTTCTCGACGAATCCGTACTCTCCCCCGTGCGCACGCATCCACGTCTGCGCGGTCGCGTCGAGGTCGAGGTCGACGGCCATCCCCCAGCCGTGCTCGCTGGTGCCGGGCTTCGCTGCGAGGCCGCCCTGGCTGTAGAGGCCCTTGCGCTCGGCGACGTCCACCTGGGCCGCGTACGAGCGGTAGGAGTCGGTGATGCCGATCTGCACGCCGTCGCGGGCCGCGGCCGCGATCAGCGCCTCGAGCTTCTCGGCGGCCGGCGCCCACAGCTTCGCCCCGGTGGTCCCGACCTTCTGCAGGGCGGACTCGGGGATCTGCCCGTTGCCGTAGCGCGCGAGCTCGACGGGCACGCCGTCGGCGTTGAGCGTGCCGGTGCTGCCGGTGGTCTTGGCGACCTCGTCGGCGAGCGCGGTGGCGAACGACGAGGCCGACGGGCTGGAGGTCGCCGGCGTGGTCAGCACCCGCGTCTGCGGCGGTGCCACGAGCGCCTGGATCTGCGCCAGGCGCGCAGAGATTCCCGCGATCCCGTCCATCGAACCTCCCGACCTGCCTGTACGTCGCCGAGAACGTCATGGGCCGCGCCAAGACGGCTCTTGGCGCGACTCATGAGGTTCTCGACCGTCTCCCCTGGTCCATCGGCCGGTCGGGCCCGGATCGGAGGGGTTCAGCGGGAGTCGTCGTCGGACTCGACCAACGCCGAGACCGGCACCGTGCAGGCGTCGCCGCGCCAGGCCTCGAGGCCCTCCTTGACGGCCCAGCCGGCGATGACCAGCGCCGCGAGCGGGTCCGCCCACGACCAGCCGAGCGTGCTGTTCAGCACCAGGCCGACCAGGAGGACGGCGGAGACGTAGGCGCACAGCAGGGTCTGGTGCGAGTCCGCGACCGCGGACGAGGAGCCGAGCTCGCGCCCGGTCCGACGCTCCAACCACGACAGCACCGGCATCACGGCCAGGCTCACGGCCGCGAGGACGATGCCGACCGTCGAGGGTTCCGCGCGGTCGGAGCCGAGCAGCGTGCGCACGGCGTCGACCGACACGAACGCGGCCAGCCCGAGGAACGAGACGGCGATCAGCCGCAGCGCGGTCCGCTCACGCGCCTCAGGGTCCGGTGCAGAGAACTGCCACGCGACCGCCGCCGCGGAGAGCACCTCGACCACGGAGTCCAGCCCGAACGCGACCAGCGCCGACGAGGACGCCACCCGCCCCGCGACCAGCGCGACGACCGCCTCGACAACGTTGTAGGCGATCGTCGCGGCGACCACCCAGCGGATGCGCCGCTGGAGGACCACCCGTCGGACGTCGGCCACGCTCACGAGCAGGTGCAGCCGTCGGGGCCGCAGCACGTGGGGTCGACGACGACGACGAGCCGCAGGAGGTCGTCGAGCGCGGGGGCGATGTGCGGGTCGGCCAGCCGGTACCAGGTGCGCCGTCCGTCGGGGATCGCCTCGACCAGGCCGCAGCCGCGCAGGCAGGCGAGCTGGTTCGACATGACCTGCCGGGAGACGCCGAGCGCGTCGGCGAGGTCGGAGGGGTAGGCGGGCGCCTCGCGCAGCGCGAGCAGGACCCGCGCGCGGGTCTCGTCGGACAGGGCGTGGCCCAGGCGGGCGAGCGCCGACGTGTGGGTCAGGGTCACCGTGGCCATGGATCGACAGTACAGGCAACGCTGTACTGTCCAGGGATCTCAGCCACAGCCGGGATCAGTCGATCCGCTCCGCGAGCGACACGATGATCCCCTCCGGCCCGCGGACGTACGCCATGCGCCAGGTGTGCTCCCACTCGCCGACGCCGCCGACCAGCCCGTAGCCGTCCGCGGCCAGCCGGCCGACGGTGGCGTCGAGGTCGTCCACCTCGAACGCGACGTTCCGCAGTCCGAGCTCGTTGGCCATCGCCGTGGGCGACCCGGGCACGTGGTCGGGCCGGACGAAGCTCGACAGCTCGAGGCGCGTGCCGTCGTCGGGCGGCCGCAGCATGACGATCTCCGTGCGGGCGCCGGGGATGCCGATGACCGTGTCGAGGAACTCGCCCTCGATGGCCATCCGCGAGCCCTCGACCTCGAGGCCGAGCCCGACGAAGAACGCCGTCGCGGTGTCGAGGTCGGCGACGGTGATGCCGATGTGGTCGAAACGCCGAATCTGTCCCATGTGATCCATCCTCACGTCGTGGCCGTCACCTGGTGAGCGGAGCGGGGAGGAGCTTCTCGACATGGTGCGCGACCGCGCGACGCGTCAGGCGGGCAGGGCCGCCGTGATCACGTCGAGGATCTCGGGGGCGTCGGGCTCGGTCTTGGGGCGGAACCGGTAGACGGAGCCGTCGGGCGTGACGACGAACTTCTCGAAGTTCCACGTGATCCGCCCGGCCTTGCCGGACGCGTCCGGCGCCTTGGTCAGCTCCTTGTAGAGCGGGTGCTGCGACCGGCCGTTGACCTTGGTCTTCGCGAACATCGGGAACGTCACGCCCCAGGTTGTCGAGCAGTACTCGGCGATCGCGTCGTCGGAGCCGAGCTCCTGCAGGAACTGGTTGCTGGGGAAGCCGAGCACCGTGAAGCCGCGGTCGCCGTAGGTCTTCTGCAGCTGCTCGAGCTTCTCGTACTGCGGGGCCAGCCCGCACCGCGAGGCGACGTTGACCACCAGCTTGACCTGGTCGGCATACGCACCGAACGTCGTCGCCTCGCCGTGCAGGGTGGTCAGCGGGATCTCGTCGAGGTGCATGCCTCGGACAACCGACCCGACGATCCGCGCATTCCCGGTCGGCCTACTCCCCCGGCTTGCCGGCGCGGACGATCGCGCCGTGCAGGCCGTCGGCGACCTCGTGCGTGAAGGTGACCGTCGGGTCCGCGAAGCCCGCGGCCCGCAGCCCGTCGAGGTACTCCGACCGGGACAGCGCGCCCGCGATGCAGCCGGTGTAGGAGCCGCGCTCGGCACGCTCGGCGGGTGTGAGCCGGTCCTCGGCGACGACGTCCGAGATGCCGACGCGACCGCCGGGCACGAGCACGCGGAACACCTCGTCGAGCACCGCCTGCTTGTCGGTCGAGAGGTTCACGACGCAGTTCGAGATCACCACCTCGACCGACGCGTCGGCCAGTGGGAGGTCCTCGATCGTGCCTTTGCGAAACTCCACGTTGGTCGCGCCGGCCTTCGCGGCGTTCGCCCGAGCGAGGTCGAGCATCTCGTCGGTCATGTCCACGCCGTACGCGAACCCGTCCGGCCCCACGCGCCGCGCCGAGAGCAGCACGTCGATCCCGCCGCCCGAGCCGAGGTCGAGCACGCGCTCGCCCGCCCGGAGCTCGGCGACCGCCACCGGGTTGCCGCAGCCCAGCGACGCCGCCAGCGCCTCGGCGGGCAGCGTCACCGCGTCGGACGCGTCGTACAGACCGGCGCCCCACCGCTCGTCGACGACCGCCGCCGGCCCGCAGCCACCGCCGCAACAGCTCGCGTCGGTCCCCTCGGTCACCTGCACCGCCGCCAGCGCGTACCGCTCCCGGACCTGCTCCCGTACGTCGTCCATCTCGTCCGCCTCCTCAGGCATCGACAACCGTCGATGCCCACCATGGACCGAGACATCGACGGCTGTCAATATCGACAGCGATGGATGTCTGCGTCAGGATGGAGCCATGACCCTCGACCTGCTTCCCGTGACCACCGCGTCCACGTCCGCCGACGCGTGCTGCACGCCGTTGGGCCGCGAGGCGATCACCGAGCAGGCCGCCACCGACCTGGCCTGGCGCATGAAGGCCCTCGCCGACCCGGCGCGCCTGCGGCTGCTGTCGCTGATCGCCGCGCACGAGGGCGGCGAGGCGTGCGTCTGCGACCTGATCGAGCCGGTCGGGCTCAGCCAGCCGACGGTGTCGCACCACCTCAAGTGCCTGGTCGACACCGGGCTGCTGACGCGCGAGAAGCGCGGGGTGTGGGCGTACTACTCGATCGTCCCCGGCGCGCTCGACCGCCTCACCCACGAGCTCGGCACCCATCTGACCGCGGGCGCGCAGCCGTGACGATCGCTCCGCTGCTCCCCGAGCACTGGCCGGCCGTGGAGCGGATCTACGCGGCGGGCATCGCCACCGGGAACGCGACCTTCGAGTCGGCGCCGCCGACGTGGGAGGAGTTCGACTCGGGCAAGCTGCCCGACCACCGGATCGTCGCCCTCGACGACTCGGGCGAGGTGCTGGGCTGGGCGGCGGCCTCGGCGGTCTCGGACCGCTGCGCCTACGCAGGCGTGGTCGAGCACTCCGTCTACGTCGACCCCGCGGCCCAGGGCCGAGGCCTCGGGCGGCTGCTGCTCGACGCCCTCCTGGAGCGCGCGTCGCAGGCCGGGACCTGGACCGTCCAGTCGGGGATCTTCCCGGAGAACCGCGCCAGCCTCGCGGTGCACGAGGCCGCCGGGTTCCGCGTGGTGGGCGTCCGCGAGCGCCTGGGCCGGATGACGTACGGGCCGCTCGCCGACCAGTGGCGGGACGTCGTCCTCGTCGAGAAGCGCCTCTGAACGCACGACAGCCCGGCCTTCCGAGGGGCCAGGCTGTCGTGCGACGGGACAGGTCAGCGCAACTGTTCTGCCAGGGGGTGTCTCCTAAGACCCGCGACATCCGGGCTGTCTCCCTCCGGAGATCCGTCCCACGAGCTCTCTGCGAGCAGATGCAAACCCGGAGTGTCTCCTTCTGATCGGACGCCGGCCGCCGGCTCTGAGTAGTTCGCGGCTGCCCATGCTGAGCGGGTGTCTGAGTCAAGTGGGGGCGGTGCGTCGAACGCTGACCCGTTCGCTGGCCTGTTCGGAGGTGCGCCTGCGGACAGGCCTGCGACGTCGCCTCCGACGCAGATCACGCTGGGCTCACTCCGGTCGTCGATCGCCGACGCCCTCTACCCCGTGAGCGCCTACAACCTCGCCGACGAGTGTGACGAGCTTGGCTTTCCCCCGCGCGACGACATCGACGAGCCGATGGCGAGCAAGCGCCGGTAGGTCGAGAGCCGATTGCGCGGCGTGCCGCTGCAAGAGATGATCGTGGGCCACGACTGCCGGCGAGTCCGAGCGGTTCACCGGGCGGCTACGGCTCGACCGGTGTGGGGTCGGTGAGGACGACGGCTGGGGTGGCGGCTGCACACGCTGCGTCATCGCCTCTGTCCGCTGCCCCGGTGGTGACGAGCCAGGCCGGGGCTTCGGGGTCGGACTGGTCGACGGTCATCTCCGGGGTGCGTTCGATGGTGGCGAGCTGTCCCCCGGTGGCGAAGACAGCGGCCGCTGTGAACGGGCCGGGGGGTGTCTCGTCAGTCCCGCCGCCTACGTCCACGGTCCCGGCGTCAACCATGACGCTGTACAGCTGCCCTCCCCAGGGGGACTCCTGCGCGGCGAGCTGGGTGTCCTCAGGCCAGATGGGCACGTGCTCGACGCCGTCGATGACCGCGACGATGCAGTCGTCCGCGCGCATCGTCAGTGTGGCTATCACTGGTTCGGGCGTTGAGTCGAAGACAGAGGCGTTCCCCAGGTCTGTCACGAGCAGGACGCCGGGACCCGGTGGGTCGACGCGCAGCAACGCCAACGTTTCGGCCGGTTCCGGACCGGCACTGGGCTCGGCGCCGATGTCTGCACGGGCGCTCGCGCACGAGGCTGCCAGCAGCACAGTGGCCGCCACAAAGACGCCTTGTGCCGCACGTTGCAGGGTTCGACCGTTGCGAGGCTGATGGTTCACGGCGGTCCGATCTCGGTCGTCCTGTTCGAGCCATTGCCCGGCGGCGCGACACGATCGGCTCGTGAAGTGTCGCCATGTCCGGTCACCGTTCGCTCGCTCTGCTCCTGCTGCCCGACCTGGCTGGTCGCGCGCAGCACCGTCGTGGGTCCTGCTGGCGCTGGCCAGGCGAGGATCAGGTAGTCCTCGACGGGTTCGAGCCGGGAGCCGTCGTAGTCGATGTCGCGGCCCTTGGCGTGGACGCGGAGCCGGTACGTGCCCGGCCCGTACACGTCGAGACGATCAGCAAGCTCTTCCTCCCCGCCCCAGTGGCCTGCGGCTGACAATGGCCAATCTGGTGTCGTCTCGAGGGAGACCTCCATGACGTCCTCCCATCCGTCGTCCGGGGCGGTCGGAGCTTCGTTGAGTGGCCGGCACGTGACCCGAACGTACCCGGAGGCAATCCCGGTAGACACCGTTGCTGACGTGGCGGTGACCGCCCACACCAAGGCGATCTTTGCGCCTGCGAGGTGGTCCAGCTGCCCTTCGTAGTGTCCGATGGTGAACTGGTGGAAGTCGACTTCGACGTTCACGGTTTTGGGCGGCGGCGGGCTCTTTGGGCTCACGGGACGACCATGACGTAGAACTCGTCCTTGTCCAGGAGCCGACGGTCGCTGTAGTAGGTGTTCAGCTTGGTCCCGGCGGCTTGATTCTGCTCCTTGAGAATCATGCAGATGCTGTAGCCATTCGGCCCTGATGATACGACTGGCGTCCACGGGAACTTGATCTGGCACCAGGAGAGCGTCCGGACGGACCTGGCCGCCTGCGCTTCCTCTTCGGGGTCTGCAGGCATCGCCCGCGTGTACGCGCCCTGGTACGTGGACCGGAACGGGTACTCGTCACATTCGTACCCGGGCGGGCGCGGCAACCAGGTGACGCCTGTAGGGCATGCCATGTTTCCGTTCTTGGTCCGCAATGCTGAGTTGATCATCCGAGTCAACCGCCTCGGCAACCCAGAGCTCTGAGCGGCTGCCACATGCGCAGCAAATTGTGGCAGGTCCGTACGTGAGTACTTCAGCGAGGGAAGAAAATTGGGGTTGATGCAGCCGGCCTTGCGGTTGCTGATGGTGTTGTCGCACCGGAACTCCGGGGTCGTCACCGAGAACGTGACGGTGTTTGGAGCAATGGGCGCCTTCATTGCGATCGTCCACTTTGCCGTCGCTATGGAGGGGGCGCTCCCTGTGAAATTCCAGGACGCTTCGCCCGCGGCGGTGCTGCCGACCTTTGCCAGGGCTGTGGGTGGGAACGAGGTGTAGTCGGCGCCGCAAGCACCGGTCGCTCCGGCAGTGATCGCGCACGAGCTGTTTCCGCTCAAGACCAGCCCGACGCCAGTCCCCCACAGGTTTGTCGCCTTGAACTGAATCTGGTAGACCCACCGCGTCAGCGTTGCCGAGCTGTACACGTACCCGTCCATGGCGAGGGTACCGCCGCCATCTACGACCGAGACGTTGTTAACGAGCCGTCGAACTTCGAAGGGCCTTGGCTTGGAAAAGCACGCTGAGGTCCGCGAAGTGTTCGACCAGGTCTCGGTTGCTTCCTTGCAGTCGGGCGGGTCGTCGACGATCGCGTCAACAGATGCGCTGTCCGGCGTCGACGGCGAGCCTGACGGGGTTGGTGTGAACATGATGCACGCGGTCGCCGATGCTTCGCACGGTGGGCTCTCGATCGCCAGTTTCGGTCCCGGCTGAGCCTCATCGGCTGCAAGCGACTCGGGTGTTGGGGGTGCGGGTCCGAGGATCCCCGTCGCGGCTTCTGGTTGGACAGGATCTTCGGTTGCGCCAGCTGTTGTGGCACTGGCGGCCATGAGTGTTGCGACCGCCAAACAGATTCCGAACGCGCGCGCGACGTGCAATTTCACGGTTCCCCTGACGACGGTCAGACCCTGACATCACGGACAGGACGCTATCTTTGTCGGGGGCGGGTGGCGATGTCCGCGACGTAACGCTTGCGTGAAACTGGGCGGTCGCAGTCAGTCGACCAGGGGCTTGGGGCTGTTGCGCCGGCTGCTGGCGCTCTCAGCGCTGCGGCCTGACCAGGTGCCGTTCGTCCTGACCGGCGTCCGCGAGCCTCTTGGCGAGAATCCGGATCTCATTGACCCACTCGAGCCGACTCGCCGAGAGATCCATGCTGGGCTCGTTGCGCGTCGAGCCAGCGGGTGGCGTCCGGTTCGATGCGACCGTCGACCGTGAGGACCGGGGCGCGGACGGGGTCGAGGGGTAGGGGCGTGAGCCCCAGCTCGTCGGCGATGAGGGCTGGGTCCCACGCCCCGCTCGACCTTGACACGTCCCACGCTGATCTCCTGTCCGCCGTGAGCGGAGCCGAGGATGTCGATGTCTACGCTCGCGGGCGCGCGAGACGAAGACAATGCGACACGCCGACCGATACCCGACATCTCCGGACGATCGGCTCCGCTCAGGAAGACAGTTGGGAGTTGACCCGTTTCAGCGCTTGAGGTTGACGAGCTCCTGCAGGACCTCGTCCGAGGTCGTGATGACGCGGGAGTTCGCCTGGAAGCCGCGCTGGGCGACGATCAGGTTGGTGAACTCGCTCGACAGGTCGACGTTCGACATCTCGAGCGCGCCACCGGCCAGCGAGCCGCGGCCGCCGGTGCCGGCGGCACCGACCTGGGCGTCGCCGGAGTTGACCGACGTGCGGAACAGCGAGCCGCCGGCCTTCTCCAGACCCGACGGGTTGGTGAACGAGCCGAGCGCCAGGCGGCCGATCGTCTGCTTGAGGCCGTTGCTGAACGCGCCCGTGATGGTGCCGTCGGCGCCCAGGGCGAACGACTGCAGCGTGCCCGCGGCCTGACCGTTCTGGTTCTTCGCCTTGGCGGTGTCGAGCCCCGAGAAGCCCGTCATCGCGGAGATGTCGACCGCGACGCCGCCGATGGTGAAGGTGGTCGGCGAGGTCAGCGACCCGTCGGCGGCGAACGTCAGGGCGCCCGGCGCGGCCGTGGCGGTGCCGTCGTCGGCGGCCAGGCTCCAGCCGGTCGCGGTCTTGGTGAAGTCCAGCGAGAGCTCACGGCTGTTGCCGAGCGAGTCGAAGGCGTCGACCGTGCGGTGCAGGACCGTGCCGGTCGCGGCGGACGAGTCGAGGTTGCCCTCGTAGTTCGCGCCGGTCGTGGCCACCGCGGCCATGAGGGAGCCCGCCGGCACGCGCAGGTCGGACAGCGGGCCGTTGGTGTCGACGACGCCGTTCACGGCCGCCCATCCCTGCACGAGCGCGCCCTCACCGGGCAGGACCATCTGGCCGGTCGAGTCGAAGTCGAAGGACCCCGCACGCGTGTAGTACGTGTCGGCGCCCTTGCGGACCACGAAGAACCCGTCGCCCTGGATCATCATGTCGGTGCTGCGACCGGTGATCTGCGAGGCGCCCTGCGTGAAGTTCGTCGTGATGCCCGCGACGCGCACGCCCAGGCCGACCTGAGCCGGGTTGGTGCCACCGGTGCCGGCCTGCGCGCCGCCCGCGTTCTGGAGCACCTGCGAGAGCGTGTCCTGGAACTGCGTCTGCGACGACTTGAAGCCGGTGGTGTTGACGTTGGCGATGTTGTTGCCGGTGACGTCGAGCATGGTCTGGTGGCTGCGCAGACCGCTGATGCCGGAGAAGAGTGAGCGGAGCATGGTGAGTTCCCTTCGGGTGGGTCAGGCAGAGAGGGCGGATACAGACGAGACGGCGTCGAGGGCGACGTCGGAGGTGCCGATCTTCACGGTGGGCACCGGGCCGGCGTAGGAGACGCTGGAGACGCTCCCGGAGTGGGCCGCGCCGTCGTCGTCGGTCCAGGTGACCTGCTGCCCCACGAGGGAGGCGGCGGCCATGCGCATCTGCAGCGCGAACGACTCGCGCTGCGTGTCGGAGAGCTCGACGAGCTTCTCCATGGTCGTCAGCTGCGTGGTCTGCGCCATCATCTGCGACGTGTCCATCGGGCTGGACGGGTCCTGGTTGCGCAGCTGCGCGACCAGGAGGTTCATGAACGCTTCCTTGTCGAGCTCGCCGTTGGCCTTGTTGGCCGCGGCGGCCGCCTTCGCCTCGGCGGTGACGCCGAACGAGGTGGAGATGGGGGTGGTCATGCGATCCTCCGTTGTCGGGGGCCGGGCCTCACAGGACGAGGTCGAGGCTTCGGTCGCCCGGGGTACGGGCCGGGATGGGCGTGGTGGGGGTGTCGACGACGGATGCGGCAGCCGGGGCCTGAGCACCGCCGTCCCGGGGACGACCGCCGCCGGACGAGCCGGACAGGTCCGCGCCTGCATTCGACTGGCGCGGGTCGGGCCGGCTGTCGGAGCCGACGTCGACCGTCAGGCCGCTCGCGGCCAGGTCCTTGCGGAGGTCGGCGAGCACGCCCTTGAGCGCCTCACGGGACGCGTCCGTGGAACCCACCAGCTCGACGCGGACCGAGGTCGCGCTGATGTGGGCCACGATCCGCACCGGGCCGAGGTGCTCGGGGTCGACGGGAACGGTCAGGACGTGCCGTCCGTGGCTCAGTCCCCCCGGCCCGGTCAGGGCGGTCAGCCGTGCGCCGAGCTGCTCCGCGAGAGGTGGCGGCGTCGGCGGGTTCGGGGTCGTGGGCGCCTGCGCGGGCGCGGGCGCCTGGGTCGGCGCCGGTGCCTGCGGGGCGGCGACCGCACCGGAKGGGACCGTCGGGGCCGGGGTCGCCGGGATCGCGTCGGCCACGGGAGCGGGCGCCGGCGGGGCCGCCGCGGCCTGCGCGTCCGCCGGGGCGACGGC
>NZ_JBFUDI010000019.1:0-25003 GCF_056404795.1 Cellulomonas sp. P2_B4
GCGGCAGCCTGGGCGGCCGCGTCGGCGGCGGCCTGGGCGGCGGCGGCCGCGGCGATGCGGTTGGCCTCGGCGCTCTCGCGCACGTCGGCGGTGAGCTCGGCGACGGCTGCGACGGCGTTGCGCAGCTTGGCGGTCGCGGCGTCCTCCTTGCCGTCGGTCGGCGGGACGACCGGGATCACCGTCGGGGTCGGCGTCGGCGTCGGCGTCGCTGTCGCAGCGGGCTCGTCGACCGGGAGCTTCGGCTCGGCCGGCGTAGTGACGACGGGGGCGGCGACGGGCGCGACCGGCGCGACGGGCTCGGTCACCGCGGGAGCGGCGTCCTGGGCGACGGCTGCCGCGGCGACGGGGTCGACGGACTCGACGAGGTCGTTGAGCTTGACGGTCGCGGCCTCGAGCGCCGCCAGCTGTGCGGCATCGACGGCGGCCTGGCTGCCCTCGGCCTGGACGGCGTGGGCGACCTCGATGGCGTCGGTGGCCACATCGACAGCGCCGTCGCGGGCGGCGGCGACCTCCGCCGCGGCGCGGGCGGTGTGGGAGACGCCGAGGGCGAGGTCCTCGCCGCCACGGGCGCTCGCGGTCGCGGCCATGGTGGCGCAGAGGCTCACCGCGAGGACGGCGACCACGGCTCCCTGGGCGATCCGCGCGGGGCGCAGGACGGCGGCGGCGGGCACGTGCGGCACCGCCGGCGCGGGGCGCGCGGCAGCGTGCCGACCGCCCTCGGGCCGACCTCGTCGCAGAAACTTGTTACTCACGCGTGACACGTTAAGTGTTTCGGACAGGCGTCCAGGACAACTTGAGCCCAAACGCGGGGGAGATCTCGTGCGCATCTTGTTACGGTGTCGTCACACAATTCACAGACTCGGACCGTTAGGCTGCCGCCGTGCCTACCGACGACACCCCTGCGCCGCCTGCTGCCACGGGTCTCGACGACCTCTACGACATCGCCCGCCTGGCCGACCGGCTCGGCGTCGAGCACGCGACGATCCGCGTCTGGCTGTCGCGTAAGGTCCCGTGGCTCCCCCAGCCCGACGGACGGCTGAACGGCGGAGCGGTGTGGCGCGCGACCACCCTCGAGGGCATCGAGACCCGTCGCGAGCGCGGCCGCCCCGGCCGTAAGCCCAAGTACGTCCCGGCGCCCACCGCGGCGGAGGTGCCGCGCACGGGGATGATCCCGGTGGTCGCGCCGGCGGCCCAGACGCAGAGCGTCGGCTGACCGCAGAGCAGCAGCCGCCCCGACACGTCGCGTCGAGGCGCGCGGACGGAAGTCACCGGCACCCATGTCCAGCGATTCGGCACCCCCACCCGGGTCCTGAACGTTCTGCGCCCCCGTCCACCCCGTTGGCGCACTGACGCTCGTAGGCTCGGACGATGCGCAGGGGGGTCGACCCGCAGCGCGCCGACGACGTGGCCGACGCGATGCGCGATGTCGCCCGCACGGGATTCCTGCCCGCCGAGCAGCGCGGCTTCGCGGCCCAGGACCGCCCGCTGCCGCTGTGGCACGGGCAGACGAGCTCGCAGCCGAGCACCGTCGCGACGATGCTGCGGCTGCTGGAGGTACCGCTCGGCGCGCACGTGCTGGACGTCGGCGCCGGGTCCGGCTGGACGACCGCGCTGCTCGCCCGTCTCGTCGGACCACAGGGGCGCGTCCTCGGGCTCGAGCTGGACCCCGAGCTCGCGCGGTGGGGTGCGACGAACCTCGCCGCACAGGGCGTGCCGTGGGCGTCGCTCGAGGAGGCGGTGCCCGGCGCCCTCGGTCGTCCGGTCGACGGCGGCTGGCCGCGCATCCTCGTCTCGGCGGCCGCGCGGTCGTTGCCCGACGAGCTGGTCGGGCAGCTCGCCGACGACGACGCCCGCATGGTGATCCCCGTGCGATCGACGCTGCTGGTGGTCGTCCGATCGCGCCGGAGCACCACCGTCACGTCGCACGGGTCCTACAGATTCGTGCCTCTGCGCTGAGCCGGGTCGAATCCGGAGGATTCGCACCAGATATGGCGAATCGGGTAACTGGTCAGTAACGTGCACGAAGTCAGGCACTCGGTGTGACTTGCGTCATGCCGGGTGTTTGCACGTCGGGTCCGCCGCGAACCAGGGATGCGCACATGTCACGTCGATCGGTCGTCGCCACGCTCGCCACGTTGTCCCTCACGGTCAGCACCGTGATGGTCGGTACCGGGATGGCCTCGGCCGCACCACCACCGACCCCCGACGGCCTGAAGGTCGCGTCACAGGCACCCAAGGCCGGCCCGAACGCGAAGGTCTTCGGCGACTTCAAGGCGGCTGAGGGGTCTGTCACGGCGTTCGTCCAGCTGGCGACGAAGTCCGGCACCGACGTCGCGGCCGCGGGCGGTGGCCCGGCGCAGGTCAAGGCGGCGGCGGGCAAGACCGAGGCGCTGGCCGACGAGGTGGTCCCGGCGCAGGTGTCGGCGCGCAACGCGCGATCGGCAGCCCCCAAGCAGCTCGCGACGCTGACCAACCTCGTGGCCGGCACCCTCGTCACCGGAGACGCGGAGCAGGTGCGCGCGCTCGCCGAGTCGCCCGACGTCGTCGCCGTCTACCGCGTCGTCCCGAAGACGATCGAGAACGCGCACACCGTCGAGTTCACGAAGGCCCTGGCGACCTGGCAGAACACCGGCGTGACGGGTGAAGGGGTGCGCATCGGCGTCATCGACTCCGGGATGGACTACACCCACGCCAGCTTCGGCGGACCCGGCACAGTCGAGGCCTACGACGCCGCCTACGGCACGGACGGCACCCTGCCGATCCAGCCGGGCTCGTTCGACCCGACCAAGTTCTTGGGCGGGTACGACTTCGCTGGCCCCAACTACGACGCCGACCCCAACGCCACGGACCCGGCCGCCACCCCCGTCCCGACCCCCGACGACAACCCGATCGACCCGCCCGGAGGCCACGGCACGCACGTGACCGGCACCGCGGCCGGCTTCGGCGTCCAGGCCGATGGCACCACGTTCCGCGGCGACTACAGCTCGCTCGCGTCCGTCGCCGACTGGAAGGTCGGCCCCGGGACCGCACCCGGAGCCGGCGTCTACGCGTACAAGGTGTTCGGCGACATCGGCGGCTCGACCGACCTGGTCTCGCTCGCCCTGGACCGCGCCGCCGACCCCAACCAGGACGGCGACTACAGCGACCGCCTCGACGTGGTGAACATGTCGCTCGGTGCCGACGGCGCCCCCGCGGACGACCCTGAGAACCTCATGGTCGACAAGCTCTCCGCGCTCGGCACCGTCGTCGTGATCGCCGCCGGCAACGGCGGGGACGTCACGGACATCGCCGGTTCGCCCGGCAACGCCGCCAGTGCCATCACCGTCGCCAACTCGGTCGGCCCGATGACGTTCGCCGCGGTCAAGGTCACGGCCGCGGCCGACCCCAGCCTGATCGGGCTGCACGCCGCGCAGAACTCGGTCGCCTACGTGGGCCCGGACGTGACCGCCCCCGTCGGAGACCCGGGTGCTGGCTTCGACGGGTGCACGCCGTTCACGCCCGAGCAGGCGGCTGCCGTCGCCGGCAAGATCGCCTACCTGACCTGGGACTCCGACGACAGCACCCGCCGCTGCGGGTCCGCCGGCCGGATGAACAACGCCGCCGCCGCGGGGGCCGTCGGCGCTCTGCTCTCCGGCGACCGGCTGATCTTCGCGGCCGGCATCACGGGCAGCGCCCTGATCCCGGGCGCGCAGATGACGCAGGCCACCACCAACCTGCTGCTCCCGGAGATCCAGGCGGGCACGCTCACCGTCGAGATCGGTCCCGGTCTCGACGCGGCCGCGTCCGAGAGCGTGGCCGACGACGTCCTCGCCGAGAGCTCGTCCCGCGGCATCCACGGGTCGCTCGGCTGGGGCAAGCCCGACCTGGCCGCCCCGGGCACGCAGATCGCGTCCGTCCGGTCCGGCAGCGGCACCGAGTCGCTGACGGAGACCGGCACGTCGATGGCCACGCCGCACGTGGCGGGCATCTCGGCGCTCGTCATCGCGGCGCACCCGGGTTGGAACGCGGCGCAGGTCAAGTCCGCCGTCGTCAACACGGCCACGCACGACGTCACCACCGAGCCGAACGGGCAGGGCCTGGTCTACGGGCCCGAACGGACCGGCTCCGGCCGTGTGGACGCCCTGAACGCCGTCTCGACGGCCGTGATCGCGTACAACACCCAGGCGCCGGCGCAGACGTCGGTCGACTGGGGCATCGTCAACGTCGGCCCGTCGACCGTCGTCGCGAAGAAGACCGTCACGGTGCAGAACTTCGCCACGATCAGCCAGCGGTTCACCACCGGGGTGACGCACCCGACGACCGAGGGGGGCGCGACCATCACGGCCTCGCCGGCCTCGTTCGTCCTTCCGCCGGGTGGGACCTCGATCGTGACCCTGACGCTCACGGCCGACCCCGCGACCCTCGAGCGCGAGATCGACCCGACCATGGCGACCGAACAGCTCGGCGTCCCGCGCGAGTACGTGGCCGAGGTGACCGGTCGGCTCGTCCTGACATCCGGGAACCAGGAGCTCCGCGTGCCGTTGCAGGCCGCCGCGCGCCTCGTCTCGAACCTGTCCGCCGGACCCGTGGCCTTCGCCGACCCGACGACCACCACCGCGGGCCTGCCGGTGCACGGTGCCGGGGTGGCGTCCGGCGGGTGGTACTCGCTGACCACGCCGCTCGTCCTGGGAACGCTCAGCCCGCAGCTCGAGCCGACCCCGGGGATCCACACCTCGGCGTCCACCGTCGCGTCCGGAGACATCCGGGCCGTCGGCTGGACGTCGACGGCACCCGCGATCGCCGCCGCCGGTGGTGACCCGGCCGACGGCATGCTCGGCATCGGCATCGCGACCAACGGGGACTGGGCCAGCCTGGGTCTGGCGATGAACCCCGTCATCGAGATCGACATCGACGGCGACGGCACCACGGACCTGGAGACGGACGTCATCAAGGCCGACCCGAGCGCTGACGTCACGATCGCGCAGACGTACGACGTGGCCACGGGCGACGTCGTCGACACCGAGCTGATCAACGGGTTCGCCGGAGACATCGACGCGGGGGTCTTCGACTCCAACGTCCTCGTCGCCCCGATCTCACTGGCAGCGGCCGGGATCCCGGTCGGCGCCACGCCCACGGTCAAGGTCTGGACGTTCTCGGGGTACGCGCCCGACGGCTCCAACGTCGTCGACACGGCACCGACGTTCACGATCGACCCGTACGACCCGCCGTTCTGGTTCGAGAACAACATCGAGGACTCGTTCACCTCGCTGGGCGCCGACGGCGAGGTCCTTCCGGTGCACAAGGGCACCGGCGCCGCTACCGGCCAGCTCCTGGTGCTCAAGAACCAGAACCCCGACCCCGGGTCCCGGTGGCAGACGGTCGACGTCACGGTTCCGACGGCGACCGCCACCACCACCACGCTCTCCGTCTCCGGGGACAAGAAGGCCGGCAAGCCGCTGACGCTCAAGGCCACCGTCTCGCCGAAGGCCGCGACCGGCACCGTCACGTTCCTGGACGGCGCCACGCCGGTCGGGTCCGCGCCGGTGGCCGGCGGCAAGGCGAGCGTCACGGTCAAGCTCGGCGCCGGGACGCACTCGCTGACCGCGTCGTTCGCACCCAGCGACGGCGCCTACGCACCGTCCACGTCACCGGCGGTGAGCGTCGACATCAAGAAGTCGGCGTCCACGACGACGCTCAAGCTGTCCCGCAGCAGCGCGCCGTTCGGCACCCCGACGACCGCGACCGTCAAGGTCAAGGGAGACTCGGCTGCCCCGGCGGGCGACGTGACGATCAAGTCCCGTGGCGTCGTGATCGGGACCGGCACGCTCACCGTCAGCGGCACCACCGGCACGGCGACGATCACGCTGCCCGCCGACCTGGCCGTGGGGTCGCGCACCCTCACGGCGGTGTTCGCCGGCAGCCCGGACGTCTCCGGGTCGCACGCGAGCAAGTCGTACACGGTGACCAAGGCGAAGTCGTCGTCGGCGCTCTCCGCCGTCAAGTGGTCGGTGCCCAAGGGCAGCACCCCGACCATCACGGTCACCGTCACCGGGCCCTCGGGCGCACCCGCCCCGACCGGCACGGTGACGTTCACGCTCAACAACAAGCGGATCGGGACCGCCCAGCTGACCGGCGGGGTGGGCACGATCACGCTGCCGGCCGTCCAGAAGACCGGACCGGTCGTCGCCACCTACGGCGGTGACCGTGGCTTCTCCGGATCGGCGGCGAGCCACACGCTGACGGTCACACCGAAGAGCTAGGCGCCGTACGACGAGGGCCGCGCGATCCCGAGAGGGTCGCGCGGCCTTCGTCGTGAATCGCCCGGTCGGTCGCTCAATCCGCCCTCGCGGCGAGCCGATACGTCGGCATGGGACTGTTCCGACGTGCGGCGAGGCCTCAGGACGGCCTCGAGGTGCCACACCCGCACACCCCGGCAGACGAGAGCCGCGACGTCCGCGTCGAGCCCCTCAACGCTGCCGAGGCCGTCTGGGCTGCCCAGCACCGGGAGATCGTCGCGGACCTGTGCGGTGGGTCCGCCGACGCCCAGACCGTCAGCGACCTGTTCGACCGCGTCCAGGCGATGTGGCTGCAGGGCGAGGACCGCGCCGACTCGACCCCGCTGGTCCACGCCTTCGGCGTCGCGCTGGGCGACCTCGTCGCCGAACGCGTCCCCGGCCTGGTGTGGAGCACGGCGCACGGCGACGGCGCCCCCGAGCTGGTGCTCAGTCACCCCGTGCACGACCTGGTGATCTTCCCGATCGCGTCCGTGGGCAAGAACTGGGGTCACGCGCCGGGCGGCTGGCTCGCGGCCCACCTGCACGAGGCCGTCGGCGGCGCGCTGGCGATCCTGGCCGGCAACCGCTCCACGCACTGACCTAGAAGAGGACGTCGGGGTCCTCGTAGAGGCCGGCTCCGGGAGAGACCGGGGCCAGCACGACGAGCGGCTGGCCCGCGAACGACGGCGGCTCCGGGTCCACCCCGTCGCGCACGGCGCGGGCGGCGATGCCCGCGAGCTCGTCGGCACGCTCGTTGAACTGGTCGCCGCGGTGCCCGCGCACCCACTCGAAGGCGACACCGCCAGGTCGCGACGAGATCGCGGCGTCGATGTCCTGGATCAGCGCGAGGTTCTGCACGGGACCGCCCGACGCCGTCCGCCAGCCCTTGCGCCGCCAGCCGTGGATCCACTCCGAGGAGCACTTGATCGCGTACTGCGAGTCGGCCTGGATGGTCAGGGGCTCGTCGCCGGGGTGCGACCGGATGGCCTCGAGGACGGCCATGAGCTCGGCGATCTGGTTGGTGCCCGAGGCGTGCCCACCGCTGTCGTGCGTGCCGTCGTGGTTGGCCCAGGCCCAGCCGATGGCTCCGCCCGGGTTGCGCAGGCAGGAACCGTCCGTGCTGACCGTGATCACAGGGAGCATTCTGCCGCGCCCGAGGGCCCTCCCGGACGACCGCATCGCCCGAACGAGGGACGAATCGGGACGATGGTGCGCGTGCTGCTCAGGTCGGGCGCCGGATCGGCCGATGATCGTCGGTATGACCACGTACGACGACGCAGACCTGTTCAGCGACGCGTTCACCGGCTTCGGCGCCGCGGCGCCGTCGCGTCAGCGCTCGAGGCTCCTGACGGTGCTCGCGCTGGCGGGCGCCGCGCTGCTCGTCGTCGCCGCACTGGTCTGGGTCCGGCTCGACGGGGACGTCGCGGCACCTGCCGCCGACCCGGCGACCCTGGTCCCGGCGCTCGCCGAGACCCAGCGCTCCGCCGACGAGATCGCACCGAGCGACCTGGCCGACCTGCTCGTCTTCCCGGAGACGACGCGGCTCCTGCTCTCCGACGACGCGGCCTCCTACTACGCGGCCGCCGCGCCCGGCGACCAGCTGTGCCTGGTCTCGGTCCCCCTCGGCGACCTCGTCCGGACCAGCTGCGCCTCGACGGCCGGCTCGCCGAGCGACCTGGTCATCGACGACGTCATGCTGGTCCCGACGGGCGCCACCGCCCCGGCGGGCTGGCACGAGGCGGCGGCGAACGTCTTCGTCAAGGACTGAGCCGCCGTCACGGACGGCCGGTACGCGGTGGGTTCACCCGGCCTCAGAGCATGAGGGCGTCCACCACGCGCTTGACGCTCGACGACAGCCCCCACCGCTCGGAGAGCGCGACGAGCTCCTCGGCGTTCGCGACGACCGACGGCAGCCGGTCGTCGAGCTCCCCCACCGGCGCGTCCGGCGCCACCCGCACGACCGCGGGCGCGACGGCCAGGTAGGACGACGACTCGACCAGCCGGCGGCGCTGCGTCGGGCTCAGTCCCGCGTCCCCCGCGTCACGGGCGACGAGCACCTCGACCAGTGAGCCGTAGCGGTGGATGAGCGCGGCCGCGGTCTTCTCGCCGATCCCCGGCACGCCGGGCAGCCCGTCGCTCGGGTCGCCGCGCAGCACGGCCATGTCGGCGTACCCCGAGCCCGTCGCGACGCCGTACTTGTCCTTCAGCCGGGCCTGGTCGACGGTCTCGAGGTCGCGGATGCCACGCGCCGTGTAGAGCACCCGTACGGGGACGTCGTCGTCGACCAGCTGGAACAGGTCGCGGTCGCCGGTCACCACCTCGACGATCGCGCGGTCCGCGGGCTTGGCCACCTCGCGCGCGACGAGGGTCCCGATCACGTCGTCGGCCTCGTACCCCGGCACCCCGACACGTGCGATGCCGAGGGCGGCCAGCACGTCGACGATCAGCGGGACCTGCGGCGAGAGCGAGTCCGGGACCTCCTCGAGACCGGTGGTCCCCGGCACCTCGACGGCGACCCGGTGCGCCTTGTACGACGGGATCGCGTCGACGCGGAACGCCGGCCGCCAGTCGTCGTCCCAGCAGCAGACGAGCCGGGTGGGCCGCAGGTCGGTGACCAGCCGCGCGATCATGTCGAGCAGCCCGCGCACGGCGTTGACCGGGGTGCCGTCGGGCGCGGTCATCGTCTGCGGGACGCCGAAGTACGCGCGGAAGTACAGCGAGGCGGTGTCGAGCAGCAGCAGCTTCTCGGGGCGTTCGACCATGCGGTCAGTCTGTCAGCCCGCGCCCACCTGGTCCCGGGTGACACGGGCGCCGGTCCCGCGCGCAGACGAACGGCCGGCCCGCTCCCCCTCCAGGTGCGGGCCGGCCGTGGTTCGCAGGCGTCAGGACGTGAAGTCCAGGTCGTCGTCGGCGACCGCGATGACGGTCCACGTCATGCCGTCGGCGTCGGCGAGCTCGTACGTCGGGGCCAGGACGGAGGCGCCGTCGGGCAGCGTGGTGATGGCCACGCCGAGCTTCGCGGACACGAGGGTCACGTGCTGCACCGGCCACGCCAGCGGGCTGCCGGGGGCGGGCGTCGCCGGGACGGTCGGCTCGTCGGAGGGTGCCGGCGCGATCGCGTCGGCGGTCCCGCCCATGGCGGAGTGGGCATCCGCGGCCAGCGGCATGATGCCGCCGTACGACGAGCCGAAGCGGGGGTCGCTGAGCCGGGCGACGGCCTCCGTCGGGCTGATCACGTCGTAGTCGCCGAGGGAGACGACCGGCGCGAGCGACCCGTAGAGCGACTGGACACCTGACGCGACGATCGTGAAGCTCCAGGACAGCCCGGAGCGCTGCCCGTCGACCACCTGGTACGCGGACACCGTGGTCATCTGCGCGCCCGACGAGTCGGTCATGGGCTCGAACTCGAAGCCGGACGGGTCGACACCCAGCGCGGACATCGTGTCCTTCGCCGTGGAGACGGCCGAGTCCGCGCTCGGCGCGGAGCCGGTGCTCGGGTCGCAGCTGGGCCCGGGGGCCGGGGCGACCGCGTCGGTGCCGGCGCCCGCCGCGCCGTCCGCGGGCGGCTCGACCGGTTCGGTGTCGAACTTCATGCAGGACCACGGGTCCCGCGTCGGGTCGTAGTAGGACACGCTCGTGAGGCCGTCGGACGAGATCGAGACGTTCTGACCGGTGCCGTCGTTGGTGCCGACGGTCCACTGGCCGTACTGCTGCGTCGCGGTGCCGGTCACCCCGAGCGCCGCGGCGACCCGCTCGATCGTCGCCTGCGAGTACGTGGCCACCGCGTCGAAGCCGTAGGCGGGCGCGCTGCCGCCGTCGGTGGACAGGCCCTCGGACGCGAACACTGTCCGCCCGAAGCCCCAGCCCGCCAGCTTCGAGTCCGCACCGGCCGCGAGCCTGTTCGCCGCCTCCGGGGCCGCCGCGGAGTCGGCCGCGCCGCCGCTCCCGTTGCTCCCGTTGTCGCCCAGGCTCATCGCAGGCTCCGCGACGGGCGTCGAGCCGGCGTTGGCGCCGCCGAGCGCGTAGCTCCCGCCCCCGATGACCGCGATCCCCGCGACGATCGCCGCGGCCTGCAGCCAGCGCGGTGCGCGCCGGGCGCGACGGGCCGAGAGCTCGTCGACCGGGATCGTCTCCTCGGTCACGACGACCCCCGTGGCCTCCGCGACGGCCGCGTACACGGAGGTGAGGTCCGGGGCGGCGCCGCCGGCGGGGTCGGCGGCCTGCAGCCGCGCGAACGCAGCGTCGTCCTGCGGCTGGGTCTGGTCGTCGTCGTTCATGTGTCTGCCTCCTGTACGGGGTGGTCCTCTGCCCCGTATGTGTCGCGACGGGCGCGGGGCTTGCAGCCAGGACGCCGGCAGACGTCAGGCGTCAGGCGTCCGCCGCGGCCCAGGCCTCGCGCAGCCGGGCACGGGCGCGGCTCAGCGCGGCGTCGGCGCCACCCCGGGAGATGCCCAGGACGGCGGCCAGGCCGTCGCCGACGAGGCCCTCCCAGGCGTTCAGCAGCAGGATCTGGCGGTCGCGCGGCGCGAGGGCGCCGAGCACGGTGCGCACCTGCTCGTCCTCGATGAACAGCGCAGCCGGGTCGTCGCCGCCCAGGACGTCGTCCGGAACGTCCTCGACCGGCACGGGGCGGCCCTTGCGGCGGTGGTTCGCGACGACGAAACCGGCGGTGCGGTAGAGCCACGGCAGCTCGGCGCCGTCGGGGACGTCGTCACGACGACGCCACGCGGTGGTCAGCACGTCGGCCGCGAGGTCGTCGGCCTCGTCGCGACCCGCCCGTCGGACCAGGAACCGGTGCACCGCGGTCGCGTGCTCGCGCACGAGCGCCTCGAACCACGCGTCGTCGTGCGGCACCGCGTTCGCGACGAGGGCCAGTCGCGGCTCGTCGGCCGGGGAGCCGTCGGTGCCGGCTGCGTCCTGCGGCACGTCGTCGCCGGGCACGGCACCGGCAGACGCGGCGTCTGCGGGCGTGCTCGCGTTCTCGGACGTGGACGTGCTGCGCGGTGGCACGGTGCTCCCAGGGTCGACGATGGCCTACACCTCCCCTCTGTCGTCAGCCTGCGCGATCTTGCACGGCCGTCCCGACGAGATGCAGGCGGCCCCTCAGAGCCCGTCGGCGACGGTTGCGGTGACCTGCAGCCACGCGTCGCGGGTGCGCTGCTCCAGCGCCTCGTAGTCGATGGGTCCGCCGGCCACGAGGGCCCTGTCGTGCGGCACGTCGATGACGGTGCGCGTCAGCGCGCCGAAGTGCGTGCGCAGCCGCTTGTGCAGGTCCTTGTCCACCTTGGGCTCGGGCGCGGACAGCACCGTGACCGCGCGCCGGACCGCCTCCTCGTGCCCGGTGGAGCGCAGGGCGTCCAGGGCCCACGCGGCGGACTGGGCGGTGTCCTCGCGGATGGTGGAGACGACGACGATCTGGTCGGCGGCGTCGATCGCGGCCTGCCAGTTGGAGGCGCGCATGTTGTTGCCGGTGTCGATGACGAGCACCCGGTAGAACCGCGAGAGGACCTGGTGCAGGTCGGAGAACGACCGGGCGTCCACCGACGACGCCGAGGCGGAGTTCTCGTCGGACGCGAGCACGTCGAACTGCTCGGTGGGCTGCGTCCGCACGAACCCGTCGAGGTCGCCGATGCGCACCGTGCCCTGCTGGGACAGCGCGGGCAGCGCGTCCAGGAGGTCGACGGCCGTGCGCGTGTGGTCGGCGTGCGACGAGCGCCAGCCGAGCGTCCCGCGCGTCTCGTTGTTGTCCCACGCGAGCGTGTACCCGCCGCGCTGCAGGCCGAACGTCGCGGCCAGGAGCATCGTCGCGGTCGTCTTGTGGGCGCCGCCCTTGGGATTGATGACGACGATCGTCTTGGGCCCGTCGAGCGTGCGCCGCACGGACGCGGACGCCGCGCGACGACGCCGCTCGACCTTGCCGGGCCCGGGGTGGACCGCGCCGAACGTCACGCGCCGGATGCCGTGCCGCCAGCCGTGCTCCGCGGGCCCGCCGTGCTCGACGGGGTGCCGGGCGGCGAGCAGGTCGTCGAGGGTCGGCAGCGGGCCGGTCGGGGTGGCGGGCTTCGCCTCGGCCGGGGCCGGGGCCACCGGCGCGTCGGCCCGCTTGGCGGAAGGACCGCGCGCTGCGGTCGTCGGCGGGGTCACCGGCGTGGCGGCCGGGGTCTCGGGCAGGCCGGCGACGGCCGCGACGGAGTCCTTCTCGCTCACTGCTGCTCCGTTCGGCTGCGGGGCCGCCGCCACGGGCGGGGCGGGCTGCGCCGGCGTCGGCTGCGGCGCGCTCGGTGCCTCGTCGACGACGCCGTCGGGGTGGATCATCAGCGACCAGAGCCCCTCAGGGTCGCGCACCTGCACCGGGACGGGCTGCCCGACGGACACGGCGAGCTCGGCGATCCGCGACGTGATCGCGGCTCCGGCCTCGGCCAGGTTCGCCTTGCTGACGCGCTCGATCACGCCGTCGATCGAGATCTCACCGGTGCCGTCCTCGCGGACCTCGGCGCTGATCTCGGGCAGACGGGTCGCCGTCGACCCCTTCTGACCCTCGTCGTTCATCGTGTCGCTGCCCCTCGTCGGCCGTGGCTGTCCCCCGAACTACGCCCCGAAACTACGCCGGACGGGCGATGCGCGCACCGTCGAACCGCAGGCCAGGGCCCGTCCCTTTCGTCTGGTTCACGATTGTGCCGCCTGAACGGGGTTCAGTCGTCGTCGCGGACCTCGAACCAGACGGTCTTCCCGTCCGGGCGGGGGAGCGTGCCCCAGTCCGACGACAGCGCCTCGACGAGGGCCAGCCCGCGACCGCTCGGGGCCGTCGGCTCGGGGTGCCCGACGACCGGGACGCCGCCGCCGCCGTCGCTGACCATGACCCGGACCACGGGCCCGTCGATGCGGACGCGGACCGTCACGGCGCCGTCGGGCGGACCATGCACCACGGCGTTCGCGACGAGTTCGCCGGTGAGCAGCTCGACCACCTGGTTGGCCGCGCCGCCGATCCCGGCGGCGGCGGCCGCGCGCATGACCCAGTGCCGCGCCGCTCGCGGGGCGGACCGCTCGGCCTCGACGACCAGCTGGGCGTCCACGACGTGCGCATCGCGCTGCCTCGCGCTCGCCGCGCTCCGGAGGTCCCGTACATCGCCCACCCGTCCAGAGTGCCCGAGTCGGGGGGGTCTCGCCCGAGGTGCCCCTTCGCGTCCGGGTGAAGACCGGTCGGTAACCCCCGCGCCAGGGGGTGCTCGCACCCGGGCCTGGGACGGAGGTCCCAGCGGTCAGCGGCGGTGGCTGACCAGCCCGACGAGGTTGTCCTCGGAGTCGCGCACGAACGCGTGCCACTCGTCGGTGCCGGCAGGGCCGAGCGTGTCGTCCTCGTGCCGGAAGATCACGTGCGGCTCGGACTCGACCGTCACGCCGTGGGCGCGCAGACGCTCGAGGGTGGCGTCGAGGTCGTCGACGTGCAGGTACAGCAGGGCGGTCGGCGCGTTGACGTCGAGGAGCAGCCGGACGCCGTCGAGGTCGTAGAACAGCAGGCCGGGCGGGTCGAACCTCGCCGTCGGCTGCGCGCCCAGCAGGTCCGTGTAGAACGCCGCCGCCCGGTCGAGGTCGGTCGCGCGCTGGGCGACCTGAACGAGTCCCATGCCCCCATCGTGCCCCCGTCTGAGGTACCTCAGACCACCTCAGAGCCACCTCAGAGGCGGATCCCTCCACATCCCGGGCCCAGGACCCGTCGGTCGACCGATCCGCCACCCCACCCCTCACGACGAAAGTCTTCGATGTCAGGAAGAAGCGTCGGACGCCCGTCCGGCGGTACTGAGGAGGAACACCATGGCTGAATTCTGGGGAACCGCCCTCGACGGCGAGCTCGCCTACCGCCACGACCGCATGTCCACCGCCCTGCAGCGCCCCAAGAAGGGCGACCGCCTGGTCCGTCCCGACGGGCGGCTGCGCCCGGTGCAGCCCGCGCACCCGCTATTCAGTGCCGCGCGTGGGTGGCTCCTGCGAGGATCAGGGGCATGGCACGTGGCTCGATGAGCACACCGTTCGTGGCACGCGCGCCGCAGGTCGACCAGCTCACGCTGGCCCTGCGGCGCGCCGATGCCGGCGAGCCCACCGCGGTCCTCATCGCGGCGGACGCCGGCGTAGGCAAGACCCGGCTCCTGCGTCATGTCGCGGAGCTGGCGGAGGCGTCCGGGGCCCGTGTCGTCGTCGCGCACTGCGTGGACCTCGGCGAGATCGGGCTGCCCTACCTCCCCTTCGCGGAGGCGCTCGCGCAGCTGCGAGCGCTGGACGCCGACGCGGTGGACGCGGTCGTCGCGGACCGTCCCGCGCTGGCCCGGCTGCTGCCCGGGCCCACCGGTGTCGCCGGCCCGCTGGACGACCAGTCGAGCCGGCTGCAGCTGTTCGACGGCCTGGTCGAGGCGCTCGGCGCCGTCGGGGTTCCCGGGCACCCGCTGCTGCTCGTCCTGGAGGACCTGCACTGGGCGGACGCGTCGAGCCGCGACGTCCTGCGCTTCCTCGTCTCGCGGCTGCGCGACCAACACCTCGTGGTCGTCGCGAGCTACCGCACGGACGACCTGCACCGCCGGCACCCGTGGCGACCGGTCGCGGCGGAGCTGGCCCGGCACCCGCGCGTCGAACGGCTGGACCTCGCCCCCTTCACCGACGCCGAGCTGCGCGAGTTCACCACCGCGCTCGCGGGCGCACCGCTGGAGGAGCGCACCCTGCGCCGCGTCATCGACCGCTCCGAGGGCAACGCGTACTTCGCGGAGGAGCTCCTGGAGGCCGGCGCGGAGGCCGACGAGCTGCCGTGGTCGCTGGCCGACGTCCTGCGCTCGCGGCTCGAGCAGCTCGACCCGTCCGTGCAGCGCCTCGCCCGGATCGCGTCCGCGGCCGGCCGACGCGTCTCGGAGCCGCTCCTGCGGGCCGTCGTGGCCGCGGACGGCGACCCGCAGCTGACGGCGCCCGGCGCGTTCGACTCGGCGCTGCGGGAGGCGGTCGCGCACCACATCCTCGGCGGCGAGGACGAGCGCATCGCGTTCCGGCACGCGCTGCTGGCCGAGGCCGTCTACACGGACCTGCTGCCCGGCGAGCAGTCGGCCCTGCACCGCACCTACCTGCGGGTGCTGAGTGCCGACCCGACGCTGGGCCCGCCGTCGCAGCTCGCCTCGCACGCGTTGCGCGCCCCCGACCTGCCGACGGCCGTGCTCGCGTCCCTGGAGGCCGCGCACCAGGCGCGCGAGGTCCTCGCCCCGACCGAGGAGGTCCGGCACCTCGAGGTCGTCCTGCGGCTGTGGGGCGCGGTGCCCGAGGTCACGGCGACGCTCGACCAGGACCACCCCGACGTCCTCGCCGCCGCCGCTGCGGCCGCCAGCCGCGCCGGGCAGTCCGACCGGGCCGTCCAGCTGTCCCGCGCGGCGGTGGAGGAGACCGGCTCGGACATCGAGCGCCAGGCCATGCTCCGCACCCTGCTCGCCCGGTACCTGCTGGCGACCGACGACATCGAGGACGCGATCCGGGAGGCGTCCCTGGCCGTGGAGGCGCTCCCGAGCGGCAACACCCCGGCGCGCGCGTGGGCCCTGGCCAGCTACGCCCGCGCGGCCATGAACGCCGACCTGGACGACGAGGCCCTCACCGCAGCGCAGGAGGCCGTCGAGGTGGCACGGGCCGCGGGTGCCGCGGACGCCGAGAGCGACGCGCTCACCTCGCTGGCGGTGCTCGTCGTCGACGACGCGGACCGTGCCGCCCAGCTCCTCGACACGGCGCTGGCCCGGGCGCGCGAGGCCTGCGACTACGGCACCGAGCTGCGCACGATCTACAACCTCACGTCCAACCGCTACTACGCGGGCGACCTGCCCGGTGCCGCGGCGATGGCGACCGAGGGCGTCGAGCGGGCCGCGGCACTCGGCATGACCTGGAGCGCGTACGGGCTCGAGCTGCACATGTTCGTCAACCTGGTCCGCTACGTCCGGGGGGACCTGAGCCCGGCCGGGCTGGGCGGGGTGCCCGACGAGCTGGCCGACATCCTCAAGTCGCAGGCGCTGTATGCGGCGGTCGCGCGCGGCGACGCCGACGCGGTCGAGCGCGGCCTCGCGCTCGAGTCGGTGTGGAACCGCGACGGGTTCATCGCGCTCGTCGCGGGCGGTTGCACGGTGGACGCCCTGACCTGGCGGGGCGACCTGGAGGGCGCCGTCGCCCTCGCGGTGCGCCTGCTGGAGTACCTGTGGCGCACGTGGTCCGACTACTTCCTCGGCGGCATCTGGCTGGTCGCGCTGGCGCTCTCGGCGATTGCCGACCAGACGCAGCAGGACCGGCTGCTCGGCAAGGACGTGTCCGAGGCGGTCGCCACCGGCAACCACCTGCTCGCGCGCGCGGTCGAGACCGCCGAGCGGGGCCGGCCACGGGGCGGCCGCATGGGACCGGAAGGTCGCGCGTGGCTGGCGCGGGTGCATGCCGAGCACTCGAGGCTCGTCGGCACCAACGACCCGGCGCTCTGGCGCACCACGATCGACGAGTTCGACTACGGCTACCGGTACGAGCTGGCGCGCAGCCGGTTCCGGCTCGCCGAGGCGCTGCTGGAGGGCGGCGACCGCGAGGGTGCGCTGGTCGAGGCCGGGGCCGCGCTGACCGAGGCCGACGACATGGGCGCCGTGCCGCTGGCCACCGCCGTGCGAGGCCTCGCGAGGCGCGGGCGGCTGGACCTGCCGGGCGTGCGGGTCGCGGGCGCCGACGTGCTGACCGCGCGCGAGGCCGAGGTGCTCGCGCTCGTCGCGCAGGGGCTGTCCAACCGGCAGATCGGGGAGAAGCTCTACATCTCCGGGAAGACCGTCTCGGTGCACATCTCGAACCTGCTGGCCAAGCTCGGGGTCTCCGGGCGCGCCGAGGCCGTGTCGGTCGCGCACCAGCGGGGGCTGATCGGTGCGGGGTGACGCTGCCCTGGGCGACTGTCGGAACCACGCCTTAGGTTGAGCAGCATGTCCCCGTCGAAGGTTCCCGCGGTCGAGCTCGAGGTGAACGGCCGGACCGTGCGCGTCAGCAGCCCCGACAAGGTCTACTTCCCCGAGCGCGGCCTGACCAAGCTCGACGTCGTGCAGTACTTCGTCTCGGTGGGCGACGGCATCCTGGGGGCGCTCCTCGACCGGCCGACGACGCTCGAGCGCTGGCCCAAGGGCGTGTTCGAGGGCGCCAAGCTGGCCACCCGGATGGACTCGACGGGCGACGCGTTCTACCAGAAGCGCGTCCCCCAGGGTGCGCCCGACTACGTGAGGACGGCGCGCATCGCGTTCCCGAGCGGCCGCACGGCCGACGAGGTGGCGCCCAGCGAGCTGGCCGTCGTCGCGTGGGCCGCCAACCTGGGCACGCTGACGTTCCACCCCTGGCCGGTGATCGGCGACGACGTCGAGTCGCCGGACCAGATCCGCATCGACCTCGACCCGCAGCCGGGCACCGACTTCACGGACGCCGCCCGCGTGGCGCCGCACGTGCGGGAGCTCCTGCAGGAGCACGGCATGGAGGGCACGCCCAAGACGTCCGGCGGCCGGGGCATCCACATCTTCGTCCCGATCGAGCCGCGGTGGTCGTTCGTCGACGCCCGCCGGGCCACCATCGCGTTCGGCCGTGAGCTCGAGCGGCGCCTGCCGTCCCAGGTCACCATGAAGTGGTGGAAGGAGGAGCGCGGCGAGAAGATCTTCATCGACTACAACCAGATGGCCCGCGACCGCACGATCGCGTCCGCCTACTCGATCCGCACCAACCCGCGCGCCACGGTGTCGGCTCCCCTGCGCTGGGACGAGGTCGCGGACGTCGCACCCGACGACTTCACGGTCACGACGATGCCCGCGCGGTTCGCCGAGGTCGGCGACCTGTTCGCACCGTTGGTCGCTCGGACGACACCGCGGTACTCCATCGAGTCGCTCCTCGAGCTGGCCGACCGGCAGGAGACCGACGAGGGGCAGGGAGACCTGCCGTACCCGCCGGAGTACCCGAAGATGCCGGGCGAGCCGAAGCGGGTGCAGCCCAGCAAAGACCGTGACCGACCCCGCGACGCCTGACGGCGGGTCCGCCGCCGGGGGCATCGTCTACGCGTCGGCCCGCGGCCGATGGGTCCTGTTTGCCACCGTGCTCGGGTCGGCGATCGCGTTCATCGACGCCACCGTCGTCACCATCGCCCTGCCCAACATCGCCGACGACCTCGGCGCCACGACCGCCGACCTCCAGTGGACCGTCAACGCGTACGCGCTGACCCTCGCGGCGTTCCTCCTGCTGGGCGGGTCGTTGGGCGACCGGTTCGGTCGACGGCGCATCTTCCTGTTCGGCGTGGTGTGGTTCGCGATCGCGTCGCTGGTCTGCGCGGTCGCACCCACGGTCGGGCTGCTCATCGCCGCGCGCGCCCTGCAGGGCGTGGGCGGCGCGCTGCTGACGCCCGGGTCGCTGGCGATCCTGCAGTCGACGTTCACCGGCTCGGATCGCGGCAGGGCGATCGGCGCCTGGTCGGGGCTCGGCGGCATCGCGGGCGCGATCGCGCCGTTCCTGGGCGGCTGGATCGTCGAGGTCACGTCGTGGCGCTGGGTGTTCGGGATCAACCTGCCGATCGCGTTCGTCGTCGTCGCGGTGACCATGCGGCACGTCCCGGAGAGCTCGGACGCGACCGCCGCCAAGAAGCTCGACGTCGCGGGGACGGTCCTGGGGGCGCTCGGCCTGGCGGGCCTGACCTACGGGTTCACGGCCTGGACCGAGTCGGGCAGCCTTGACGCGGTCGTCGTCGGGACGCTGCTCGCCGGCGTGCTGCTCCTCGGCGCGTTCGTCTTCGTCGAGTCGCGCGCCGTCGCCCCGATCCTGCCGCCGGCGCTGTTCCGGTGGCGCCCGTTCTCGGGCACGAACGCCGCCACGCTGCTCATCTACGCCGCGATCTCGGGGATCTTCTTCTTCCTCGTCGTGACGCTGCAGGTGGTGGCCGGCTACTCGCCGCTCGCGGCCGGGCTGGCCCCGCTGCCGGTCACCGTGCTGATGCTCCTGCTCTCGCCGCGCGCCGGGGCGCTGAGCACGATCATCGGCCCGAAGTTCCCGATGACGGTCGGGCCTGTCGTCTGCGCGGTCGGCGTGGTGCTGCTGCTCGGCGTCACGCCCGACACCCCCTACCTCACGCACGTGCTGCCGGGCATCGTGGTGTTCGGCCTCGGGCTGTCGGCCACGGTCGCTCCCCTGACGACGACGGCCCTGGCGGCAGCGCCGGACCACCTGGCCGGTGCGGCGAGCGGCGTGAACAACGCGGTCGCGCGCGTGGCCGGTCTGCTCGCGATCGCCGTGCTTCCGCTGGCAGCGGGCGTCGGCGCCTCGCTCACCGACCCGACCACCCTCGAGCCCGCCTACCGGATCGCGATGCTCATCTGCGCCGGCCTGCTCGCCGGTGGCGCGCTGATCTCGCTGCTCACCGTGCCGAGCAGCGCCGACGGGGTCCGGCCGCCGGACGAGAAGGCCCCCGCCGGCGCCGAGAGCGCCTAGACGCGCCAGACCTTGTCGTCGAGCGGGTCCGGCCGATCCACGACGAGCCCAGGGACCGGGCGGTCCTCGGTGCCGTAGCTCACCGGGCCGACGTCGGGCCGCCCGAGGTAGAGGCCCTGCACCTCGTCGAGACCCTGCATGCCGGGCGCGACGACCTCGCGAGCGGACTCCCCACGCCGCACCAGCGCGCGGGCGACCCTCCAGGCGACGAGCACCGCGACGATCCCCATGCCCGACCAGTACGCGAACGTCCCGACGCGCTCGTTCCCGACGGCCGTGCTCCACGTCAGCACGCCGAGCATCGCCGCGATCGCGACGAACCAGATCCAGCTCCTGCTCATCGGCTCCCCCGCCCTGTGACCCCATCCTGGCGCAGTGCCGACCACCGCGCAGGGGGTTCAGCCGACGTACTCGAAGTGCCAGTACTCGGGGTTGGAGCCGGTCCGCTGCGCCCAGCCCGGCGCGCGCCAGCCGAACGAGGGGCCCGTGCTCACGAGCCAGCTGCGCTGCGCGGTGTCCCAGCCGTACTCGCAGGGCAGCTCGGGCACGTCGAGCGCGAGCCCGGTCCCGTGGGTCGAGGTGCCTGGGGTCGCCGCGACCGTGCCGAGCGCGGCACGCATGGCGAGCTGCGTGTCGTAGTCGCGGTAGGTCAGGTCGAGGCCGAGGTTGTGCCCGAACTCGGCCCGGAACGCGGTGTTCAGCCGCTCGAGCGCGGCCGCCGCGTCACTGCGCAGGTAGTACGGGGTGCCGTGCGGGTCCGTCGCCCAGCTGATCGCGGTCAGCGCGCTGGGCGGGAGCTTGCCGTTGGAGCCGTCGCCGCCCGCGGTCGGCGGGGACGTGTAGAACGGCGGGCCGTCGTAGGTGGTCTCGCACGAGGGCGCCCTGGACGGGGCGGCGGCCTTGGGGGTCGTGGGCTTCGCGGCCTTGGCGGCGGCCGCCGCGGCGTCCGCGGCCTGCTGCTGGTTCCACGCGTCGTGGGCGGCGACCACCGCAGCGTTGCCGCCCGCGAGCGCGCTCGTGAGCGCGCGCAGGTCCGCGGCGCTGTGTCCGGCGGGAGCGGCGAGGGTCGCGTCGGCTGCGGCCAGCTGTGCCGCGAGCGCCTGCCGGACCGCGTCGTCGGCCACCTGCCCCGCGGTCGCGTCGAACGTCGCGCGCGCGCCGTCGGCACCCGCCTGGAGGCCGGCGCGGGCGTCGGCCAGCACGACGGCGGCCTGAGCGCTGTCGAGTGCGGCGTCGTGCCCCAGCGCGACCTCGACGTCGGAGGCCTGCGCGTCCGCGACGGCGGCGGCGCGCTCGGCGGCCTGGGCGTGCTGCGAGGCCACGTCGTCCTGGTGCGAGTCCCACGCCCAGGCACCCCCGGCCACGCCGACGACCAGGGCGGCGGTCACGGCGACGACGACGACACGCGTTGGTCGGCGGATGCGGCACTCCGGGGACGGCAGGACAGGACACGCCCCCCGCGCCCCGCCAGGCTAGCCGCCGCACCCGCGAGCGCCACCCCCGGACGCGACGAGGCCACCCGGGCGGACCAGCCCCGGGTGGCCTCGTCGGAAGACCGCGACGGCCCTCAGCGCACGAAGCGCTGCACGAAGTCGAGGGCGGTCTGCGCCACCGCCTCCCAGCCGTGGTCGATGACGAGCGAGTGCCCGACGCCCTTGATCTCGACGATCTCGGTCACGCCCTCGTTGCGCTTCTGGCGCTTGAACGACGCGTGCGCGATGGCCCACGGGACGGTGTGGTCGTACTCGCCGGAGATGATGAGCAGCGGGCCGCGCTCGGGGTTCTTGGACTTGACCTTGGCCTCGCTCCAGGGGTTGAAGTTGGCCGCGGCCGCCTGGAACAGGGGCTCCCCGGACCCGGGCACCGCGTAGGTCTCGTACAGCTCCTTGGCCTCGACCTCGTCGACCGCGTTGGCGAACGCGTACCGGAACTGGTCGTAGGTGAGCGGGACCGCGCGCTGGTAGTTGGCCGGGTTGGTGAGCACGGGCGACGCCGACTTGAGCGCCGAGATGGGCAGCGGCAGGACACCCTGGAACGGGGCCGGGTCGGCGGCGACGGTGACCGCGGACATCCCCCGGCCCGCGATGATCTGCGCCAGCAGCCCGCCGAACGAGTGGCCGACGACCGCCGGCTTGATCCGCAGCCCGGCGACGGCCTCGGCGACGTGGTCGGCGATGTCGGTGATCCCCTTCTTCGCGAACGTCGACGGGTTGGCGTTCGCCTCGGCGACGGTGTCGGGGTCGTCGGGCCAGCCCGGGGCGATCGTCGCGTACCCAGCGGCCTCGAAGAGGGTGCGCCAGCGGTCCCAGCTGCTCGGAAGGAGCCACAGCCCGTGGACGAAGACGACCGGGGTGAGCCCGGTCGCGTTGGCCTTCTCGATGTCACTCTGCTCGTGCTCGGTGAGGGAAGTCATGGGACCAATCGTGCGCTCCGGACACGCGTTCCACCAGAGGTGTGAGGCATCGGGTGGAATCGCGACCAGGGGGCTCAAGGAGCGGGTCGGCGCGGTCGATCCCGCCCCCATGAACGATGCGCGCTCGACGCTGCCCACCTCCGCGTCCGGCGCCGTCGACATCGCCCCGGGGATCCGCACGCTGACGCCGGGCGAGGTCGCACACCTCGACCGTGCGCGGGCGCACCTGCGCTCCGCCGGGATCGACATCACGGACCCCGCCGCGATCGGCGCGCTCCTGCACCACGCGCGGACCTCGTGGGCGGCGGCGCCGTCGTCGTCGGCACCGCCCGCGGCGATGGTCCTGGCCCTCGGGGTGGGTGTGGGCGACCTGCTGATCTCACGCGTCCCCGGTGCCCGGTGGGCGCTGCACCACGGTTCCGACGACCCCACGCCCACCGTCGTGTCGGCCTCCGGGCTCGATGCCGCGCTGCCCCTGACCGATGTCCGCTCGCGCTGGGTGGGCGGGTGCACGCCCGAGTGGGTCGGCGAGTACGTCGCCGCCGCGGCCGCGCACCTGGTGATGGCCGCGGCGCCCGAGGTCGCTGCGTTCCCGAACCCGCGGCTGGCCGGCGACGACCTGCCGCGCACTCCCGGTGAGCTGCCCTACCCGCCGTCGCCCGCTGCCCAGGACATCGCGCTCGGCGCGCTCGAGCACGCGCTCGAGGTCGTGCTGACCGCCCCCGCCGACACCCAGCCGTTCGCCCTGGTCGACGGCGGCGCCGGACCGGAGGTCCGCTCCTTCGAGGGTGACCCCACGCACGCCCAGCACGTCGCCCGCGAGTGGGTCCGGTCGTCGGGTGCCGCCCGCGGAGCGGTCGCCTGGTACGGCTCGCTGCCCTCTCCCGGGGCCGGCGACGCACCCGCGGTCCTCGTCGAAGCCTCCGACGCCCAGCAGCCGAGCCTCGTCGTCGCGCACCGCTACGTACCGGCCACGCCGGCCGGCCAGGGCCGCGCCCGACCCGCCCGCCCGCTGGGCGACCCGATCATCCTGGGTCAGGGCGACGCGCTGCTCTGAGGGAACACCACGGCCGGCCGGGCCGTTGAACCTTCTCCCGACCCGAGAAGGAGCCCATGGGCGTCCCCGTCACGACCATCGACCCGTCCCTGCCGACCGTCACCGCTCCCCCGTCGCCCGCGTCGACCGCGTTCGACCCGACGTCGTCCTTCGCCGACGAGCTCGAGCGCCAGACCACCGCGTACGTGGAGCTCGGCATCCCCGCGCTGCTGGGCACCGACGAGGCGACGTTCCGGGCCTCGGTGGAGCCGTTGCGCGGCACGGCGCCCGGACCCGCACCGTCGGCCGTCGTCGACGGTGACGCCGTGCCGTTCGTGCTCGTCGTGCCCGGGCTGGACGTCAACGACCTGGCCCCGGCGATGCGTCGCGGCAGCAAGCTCGGCGCGAGCGTGATCGACCGCGAGGAGGCGCCGACCTACCGGGCGCTCGTCGACGTTCCCGACGGCCCGTACCTGCTCTGGGCGATCGACACCGGCTCGGAGTTCTGCAACGTCACGCCGGAGACGGCCCTCGCGACCGTGACCGCCCGCGGCCGGACCCCGCTGACCATCCACGAGGGGGTCGCGCTGACGATCGTGCGGCCGGACATGCTCCGGTCGAACAAGTGCTTCTCGCTCATGGGCTCGCGCACCGGCACCAACCAGCGCGTGCCCGCCGTCTGGATCAGCGAGCGGCGCGCGAAGCTCGGCTGGTGCTGGGACCGCAACCCGCACACGTGGCTGGGCGCGGCCTCGGCAGCCGAGCGGGCGGGGCTCTAGTCTCGGCCCATGCGCTTTCGGACGGTTCTCGAGCTCGGCGGCAAGTCCGCGACGGGTATGCCGGTTCCCGCCGAGGTCGTCGAGGCGATGGGCCGCGGCGCCCGATTCCCCGTCGTCGTGACGATCAACGGGTACTCCTACCGCAGCACGGTCACGCCGTACGGCGGCAGGACCCTCATCCCGGTGAGCGCCGAGAACCGGGCCGGCGCGGGGGTCGCGGCGGGCGACGAGGTCGACGTCGACATCGAGTACGACGACGCCCCACGCACCATCGCGGTCCCCGACGACCTGGCGGCGGCCCTCTCGGACTCCGGCAGGGCCGCCCTGGAGGCCCTGTCGTTCAGCCGCAAGCGCGCGATCATCGAGCCGATCGAGGCCGCCAAGACCGCGGAGACCCGGTCACGCAGGATCGCGAAGGCTGCCGAGGAGCTCGGCGCTCAGTAGGTCTGCGTCCGGACCGGGTACCAGCGCGACCCGAACCGACGCGTCACCGACCGCGCGCTGATCTCCGCCAGCTCGTCGAGCCGCGCGAGCACGGCCCAGCCGACGCGCCGCGCGTACTGGTCGTCGACGGCCTCGTAGCGGACGGTCACACGCGCCTGACCTCGCACGACGGCGACGTCGAACGCCTCGACGGTGGTGAACGACTCGGCAACCTCGACGGCCGCGGGGAGCACGTCGGGAGCGTCGACCCCGGGCTGCAGCAGCCCGACGTTGGCGGTCACGCGGTAGGACGGCACGGGTGAACGGTAGTCAATGAGGACGTCGCGGACGCCGCTCGGCGGGTGACGTCACGGACTGTGCCACGTGCCGTGCAGCAGGGCGGTTCGCCGTCTCCGGGTGCGGCGCCGTCGTCGCGCTACTTCTCGCAGTTCGTGCCGTCGTGGTCGGAGTCGCGGTACCAGTCGTACTCGGGGTCGACGCCCTGCACGTAGGGGCCGTAGCCCGCGGCCTTCGCGTCCTTGCAGGTGTCGAAGCGGGGGTCCGTCTCGGCGGCCGGCGCCGGGGCGGGTGCGGGCGCGGGGGCCACCGGGGC
>NZ_JBFUDI010000020.1:0-9038 GCF_056404795.1 Cellulomonas sp. P2_B4
GCCGCCCAGGGCAGCGAGGACGGCGGCACGACCGCCATGGAGACCTGCCTGTCCAAGAACCCCGACATCAACGTCGTCTACACCCTCAACGAGCCCACCGCCTACGGCGCCTTCCAGGCTCTGACGGCCGCCGGCAAGACCCCTGAGGACGTCCTGATGACCTCGGTCGACGGCGGCTGCGCCGGCGTCGGGTACGTCAAGGACGGCATCATCGACGCGACCTCGCAGCAGTACCCCGTCCGCATGGCCCAGGAGGGTGTCGCCGCCATCGCCAAGCTCGCCCGCGGCGGGGAGGCCCCGACGACCAGCGAGGGCCTGGACTTCTTCAACACCGGTGTCGCGCTGGTGACCGACAACCCGGTCGACGGCATCGAGAGCATCGACACCACCGAGGCTTCGGAGATCTGCTGGGGCTGAGCCCTCGCAGGCCAGACGGCGCCGTGGACCCGGCGCCGTCTGGCCGCACGACCTCCCACCCTGGTCCTTTGCCCGGGCCTTGCCCGGCGATCGCCTCAAGGAAAAGCGACGTGATGACTACCCCATCTGCACCGGCAGCCGACCCGGCTCCGCTTGGAACCCCTTCCAGAACGACCGAAGACCTCCTGAAGAACACGACGACGGGCGAACGGATCCAGTCCGTCCTCCACCGGTATCCGGCTCTCAGCCCTGCTGTGGTCCTGGTCGTCGCGGTCATCGTCTTCGGGTTCCTCAACGACCGCTTCTGGCGGCCCGAGAACCTCTCGCTGATCACCCAGCAAGTCGCGGTGGTGGGTGCCCTGGCTATCGGGCAGACGCTCATCATCCTCACCGCCGGCATCGACCTGTCTGTGGGCGCGATCATGGTGCTGAGCTCGATGGTCATGGCACAGACGGCGACAGACAGCGGCGTTCCGGCCGTCCTCGCGCTGCTGCTGGCGCTGCTGGTCGGCCTCGGTTGCGGCGCGCTCAACGGCTTCCTCGTCACACGATTCAAGCTGCCGCCGTTCATCGTCACACTCGGCACCTTGAACATCTTCGTCGCGTTGACCCTCCTCTACTCCCATGGGGCCACTGTGCGGGGCGGCGAGCTACCGCCGCTGCTGACATGGACCGGCTCGGCCTTCACGGTCTGGGGCGTGCGCGTCACGGCCGGTGTCGTGATCATGCTGCTCATGTACGTCGTCGCGGCGTACGCCCTCGGTCAGACCGCTTGGGGACGGCACGTCTACGCCGTTGGTGATGACAAGGAAGCCGCGGGCCTGGCGGGCATCAAGGTCGGTCGTGTCCTCTTCAGCGTCTACCTCGCGGCCGGCGCGACCTTCGCACTCGCGGGCTGGATCCTTGTCGGACGCATCAACGCCGCCAGTCCGAATGCGGGTGCAGACGCCAACCTCGACTCGATCACTGCGGTCGTGATCGGTGGGGTGAGTCTGTTCGGCGGCCGCGGGGTGATCTGGGGCAGCCTGCTCGGCGCGCTCATCGTCGGAGTATTCCGCAATGGTCTCTCGCTGGCGGGCGTGGACCAGCTGTACCAGACGCTCACGGTCGGCGTGCTGATCATCGTCGCGGTCTCTGTGGACCAGTGGATCCGAAGGGGGCGTGCCTGATGGACCAGGACAGCCGCAAGCCTGTGCTTCAGGCGAAGAACCTCGTCAAGACGTTCGGGCGAGTGGTCGCACTCGACGGTGTGGACCTCGAGCTCTATCCAGGTGAAGTCCTGGCGATCATCGGTGACAACGGGGCGGGCAAGTCCTCGCTCATCAAGTGTCTCTCCGGGGCCTACACCCCCGACGCGGGGCAGCTGCTCCTTGACGGGAAACCCGTGCGATTCCACGGCGCCCAGGAAGCGCGCGCCGCGGGCATCGAAACGGTTTACCAGAACCTCGCTGTGTCACCGGCGCTCGACATCGCGAGCAACCTCTACCTCGGCCGAGAGGAGCGCCGGGCCGGAGTTCTGGGGTCAGTGTTCCGGATGCTCGATACCAAGGGCATGCGGCGGCGCTCGGAAGAGCAGGTCAAGCGACTCGGCATCACGACGCTGCAGGACACGACCCAGGCCGTCGAGACGCTCTCGGGCGGCCAACGTCAAGCGGTCGCCGTGGCGCGGGCCGCGGCGTTCGGTTCGAAGGTCATCATCCTCGACGAGCCCACGGCCGCGCTTGGCGTCAGGGAAGGCAACCAGGTTCTCCAGATGATCCGAGACCTTCGCGAACGCGGCCTGCCGGTGATCCTCATCAGCCACAACATGCAGCACGTCTTCGAGGTGGCCGACCGTGTGCACATCCAACGGCTGGGTCGTCGCGCGGCGGTCGTCACGCCGCACACCCACTCGGCAGAAGAAGCCGTCGCCATCATGACGGGCGCCAAGCAGGTGGCCTGAGTCCGCCGACGCGTCAGGACACTCCGCCGGCGATCCGATGGCGAAAGGCACTCGGCGACCGGCTCGCACCGTTCACAGATCGAAGTCCCGGAGAGTCCTCATGAACGACGAGCCCACATTCCTGGTGATCGGCGAGTCTCTCGCTGACCTGGTCAGATCCACGGACGGCCACGTCGAGACGCACCCCGGCGGCAGTCCGATGAATGTGGCATTCGGTCTGGGGCGGCTAGGTCGACGAACAACGCTCGTCACCCAGCTCGGCGACGACGACCACGGCCGGATCATTCGTTCCCATCTCCTGAGCGCCGGGGTCGACATCGTCGACGCCGGCCCCGGCGACCAGGCGACGGCAACTGCGACGGCGGTCCTGGACGAGTCCGGCGGAGCGCTGTACTTCTTCGACATCTCGTGGGCGGCGCTGGCGACGCACGTACTGATTCCACGCGCGACGCACGTGCATGTCGGATCCATAGCTGCCTACCTCTCGCCTGGCGCTGACGCGGTCGAGCGTCTGGTCGCAGACCTGAGCACGTCGACGACAGTGAGCCTGGACCCCAACATCCGCCCGGGTCTGCTGGCCGACCGCGACGACGTCATGCGACGTACCGCTCGACTGCTCGCCGATGCGGATGTGGTCAAGGCGAGTGACGACGATCTGCAGTGGCTGTACCCCGGCGCGGATCCTCTGGAAGTCGCCGGACGGTGGGTCAATGCCGGCCCAGCGCTCGTCGTGGTCACTCGTGGATCGCAGGGGGCAGTCGCCATGACGTCAACCGGCGCGATCCGGATCTCGCCAGTCCCCGTCCAAGTCGTCGACACCGTGGGAGCCGGGGACTCGTTCATGGCCGCCTTGCTCGACGGCCTCGGCGGCCAAGGCCTGCTCGGCGCCCAGGCGCGTCCTCGGCTGAGGGCCAGCCCCGTCGGAGTGCTACGACCCATCCTCGAGCGTGCGGCGGCAGCCTCGGCCATCACCGTGTCACGGGCAGGCGCGGAGCCGCCCACAGCCGCTGAACTGCCCGTGTCCGGGCCCAGACCATCTCTGGACGGCTCGGCCATCAGCGGGGAATTGCGTTTCCATCTACCGCCAGAACGCCTGATTCAAGCCGGCCGCATGCCCAATCCGAGGCCCCCGCAGGGACCGGAGCGCGACGGGATCTGACTCGGTAGGCGTCGTGCCTCGAAGCCGTGCCGGGAATCCGGTTCGTGCCAACCTCGATCCCTCGGGCGGGTGGCGAAGCCCCGCACACGGTCTGCTGCTCGATCCATCGGGGATGCTCGGCTGAGCGAGTCGACGCCCGTCGACCTGCGCGGGAAGGCCAGGTGACATGACCGTGCAGGCACTCACGCGGCCCATCGAGCTGCGCAGCCCGACGAGGTGTCGACAGCGCGTGCGAGCAGAGTTGGGGGAGTAGCACTCGCGCGATGCGTTCTCGGCAGGCTCCCACGCAGAAAGTGGCCGGAACAGCAGCCCCTATCGGCGTCTTGTCAGCACGACAGGCCCACGTTCGCGAGGCGCTCGCGGGGGAAGTCAACCTTGACGGTGGGGCGCACACCTGCCAAGGTGTCTATGACAACGTTGTCATGCACCATGGAGTCCGACGAGGCGATGTTGCCTTCACGGCTCGTCAGTGCAGCACAGTCAGGCGGACACCGGTGTCCGCCCGAGACGCCTTCGTTCGATGCATCTTCCTCAACCGGCCCCTCCCTCCGGTCCTCTCCCGTATCGCCCGCCGATGCTCGGCGGCGACGGCCTATTGGCGACGATCGTGACTTCTGAGTTCAACTTCGCCGTTCTCTCCGGTTCGGGCTGTTGGGAAGTCTTGCGAGCCAGAAAGTAGACCCGCATGCGACAAATCCAGTCCCGTCTCCTTCGTCTTCTCTGTGCCGCCATGACGGCTGTCGCTGTCCTTGCGTCCGGGGTCGTGGCGGTCGCGATCGCCACTCCGGCGTCTGCCGGCAGTGCTGGCGACTACCCGGAGTTCCCCTATGCGCCGACGGATTACAACGAGCCGTTCAGGGGACAGTTCCACTTCAGCTCTCAAGGTGGCTGGATGAACGACATCAACGCACCGTTGTTCTACAACGGTCAGTACCACCTCTTCTACCAGCACAACCCGCACGGCCTTGGCTGGGACACGATGCACTGGGGCCATGCGGTGAGCAAGGACCTGGTGCACTGGACGCAGAAGCCCATCGCCCTCGAGCCCGGGGTGCACAACGCCACGCTGTGGTCCGGTGGCGGCTGGGTCGACCAGAACAACGTGACTGGCCTCAAGAGCGGTTCGGACGCCCCGATCCTCCTGTTCACCAATACGGGAGGCGTTTCCATCGCTTACAGCACGGACGGGGGAAACCGCTTCCAGATGTACAACGGCGGCGCGAAGGTCATTTCGACCCCGTATGAGAGTCGTGACCCGAAGGTCTTCTGGGACGCGGCGAGCAACCGGTGGGGCATGGTGTTCTGGGGCAACGACAACGGCAACGCCGCGAAGTTCTACAGCTCGACGAACCTGCTTGACTGGACGTACCGCGGCGAGTACCGATCGCCGTGGATCTTCGAGTGCCCGGACATGTTCCAGCTGCCGGTCGACGGCAACACCGGGGTGTTGCGGTGGGTCCTGACCGATGCTTCCGGCGAGTACGTCGTTGGCACTCTCAACAGCAACGGCGTCTTCGTCCCCGACTCGGGCTGGAACAACCCCCAGAGGATGGATGAGGGTCGGGGAGCCTTCGACGGATCCTTCTACGCCGGCCAGACCTTCACCAACATGCCGACCAACCGTGTGGTCCAGATGTACTGGCAGCCAGGGAACCGGGGATCGACCTGGACCGGCAACGCCTCGTTCCCGGCGGAGCTCGGGCTTCGAACGTTCCCCGAGGGCCTGCGCGTCACACGGCAGCCGGTCGACGAGATTTCGACGATCCGTAGCGGTACCCAGACATGGGGGTCCCGGGCGATCACGCCGAACGATTCGAGCGACCCGCTGAACGGTGTCAACGCCGACGCCTACGAGCTCATAGCCGAGTGGGACCTGGCCGGGGCGACCGCCAGCGAGTTCGGGTTCAGGCTCCACCAGCGTCCGGACGGCTCGAGCGATCGGACTATTGCGTACAACCGTGGGCTCCAGCAGTTGGAGTTCAAGCCACTCGTTCCGGTCAACAACAAGATCCGCATGCGGATCTTGGTAGACCGCGGCCAGGTTGAGGCGTTCGGCAACGACGGGAAGCTGTCCTACACCGAGAACGTCAACTTCAACTCGGCACCGGACAGCCTGGGCATTGCTGCATATGCCGCCGGTGGGAACGTGACTCTGGTGTCCTTGACCTTCAACCGGCTGGACAAGGCGTGGACGACGGGATCCGGCGGTACGCCGGAGACCCCTGGGGCTGGCGAGATGCACTGGAACGGAACCAACAAGTGCATCGACAAGGCTCCGGGCGCGAACGGCGCCGCAGTGCGCCTGTGGGACTGCTCCAACGCTGCCAACCAGCGGTGGACGCACAACGCGAATGGATCGCTCGGGAACGGTGATGTCTGCCTCGACCAGCCCTCAGAGAACATCGGGAACGGTGCTTCGCTCCAGGTGTGGGCTTGCAACGGCTCTCCGCAGCAGAGATGGACACGCGCAGGAAACACGTACCGAAACGCGTGGTCTGGTAGATGCATCGATCTCCCGGCCGGCAACGCAATCAACGGGCAACGGCTCCAGGTCTGGGACTGCGTCGGCGGACCCAACCAGTCGTGGGGCTCGCCCGCGTGAGGAGGTCAGGTGGGCGGGCCGGCCCCCAACCCTTGCCGCGAACGGTGTCCGCACCGACCTGCCGTGCGAACGCGGCATTGCCACCCGGCGAAGAGGGGGTGAGGTCTGCATCCGTTCGCTGACAGCTGGGCACGTCGTCGCGAGGCGAAGTGAGTCGACGTCGGCGGTCAACCGCCGACCGTGATCACCGCGGCCCCGAGCGTTGAGCTCGGGGCCGCGGTGCATCGTCAGAGTGTCGTTTCCGTGACGGTGGTGGTGCAGGCGAAGCGCCGCGCAGCCCCCGGCTCGAGACGGATCGCCGCCGCACAGTCGACTCTGCCGAACGCGTTCGTCATCACCTCCACCGGCTCGATCGCGATGGACGCACGACGGTTCCGTGCGAGGGTGTCGCCCGTGAAGACGTGCACCAGCCCTCTTTCCTGGCACAGGCTGATGCACACGCCCGAGGCGGGATCCGAGAGCATCGTGCGGGCCATGCCGTCGTCGTCCGCTCGAAGGCCCGCGAAGGCGGCGTCGAGAACGGCGTCGCCGATCGGCTCCCAGCGGGCGCCGTTCCGGGCCTCGTACGCGGCATCACCGGGTAGGGGGACGAGTCTCCCGTCGGACCGGATCGCGACCTGGGCGGGGAGCGTCAGGTTCAGACCGTCGACCACCGGGCGCCCCGGAAGGCGGAAGTACGGGTGCCAGCCGGCGACGAAAGGTGCCGCGACGTCGCCGACGTTCCTGCCGGTCACTGCCATCTCCAAGCTGTCTGGCGTGAGGCGGTACGAGACCTCGACCACCACTCGGAACGGATACCCGATTGCCTGGCCCGCACTGAGCGCGTCGCACCGCAGAACGGCCATCGCCTCGTTCTCGCCTTGCTGCTGCTCCACCACGGTGAAGGGCTCTGTGCGGACGAGGCCGTGGTAGATCGTGCGATCCTGCGAGCCGGGCAGTAGATCGTGCGTGACGCCGTCAAACGTGTACCGACCGTCCGCAACGCGGTTGCAGAACGGTGCCATCACCCCGTTGCGGACGCCGTCCTGGGCATGCAGCTCATGCGTGTCGCGGTAGCCGTCGAGTACGTCGGCGATCTCACCCAGCAACGGAAGGGTCCAGCGCAGCGGGGTGGCGCCGAGTGTCGAGACGTCCAGGGTCGCGCTGCCGGCGACGAGCGTCACGACCTCGGGGGTCGGTTCCCTGGTCCTTCCTGAGTTCGACGCGCTCACGGTCGCCGCTCCGCCGGGTCTGGCCGTCCTCGGCGCGGAGGGATCTCCCCGGACCCACGGACGATCAGCTGCGTCGGCAGCACGAACTCCCGAGGCGCCGAGGTGTCCCCCTCCAGGCGCGCGAAGACTCTCTCCGCTGCGGTGCGTCCGATGCTTGTCGCGTCCTGCGCTACGACGGTCACGCCTGGGTCCATCAGGTCTGCCAGATTGAAGTCGTCGAAGCCGACGACCGCAACGTCGTGCTGAAGGCCGAGCGACTGCAGGGCGCGGAAGGCACCGATGGTGACGAGGTTCTGACTCGTGAAGAGTGCAGTAGGAGCGTCGACTTCGCCGAGAAGCCGCTGTACCGCCGCGAAGGCGGCGTCGATGTCGTGCAGGCCGTCGTGGATGAGCCGGTCGTCAGTCGTCACCATCGCTCGAAGGTAACCTTCCCGGCGCTGGCGTGCGGTCGCGATCGAGGGCAGGTCCCCGAGATACGCGATGCGTCGATGTCCTGCCCGCAGCAGATGGTTCGTCGCGCCCCTCGCTCCGGCGACGTTGTCCACGAGGACACTGTCGACCTCGATGCCGACCGGTGGCCTGTCCACCATGACGACGGGCGTTCCGGCCTCGAGCTCGGGTTCGAGGTAGCGCTGGTCGGCTCCACACGCAGAGATGATCAGGCCGTCCACTCGGCGGGACGAGAACGCCTCCACCAGGCGCCGCTCCCGCTCCGGCTGCTCGTCGGTACTCGCCGAGAACACCGCGACGCCGCGTTCCGCAGAGACGTCCTCGACCGCCCGATGGATCGCCGCGCAGAAGGGGTTGTCGACGCTCGCGAGGACCAACCCGATGCTCTTCGACCGGCCACCGGTGCGGCGCAGCGTGCCAGCGGCGAGGTCGGGGCGGAAGCTGAGCTCGATCGCGGCTCGCTTCACTCGCTCGACCATTGCCGGCGACACACCCGGCTCGTCATTGACGACCCGGGAGACGGTCTTGATCCCGACACCCGCGAGCTCCGCTACGTCGCGCATCGTCGCGCGCGGCTTGACGGAATCTGGGACAGTCCCACCGGAACTAGACAACGATGTCATGTCGTGACCATAGCGTGACCTCGCGCTTCTTGACCGCCTCCCCGCCTACGAGCGACTGTGTGCATGACAACGTTGTCATGCGGCTTCGGCCGCCCATCCGGAGGAGTTCATCCCGATGAACACACGCACGATGCCTTCCCGCCGCCGCGCGGCCTCGAGTCTCGCCGTCCTTGCCGCAGCAGCCGCACTCACACTCGCCGCTTGCTCGAGCGATGGCGACGCCGATGGGACTTCCTCGCCCAGCGGCCAGGACGAGACGGTCTCTCTCTCGCTGATCGTCAAGACGACGAGCAACCCCTTCTTCATCGCCATGCAGAAGGGCGCTGAGGAAGCTGCTGAACAGCGGGACGTGGAGCTGACTTTTGCGGCTGGTCGCGAGGATGGCGATGAGGACACCCAGATCCAGGCCATCGAGAACGCCATCTCCCAGGGCCAGGACGGCATCCTGATCACCCCGAACGGCCCCGCTGTCGTCGACGCGATCGCGAAGGCCCGCGATGCCGGCCTGTTCGTCATCGCCCTGGACACGGCACCAGATCCCGCCGACGCCGTGGACATCACGTTCGCGACCGACAACTTCGACGCCGGGAAGAGGATCGGGGCATGGACCGCCGCGCAGCTCGGCGGCGAGGAG
>NZ_JBFUDI010000021.1:0-5693 GCF_056404795.1 Cellulomonas sp. P2_B4
CCCTGACACCGAGCGACTCGGTGACGAAGCGCAGGTTCTCCTCGAAGTGCTGCTCCCCGAAGGCGACCCGGAGGAAGGTCCGGAACCGCGCAACGACGTCGTCCTCGAACCAGTCGCCATCCACGATCGGGATGACGTTGTCCTTGTCCGGCGCAAACGTCGGGTTCGGCACCTTGGCCAGGTACTCCTGAAACGTGGCGCCTTGGTCAGCCAAGATGAGCCCCGGCTGATCCAGGCTGTAGCGACCAAACATGCACCCGACCGCGTAGGACACGAGATCGGACACGACGTCTTTCACGTCGCCATTTGAACCCCGGCCCAGGAGTGTGACCGGCGTACTCCCATCGATGTGGGACTCAAGTCCATCCACGCCGAGGGCACCAACCGCCGCTGAGTCAAGTTTCCCCTCGATCGTTGCGAGGTCCTGGATCCTCTGGTCCTGCACAGCCTGAAGTCCAGCCGACCGCGCCGCAAGCCTTGCCGACCGATCTCCGCTCACCAGCGGAGCGCGGACAAACTCCGTGGAGAGCTCAAAGTCATCCCAATCGGCCTTGCTAATCGAGATTGCCTCCGCCGCCAACTCGGCGAAGTCGGCCGGCAGCGTCGGAACGGGAATCCGCAGCACGTCGCCAACCTCGATGTTCAAGGTTGAGCTAATGAGATTCAGAAAATGTTTGACTACCGCAGTTCCAAGGTAGGCGACAATAGACGTCGGCGAGGCGCCGCCGCTTACGAATCCACTCGAGCCTGGCGTCATGAAAAGGGATCCAAACGGTGCGTATCGCACGCCGAAGTTCGCCGAGTTCAGAGCTCCCCATGTAAGCCCTTCTCTGAACGCGAAGTCTCCGTTGTAGTTGTGCGAACGAACCCGCCCGGTGCGGGGGTCGGTCAACGACCGGATGCGACTTCCGTCGCTTTCCCAGTCGATGACGTACTCCCGATTCCCGTACCACCGACGGAACTCGCCCCCTCTATTTACCGGGAACCAGCGTTTTCCAGAAGAACTGGCCTCGTTGTGGCTGCGCATACCGCGTCCGATGTTTGACCACGAAACCTCCGGCCATGCGCGAACGAAGGCCTCGTTGTCACCAGTCGCCATCGCAACTCGTGCGGTGAGAACCGTGCCGAGACTCGGATGCTTCGCGAATGCCGCGAGCGTGGCGCCATCAGCCCAGTACGCGAGCGGCGATCCAGGGACAACTTGCAGGGCCGTCGGGGAGATCACGTACGTGTTCTCAGGCACTTCGCCACGGATGGCCCCAAGCGCAGCCGCGCCAAGAGATGCTCCTCTCCGTTCGGACTCGACAAGCCGAACGAACGTGCTCTTGTCACTTCTTCTTGGGGTGTGTTCAACCACGACGGCAGCGACCTGCACGGTCGCACCGGGCATACCGCCAAGCGGGAGTTCAACCGCAGACAGAAGCCGATTCGCCTCTGTCACGTATTTGCGGAACGCAGCGTGGCCCTTCAAGTAGAACCAGACGTTGGGCGCCACAAATCCCGCGAAGCCGCCTCGCACCAGGAGTTCGAACTGGCGTCGCACAAACGCCGAGAAGAGATCGGATCGAAAGTCCGGAAACCAGGCAGCAAAATAGTCGGCAAGAACTGCCCCAACATTTTTGCTTCCCATGTAAGGAGGGTTCGCCACAACAACGTTGTATCGGGGCAAGAGAAACTCTGCCTGGGCGATGACGCTCGCCGCCCGTTCAGTCGCCTCGGCACGAAGCATGTCACCACTGTGATCAATACTTCGGAGATGCCAGCTCAGCTGAGCAGTCAGCTGCGCATCTGGCTGCACAAGCGAGCCAACCATGTCGGCCTCTGAGAACTGGTTCCAGTACGCAGTCTCCGCCTGCCGGTCTCCGCCCTTGGTGATGAGGAAGTCGATCTCGTCGGGTGTGAACTGGATCGGGTCGAGGACGCAAACGTTGGGTTCGATCTGCTTGTTGAAGAAGGTCCGCTGCTTGGCGCGGGCCTTCATGGTCAGGGCGAAGCCAGCGAGTGCACCGGCTCGAGGGTCGATTTCGACGCCGTAGAGGTTGTTGGTCAAGATCAGGCCGGGGATCTCGGCCGGGGCGTAGCCCTCTTCTTCGTAGATCGCGTACAGCAGGTCGAAGGCGTAGGTCAGCATGTGCCCCGACCCGCATGCCGGGTCGACGACCTTGAGCTCCTCTGGCCGGGCGATCTTGAGGAAGTCGGTCTCCTCGTCGACGGGGGCGATGTAGTAGTCCATCTGGTCGATCAGGCGCGAGGCCGGGCGGTTGAGCATCCACAGCCGGCCGAGGGAGTTCTCGACGAGGTACCGGACGATCCAGTGGGGCGTGAACAGCTGAGTGGCTGCGGGGATCTCGTCGGCGCCAGCCTTCTTGTTCTTCTTGAACCCGGCGAAGACCTCGTCCTTACGCTCCGAGATATAGAACTGGTAGAGCCATCCGATGACCTCGACGTCCTGACAGACATCCTTGGTGAGCACCCTCACGGCCCGGTTCAGGGCCGACTCGTCGGCCAGCAGGTTGGCCGGGATCAGCAACTCAGTGAAGTCGCCTTCGCGCTCGAACATGAACGGCATCGCGCGGTTCCAGTAGCGGCAGTAGTCCGCGAGCAGCAGGGCGTAGGCCTCGCCCTGGGCGTCGTCGCTGCGGCGGGTGCCGTCGAGCAGCCCCGTGACGATCTCGCGAGACCTGCCCCCAACTACCTCGGTATCGAAGTTGCCACGCTTGGCCTCGGCCAGGATCTCAGGCTGTCCGGTGTCGAGGCCGGCCTGCGGGGAGGCGACGCCGACGCTGGTGTAGCCGTTGGCGTCCATGAAGCGCAGGGCGACGATCCGGTTGAACCACGTGTAGGCAACCTTGTCCGCGACTGCGGCCTTTCCCTTGTCGCCCCCACCGGCCGCCGTGACGGCCCTTTCCAGGGACTCCACAGCCCTGGGCTGCTCCACCCGATCGGGCGAGGCAGGCGCCAGCACAACGGCAACCCGGGCTGTCACCTCACGGATCAGCGAGGTGCGTGCCCACGTCGCGAACGACTTCAGCGGTGCGGTTTCCATCAGAGCGAGATTCGCTTTCCGTCATTCAGCGTCTTCACGAGCGCCGAGCGCAACGCGTCGAGGCAGCGGTCAACGTCGTCATCGGACGGGTCTCGCAGGTGTGCGCGGACGGTGATGGTGTCACTCATCTGCGACCTCAAGTCCGGGGATCTTCCTCATGGCAGCACCGAACTTCGGGTAGTTGGCTTTTACGCCGTCGTCGAGGTCGATGTTGAGCTGACGCGAGGCCAGCGGGTAGAGCACGTCGTGCTCGTACTCCTCSAGCTCCAGAAGCACCGTGCGCAGCAGGTCGGCCTCCTTCTGGGCGGCCGCCTGCTGACGCGGCGTGCCACCGCCGGCGGCCAGCCGGTCCTGCTCCTGCAGGCTCGACGAGAGCTTGGCCCGGAACTCACGCAGGTACTCATTCAGCACCGTCGAGACCGTAGACGGCGTGTAGCGGTGCATATAGATCAGGGCGCTGAACGATCCCTTCGGACTGGAGAACAGCCAGTAGATCGGGCGCTTCTTGTACCGCTGGACATGGTCCTTGTAGAACGACCGCACGAAGTAGTCGCGGATGTCCCTGACACCGAGCGACTCGGTGACGAAGCGCAGGTTCTCCTCGAAGTGCTGCTCCCCGAAGGCGACCCGGAGGAAGGTCCGGAACCGCGCAACGACGTCGTCCTCGAACCAGTCGCCATCCACGATCGGGATGACGTTGTCCTTGTCCGGCGCAAACGTCGGGTTCGGCACCTTGGCCAGGTACTCCTGAAACGTGGCGCCTTGGTCAGCCAAGATGAGCCCCGGCTGATCCAGGCTGTAGCGACCGAACATGCACCCAACCGCGTAGGACACCAGGTCAGTTGCAACGCTGGCTCGCTCAAGCGCCGTGTACTCCGCCGCGGACCTGCCTGGTCCGTACCGGAACTCGACATTCCTTGTCAGCGACACACGGTGCAGAGGCACATTTACTGGAACCTCGCCGACCAAACCATAAGCTTCTGCGACGATTCGGTTGTTCTCGCTCTCCCGCGTCTGCTGGCCCTTAGCGATTGCCGACGATTCCGCTGTGTATGCACCAACGACGCGGGCGAGCTTGGTCGATACTGTGCCGACGAGCGGGCTGAACGTGAAGCCCCACGACGTCTCGAAGCTATCCCAGTCCTCCCTCGATACGTCCGTCGCTACCTTTGCCGCCCTGGAGTCGAGAGACTTCCAGTGGTGGGGAACGGGCAAGCTTCCCATCGCCGTGAGGCGAAAGTCCAGAGTTGGACTGATAGCGCCGAGCAAGACCCCCAGTGAAGAACTGTTCAACAATGCGAGCGCCGTAGTTATCGTCGATTCTGAGGCGAGAACCGATGGCGCTGTTGAGTCGAACAGTTGACCGGCCGGATACCATCGAATGGAAAACTCGCCGGACGAAACCCGGCCCCACGAGAGCGCTGGCTCGAAGTAGAACTTTTCGCTGCGAATCGACTTTGTGTAGGATCCGCCGTACTGCGCGACCACAGCCGCCTTTATCTCGGCGCCATCCCCCTCCCAGTTGATTACAAGGTCCTGATTGCCGTACCACCGCCTAAACGGTCCACCCTTCTTGTGCGGAAACCACCGGGCGCCGGAAACCATCGCTTCATCGCGACGAGCACATCTCATTGCGGAGCGGCTTGCCGAGATTTCCCACCAGTACCGGAGGTACTTCCCATTGTCGCCAGTCGTAAGGCCTTCTCGCAATGCGACTTCATTCAACAACGGGCGACCGTCGGCAAACGCGGCGCGCGCGGCATGAGACAGCCAGTAGGCAACGGGCGACCCGGGAATGTCTGCGAAGGCGGATGCGGCAACCTCGTGCCAGCCCTCTCCCTGCTGTCTAGTGGCTAAGGCGCGGGAAATGATGCCCTGCTTTGCCGACTCGGAATCGCCGTGAACGGCGCGGATGTACACACCGGTACGAGCGGCGTCGCCACCCCGTTTGAGCACGAATGCCGTGGTCGAGACTACTGAACCGCCTATCGAGTCGAATCCACGCTCGCCGAGGTGGATCATCGAGGACGGCGGGTTGCCCGCGACGATAGTCGCGCGCAAGACCTCGTACGAGGAGATGAACATCCACGACTGCATGGTGATCATCGCCACCGCGCCGTGAAGAACAGCTAGTCCGAGACACCGAGCGATGAACATGGCGAAAAGATCTGCCTTGGCGTCTGCGTACATCTCCTTTGAAAACGTCGCGAGCAGAGAGCCCATGTTCCCAGCGCCCATGTACGGCGGGTTCGCGACTACGACCGCGTAGCGCTGGGCTAGGTACTCAGCCTGGACAACTACCTGTTCAGCCCAGTCGAGGACGTCGGCTAGGAGGATGTCTCCGCGGTCGTCGAGCTGGGCGATGTGCTGCTTGAGGCGAACGGTGAGCTCGGCGTCGGGCTGGATCAGTGAGCCGAAGGTGTCGGCGTGTTCGAACTGGTTCCAGAAGGCCGCTTCGGCGTGCTTGTCGCCCCCACGAGTAAGCAGGAAGTCGATCTCGTCGGGTGTGAACTGGATCGGGTCGAGGACGCAAACGTTGGGTTCGATCTGCTTGTTGAAGAAGGTCCGCTGCTTGGCGCGGGCCTTCATGGTCAGGGCGAAGCCAGCGAGTGCACCGGCTCGAGGGTCGATTTCGACGCCGTAGAGG
>NZ_JBFUDI010000022.1:0-3623 GCF_056404795.1 Cellulomonas sp. P2_B4
GCCTGCGCGTCCGCCGGGGCGACGGCCGGGGTGGCGAGGGGCGCGGGCTGCGCGCTGTCCGCGGGACGCGCACCGCTCGGGGCGGCCGGGGTCAGCGGAGCCGACGCTGCGGGAGCGGGTGCCGCGGGAGCGGACGGCCCGTTGAGCGGGGCGACGGGGCCCGTCGCGGAGGCGAGCGCCGGGGTCGGGGTCGTCGTCCCGACAGGTGTCGCGGCGGTCGCCGCCGCGGCCGCGGTGTCGCTGCCGGCGGGAGGCATCGCCGGKCCGACGGTCGCCGCCGGTCCCGTGGGAGYGGGCGTGCCGTCAGCGGGCGTGGCGTCCGCGCTCGGGACGGGTGCCGCGGTCGGGTTCGGGTCCGTCGCGGGGGCGTCGACGGGGGTCGCGTCCAGCACGGCCGGGTCCGTCTCCTGCGTCGTGTCCGTCGGCTCGGACCTGACGACGTCGTCGGCATCCGGCTCCGCGGCGGTCGCCTTCGTCGCACCGAGCTTGTGCGCCTTCTCGGCCGACCGCGCGAGCGCCTTGTCGGAGGCGTGGACCAGCGCGCGCTGCTCGGCCGTCTGCGCACCGGAGCCGGCGGGCCGGGCGGGCGTGCGGACGGGCTCGCGATCCTGCGCGGCGACCCGCTGGAGCACCTGCGCGAAGTCGCCGGCGGGCGCGACGGACGAGCGCGGGGACGCCGAGCGGGCGCCCGTGACGACGGGGGCCACGCCGACCGCGGTCACGCGGCCGCTCCGGCGGTGAGCGCGTCGGTGGCGGTGGACGAGGAGGGGGACGAGCTCAGCGACATCAGCGCCTCGAGGGCGGCGCGCTGCGCGCTGGCCGTGGCCGACGCGCTCGTGACGGGTGCCGCAGCGACGGTCTCCTGGGGCAGGATCCGACGGATCGCCGTCGGTTCCTTGTACACGTCCCGCACGGAGACGTGCCCGCCGGGCTTGGGTGCGTCGATCATCTTGCCGTCCCCTACGTAGATGGCGATGTGGGTGCCGCCGCCGAAGACCAGCAGGTCCCCGGGCAGCGCCTGGTCGAGGGTGGGCACCGCGGTGCCGAGGGTCATCTGCTCACGGGCGGTCCGCGGGATCCCGGTCACGCCGAGGTCCGCGAGGGAGCGCTGCACCAGCCCGGAACAGTCGAGGCCGCCCTCGGAGAGGGACTCGCCGCCCCAGACGTAGGGCGTCCCGACGTACTTCTCGGCGGCCGCGACGAGCGACTGGCCGGTCTGGCCCGTCGCGGTCGGCGCCGCCGGGGCCGCCGTCTCGGAGAGGCCCAGTGCCGCGAGCGCGTCCGTGAAGGAGGTCGCCGAGACCTTGGCGCTGGTGGGGGTCGTCGCGATGACCTTCTGCGGTTCGACGAGCTGACGCAGCTCGCCGATCCGGGCCTGCACTGCCGCGATCCCGGTGGTCATGAGTCCGCCCCCTCCGACGACGCCGACGCTCGGCGCCCCGCGATCTCGTCGAGCACCTTCTGCTCCGCGCGGGTCTCCTCGAGGCGCTCGGCCTCCTGGTGGCGCTCCTCGAGCCGCTCCAGCGCGCGCACCTGCTGGTGCGCCTCGCTCCAGGTCTCGGCGCGCTCGTCGGTGACGGTCTCCGCGGCGACCACGTCGCCCCGGCGCTCGACCAGCAACGACCCGAGCGCGGCCCGCCCGGCGACGGCGGCCCGGAACGCGAGCAGGTCGCCCTCGCGCGGCAGCGTCGCGCCGCTGAGGCGCTCCGCGGTGTCGCGGGCACGCTGCTCGGCACGGGCCTGGTCGCGACGGGCCAGCGCCAGCTCGGACGCGGCGCGGTCCTCGGTGAGGGTGCGCAGCCGCAGCAGCGAGGCGAGCGGAAAGGCGCGGCTCACGACAGATCTCCCAAGGCGTCGACCAGGGCGCCCAGGTGCGCCCACGACTGCGCCGCGGCGGCGGGCTCGTCCATGCCCTGCCGCAGGAACGCGTCGATCGCGCGGCCGTGCGTGACGGCGGCGTCGACCAGCGGGTTGGAGCCGGGGACGTACGCGCCGACGTCGATGAGGTCCTGCGCCTGCCGGCGCGCGGCCATCACGGCGCGCAGCCGGGAGGCGACGGCGCGCTGGTCCGGCGACGTCACGCGCGAGGCCACACGGCTGATCGAGCCCAGGGCGTCGACCGACGGGAAGTGCCCCGCCACGGCCAGGCGCCGGTCGAGGACGACGTGCCCGTCGAGGATCGAGCGCGCGGCGTCGGCGATCGGCTCGTTGTGGTCGTCGCCGTCCACGAGCACCGTGTAGAGGCCGGTGACGGAACCGGTCGGACCGGTGCCGGCGCGCTCGAGCAGCTGCGCGAGCAGAGCGAACGTGCTCGGCGGGTAGCCGCGGGTCGCGGGCGGCTCGCCGACCGACAGGCCGATCTCGCGCTGCGCCATGGCCACGCGGGTCAGCGAGTCCATCATCAGCACCGCGTGCGCCCCGCCGTCGCGCAGGTGCTCCGCGATCCGGGTGGCGACGAAGGCCGAGCGCAGCCGGACGAGCGGCGGCTCGTCGGAGGTGGCGACGACGACCACGGACCGGGCCAGACCCTCGGTGCCCAGGTCGTCCTCGAGGAACTCCCGGACCTCGCGGCCACGCTCGCCGACCAGCGCGATGACCGACACCTCGGCGTCGGTGCCGCGGGCGATCATCGACAGCAGGCTCGACTTGCCGACGCCCGACCCGGCGAACAGGCCCATGCGCTGGCCACGGCCGACCGTCACGAGCGTGTCGAGGACGCGCACGCCCAGGTCGAGCGGGGTGTCGACGCGGGCACGGTCGAGGGGGTGCGGCGCGCGCGAGTCCATGGGGACGTAGGCGTCGGCCCGCAGCGGACCCAACCCGTCGATGGGCCGCCCGAGTCCGTCGAGCACCCGGCCGAGCAGCCCGGTGCCGACCGGCACCTGCAGGGACCGGCCGAGCGGACGCGCGGGCATGCCGGCGCGCAGGCCGCGGGTGGGGGCCAGCGGCATGCAGCGGACGGTGTCGCCGGAGGTCGCGACGACCTCGGCGAGGACGGGTTCGTCCGCGCCGACGCTGTCGCCGATGCGGACCAGCTCGCCGAGCGCGGCGCCTGTGCCGGCGACCTCGATCGACAGGCCGACGACCGTGCGGACGGTGCCGACGACCTCGGGGGCCACGGCGGCGAGCGCGTCGTCCCAGCGGTTCCGCGTCTCCAGGAGGGTGCTCATTCGGACTCTCCCGCCAGGGCGGCGCGCGCACGGTCGAGTGCCGTGCCGATCCGCGCGTCGAGGAAGCCGTCGGGGTGAACGGCCAGGGCGTCGCCCGGCGCCAGCGACGGGTCACCGACCAGCAGCACGCCGTCGGGGGCGTCGTCGGCACCGATGCTCTGCAGGGTGTCGAGGTCGCGCAGGCTGAGGTGGACCGTGACGGTCTCGGTGCCGCGCGGCCGGGCGAGCGCGCGGGCCAGCGCCGCGCGGGCGGACTGCTCGCGGTCGGACAGCTCGACGCCGAGCACGGCCTGCGCCAGCTCGAGCGCCCCGGCGTGCAGGAGCTCCTCGGCCTCGGCCAGCACGGGGGCGGTGCGCGCCGAGGCGGCCGCCGCGGCCCGCGCCAGCACGTCGAGCGCACGGCCGAGCAGCGCGCCGGTCGTGGCGGCCTGCTCGGCGCGCTCGGTCGCCACC
>NZ_JBFUDI010000023.1:0-2087 GCF_056404795.1 Cellulomonas sp. P2_B4
GTGCGTGCGCAGGTCGGTGGACAGGCGCGCCAGCTCGCTGACGGCGTCGCCCATCTGCCCCAGGGTCTGCGAGGAGGACGCGGCCGAGCTCGCGACGCCACCGATGTTGACCGCGATCTCCCCGGACCCGGTCGCGGCCTCGGCCACCCCGCGGGACATCTCGTTGGTCGTCGCGGTCTGCTCCTCGACCGCCGAGGCGATCGTCAGCTGGTAGTCGTTGATCGACGCGATGATCGAGGCGATCTGCCCGATCGCCGCCACCGCACCGGTCGTGTCGGCCTGGATCGCCTCCACCCGACGCGCGATGTCCTCCGTGGCCCGGGCCGTCTCCGAGGCCAGCTCCTTGACCTCACCRGCCACGACCGCGAACCCCTTGCCCGCCTCACCAGCACGCGCAGCCTCGATCGTCGCGTTCAACGCCAGCAGGTTCGTCTGCTCCGCGATGCTSGTGATCGTCTTGACCACGTTCCCGATCTGCTGGCTGGACTCACCCAGCCGGGCCACCTGCTCGTTCGCCGACGACGCCGCCGACGTGGCCTGGTCGGCCACCTTCGCGGCCAGGTTCGCGTTCTGCGCGATCTCCCGGATCGAGGCCCCCATCTGCTCCGCCCCGGCCGCGACCGCCTGCACGTTGCGCGACACCTGCTCCGCGGCAGCCGCGACGACACCCGCCTGCGCACTGGTCTCATCGGAACCCGCCGCCACCTCGCTCGAGGAGGCGGACAGCTGCTCGGCCGCGGCCGCCACGGTCTGTGAGGTCTCGACGACCCCCTGCAGCGTCGCGACGATCGAGTCCTGGGCGGCGCCGAGCGCGTCGGCCATGCGACCCAGCTCGTCGCTCGAGTCGACGGTGGCGCGGACCGTGAAGTCGCCGCCGGCCATCGCCACCAGCGAGCCGCGGACGCGCTGCACGGCGCCGACGATGCTGCCGGCGATGAACCAGCCGAGCGTCAGGGCCAGCGCGAGCGCCACGACCAGGCTGATCGTCAGGATGCGGCCGGCACGGTCCGCCTTCGCGACGGAGGTCGCGGCCAGGTTGTCGGTGTAGCCGCTGATCTCCTGGACCATCGTCTCGAGGTCGCCGGTGAACTTGTCGACCGCCGGCTGGCTGACCTCGGCCAGGAGCTTGGCGTACGCGTCGACGTTGGTGCCGGTGGCCGCCGGGACGAGCTGGCTGTCGCGGACCCGCAGCCACGCCTCGTAGTCCTGCGCGAAGGCCTGCCAGCTCGGCGCCTGCGAGGCGTCGCTCGCGGCGTACGCGTCCATGACCTTCGTCATGGCGGCGTCGTTCTCCTGCTGCTGCGCCAGCCACGACTGCTGCTCGGTGCGCGTGGTCGCGGCGGCGAGCTGGGCGATGACCAGGCGGGCCTGCATCTGGCGCTGCTCGATCTCGACACGCATGTCGATGATCGACGACTGGATGACGGCGAGCGTCTTGCTGGCCTCCGACGCCGACTGGAGCGCGCTGACGGCGTAGATGCCGGAGCCCACCGCGACGGCCGCCATGACGAGGATCGCCGTGAGGATCTTCGTGCGGATCGAGCGGTCGCGGAACCACCGGGCGGGACGACGGCGGGTGGCCGTGCTGCTGCTCCTGAGGCCGGTCTTGCGCATGGTTGCTCCTGGTGGCGTGGGGCTCGTTGACCGTGTGATCGGCCGTCCACGGCCCTTTGTGAGTGCTCCGGACGCGATGCCACCCGTCGAAGATCTGGGTGCTAGCACCTACGTCCCGTATGGGGGATTCGAGAGGCCCGCGGACAGGCCGACGCCCCGCCGGCAGGGGGTGCGGCGGGGCGTCGGGGTCGTGCGGGGGCGTCCTAGAACGTGAAGGCGGAGACCCTCGTGCGCAGGTCGGTGGACAGGCGCGCCAGCTCGCTGACGGCGTCGCCCATCTGCCCCAGGGTCTGCGAGGAGGACGCGGCCGAGCTCGCGACGCCACCGATGTTGACCGCGATCTCCCCGGACCCGGTCGCGGCCTCGGCCACCCCGCGGGACATCTCGTTGGTCGTCGCGGTCTGCTCCTCGACCGCCGAGGCGATCGTCAGCTGGTAGTCGTTGATCGACGCGATGATCGAGGCGATCTGCCC
>NZ_JBFUDI010000024.1:0-1815 GCF_056404795.1 Cellulomonas sp. P2_B4
GGCCTGGATCGCCTCCACCCGACGCGCGATGTCCTCCGTGGCCCGGGCCGTCTCCGAGGCCAGCTCCTTGACCTCACCAGCCACGACCGCGAACCCCTTGCCCGCCTCACCAGCACGCGCAGCCTCGATCGTCGCGTTCAACGCCAGCAGGTTCGTCTGCTCCGCGATGCTCGTGATCGTCTTGACCACGTTCCCGATCTGCTGGCTGGACTCACCCAGACGCGCCACCTGCTCGTTCGCCGACGACGCCGCCGACGTGGCCTGGTCGGCCACCTTCGCGGCCAGGTTCGCGTTCTGCGCGATCTCCCGGATCGAGGCCCCCATCTGCTCCGCCCCGGCCGCGACCGCCTGCACGTTGCGCGACACCTGCTCCGCGGCAGCCGCGACCACACCCGCCTGCGCACTGGTCTCATCGGAACCCGCCGCCACCTCGTTGGACGACGCGGACAGCTCCTCGGCGGCAGCGGCCACCGTCTGCGAGGTCTCCAGCACCCCCGCGAGCGTGGTCTGCAGCGCGTCCTGCGCGGACGTGAGCGACTGCGCCATGCGGCCGACCTCGTCGCGGCTGCGCACATCGGCACGAACCGTCAGGTCGCCCTCGGCGAGGCCCTCGAGCGCGACCTGGACCTTGCGGACCGAGGTACGCAGCTGCGTGCCGATGAAGCCACCGAGGATCGCCAGGACGATGACGCCGAGCACCAGCAGGACGATCATGTCCCGCTTCGCGGCGGTCGCCTGGTCCGCCGCGGTGTCCGCGACGCCCATCGCGAGGGCGTCGCCCTGCTCGGCGGCGGCGTCGAGCGCGTCGACGTAGGCCGACTTGAGCGGCTCGGTGACGTCGTTCAGCACGGTCTCGTACTCGACCGGGTCGCCGCTGAGCGCGGCCGGGACGAGCTGGCTGTCGCGGGCGGCGCGCCAGGCGTCGTAGGCCGTGCGGAAGTCGGGCCACGACGTGAGCATGGTGCCGCCGCCGTTGGCCTCGAACTCGGCGATCGCGGCGTCGATCTCGGCGTCGTTGTCCACCTGCTCGCTCTTCCAGTGCTCCACCACGTCGGGGGTCTTGGTGGCTGCGAGCTGGGCGACGATCATGCGGCCCTTGAGCTGGTCCTGGTGCACGGTGTTGAGCGGTGCGCTGAGGTTGTTCATCGCGAGCGCGAGCTCGCGGGTCTGCGCGGCCAGGTTGTTCATCGTGACGAACGCGGTCGCGGCGAGCACGCTCGCGACGATCGCGAAGATCGCCGTCAGGCCGAGGATCTTGGTGCGGATAGACCGGTCGGCGAACCAGGCGCCACGGCGCCGTGGCGTGCTGGCGACCGGGGCGGGGTGGGTCGTCGACATGAGTTCCTCCTTGGGCTGTCGGCCGGTTCGGCCGTCTCCTGGCTGATCGGTTCCCGCACGCGATCTGTGAGCGGTTGGTGCGCGCGGACTCAGCATGCTGAGGGACGACGGACGCACGACGCCCCGCCGGCACGGGTGGCCGGCGGGGCGTCGGGGCGTCCTAGAACGTGAAGGCGGAGACCCTCGTGCGCAGGTCGGTGGACAGGCGCGCCAGCTCGCTGACGGCGTCGCCCATCTGCCCGAGGGTCTGCGAGGAGGACGCGGCCGAGCTCGCGACGCCACCGATGTTGACCGCGATCTCCCCGGACCCGGTCGCGGCCTCGGCCACCCCGCGGGACATCTCGTTGGTCGTCGCGGTCTGCTCCTCGACCGCCGAGGCGATCGTCAGCTGGTAGTCGTTGATCGACGCGATGATCGAGGCGATCTGCCCGATCGCCGCCACCGCACCGGTCGTGTCGGCCTGGATCGCCTCCACCC
>NZ_JBFUDI010000025.1:0-1022 GCF_056404795.1 Cellulomonas sp. P2_B4
CCTGCACCTCGCGCGCGACCTCGACGTAGCGCCGGCTCGGCGTCTTCGTCTCCTCCTGCCCGGGCCGATAGGCGGCCCAGATCTTGTTACGGAGCGCGAGTGGCAGCTTGTACCAATGCTTGCGGCATCCCCAGGCGGCGGGCGGCACCGTCGCGTCGCACCCGGGCCAGTGGCAGTGGTGCTTGGTCGGCGCCGCGGCGGCCAGTTCGGCGCGAACATGCGCGGCCTTGTCGGCGATGCTCATAATCAGCGCGGCCCGCCGAGGGCGAGAATGATGGCCGTGAGAAACAGAAGGGCGAACAAGGCTCCGGCGCATTCCGCGACCCGAACCATTGAGCCCCATTCGACCGCCTTCGCCTCGCGCTCGGCGTCCTCGTCGACCTGAAGCTCTTCGGCCGTGAACTGGGCGGCGGGGCGGATCATCGAAACACCACGCGCACGGCCATCATGGCGAGCAAGCCGAAGCCCAGCCCGACAGCGCCGGGGGTCGACCAAATGGCGATCAGCTCGCCCACCCTTTGCCAACGCGCCCGAAGCTCTTCGAGCCGGATAGCCTCGGCGTCGCACTGGCGCACGGGTTGGCCGATCGCCGGCGTTGACCGGAAAAGGGTCATACGATGTCCTTCCACAGCTTATCGCCCGCAGGCGTGATGATGAGAGCCCGCCGGCCGTTGCGCGTGATCGCGAGGCGCGGACACAGGACGGGGCGGGTCTGCGTCGGCATCGCCCAATTAAGCTTGTTCTGAACCTGGACGCCGACGGTGGCGGTCTTCACCAGCTCGGGAGGGATGCCCTCAGCCTTCAGGACGGCGTGCTGCTGATAGGTCCAGCGCGACCCGGGCGCGGCGGTGCCGTGCCATGTGTCGGGCGCCGACGGTGCAACGCGGCGGCCGGTCTGAAGCGCTTTGCGGATGAAATCGCCCGCGCCCATCAGTTGGGGAACCCGGTGTAGAGCAGGACCGCCGCGTCCGCCGCGGCGGAGTGCCGTTCCGCTGAAGCCAGCTCGGCTTGCAGGCGCTCCA
>NZ_JBFUDI010000026.1:0-990 GCF_056404795.1 Cellulomonas sp. P2_B4
CGGTGCGGGCGAGGCGATCGAATTCGGCGGCGTTTCTGATAGCGGCCTGGGGCGCCGGGGAATGATCCGGGGCGGTCGTCTGGCCAGTAAGGGCGGACAGATCGCCGCCAGCCAAGCCGATGGCGGCGATGGCGAGCAGTGCCGCGGTGGTTTTGGTCACGAGTCTCTCCCGAACGCCAGCGAGGCTGCGCGAAAGCGGGGCCGGGGTCCAGTGACGAGGTGCCCGGAGGCGCGCGTTTGCGCGGCGGCGGCGGTCTGCTATGCCGGCGCATGACGGCCCGCCGGAGAAGGGGGGCAGCAACGGGCGATTTCGTGCAGACATCCATTCTTCGGAATCGAGCGCTGCAGCCACGGCTGACACGGGACGGCTTCGTCCAGCTTCCCTTGCTGGATGCAGCGGAAGTCGACGCCCTGCTCCACACGCTGAAAACCATTCGCGACCGGGCGTCCCGTTCGTCGACGATCACCGGGCAGGCGCTTGCCTATCACGCGACGGCGCTCGATGGCGACGCTCAGTATCGGGAATCGATATTCTCCGCGGTGCGGGATGCGGTCGCGCCGAAGCTCGAGGGGCTTCTCGACGACTTCGACATCATCACGGCGGGCCTGATCATCAAGGAGCCGGGAACGGGTGCGCTGAGCCTCCATTCGGACTGGACCCTGACGGAAGACATAGATCAGCCGACACTGACGGTGTGGTGCCCGCTGGTCGACGTCGACGATCATAATGGCTGTCTGCGGGTCGTGCCCGGCAGCCACCGGCTGGTTCGACAGATCCGCGGCCCGGGGATCAAGAACTATCACGCGCATTTTCAAAAATCCCTCGGCGACATCGTCCTCTCCTTGCCGATGCGGGCCGGTGAGGGCCTGATCTTCGACAGCAGGCTGCTGCATGGCTCGCCGATCAACGAATCCGGCGTTCCCCGCCCCGCAATCATGGTGTCCTGCGTCCGGAAGGGCGTCCGTCCGGTATTCTACCGTCATGAAGAC
>NZ_JBFUDI010000027.1:0-985 GCF_056404795.1 Cellulomonas sp. P2_B4
GGTCTATGTCGAGGGGCGCTTCACCGGAACCAGCCTGACGGTCCGGTTGCGCAACGGCTATGGTCGCCTGCGGCTGCTGATCGACGGCGTGGAACGGCAGCGGTTCGAAAGCTCGGGAAACATCGACGTCACGATCGATCGCCTCGGCGATGGGCAGCATGACGTCAGGCTGGAAAAGCTCAGCGAGACCCAGAGCGACGTCACGCGCCTGATCGGTTTCTATCCGGGCAAGAGCGGCGCGCCGCTCGCCCCGCCTGCCAGGACCGGGCGGCAGATCGAGTTCATCGGCGATTCCTACACGGTCGGATACGGCGACAGCTCACCGGTGCCGACCTGCACGAACGCCGAGATGCATCGGGCCACTGATACGCAACGCGCCTTTGGCCCGTTGCTCGCGCGACGCTTCGGCGCGGATTATCGCGTCAACGCCTATTCCGGGTTCGGCATCGTGCGCAATTATGACGGCAGCCGGGCGGGCGAAACCAAGCCTGGTCTCTATCCCAGGCTCATCCCTTCGGATCCGTCGGCGGTGGAGTCCGATCCGGGCGGCTGGCGCCCTCAGATCATCGTCATCAATCTGGGCACCAACGATTTCTCGACGCCGCTCCACGCCGGGGAGGCCTGGAAGGACCAGGCCGCGCTGCACGCTGCCTATCGGGCGCGTTATGTCGGCTTCGCGCGCGATGTGATGGCACGGCTGCCACAGGCCAGGCTGATCCTGATGGGGTCGGACGCCTTTATCGCCGATGTCGAGCAGGTTGCGGCCGAGCTGGTGCCCGGCGCGCCGGGGCGGATTGCGACCGTTCATTTCGGGGGCCTCGATCTGGACGGCTGCGATGGGCACCCATCGCTGGAGGACCACCAGCGTCTCGCCGGCCTGCTTCAGGCCAGGATCGGTCCGTCCTGGCCTCCTGCTTCCTGAGCCGGATCGATTCAACATAGCGGGCAATCGGCGCAGCATGATGTCGGGCGCGGCGCGTTGCCG
>NZ_JBFUDI010000028.1:0-970 GCF_056404795.1 Cellulomonas sp. P2_B4
CGGCCGAGCTCTACAGCTATCGCTTCGTCGAGACCGACGCGCCCGGCTTCGCCACGCGCAATCGCCGCCTGCTGACCTCGGGCATCCGCCTGTCGCGCGCACCGAAGGCGAATAGGGTCGACTACGACATGGAAGGTGCATGGCAGACCGGCACCACCCGACTTAGCGCCGCCGCCGGCGACCTGGTCAATCACCGCGTCTCGGCCTGGATGTTCCACGGCGCTTTGGGCTGGAGCTTCAAGGCTGCCTGGTCGCCGCGCCTGTCGTTCAACGCCGACTACATGACCGGCGACAAGCCCGGCGGCAGCTTCAGCCGCTTCGATGGGCTGATCGGCGACCCGGCCTATGAATTCACCCCGTCCGGCCTCTATTCGCTGATCATCCGCTCGAACATTGCGACCGTCTCGGCACGGATCGAGGCGAAGCCGAGCGCGCGGCTCGACCTGCATCTCAACCTGCGCCCGATCTGGCTCGCCACCGCGACCGACAGTTTCGGCAATTCGGGCGTGCGCGACCCTTCCGGTGCGGCCGGCCATTATGTCGGCACGCATCTCGACACGCGGGTGCGCTACTGGCTGATCCCCGACCGGCTGCAGCTCGGCGCCGGCGGCGCGATCCTGTTCAAGGGCCGCTTCATGAAAGACGCGCCCAACGCGCCGCAGACGGGCAACACCCGCTATGGCTTCATGGACGCGACCGTCTTCTTCTAGGGCGGCGAGCGTCAAATCTGATCCGTTCGATTCAACATCAGCACGAACAATGCTGGGTATGCGCCCCGCGACGCCTTCGGTGCGCCGCGCCGCTCCTTCTCATTGTCGGTTGAATAAGAGGGGCATTTTTGCTGCGGATCAGCGGTAAAACTGCGCGATTGGAGCATGTTTTTCCGCTGTTATTCAGTAACAGGAAAACCTGCCTCAAGCCATTGGCATCGAACGCGAAAAATACCGCTGAAATCCAACATAGCAGCGGA
>NZ_JBFUDI010000029.1:0-941 GCF_056404795.1 Cellulomonas sp. P2_B4
ACAACCTGTCGCTCTATCTCGACCAGCAGACGACGGCGCGGCAGTTGATCCAGGGGCTGGCGGCGAGCGTCAACGCCGTCGCCGGCGTCTCCTGGCTCGGCAAACTGTTCGTGGTGCCGATCGACGCGCCGTCTTCTCCCTCGGTCACGTTGGCGGCCGACGGCACCAGCCTGCCGATGGTCAGCAAGGTCGAGCAGATCGGTGTTGCCGCGCCGTTCCGGAAGCTGGCGATCGGCGCCGAGCGCACCTGGGCGGTGCATAGCTTCAGCGACATCGCGTACACCGCGCCGATTGTCGAGCTCGGCCCCTATGACGACACCCTGACCTATCGCGACGGCAATATCGTCGAGATGCCCGACAAGTCGCGCTGGCTTTATATCTGGCCGACGCCGACCGCCGGCAATGATCCGGTGATCGGCAGCACCTATTGGAGATTCCTGAGCAGCGGCAGCATCACCCTGTTCACCTCGACCACGGCGCCCGTCGCCAACGCCATCGACGATCTTTGGACAAATCCGGTCACCGGCGCCGTGCTCCGGTGGGGCGGCGTGGCATGGGAGCCGATCTCCGATATCACCTCGCTCAATCAGCACGCGCTTGGCGATGCGCCCGACGTGCATGTGACCGCCAGCAATGCCGGCACGATCGATGCGGGCYAGTTGCCGCGGCAGGGCAGCATCGCGCGACTGCTCGGCGCGACCGATGTCAGCGACCTGACGACCTATTCCATTTCCGCGACAGGCGGGGTGACGATCACGATCGACAGCACGGGCGATCCCTTCCCCGGCACGTTCGAGATCGCCTCTCAGCCGCTGCCCGGCGAAACTACCGTGACCGTGCTTACCGACTATTTCGGCGTGCCGCTTACCAAGGTGTTCAAGATCCTGCGCGATGATGCCCCGCCACCGGCCGGGGGCGGAGGCGGCGGAGGCGGTGGAGGG
>NZ_JBFUDI010000030.1:0-901 GCF_056404795.1 Cellulomonas sp. P2_B4
AGCCGGGGTTGCAGGTCTATAGCGGCAACGGGCTGAACGGCGCGCAGATCGGCAAGGCCGGCCGGGCCTATCGCCAGGGCGACGGCGTCGCGCTCGAGGCGGAGAATTTCCCCGATGCGATCAATCATCCCGCCTTCCCTTCGGCGCGGCTCGATCCGGGCAGCGAATATCGCAACGTCATTGTCCTGAAGCTGTCGATCGAGTCCTCGGGCAAACGCTGAGCGTCGCCCAAGCGCGGCTTTTCCAACGCAAGAACCAAGAGGTATTTCATGGACGTCGGTTTCATCGGACTGGGCCTGATGGGCAGCGAGATTGCTGCCAACCTGATCAAGGCGGGTCACAAGGTCACCGTGTGGAACCGCAGCGCCGACAAGGCCGCGCCGCTGGTCGCGGCGGGCGCGACCTTGGCCGCGACGCCGGCCGAGGCAGCGCTAAGCCCGGTGGTGATGAGCATGCTCGCCGACGACAGCGCGCTCGAGGCGGTGGCGTTCGGCGAGGGCGGCCTATTGTCCTCCGGCACCCCGACCATTCATGTCTCGATGAGCACGATCAGCGTCGCCATCGCTGACCGCCTGGCCGAGGCCCATGCGAAAGCCGGCCAGACCTATATCTCCGCGCCCGTGTTCGGCCGTCCGCTCGCCGCCGCCGCGCGGAAGCTGTTCGTTGTCGCCGCCGGTCCGGCCGATGCCGTTGCCACCTGCCAGCCGCTGTTCGACGCGGTCGGCCAGCGCAGCTTCAACTTGGGCGAGACGCCGCACAAGGCGAACATCGTCAAGCTCAGCGGCAATTTCCTGATCATGACGGTGATCGAATCGCTGTCCGTGGCGATGACGCTCGCGGGCCGCTACTGCGTCGACAAGGGGACGCTGCTCGACACGCTGACGGGATCGGTGTTCGGCTG
>NZ_JBFUDI010000031.1:0-811 GCF_056404795.1 Cellulomonas sp. P2_B4
GTAATGCGTTGAAATACCGAAAGAAAATTAATATCGTGCACATCACCGCCGCGAACAAGACCGACAAAATACTTTGGCTTTGATTTTATTGAATAATTTAGCCGAAAAAATTTTTTGGCCTTCAGCCACATTCGCACGCCGCTTGGCGCCTTAGGAAGTGATCTCAACCTTGATCCGCTGACCGCTGGACGGAGCCTGAAACAGCGGTCCCCATCGAATATTGCATTGCGCAGAAAGATATCGTCACATTCCTCAGGGTGATGGGCGAGCGCGGCCGTATGCGCCCTCGCGATGGCGCGGCACTGGGCATCGCTGCGTGATCTCGGCGATCCGCTTTTATGGGTCGAGCGCTATCATGTAGCGACCTGGCTCGACTATGTCCGGCACAACCAGCGGTGCACCCACGCCGATGCGGACAACATCGCCCAACTGGCGACGCCGCACGAGGGACCAGTGCCTCCAGTCGTCTACCCCATTATCAAACGGCAAGCCGGATCACTGCCCTTCAGCCGAACGCTCGGATCGAGAGAGATGTCCTGATATGAATTAAGAACCTACTCTTTTTTGGGGACGGGCAACCTGAGCTTTGACGGAACCCGGTGTGGCGCCCAGGGCTGCCCGGAATAAAGACGTTATGCGCCAATCGCGACGATCGGGACGACCGCGCGGGCGATCTAGTTTTGACCGATGGTGACCAACACGGCAAAACCTTCTCCGTCCGGTGGCGGCGCCTAGAGACTGAAGATTTTGCCTGGATTCATCAGGTTTTTCGGATCAAGGGCGCGTTTCAACACACGCATCAGATCGACGG
>NZ_JBFUDI010000032.1:0-807 GCF_056404795.1 Cellulomonas sp. P2_B4
GTGCAATACGCATCAAAGCCCGTCGTCAAATCATTTTGCAGCAATAAGGCAACTTTCGCTCCCACCTCAGATTCGATCTCGACGCTCTCGTAGAGCCCTCGACTCAGGAGCAAGTCGCGAATTATCTGAGTCGCCTCAGCGTTGATTCTCTTCTCGGTTTCGACATCATTCTGTTCCATGGCCTCGTTATATCGACTGCATCGGAATCGCGATAGCCGACCGAGCAAGCGCTGATACAGCGAGAGAAACCGTGACCGCCCCTTCCAGATCCTCAGCCAAACGGCTTTTCGACCAAGGCGAACAGGCTCTTCACCTCAATAGTTATGCCATAGCGCCGGCAAGCTTGATGCTGGCTGCTATTTCGGCGGCGGTGGCGTATCACGGCTTCGGGACGGCTTTTCCCCTGTGCTTCTTAAGGCGCGCCGCAGCGGCCGCATACATTCGAGCCAGCTTTGCTCCCTCGCTCGCTACCTTCAGCACCAACGCGTCTATTTGGTCGATTGTAAGATTGCCGGCAGCCATTCCATGCATGAGGGCGTCACGGTCGTCTTTCCATTTCCAAAGCTCCGAGTCCTCCCGCTGTCCATCGGTGCCCGCAAAGTTGGCCTTTAGGAGGTCGTCCTTCTTCGCTCGTGATCGAAGCTCGTCGATCTTCGGTCCCATCATTCTTATCGGTTTTCCCTTCGGGGTAAGTGTGCCCCCCGATTGCCGAAGCATCGAAACGAGCCGGTCTTCGAGTATCGCGTAAGCATACCACGACGCTTCGAATGGCATGTTCGCCGCAATCGCGGCGGTCATGCGATCCAG
>NZ_JBFUDI010000033.1:0-790 GCF_056404795.1 Cellulomonas sp. P2_B4
GTGGTTGTTGTGCCCGCGAAGGTGCAACCTGGCGGCAAGAAGAGCAGTGCCCGGAATATCCGGCGAGACCTTGACCGGCGATTTGCGTGCATTGACCTCAAACACGCTGTTGCGGCGATCGAGGGAGATCAGGGGTTTGCCGGCCGTATGACAGCTTGATCAACCAGACCCTGCACCTCCACCGGTGTCTTCCCGAGCACTTCGCGGAGAATCTCCTCCGAATGCTCGCCCAGCCGAGGCGGGCGCAGCCGGATGCCACAGCGCTCGCCATCGAAACGATAGGGCGATGCGAGGACATGTACCGCGCCGGCATCGGGATGCTGTTGCAGTGTTATCAGGCCCGATGACCTCGCCCGCGCGGAGGTCAGCGCCTCCCCGAGCTTCAGGACTTCACCGCATGGGATGCCGTTTGCGGCCAGGCGGGCGAGCAGATCATGGCGGGAAAGCCTTGCAAGAACGTCCTCGAGCAGCGGCAACAGCGTGCCGCGATGTTCCGATCGACTCTGATTGGTGGCAAATCTGGGATCCGTCGCCAGGTCGGGGCGCTCGATGACGGCCTCGCAGAAGCGCGCATATTGACCGTCATTTCCGATCGCCAGGACAAGGGGGCCGTCCTGCGCGTCGAAGACGCCATAAGGCACGATCGAAGAATGGCCGTTGCCATAGCGCAGGGGCTCCTCTCCCGTGAGCAAGGCCTCAAGCCCGGCATAGGCGGTCAGGGTCAGGCCGCAGTCGAAAAGCGCAAGCTGGATATGCCGGCCCTTGCCGGTGCGGCCCCGCTCAATAAGGG
>NZ_JBFUDI010000034.1:0-778 GCF_056404795.1 Cellulomonas sp. P2_B4
CCCCAGTCCACCGCCCGAACCCGTGACGATCGCGACGCGTCCCTTCAGTGACATCCCACAGCTCCCCTTCTCGTTGATCTTGCGGTGCGGAATATCGCGATTCTCATTCACTCACAAGATAGCGAATATCATTTCACGCCGGGACTGCTGGGTGGCGGCCAGCGCTTTCGGTCCGGTTGCCGATCACACGCGATGGCATCGTGGAAATGGCGCACTCCCTATAGTAAATTATATTCGTTATCGGGAGCAGGTCATGTCGAACTTGAAGCTCGTGGTTGGAGCGTTGTCTCTTTGTTTGTCTGGTTTATTCAGCCCCGCTACCGGGCAGACCGTTGCCACCCGCCCTGACGCTCCCGTACCGGCGACGTGCCATTTCTCCCGTCCCGCCCGTCTCGTCACGGCGATGCGTGATGCCCCCGAGATTGCTGCAGAATTCAAAAGGCAGAAGCTTGACATGGCTGATGTCGGGGAACGATTCATACCGTTCGACGTGGAAGACAACGCGTCGAAGGGATTGCCCCATCGCCAGTTCGTTCGCGCCTATTTCTTCGATGATCGAGCGATTGTTTGGTATTATCAAGGGGGATACGCCACCATCTTTCATGTCGTCGAACTTCGCACTCTGGGCGACACGGACGGATCGGCACCGATTCTTCGTCTTACGGGAACGGCGCTCGGTGGCCCGCTTTGCGTCGCAACACAGGCCATTCTGGATGGCGTTATCGGCCAGTCGGGCTGGTAGGCGGCGCTGAATGGGGCGCTGCCGTCTCGCCTATTT
>NZ_JBFUDI010000035.1:0-766 GCF_056404795.1 Cellulomonas sp. P2_B4
TTCCGGAGGATCGCCATTTCGGGACACTCGGCCGGCCGTTCAAGCTGCCGATCGTCCAGATCACGATCGAGCGTGAAAAGGCGCGCAAGCATTTCATCATCAACAGCGTCGAGCAATTGTCGCTCGATGCCTGGAAGGGCATGGCGCGGGGCCATGGCGGGGAAGACGCGCTGGTCTTCGTCCATGGCTTCAATACCAGTTTCCCCGATGCGGTGTACCGCGCCGCCCAGATTTTCTGGGACCTCCAATATCAGGGCGTTCCGCTGCTCTTCTCCTGGGCCTCGGGCGGGCGGACCGCCGATTATGGCTATGACTATGACAGCGCCGATCACGGCGAGGATGCGTTTTGCGAGACGCTCGCCCATCTGCTCGATGCCGGCATCTCGCGGATCCATGTCATCGCGCACAGCATGGGCAATCAGCTCGTCGTCAACGCGCTCGAACGGCACGATCATGCGGCGACGCCGCTCTCGATCGCGGAACTGATGATGGCGGCGCCGGATGTCGACCGCGACGCCTACCTCAAGAAGATGCCCAAGCTGTGCAAGGTGGTGCCGGGGCTTACGCTCTACGCCTCTTCCGCCGACAAGGCGCTCACCCTGTCCAAGCGGCTGCGGCGCAACGTCCAGCGCGCGGGCGATGTGCGCGAAGGCCAGCCGTTGCTGGTCGACGGTGTCGATGCGATCGACATCACCGCCGTGGGTGCCGAGATCTTCGGCCTCGGGCACGGCGCCTATGCGTCGAGCCGGTCCATCCTGAACGACAT
>NZ_JBFUDI010000036.1:0-759 GCF_056404795.1 Cellulomonas sp. P2_B4
TTTCAGTTCCGGGGTTTCGACCAGCACGCGCGGCGATTACGCCAGCACGACCCTGCGGTCGCGCGTCGCGGCGCTGCTGTTTGCCACCGGGCTTGCGCCGGGATTCGCGACGACGGTCGCCTTGCCCTTCTCGATCTTCGTCACGGGCGGGTTGGCCGCCGGGAAGAATTTCGACGTCACGATCGGCCAGCCGAAAAGGATCAGCGCGGCGAACACCGCGAACAGGATGAAATTCTTGTTGTCGTTATTCACGTGAGTGATGTCCCGCTCATGATGGGCGTCTGGTGAGGCATTGATTCAGGGAACCGGATCGTGACCGAACCCGCCCCAGGGATGGCACCGTCCGATCCGCTTTGCCGCCAGCCACCCGCCCTTCAGCGCGCCATAGCGGCGAAGGGCAGTGATTGCATAGGCGGAACAGCTGGGCTGGTAGCGGCAGCTCGGCGGCAGGATGACGGATGGGCCGAGTTGCCAGAAGCGGACCAGAGCGATGAGGAGGCGGGTCAGCATGGTTGCCCGCCTTCTTCTTCGTCACCCTGAACTTGTTTCAGGGTCCARGCGCGGTCATCTGAACCCTGGGCGACGCTCCTGAGGCGAGTGGCCGCGCCTGGATGCTGAAACAAGTTCAGCATGACGGCTGGGGTGGGGCCGGTCACCGCGCCACCTTGGTCAGCGCCTTGGCGAGATCCGCCCGCAACTGGGCGAAGTCGCGGTCGATACCGCCGTTCCGCCCGATCAGCACATGGTCCGCGCCGCGAA
>NZ_JBFUDI010000037.1:0-758 GCF_056404795.1 Cellulomonas sp. P2_B4
CCGGAACCGGCCGGAACCGGACGCCCCGCCGCCTGCCCGGTCGGGGGGTCACGCCCGGCCTTCGCCCTGATGGCTGAAGGTGGTGTTCACGGCGTCGAGAGATCTCCGCCGGACAACGTTGTCAACCTGTGACCATTTCCGGGACGCCAGCCGCTTGACCGAGAACGACCCCGCCTGTAGAAATTCACCCGACAACGTTGTCAGCGGCGTGAACTGTCGCGTAAACGAGGAGCCACCACCATGCCTTCACGCACCCTGCCTACCCGCCGCCGCACTGCCTGGAGCCTCGTCGCTCTGGGCGCGACTGCGGCGATTCTCCTGTCAGCCTGTTCCTCGAACGAGGCTGACGATTCGGACGCTACGTCCACGGCCGCGGCCGCTGACGAGGCGGTCCAGGTCTCTCTGATCGTCAAGACGACGAGCAACCCGTTCTTCATCGCCATGCAGAAGGGTGCCGAGGCCGCCGCGAAGGACAACGACGTGGAGCTGACTTTCGCGGCTGGTCGCGAGGATGGCGACGAGGACACCCAGATCCAGGCCATCGAGAACGCCATCTCCCAGGGCCAGGACGGCATCCTGATCACCCCGAACGGCCCCGCTGTCGTCGACGCGATCGCGAAGGCCCGCGATGCCGGCCTGTTCGTCATCGCCCTGGACACGGCACCAGATCCCGCCGACGCCGTGGACATCACGTTCGCGACCGACAACTTCGACGCCGGCGAGCGGATCGGGGCATGGACCGCCGCGCAGCTCGGCGG
>NZ_JBFUDI010000038.1:0-745 GCF_056404795.1 Cellulomonas sp. P2_B4
ATTGTCATCCACATCGACGCCGCTCACCCAGTTGTTCTGGAGCTTCGCCGCGCCCAGGATATGCGCGTTGAGCGCCAGCGAGTACGGCCCCTGCTCGTACATCGTGGTGATATTGGCCCGAAGCTTCGGCTCGCCCGGGTTGAGATCGCCGATCTGCCCGGCGAAATTGGTCACGTTGCCCAGCGCGTCGACCTGGCGGAACACGGGCACGTAATTCGCCAGCGCGCGCAGCTCGAACCGGCCGGCGCCCACGGCGTGCCGGTAATCCACCTCGAAGTCCCACCCTTGCGTCCTGAGGCTCGCGGCGTTGATCGGCACCGTGTCGATCGAGGTGATCGCCTGGGTGTTGTCGCGGTGGATATATTGGCAATATTGGTCCTGCCCGCTGAAGCAATATTGCAGCTCCTGCGCCGCGCTGATCGAGGTGATCGCGCCCTTCAGCGAGATCCGGTAATAATCGACCGACAGCGTGAGCCCCCTGAGGAAGCTCGGGCTGTAGATCACCCCGGCGGTCAAGGTGCTGCCCTGTTCCGGCCGCAGCGCGGGGTTGCCCCGAGCATTGGTATATTGCGGATAGGTCTTCTGCGTGAACGGGTCGAGCACCGGCTGTTGCGTGAGGATGCCGCCCGAGAACAAATCGTTCAGCGTCGGCGCGCGGATGTCGCGGGAGATGGTGCCGCGAACGCGCAGATCGTCGGTCAGCTGGTCGGACAGCCCGACCTTCCACGTCACCACATTGCCGCTG
>NZ_JBFUDI010000039.1:0-741 GCF_056404795.1 Cellulomonas sp. P2_B4
GGTTCGATCCCGCGTGGGCGGAGCGGCTCGACGATCATCAGGATGGGGAGGCCGGTGCTGCCTTCGAGACGGCGACCGATGAGATTTCCGTCGTTGAGCGTCAGTGCCGGACCCGACAGCAAGGCCTGGGCCAGGGCCTGCCAGCGATCGTCGCGCTCCACCAGGTCGAGCGGAACCGCGGTCCGTCCCTCGGCGCGGAACAGCGAAATCCGCGCGCCGAGGATTTCATGGGCCGCCCCGTCGACGGTCGCGACCACATCCTCCGGGCGCTGGGTGGATTGAAGTTCGCGGCTCAGCTCGAGCAGACTGTTGAGCTGGAGATTGCTCGACCGCGCCGCCTCGGCATGATCCTTGAGCCGGCCGGCGAGCACGCCCGACACCAGGGCGCACAGGTTGAAGATGACCAGCGGCGCGATGTCGCTGCCCGTCGCCAGCCGGAAGGTCAGCACCGGCTCCGTCAGGTAGAAATTGTAGATCAGGAAGCCGACCAGCGCGGCGATCAGCGCAGAGGCCAGACCGCACAACGCGCCCGTGACGGTAATGCCGAGAACGAAGACCAGCGCCGCCGCCACCTCGCCATAGCGGGCTGCGGCGAAGGAACCGGTGGCGGACACGGTGACGAGCAGGAGCGTGAGCAGGAACTGACCGCTGCTCAGATGCAGCTTCACCTTGCGCATGGTGCCGAGCAGCGAGGTGGGAGATTCCGTCATCGACTAGCGTGTTTGCCCTCATCACCGGGTT
>NZ_JBFUDI010000040.1:0-729 GCF_056404795.1 Cellulomonas sp. P2_B4
TCACCCGCCACCGCGGGCCGGTCACCTCGGTTGCCGCCATTCCGGGCCGCGCTGCCGCGATCGCCGTCGCCTATGACGGCGCGGTCAGCCTGTTCGATCTCGAAGCCGGAACGGCCGAGCTGCTCGGCTATCACCGCCATCTCGCCAATCATGTGACGGTGAGCGAGGACGGCGCCTGGGCGGCTTCGTCCTCCTCGGATTACGATATCTATATCTGGGACCTGGCGGCGCGGAAGCTGGCGCTCGTGCTGCGCGGGCATAGCGACGATGTGGAAGGCTTTGCCTTTGTCGACGAGTCGGCCGGCGTTTCCGCCTCGCGCGACCGGCGGATCATCGTGTGGGATCTCGTCACTGGCACCATCCGCCGGACGATCGAGGGGCATGAGAAGGACGTGCTGTCGGTCGCCTGCCGCGACGGGCTGATCTATTCGTCGGGCGACGACATGACGCTGCGCCAATGGGATCTCGCCACCGGCGGACTGATCCGCACCTGGGGCCCGTTCGAGACCGAAACCGACACCTGCGCCATCGATATGCTGAACGGCCGCGTGGTGCTGGGCTGCGACGACGGCGTCATCCGCGTCTTCGATGCCCGTGAGGGCACGGCGCTGGCCTCGATCGAGGCGCACGGATCGGGGATCAAGAAAGTCGCGGTATCGCCGGTCAATGGCGACATCCTGTCCTGCGCCTATGATCAGGTGATCAGGATCTGGGATGCGGCGTCCTTCG
>NZ_JBFUDI010000041.1:0-727 GCF_056404795.1 Cellulomonas sp. P2_B4
GCGAACCTGGCTTCCAGAAAATTCCTCGAAAGATAGGGGGCCGCATTGTCGGCAACGCGAAAAGCCATCCATGCCTTCAGCGTTTCGACCGGCGTCTCGGCAACGATCTTCGCCAGCTTCGGAAATGCGCTCTTCTCCTTGACCACCAACGTCGTCTTTGCGCTCAGGCCGGCTCCTGCCAGAAACTCCTTCCAGGCAAAGCCGGGCGCATCGGTGGCCAGCGTTATGGGCGTCACAGGGTTATATTGAACGGTCGGATCGCGTTGTTGYGTCCGGCTCCAGCCGGCCTGCGCGAGCTGCGTCTCAAAGGCGATGACCCGTTCCGCGGCGGCCGGCGCGTCGGGCCATTTGATCAGCGAAAAGAGCCTGGTCGCATAGCCCCTATACTGGTCGCGTTGGGGCGCGAACTTGGCTTCGAGATAATAGTCGCGGTCTGGCAGACCGAGATTGGATTGCCCGAGATAGATTGCGTAGCGCTCGGGTCGCCTGAGATCGTTATCGATGCTCGCGGTGAAGGGGCTTGGGTAGAAATCCGAATTCGACTGGCCCATGAGTGCCGCGAGCGCTGCGCGGTTCGATGCCTGGCGAATCGCCAGGAGCTCGGGTTCGATCGCGCGACTGCCAATCCGTTCCAGCGTGCCGGTGTCCATGAAGGCAGCATAATAGGCACCGACTTGCCCCCGCGGCGTCGTGGCTGCCGGCGGAGCAGCCCGTGCCATTTCATCGA
>NZ_JBFUDI010000042.1:0-716 GCF_056404795.1 Cellulomonas sp. P2_B4
GTGTGAGGCCCGCAAGCCGCCGATATTGGTTCTGAGCGCCCGGTTTAGATCGCGATGATCGTCGAAACCGACATCGTCGGATATCGTCCTCCACCGAATAGGATCACCGAAACGCCGCGCCGCGTCTTCCACGGCATTTTGCCCGACCTCCGTTCCGATTGACTGCTCGTCGCGTTTCTGGTCGGCCCATTCCAACAAGCCCATGTCGTCGGGGCGCTCATTTGCCGATAGTGATAAGGTGCCATAGTCGCAAATGGCAGGATCGAGACCTTCGATAGCAAAGAAGGGATGCAGTGCGACAAAAGCCTGACTGAATATGCCCTTGTACCATGGCAAAATCGCCACATCGTCGTGTGGAAGGAACATCTGCAGGTCGGGCTGGCTCACCTTGTCCTTTTAGCCTGTTACAGGCGTCTCGCCAGCCATCGCGCAAATCTCACGACAATTTTGCGCACATGACATAATCTGACGGTAGAACATTGCACGGCCAACCCGGGAGGCCTTGATGATCGACGTAATCCCCCTGCTGATCGCTGCCCTGTTCGGCGTCGCCGCACCCCAGCAGCAACCCAGCTTCAGCTGCGCCAAGGCCACGCACCCGCTCGAAAAGACGATCTGCGCCGATGAGCAGCTCGCCCTGCTCGATAGCCTGGTCGCCGAGGCATATCGCGACAAGCTCGCCATCGTGTTCGACAAGGTCGCGTTCCGCACCCAGC
>NZ_JBFUDI010000043.1:0-710 GCF_056404795.1 Cellulomonas sp. P2_B4
CGTTCGGACTCAGCCGCCGATCGACAAGCATCCGGGCATCTTCATCAAGGAAACGCTGCTGCCCGCCTACGGGCTGAGCGTCTCCGAAGCGGCCCGCCGCCTCGGCGTCGATCGCGCCGGGTTCCATGTGACCTTGAGCGGGAAATACGATGTGAGCCGCGATCTGGCGTACAAGCTGGGGGCGCTGATGCGCGACGAGGTCGCCGACTTCCTGATCGCGTACCAGACCGCCTATGACAAACAGCGGGAGGCCGAAAAGCGCGAGGCATACAAAAAATGGATTCCGCGTGCCGAACCAGTCGCCGCCGATGGCTGACACCATGATTGAACGCATCGCCCGCGTCCTGTGCGCTCGCGAGGGGCGCGACCCGGACGAGGTCTGTATCGGCGAGGGCGCCGCCACCGGCCGGACATGGACCCGCTGGCAGGCCTTCGCGACCGAGGCCGACGATGTCCTCGCGGCGATGCGCGAGCCGACGTTCGAAATGATCGCCGCCTGTGGCGACCTGATCGGCTCGCAACAGGAGCACTGGAAGCGCTCGATCGACGCGGCGCGGGCTGGCGCCTGATCTGCGACGGACAAAAAAATAGCGTCCGGAGCCAAGCCCCGGACGCCATCACCGTTCATCGTCGCCTGTGAACCAGTCAGGGCGCGGCTGAGAGCACGATAGGCGGGCAGGCGTCGGCAAGTGCCAGCGTCGTGTTGGCCG
>NZ_JBFUDI010000044.1:0-706 GCF_056404795.1 Cellulomonas sp. P2_B4
GCTTATCTCGATGTGATGGTCACCTATCCGCAGCTCTCCGACCTTCTCGTCTGGGGCATGTGCGACCGCTACAGCTGGATCGAGGGGTTCGAGCCGCGCGGTGACCGGGCGAAGCGCCGCCCCTGCCCCTATGACAGCGATTTCAAGCCAAAACCGATGCGTACCGCCGTCGCCGAAGCGTTCGCGGCCGCACCGGCGCGAACCTGACACGAGCCGCGAAAGGTGGCCATCAAAGGAGCGGAGGATATGCGACAGGTTTTGACGATCTTTCTTGCCGGCAGCGCAGCGATGCTCGCCCTGCCGGTACTCGCGCAACAGGCGGCGGCACCGGCGGCGAAGAGCGATGCATCCGACGACATCATAAAAAAGGCGGTCAACCAGCCCGGCACCAACTGGCAGGTCTATGGCCCCAACCAGAAGGCCAAAGCGCTGAACGATGGCGGCGTGCCCGGCGGCCAGGTGATCCGCGTGACCGTGTCGGCCAAGGGCGCCAATGCCTGGGACGTCGGCTCCAGCTCGCCGATCCAGAAACCGATCGCGGCGGGCGACACGATCCTGGTCGCGATGTATCTGCGCGCGCCCGAGCTGAAGGACGGCGAGACCGCCTCCATCCCCTATATCGGCGCGAATGGCGTGGCGGCTCCTTACGAGAATCTCGTCGGCAACGGCGTGACGATCAACACGGACTGGAAGCTCTATTATGCCT
>NZ_JBFUDI010000045.1:0-704 GCF_056404795.1 Cellulomonas sp. P2_B4
GGGCCGGACACCGGCATTCCGGGCGTGCGCAAGTTCGACGTCATCGTGTCGGGCCGCTACGACAAATATAGCGATTTCGGCGAGACGAAGAATCCGAAGATCGCGGCGAACTGGGAAATCGTCGAGGGCGTGAAGATCCGCGGCAACTGGGCCGAATCCTTCGTCGCCCCGGCACTGACCAGCTTCGGCACCAACGCGGTCGGCCTGACCGGCGAATCCGGCTTTGCCGGCGCCAATGGCAGCAGCGTGCCGGGCGGTACCTTCACCGTCTCCACCTCGGCCTTTCCCGGGGCGATCGGCCTGCCGGGCTGTCCGGCGGGATCGACCACCTGCACGATCGGGAGCGGCGTGACCGGCCTGTTGCTGACCGGCGGCAATGCCGACCTCAAGCCGCAGACGGGCAAGGCGTTCAGCATCGGTATCGACCTGACCCCGACCTTCGCGCCGGGCCTGCGGGTCAGCGTGACCTATTGGAACAACAAGCTGCGCGGCGGCATCACCTCGCCGGTCCCCTCGCTCGCTTTGGGCGCGGCCGACCTCGCCTATCTGCTCCAGCTCTATCCGGCCGGCGCCACGCCGGCGCAGATCGGCACTGCGACCGCCGGCCTGCCGCAGACCGGTGCGCTCAACGCGACGACCTATTTCATCTATGATTATCGCCAGCGCAATGTGCTCAACCTCGATGTGGCCGGTATCGATGCCAG
>NZ_JBFUDI010000046.1:0-697 GCF_056404795.1 Cellulomonas sp. P2_B4
GTGTTGGCGCCATGCGCAAACGCGAGATCGCCCATTACGAGCATGAAAATGGCGGCGAGCACGAACTTCATAGCGTGCAGTCTACCCGCAAGAGATTAACGAATCCTCGACGCCGGGCTCAAACGCGACCCGACGCGCTCGCGGATCCACAGCGCGACGGCCTCCGCGGCGGTGATCGGGATCATGTGGCCGCCATCGATCATCGTCAGCGCGACTCGGGGAACATCGGCCGCGATCCGGGCGCCGTGGATCGCCGGGTCGAGAATCCGGTCGTCCCTGCCAAACAGAATCGCGACCGGCACGGCGAGATCGCCATAGCGCGCGGCCAGCGCCGCCATGTCGGCGCGCGCGGCGGCGAGATCGGTCGAGGCGGCGTGGAAGGCGCCGGGACGCAGCACGAGCTGGCCGCCGCCGAGCGTGGCGAAGTCGGGCGGAACCGGCTCAGGCGCGAATACCGCCACCGCGCCCCTGCTGCCCGATAATAGCCCCACCGGCGTCGCCAGCGTCCAGGCGACGGCGCGGCGCAGCGCGGGCGACGCGATGGCGATACCACGGAACGCCGCCGGCACCTGGTCCTGTGGCTGAGTCAGCGGGGCGATCAGGGCGAGGCCGCCGACCTTGTCGGGATGATCGAGCGCCAGAGCGAGCGCCACCGCGCCGCCGAGCGAATGGCCAACGACCAGCGGCGATTCGAGGT
>NZ_JBFUDI010000047.1:0-693 GCF_056404795.1 Cellulomonas sp. P2_B4
CGGCCAGGGTGATCTTGGTCTGCTGGCTGGTGCGGCCGCCGAACGGGTCGATCGCTGTATTCGGGTCGCTCGACTGGATCAGCGCACCGGCCGCGACCGGGCTGAAGCTGCCTTCGCGCAGATCGGTCGAGGACCGCGAACCGGTGACATAGGTGGTCCATTTGAACCGGCCGAAATCCACGCCCGCGCCGACGGTGCCGCCATAGACGCTCAGGTCCTGGGTATCGCGCTCGCGCACGCCGTCCAGCGCGTTGACGTTATAGGTCACGCTGATCGACGGCACGTTCGCCGCGACGAAGGTCGGGAAATAGGGGTTGTTCCGCGTCATCACATTGGTGGTGTAGAGCGACTCGCGATAGGCGTCGGTCTGGGTGCGCGAATAGAAGGCGTCGAAGAACAGCTCGATATTGTCGGCCGCCTGGTGATGGCCCGCCGCGAGGAAGCTCAGCCGCTCCTGGCTCGGATAGAGATCGAGATCGCGGATATTGTCGCAGCGCGGGCTGACCGCGCCGGTCGCCGGCTGGATGAAGTTGCCGGTCGGACCGCCGGTCGCCGTGGTGTTGACGCGGTAGGTCGGCGAGAGGCAGGCATTGCCGGTCGCGCGGTTGTCGCGGCCGCCGGTCGACGTGAAATCCTGCGTCAGATAATCGCGGTCGACCGCGCGCAGCCGGCTGGTCTTGGAATATTCGCCCG
>NZ_JBFUDI010000048.1:0-692 GCF_056404795.1 Cellulomonas sp. P2_B4
GACGGAGATCGACCAGAAGCTCGTCCAGTTCGGCCAGGACGTGCATAGCTCGACCGCGCAGTCGACCGCCGGTGGCGAGCAGCTCGCGCTGCTCGAACGCGAGATTCGCGACACCAGCGCGCTGGTCGAAAAGGGTTATGCGACCCGCCCCAGGCTGCTCGCGCTTCAGCGTGCCGCGGCGCAGTTGCGCGGGGAACAGCGCTCGATGAACGCGCAGGCGGAACGTGCCCGCGCCCAGATCGCCGAAGCGCGCATCGCGCGACGCCAGGTCGGGCGCGAGGGCGGGGTGACCGCCGCCGAGGCGCTGCGATCGGTCCAGTCCGAGCTGGTCGAGGTGACCGAGAAGCTCTCCAACGCGCGCGAGGTGCTGGCGCGCAAGCGGATCGTCGCGCCGGTGGACGGCACGGTGGTCGGCCTGGCGGTGACGACCATCGGCGGCGTCGTGCGCCCGGGCGAACCGCTGCTCGATATCGTGCCGTCATCGCCCCGGATGGTGGTCGAGGCGCAGCTGACCCCGGCGCATGCCGATGACGTCCGGCCCGGGCAGCCGTCCTTCGTGCGGCTCGAGGCGGGCGGGTCGCGCACGGCGCCGGTGGTCGAAGGCGTGGTGCGCACGGTGTCGGCGGACGCGCTGACCGATCAGCGCACCGGCGAGCGCTATTTCACCATGATCGTCGAGATCACCCCGTCGG
>NZ_JBFUDI010000049.1:0-687 GCF_056404795.1 Cellulomonas sp. P2_B4
ATGTTACCCCGATCATTGCGGAGATCCGCGCGCGCACACTCGCAGAATTTGGCAATTATCATCGCCATGTCGGCGAGGAGTATATTCTGGTGTTGGAGGGAGAGCTCGCACTCCACACGGATACCTACGCGCCGACCCATCTGAAGAAGGGCGATTCCATGTATTTCGACAGTACGATGGGGCACGCCTATGTCAGCGCCGGCGAGGGCCCCTGTCGATTGTTGTTGATCTGCGCGCCGGGCCAGCCGCTCGATCTGGTCGAAGCTCCTGGCGCGGGCTTCGATGATTTTTCGACAAAGCCTCAGAAGGATGGACTGGCTGTACGTTGATCGCGGGTTTTGCTGATCGCGGGAGACCGGGCGAACTCTTGCATTCGTGGCTTCAGGAAACACCCGCATCACCTCTGGTCGGCCAGGGGTCGATGCGGGTGCGTATTTCCACCTACAGTGCCAGGCTCAGCCCGATCAGCTCGAAGGCAAGCGCAACGTAAAGCAGCATCACCGCGCTGATCGTCATCAAGAGGCTCCAGATCCAGGTCAGCCTGCGCTGCCCCGTCATCTGCCTGGTGACGACCCACAGGTTCCAGGCCGTCACAGCGGCGGCTGCCGGAAATATGACAAGGCTCAAAAACTGGAGGATGCGGATCCAGGGATCGAGCGACGAGGTGAACGAAAACGCGCCGACAAT
>NZ_JBFUDI010000050.1:0-684 GCF_056404795.1 Cellulomonas sp. P2_B4
GCGCATCCTCGCGCAGCTCGGCGAACGGATAGGGCCGGACGAGGCCACCACGGGCATCGTGGAAGTTGAGGCCGCGAACGCCGCTAGCCGCGAAATCGAGCGCTTCCCCAAGCGTTTCGAAATCCGCGAAGCGCCGCGCGAGCGAATCTTCGGTGGGCGTCGAGGTCACCGTGGCGCGCTCCGCCAACAGCTCTTCCGATCCCGGAACGTCACTAACCATTATTCCTTGCGCCCTTGAATGCGGCCTTTCCCCAAAAGCCGCTCCACTATGAAAGCCTGCATCTCTGCCGCTTCCAAGCGTTCAAAATCCGTTCCGAGTGTGGCACAATGATGGCGTGATGCCGCAAGCCCGCCCCAGCCGAGAGCGCCGCCCGCCGCCGCCGCTCGATGCGGGAGCGCTGGAAAGGCTGGCCTTGCGCTATGTCGAACGCTTCGCGACGACCCGGGGGCGCCTGACATCCTATCTGACGCGCAAGATCCGCGAACGGGGCTGGGAAGGCGAGCGCGGCGACCCGGCGGCCCTCGCCGAGAAGCTCGCCCAGCTGGGCTATATCGATGACCGGGCGTTCGGCGAGGCGCGCGCCAGCGCGATGGCGCGGCGCGGGCTGGGCAAGCGCCGCGTGGGCGGTGTGCTGCGCCAGGCCGGGATCGGTGAGGAGGATGCCGAGGCGCTGGCCCCGGCGA
>NZ_JBFUDI010000051.1:0-671 GCF_056404795.1 Cellulomonas sp. P2_B4
TGATAGGCGCTGTAGCGCTCCACTGCCTCGCCGATCGCCGAGAGCTTCGCCTGGGTCTCGGTCGCGCCCTTGCCGCCGCTCAGCCTTTCCGCCGCCGGCGCGGCGCGGAAATCGAAATGCGACAGCATCGCGGTGAACAGATGCGGCGGCACCGGCTCCTCCGCCCCGCGTTGCTGATGTGTGACCTCGGTGATGATGCCGGTCCGGCGGCTGACCAGCAGCTCCATCGTCCGTTCCGCGCCGGCGTTCATGCCGCGGCGCCCGTGTCGCACACCGGGCAGCCGGGCTTTTTCAGCACGACATGCTTCTCCTGCCGCAAGGTGAGCAGGCTGGTCACGATCAGCCGGCCGTTGAGCGCGGGCTCGGCGATGCCGGTCAGGATATTGACGGCCTCGGCCACCAGCATCCCGGCCAGGATCTCGGCGCCCCAGGCCAGATTCTCGCGCCTCGCGCCGAGATCGCGGCGCAGCCGGTCGAGCCGCCGCTCCAGCGCGAAGCGCGTCTGCGGATCGGCCGCCGTCGCCACCTCGCGCATCCGGTAGCACATATAGCAGGGGCCATCGGGCGAGGCGTCGAACCCCGGCCCGGCAACGACCTCGCTGCCTTCGAGCGATCCCGTCAGCCAGGCGACCCCGGCGCCGCGACACGCCCGATTGAGCTTCAGCGCGAGA
>NZ_JBFUDI010000052.1:0-669 GCF_056404795.1 Cellulomonas sp. P2_B4
GGCGCGAACTCCTGTCGCGGCTCAAYGCGCGCGCGCTGGCGGCGGTGTTCGGCGATGCCCTGGCGGTGCACCGGCTGACCAGGAAACCCGCGCCGAGCCTGGCCGATGCCCTGCACGGGCGCCTGGGCGGGCTCGACCCCGATGAGATCGCTCGCATCGTCGCCCGGGTCGGCGACATGTCCGCAGGTCAGGTGTTCGTGGACGGCTCGACGCTGGGCCATGTCGTCGCGCCGATCAAGCGCGCCCATCCGCCTGTCCGGGTGGTGACCTTCTTCTACAATGTCGAGGCGCGCTTCTTCCTGGGCGCCGCCCGGGCCAAGCGGACCGCGCTCTCGCTCGCCCTGCTCGCCGCCACCTGGGCCGCCGAGCGCGCGGCGGTGCGCCACAGCGATGCGATGATCTGCCTGTCCGCGCGAGACAGCGAGGGCCTGCGCCGGCTGTACGGGCGGGGCGCCGACCATATCGCGCCGATCGCGCTCGACGACGCGCTCCCCGCGCCGCGCCCGGCCATGGCGCCGGACCGGGCGCGCTATCTGCTGTTCGTCGGGGGCGCCTTCTACGCCAACCGGCGCGGGATCGAATGGTTCGCGCGCACCGTGGCACCCAGGTCGCCGTTGCCGACCATGGTGATCGGGCATGGCATGGAGGCCCTGCGCGACAGGCTGGGCG
>NZ_JBFUDI010000053.1:0-665 GCF_056404795.1 Cellulomonas sp. P2_B4
CCCTGGGACACGATGACGCTGCTGCACCTTGCCGATCATCGCGCGCGCCTGCCGGGCAAGCGCGTCCTCCGTTATGAGGTGCCGTTCGCGACGCGCGGCGCGACCGAATGGCGGTTCATCGAGGAGTTCGATACCAGCGAGCCGGTTCTCGACGCGATCCCGGACAATTACATCGAACGGATCGTGGGGGATTTCGTCGCGGCCGGCGGCGGGCGACAGGGATTGGTGGGCCGGGCGCCGTCGTTGCTGGTCGATGCCGGCCCCGTCCTCACCCATGGCATCGCATGGCTCGAGCGGGGCGGCTGGACATGACGTCGCCCCTGCCGAGGGACGATCGACCAACTCTCTGGTCGATCGGCGTGGCGGTCGCGATGGTCGCGTCGCTTGCCCATGAAGTGTTGGGGCATGGGCTCGGCTGCCTCGCCGATGGCGGCTCGATCACGCTGGTGACGTTCCTCGTCTTTCGCTGCGCCGGTGCGGGCGTGCTGGGCGATGGCGCCGGGCCCTTTGGCGCGTTGCTGATCGCCGTGGTCGCGCTGGCGCTGTYCCGGCTCTCCCGGCCGAAGGTCTCGGCGTGGCGGCTGTTCCTGCTGACCCTGGGAATCCTCATCCTGTTCTGGGTCAGCGCACAGATGGTGCGCGAGGCGCTGGACCAGAGTGACGAC
>NZ_JBFUDI010000054.1:0-648 GCF_056404795.1 Cellulomonas sp. P2_B4
CAGCTGGGTCGGCCCGGCGGCGAAGCTCAGGGCGCCCAAGGGCGTCAAGGTCAGGGACCTGACCGGCAAGTTCGTCATGCCCGGCATCATCGACAGCCATGTCCATCTCGGGCTGGTCGACGGCATCACCCAGGACCTGAAATATTACACCCGCGAAAGCGTCGAGCGGCAGTTGAAGCTCTATGCGGCGTACGGCGTCACCTCGGTCCAGGTGCTCGGCACCGACAAAGACGAGATCCACGACATCGTCCGCGATATCCGCGCTGATCCGGCGGGCCGGGCGCGGGTATGGACTGCTGGGCGCGGCGTGGTGTTCAAGGGCAGCTATGGCGGCGTCGTCGGGCTTCCGGCACAGGTAGCGACGCCCGCCGAGGCGACCGCGATGGTCGACCGCGAGGCCGCCAAGGGCGCCGATTTCATCAAGCTGTGGGTCGATGACGAATTCGGCACAATCGCCGAGCGCATGCCGGCCGATATCAGCACGGCGGTGATCGCCGAGGCGCACAAGGACGGCAAGAAAGCCGTCGCCCATGTCTTCTATTACGACAATGCCAGGGAGCTGACTCGCGAGGGCGTCAACGGCTTTGCGCATTCGGTCCGCGACCGCGCGGTCGATGCGCCGTTGCTGTCGGCGATGAAGGCGAAGGG
>NZ_JBFUDI010000055.1:0-641 GCF_056404795.1 Cellulomonas sp. P2_B4
GCCCCGGCCTTCGCGCAGGCGCTCGCCCATCGCCTTCATTTCGTCGGGCGAGATCTTGCCGTCGCCATTGGCGTCGAGCTTCGCGAAGCGCGCGGCGGCCTGGGCCGAAAATTCCGCTTTGGTGATCTTGCCGTCCTTGTCCGTGTCGGTGCCCGCCACCAGCCGGCCGCGGCCGGGCAGTTCGTCGCCCGAGATCACGCCATCGCCATTGGCGTCGAGACGGGCGAAGCGCTGATCCGATCGCGCCATGAATTCGGCGCGCGAGATGGTGCCGTCCCCGTTGGTGTCCATTTTGCCGGCGTCGGCGCGCATGGCGCCGCCATTCTGCCCCGCGAACGCGGCACCGCTGATGGCAGTGCCCGCCAGAGCGAGGGCGAGAAGATAGTTACGCATACCTTGTTCCTTCGAGTGATTGCCCGGTCCCGCCGGCTATGATCGGGGTTTTCGCTCAAGGGTGTCGCGCGGCTATGTCAGCGAAGCGCGAAAGTGTCGCAATTTGTCGCAGCTTTAATTCCTCCCCGTGCCGGGGAGGAAAAATCACGCGAAGATCGCGACGCTCTGCATGCCCTGGGCGATTGGCTGGCCGTCGGCGTTCCAGATCGTCATCGCCTGGCTCGAACAGCCGTTGCGCGCATAATCCG
>NZ_JBFUDI010000056.1:0-636 GCF_056404795.1 Cellulomonas sp. P2_B4
CGTCGCGGCGCGCGGGGCGCGCAATCGGGCGCTCTATCTCGGCGGCAGCAGCCAGCGCATGACCCTGGCGACGCTGCGACGCATCGCGGCGCTGGTCGAAGCCGGCGCGACACTGGTCGGCGACGCGCCGACAGGCTCGCCGTCGCTCGATGACGATAAGGCTGAAACGGCCGCATTGATCAAGCGGCTCTGGCCCGGCGGCGGCGAGGCGCGAGTGGGGCAGGGCCGCGTCATCACCGGCCGAGATCCCGGCGCGGCGCTCGACCGGGCGGGGATCGGCTCCGATTTCACCTATGCCGGCGCCAACGGCACCGACCTGCTGTTCCAGCATCGCGCGCTTCCCGATGGGGAGATCTATTTCCTCGACAACCGCACGCAGCGCGAGATGCGGATCGACGCCCGGTTTCGCGTGACCGGCAAGGCGCCCGATATCTGGCACGCCGACACTGGCAAGGCCGAACCTTTGTCCTTCCGGACCAGTGGCAACCAGACGATCGTGCCGCTGACCATCGCGCCGGAGGAATCGCTGTTCGTGGTATTCCGCCGCCCTGCATCAGGCGGCGGTGCGACGATCGCGCCACCGGTCCTGCGCACCATCGCGACTGCGACCGATCCATGGAAGGTCGCTTTCCAGAC
>NZ_JBFUDI010000057.1:0-632 GCF_056404795.1 Cellulomonas sp. P2_B4
TCCGTACCGGGGTCGGTGCCGCCGCGACGCCGCGCACCGGCGGGGTCGTCACGGCAGGCGTGGGCACCGCGGTGGACGACGCAACCGATACCGGTGCACCGACGAGCGGCCGGGGAGAGTTTTCCGGGGCCCCGGTGCTGGTTTCCATCGCGGACGGCAGCGGCGACCTCGTCACGATTGCCGGACGATCCGGCAACGTCGACGAGGCACGCGCTGTTGATCCGGATGCCGAGGGCGGCGGCGATACCGGCCGAGCGGCCGGCGACGGGGTCGAAACAGCAGCCACGCGCGTATCGGCTTCCGCCTGTACTGTACGCCGTTCCGGCGCGGGCGGCGGCGTCGGGGCGACGGTCGCGGGCCGCGATCCGGTCGCCGGGGCCAGCGTCATGTTTCGCCGACCGACCTCCGATGTCCGCGTCGGTACGCCGGGGAGCGGCTGTACCATGCCCGGCTGGCTGTAGGGTGGCTGATAGGCCGGTTCAGTGCTTGCGACATAGGCCGGCGGTTGCGGCAACGGCGGCGCCTGCGGCTGGACCTGCGGCGGCGGCACCGTTGCCGCCGGCACGATATCCAGCTTGCCGCGCTTCCTGCGGCGGCTGCGACGATCGTCCTGCTGGGGTTTGGACTGGACC
>NZ_JBFUDI010000058.1:0-626 GCF_056404795.1 Cellulomonas sp. P2_B4
GAGTCGTTGGCAGCAATTCCGCCGACCTTCGCCGCGGCGAGAAAGATCAGGTCGACGGGGTTGGCCGCCATCCAGGCAAAGGTCGCCGCCTGATCGCGCAGGTCGATACGCGTCGTGGGTGAGACGATCTCGCATTGTTCGTTCGCAAGGCGCCGGACGATCGCCCGGCCGACCATGCCACGCTCGCCGGCGACCCAGACTCGCTTGCCGGTCAGGGAAAACACGTCGCTCATCTTGATCTTGCCACATCCCTGTTCTGGTTGAAGGCGCCGTGCGCCTTACAGCAATTTCGCCTATCGCCGATGATCGCCGCACGCGGATAGGCGCTTGCACAGGCGCCCGCAATCTCGCCTGCACGCCATTCGGCGAAGGCGCGGACGATGCCCGCAGCGGCATTCCGAACACCCTCGCGCCCGCGCGTTCGATCTCGCTGAATGCGGGCAGGTTGGTCAGCAGGTCGAGCGGATATTCAGCCCTTGATCGCGTACAGCGAGCTCGGTCGCTCCTCGTCGGGCCGGCGGGTCTCGGCCTCGCGCGCGATGACCTTCAGGTCCTCGCGGACCATTTCCGAGACGAGCTCGGCAAGAGTGGTCGTCGCTTCCCAGCCCAGAACCCGCTTGGCCTTG
>NZ_JBFUDI010000059.1:0-625 GCF_056404795.1 Cellulomonas sp. P2_B4
CTCGGCCTCGGCCTGCTGGCGGCGGCGCTGGCGCGGGCCGGCAGGGCCGGGGCAGGCGCAGCGGTGCTCGCCATGGGCGCGCTGCCGCTCTTCGCCGGATGGCAGGCAGCCGTGCTGAAGGACACCCAGATGCTCGGCGCGATGCTCGCCGCGGTCGGGCTGGTCGGCTGGTGGCGGCTGGCGGGGCGTCGGATGCCGGTCCCGGCCATCATCGCCATGGTCCTGTTGCTGGCTTATGCGACGCTGGTGCGTGCCAATGCCGTCTTCGCGGTAGCGCCGCTGGTGGTGATGCTCGCGCCCTGGCCCACGCGCCTCTGGCAGCGCGGCCTCGCAATCGTCGCGGGAGTCCTCATGGTGCTGGCCGTCACGCCGCCGATCAACCACGGCCTGCTCGGTGCCGGGCAGACCGAGGTCACCCGGACCCTGCCGATCTTCGATCTGGCCGGCATCGCGCATTTCTCCGCGGCCGGCGATCTCCTGCCCGCGGAACGCGCCCTGATCGCGCGCCGCCATTGCTACCAGCCCTATTTCTGGGATCCGCTCGGCGACGACAGCCGCTGCGGCAGCATCGCCCAGCGTCTCGATCTCGTGCCTGCACGCACGCTCGTCACCCTGTGGCTGGGAT
>NZ_JBFUDI010000060.1:0-624 GCF_056404795.1 Cellulomonas sp. P2_B4
CGTCATCGAATCGAAAGGGACGGGACATGACGATTTTCGGCAAGGCAGTCGCGGCCACCGCGCTGGTGGCGATGAGCCTCACTTCAGGTCCCGCCCAGGCGGAGCACCATGGTTCGCGGCATCGTGGCGATCACGACAAGATCGACGGTGGCGACGTGCTGCTCGGCGCGGTTCTCGCCGGCGGCCTGTTCGCGATCCTGTCGGGCGTCGGCAAGAAGAAGGCGGCCGAGGAAGTCGAGCCGACGCCCGTCATCGGGCCGGAGGACGGCAACCGCACCGTCTCGGTCGCGCGCTCCGACGAGGAAGCCGCGGTCGACGCCTGCGTCTCCTCGGCCGAATCGGAAGGGCGCCGCTACGCCCGCGTCGCCAAGATCGACAAGGTGACGATCGTCGATGCGGTCGCGTCCGACTGGATCATCCGCGGCACGCTCGGCCTGCGCGAGGATTATCGCGACACGGCGTCCGAGCACCGCGACTTCACCTGCCGCGTCGGCGAGCGCGGCGTGGAGCAGGTCACGATCGACGGCCCGGCGGTCGCGGCGAACTAAACGCCGCGCTGCTGCCTTGGCGGGGCTTCCCCCCCGGGCCGCATCTGCTATCTGGCCGCATGACACAGCCCAGCGA
>NZ_JBFUDI010000061.1:0-624 GCF_056404795.1 Cellulomonas sp. P2_B4
GGCGACGGGCGTTTCCTCCACCTGCCGTTCGACCGGAGCGACGCCCAGCCGTTCGTGCGGCATGCGCAGCCGGACACGCATGTAGAAGTCGTCCGGCTTGATCGAGAGCGTCTCCTTGATGCGCAGCTTGTAGGCATGAGGATCGCTGATCGCGAACTTTTGCAGCAGCATCGCCAGTGCGAGCTTTGCCTCGACCATGGCGAACTGCCGGCCGATACAGGCGCGCTCGCCATTGCCGAACGGCTTGTAGGCCTGTGGGTGCCGCGCGGCCTCGGCATCGGGCAGCCAGCGGTCGATGTCGAACTCTTCCGGGTCGGTCCAGACGCCCGGATCGCGGTGCAGGCCGGGCGAGAAGACGTTGACCGGGCGATCCTTGCGCAGGTGCCATTTGCCGCCGATCACGACATCCTCGAACGGCGCGACGCTGAAGGCCGGCGCGGTCGGCCAGAGGCGCATCGCTTCCTTCAGGATGCGCTCGATCACTTCGAGCTTCACCACATCGGTATAATCGGGGCGCTTGTCGCCGGGCAGGACGCGGTCGACCTCGGCATAGGCCTGGGCCAGCACATGCGGATGGCGCAGCAGCAGGTGCTGCGAGAAGGTAAGAAGGCCCGAGGTCGTCTC
>NZ_JBFUDI010000062.1:0-624 GCF_056404795.1 Cellulomonas sp. P2_B4
GCGCAGCTGAACGATGGCGCAGGACTCATGCGGCCCCCAACCGCGCGCGTCATGCAGACACCGGCTTACGGTGCGCTGCCGGCCCTCAACCGCATGGCACTCGGGTTCTACGAGCAACGGGTGAACGGCCTCCGTGCGATCGCGCATGGCGGCGACCTGATCAATTTCCACGGCTATATGTGGTTGTTCCCCGAAAAGAATGTTGGACTGATGATCGAGATGAACAGCGCCGGGGAGGAGGGCGCGACGTCGCGCATCCGCCAGGCGCTGTTCGAGCGATTTGCCGACCGCTATTTTCCGGCAGCGGACGACAAGCCGCCTGTCGAGCTTCCCACTGCCCGCGACCATGCCCGCATGCTGGTCGGCAACTATTTCAACAGCCGGGCCCAGTTCACCACGTTCCTCGATATCGGCAATTTCCTTGGCCAGACCAGTGTCGGGCTCGATGCTGATGGCCGCCCGCAGGTGCCTGAGCTGTTCGGCGGGCCGCCGCGCAAATGGATCGAGGTGGCGCCCTTCGTCTGGCAGGACGCTTATGGTCATGCCCGGTTGGCGGCCAGGGTGAATGACGGTCACGTCACGCGCTGGAGCCTCGACGAAGTCTCCCCCTTCATGGTGTTCGAG
>NZ_JBFUDI010000063.1:0-621 GCF_056404795.1 Cellulomonas sp. P2_B4
GGTCGCCACTGCCGAGGCGCGGAGCATCCCGTGGCAGCGCGTGTTCGACGCCGCCCGCCCCGCCATCCCGGCGGTGTGGAGCAGCTGGTCCACGCGCGAGAAGCGCCAGTTCCTCCGCCATCTCCGTACCCGCTGGGACGTCCACCGCCACCGCATGGCGCAGCGCATCCATGACGCGCTCCACGCCGAGGCCGYGCGTGGCCGGCTCGAGATCCTGCCGGCGCGCCTGCGCGGCTATCGCCTGGTCGGAGACAAGGTCGAGGTCGCCCTCGCCGCGCGCAACGGCGGCGTGCGTCGCTTCACCGCCGCCCGCGTGGTCAACTGCACCGGGCCGCGCCGAGATGCCGGCGCGATCGCCATCCCCCTGCTCGCCGACCTGCGCGACCAGGGTCTTGCCTTGCCGGATGCGCTCGGCCTCGGCCTCGAAACCGACAATTGCGCCCTGCTCGATTCGGATCGCCGCGCCTCGACCTGGCTGTTCGCGCTCGGCGCGCTGACCTGCCCGCAATGGTGGGAAATCACCGCCGTCCCCGAGATCGCGGTCCAGGTCGACCGGCTGGTCGGGCACCTCGCCAATCCCGAAGCCGCGCATCTCAGCGCCGGCGACTTCCTGGATCTTGG
>NZ_JBFUDI010000064.1:0-616 GCF_056404795.1 Cellulomonas sp. P2_B4
GAGGAAGCCTGGCCGCTCCGCCGGGACCGGCCGCATGCGATCGTCGTGCGCGGGCCCGACGGTTTCCACCGCGAGTTCCGAGGCCATGGGAACGCGCCGCGGGTCGAGGCGGCACTCGCCTGGCGTGAGGATGGGACAGGCGGCACGCTGCGCCTCGCCAATCGCGGCGATGACGCGGTCGCCATGACGCTGCACTGCGCCCATCGCGGCACCAGCGAGCAGGTCGCGGTGCCCGCGGGCGCGAAAGCGCAACGGCCAGTCACGCTCGCCGACCATCGCTGGTACGATCTGATGCTGACCGCGGAGAATGGGGTACGCCTGCGCCTGGCGGGGCATGTCGAGACCGGCGCGCCCGGCATCAGCGAACCCGCTTTGGCCTTCCCGCATCCAGGCTGAGCCGTCCCCCGCTACTGTCATCATCATGTTGCCAAGCCTGCCTAGGGCTCCGCTCGATGAGGGCGGGCGAGATGGAATCGGGCGAAGACGCGGCGGCGGACGTCAAGATACTGGACCCGCGCTTCCTGTCGCTTGCGGCGATGGAGTTTTGGGAGCGATTCGCCATGTACGGCGTGAAGTCGCTGCTCGTGCTGATCCTGGTCGACCGGGTGCTGGTGGG
>NZ_JBFUDI010000065.1:0-615 GCF_056404795.1 Cellulomonas sp. P2_B4
GCGCACCAGCATCGGCCTGTCCGGCGCCACCGTCACCGCGATCCGTGCGGGCCATGTCCGGATGAACGCGCGGCTGATCGACGGCAAGCTGTCGCTCGGCGCGCTCGACAAGCTGATGCCAGCGCCTTCGGGCAAGCCTTTCGCGCTGCCCGCGCTCTTTGCCGATGTGCAGGATGCACGGATCAGGCTGGTCGCGCCGCAGGGCGTGATCGGCATCAAGCTGAGCGGGCAGGGCAAGCTGAATGACGGTTTTGCCGGTCAGGTCGCGGCCATCACCGAACGGCTCGATCTCGGCGGCTGCGTCAGCGGCCCCGCGACGGCGGTGCTGGCGGTGCGTATCGCCTCGGCGCGCCCGACCTTGCGCGGGCCGGTCCATGCCGGGAAGCTCGATTGCGCGGGTGCCGTGCTGAGCGATGCCGGCGCCGACATCTCGGTGACGCTGGAGCAGGCGCTGGACGGCTGGCGCGGGGACGCGAAGCTCTCTGTGGCGAAGATTCGCCATCCGTCCGCCGAGCTCCACACCCTCACCGGCACGATCGATTTCGCCGGCAAGGCGGACGGCACGGCCGGCAAGCTCGACCTTGTGTCGGGCATTGCCGCGTCTCGGGGTATTGC
>NZ_JBFUDI010000066.1:0-614 GCF_056404795.1 Cellulomonas sp. P2_B4
GTCCGGATATTTGAGGATATTGATGGACTGATTGGGCGCGAATGATGTCAGTGTCCTGTTTATTGGACATCTCTGTTTCTCGTATTATTTTTGTCTTTGCCCTTCGATTTGAGGAGAGGCCGGGAATGGAGCTTATCAAGCCGTTTCGATTGGTGGCGATCGTAGCGATCTTTTTGTGCGTGACGGCCTGCGCGATCACGCCACCGCATGTCCAAAACCACGCGATGTGCGATTTTGCCAGCTATGCCCTCGACGTGGAGGATGCGCCGACTGGGCCGATTGGCGCTGGCAGCGGCGGGCCCACGAGCGTGCACGAACTTCTCCGGTCGCTTGGTACGGGGCTAGCAGCGGGCACTGGCCCGACCGCGGCGGTGAGCATCGGCGGCAGCGACCGGCGGGCGCGGAGCGACGCGATCCTGATCCTTTCCGGGGGCAGCGAACACGGCGCTTTTGGTGCCGGGTTCCTCGACGCTTGGCATCAGAACGCGCGCGATCACCAGCTTCCGGCGTTTAAGATGGTCACCGGCGTTAGTACTGGCGCTATTCTGGCCACCTTCGCCTTTGTGGACCGTCCGCAAGACGCGGTGGCGGGATACAGCATACTGCACGAGGCG
>NZ_JBFUDI010000067.1:0-610 GCF_056404795.1 Cellulomonas sp. P2_B4
GCCAATTTGTCGCGCGGTTCCTTTGTGAATCGCCAATTTCGGCGCGACAATTGCGCTGACTTTTGTCACACGCGCGCATTGAATTCTGGCACCCGAAAGCTTGATTCAACCATCCCCCGCACCCCGCTAAACCGGCGTCATGTCCCGAGGTCGCCCCAGCCCCTATCGTCCCGATTTCGCCGAGCAGGCGCGGAAACTCTGCCGCAACGGCGCAACCGACCGCGAGATCGCCGATATCCTCGGCGTCTGCGTGCGCACCTTCTATCGCTGGCGTGCCGAGCATGACGACTTCGCCGAGGCGCTCCGGACCGGCAAGGAACTGGCCGACGACCGCGTCGAGCGCGCCCTGTACGAGCGTGCCTGCGGTTATGATTATGACGATAAGAAAATCTTCCACCCGAGTGGCTCGAAGGAGCCGGTGATCGTGCCGATCCGCGTCCATGTTCCGGCGGATGTCGGTGCCGCCCGGCAATGGCTCGCCAGCCGCAGACCGAAACGATGGGGCGCAGTCAAGGAAGCGCCGGAGGACTTCAACCTGGTCGAAGCGCTGGAGAAGGCCCAGGTCCGCCTGGAAAAACACCGGCGCGAAAAGGCGGAGGAGGAGGCGATC
>NZ_JBFUDI010000068.1:0-610 GCF_056404795.1 Cellulomonas sp. P2_B4
CCAGAGCGTCATCTCCCCATCGATGACAATCCCGTATCCGGCACGCTCAAACAGGTCGTGCAGGGGCGACAGGCCAGCCCTGGGTTGTTGGATCGAGGGGACATTGACCACTCGCATGCCTGTCCATTGATCCGAAACATCAAGCATCGAGGCATCTGTCGGAACGCATAGATCGCCATCATGCTCGGTCCAGCCGACACTCTCCCTCTCGGGCGGTTGTAGGCTCCCTTCGCCCGCGGGCGCTTCCCGGGGTTGGCCAAAAGCCGCCCGCGTTTCGACCGGAGCAATGAAGCGATACCCTCGCCCCGGCATGGTCGCGATATATTTGACGGCGCCCACATCGTCGCCCAGCGCGCGCCGCAGCGCGGCGATGTTGACCTTGAGGTTGCTTTCATCGACCGTCGTCGTGGGCCAGACCCGGACCATGAGATCTTTCTTGGACAGGAGTTCTCCTGGCCGCTCCACGAGCGCGGTCAACAGATCGAGGGCACGTCCACCGATCTGCACCCGGGCGTCGCCGCGCGTGAGCAATTGGCGCTCGGGCACGAGCAGGAACGGTCCAAAATAGAAAATCCTTGCTTCGCTCATGTGATCCACCCCTGTTTTGGCT
>NZ_JBFUDI010000069.1:0-608 GCF_056404795.1 Cellulomonas sp. P2_B4
GGCGGATTCTGCGCTATGTTTTCCTGCACAGCATCGTGCTGGCGTCTCTGGTCGGCGTGGTGGTAATGCTGATGGCCTATGTGCCGCCCTTCACCTTGCTGGTGCGGTAAAGGGCCGACGCGGCAAGGTGACGGTCACGCGCAGGCCGGGCTTGTTGTCGCCGATCGTTACTTCGCCGCCATGCGCGGCGGCGACCGCCGCGACCAGGTTGAGGCCAAGCCCGTGTCCTGGCGTCGTCCGGCTCGCATCCAGCCGGGCGAAGCGGCGAATGATCCGCGGCCGGTCCTCGGCCGACACGCCGGGCCCATTGTCCGCGACGGACAGTCGCGCCCATTCCTGGTCGGCATTGGCCGCGACGACGATATGGGTGCCCGCCGGCGTATGGCGCTGCGCATTGTCGAGCAGGTTGATCACTGCCTGGGCGATCAGCTCCCGGTCGCCGTTCACGGCGATGTCCGGGTCGATCTCGCACCCCAGGCTGCGGCCGCCATCGCTGATCGCGGGAGCATAGCTGTCGCACAGATCATGCAGCAAATCGCTGAGGTCGAGCGGTGCGAAGGTCCGGGCGAGCGCGCCGGCCTCGACCTCGGAGATGCGCAGGATCGCCG
>NZ_JBFUDI010000070.1:0-604 GCF_056404795.1 Cellulomonas sp. P2_B4
CCCTGATGGAGCACCACGCCGGTTGCCTGGCTACCCGGGTCGGCGGTGAACACGACCTGAGCATCGACCACCCGCCAGAAAAAGTTGAGCGGTGCCTCGGCGAAGATCGGGAAAGCCGGCTGGCCGGTGAGCTGCGCTTTCAGCCCCGACCCATCGCGCGTGACGGTCATGTCGAGCTGGGCGGTGAAGCGATAACGTCCGACGACCCGATCGAGCTCGGCGGCTGGCAACTCGATCGCGGTGCGTGTGGCGACCGGCTTTGGCGCCGGCGGCACTGGAGCGGCTGGCGCGACGGGAGCGCCTAGCAACAGATGAAGGGCAATGTCGTCGATCGATTCCTCGATCGCCGCATTGGTGAGGACCACGGCGCCACGCCGCTTGGCCGGATCATAGGCCATCACGGTGCGGAACCCGCCCGTGCCGCCGCCATGGAAGACGATGTCACCCGACGCCGTCGTCAGGACCATCCAGCCGAGCCCGGTGGCGACGCGGGGCGAGACCCCTGGCCAGCGTTTCGCCAGCATCGCCTTCATCGCGGGCGCGAGAGGAGAAGGCTTCGTGCCGATACTGGCGTCGAGAAAGAGGAGCAGGTCGTTGACGGTCG
>NZ_JBFUDI010000071.1:0-601 GCF_056404795.1 Cellulomonas sp. P2_B4
ATGTCGAGCCAGTCCCCCTCCTGCGGCGCGGCGAAGCCGATCAACTGCGCCGAATCGACGATGTGGCGCGACCAGATCGAATCAAGCGTGGACGGCGCGATCAAATTCTGCCGCGTGGATTCCCCGACGACCAGCTCCGCGAAGTCCGCCATCCGCCGCTCGCCCGCCACGCCGAAACGATCACGAATCCATTCCCTCGCCTCGTCCTCCGTCATGCCGCGCGGCGCCGGGCGTGGAGGAGAATGGCGGTCAGCGCCGCTGGCGTGATGCCGCGAATACGGCTCGCCGCGCCGAGAGTGGCGGGGCGCACCCGCGTGAGTTTCTCGACCATCTCGGTCGAAAGGCCGGGGATGCCGGCATAGTGCAGATCGTCCTGGAGCGGGATCGAGTCATTGGCGCGGAGCTGCGCTACTTCCTCGTCCTGGCGCCGCAGATAGGGCGCGTAACGCGCATCCTCGGCGATCTCGGCGACCAGCGCGGGATCAAACGCCCCGCACAGGCCCGGCGCGACATGATCGATCGTCACGCCGGCAAAGCGCAGCCAATCAGCGCCCGAGCGCTTCTGCGTGTCGAGCGGGCCGACAGCGCCATTGGCCAGCAC
>NZ_JBFUDI010000072.1:0-599 GCF_056404795.1 Cellulomonas sp. P2_B4
GTGCCAGTACACCAGCTTCAACGCGAGCGGCGGCCGGCTGACCGGGGTGATGGCCTGCACTTTCGGCAGCGGCGGCATGACCGTCACGTCGAACGGGACCTATACGGCGACGTCGCTCGACATCAGCGGCACGTCGGTGATGACGGGCAGGATGCGCATGACGACCAGGACGCATACGGTCGCCCGGCGCATCGGCGCCTGCTGAACCGGATCGGCGGCGCCTGATTCGGGCCGTTCAGCCGGTCCGCCGATAGGCGACGCGCCACATCACCAGCCCGATCGCCGCCGACATGCCCGCGAGGATCACGCAGCTTGCGATCGCGCCGATCCAGCGGAACAGCAAGGTGTACGTGTCGGTCGCGGGCAGGGCGAACAGGCCGAAGCCATAGGTCTGGCCGCCGAGGAACAGCGCGACCCCGCAAAGCCCGCCGATCAGCGCGGCGGTGGCCGGGCCGCGCCGGTTCAGGGCATGCGCGACGAGCCACAAGGGCGCGGCGACCGCGACCGCCGTCATTACCGTAATCACCATACCGATGACGAACCCGACGGCGACGCCGAGCAGCGACGGCGGCCCGCCGATCGCGACCAGGATACTGGCG
>NZ_JBFUDI010000073.1:0-598 GCF_056404795.1 Cellulomonas sp. P2_B4
CTGCATCATCGAGCGCAGATAGTCGACATTCATGATGTTGTCGGTGGCGTTGAAGGCGAGGCTGCCATGCCGTCCGGCCAGCGTCGCGAGTTCGGCGAGCACGCGGTCGGGCGATTTGGCGCGATAGGTCATGGTGCTGCCGTTCAGGCCGCAGAACCGGCACGTCACCTTTGCCCCCCACCAGCAACCGCGAGAGCTTTCGAACGGCATGTCGACACTGCGGATCGATGCCGGGGTGAGCAGCCCGAGATCGAGCGCGCGATCGAAATATTCGCCGAACTCGGGCACCGGCAGATCGTCCATGCGGTCGAGCGGTATGGCCGGCGGACCGGACGCGATGCTGTCGCCGTCGCGCCACAACAGGCCCGGGATCGCCGAGAGATCGGTGCCGTTGGCCAGCGCGCCGAGCAGCACGGGAAAGGATCGATCCGATTCGCCGCACAGCGCCAGGTCGATCTGCGGCACCGCCTCCATCCACGCCCGGCCCATCGGGCCATCGAAATTGGCGCCGCCGAACAACAGGGTGATGCCGGGATGCAGCGCCTTGAGGCGCCGCGCCAGCGCGAAGGAAGCGACATTCTGCTGGAAGGTCGAGGTG
>NZ_JBFUDI010000074.1:0-597 GCF_056404795.1 Cellulomonas sp. P2_B4
GCTTAAGGCCTTCGAGGTATTTGGGCGCGAAGGCGGGATCCGAAAAACGGCGCAACATATCGGCGTGGATCCGGCGATTGTGAGCCGGCATCTCCGGGGCCTGGAGGAGAGCCTCGGCACCGCCCTCATAGACCGAACGGGCGGCAGCTACCGGCTGACACCCGATGGCGCGACCTATCATGCCCGCGTCAGCGGGGCTCTTCGCGAGATCGCCGATGCCACCGCAACCTTGCGCACGCGCGACAAGAAAAATCTGATACTCTGGTGCGCTCCGGGTCTCGCTTATCATTGGCTGGGGCGGAAACTCGCCGAATTCACCAGGCAAAACCCTGAAATCGAAATTGAATTCAGGCCGTCGGACCGTCCACCCGATTTCAACACGAACGAGGCCGATGCAGATGTCCGCTATTTGAGAACCGGCGACGAAGGGAAGATCCGCCATGGGCTACGGGCACTGGAAATAGCGCGGCCTCCGGTATTTCCGGTAGCAAGCCCCGGCTATCTGGCGCGCCTGGACGGCGCTGTGAAAGCGCCAGCGGCGCTGCTCCGGCAAACCCTGCTGCACGAAGATTGCGACCAGGAATGGCGGGATTGGCT
>NZ_JBFUDI010000075.1:0-592 GCF_056404795.1 Cellulomonas sp. P2_B4
ATGAGCCGGTCGCGTTTCGGGTCGTGCTTGCCCTTGGCGACCACCACCACTTCATCGGGATCGCTCTTCGGGGCATCGGCCTCGGGGATGTCCCTGGTGCTCCCGCCGTCCGCGACCCGCATAGCGAGCGTGCTCAGCTGGAGATGGCCGATCGGGAAGGGGCGGTCGAGCGTCAGCGTGCGGACCGGGCGGGCGATGCCGAACGCGATGATCGCGGGGGTGGCCTCGCCCGACAAGGTGCCACCGAACAGGGCGGCGAGGCGCTTGCCCGCGCCGGCATTGGCGATGCTGCGCGGCTGGCGCGGGTCGAAGCCGACCCGGAGCGGCTCACCGCCGACCGCGATCGTCGCCGTGCTGACGAACCACCCGCCGAACAGGCCATTGCCGGTCATGGGGAGCGTGACCATGCGTTCGCCCGGCCGGGGCGGCCGAAGGTCGAAGCGCACGATCTCCTCGGGCACGCCGGCCGGGCCGATCGCCGCATCGGCGCCTTCGGCAAAGGGTCGCGGCGTCCATCCGACACGGTTCTTTTCGGTGCGTTGCCCCCAATCGATCCGCGTCACTTGAGTGCGCCCGATGACGCGTTCCGTGC
>NZ_JBFUDI010000076.1:0-591 GCF_056404795.1 Cellulomonas sp. P2_B4
GCGCTGTACCACCACCCTTCCGGCCGGGCCTCGATGACGATGCGGGAATCGCCGGGCGCGCCGGCGAAGAAGCGGGCGAAGGCGGCGAGCGGCTCTCCTGCCTGCAGCGCAGCGCCGAAAGCGCGCGCCAGCCGCCAGCGCCGGCCCGTCGCCCAGACGACCAGCCTTGTCTCGACCTTGCCGCCATCGGCCAGATCGAGGCGCCAACCGGTGGCGGTCTCAGCGGCGGATCGCACGGGCGACGCGAGGCGAAGCTCCGCGCCCGCCGCCGCAGCAGCCTCGGCGAGCAATCGGTCGAAGCGGGCACGGTCGAGCTGCCAGCCAGCGCCGTGCGCCGAAAAGATGCCGGGGCGTTCGACCAGCGTGTCGCTGGTCCAGGCGGAGTCGACCGCGCGGCCCGGAACGAAGCCGCCCGCCTCGAAAGCCGGCATCACGCCGAGCTGGTCGAGCAGGCCACGCGCCAGCGCCGGCAAGACTTCGCCCAGCTTCGGCGCGTCGTAGCGGCCCGCCTCGAGCAGCAGCACGCGCAATCCCGGCGCGTGCCGCCTGAGAGTCAGCGCGGCGGCGGCACCCGCCGGACCGCCGCCGATG
>NZ_JBFUDI010000077.1:0-589 GCF_056404795.1 Cellulomonas sp. P2_B4
ACTTTCGAGACAATCCTGGTCGACAATGGATCGCAGGACGGATCGGCCGATGCGATCGCTGCCACATTTCCACAGGTCCGGCTGATGGCAGAGCCCATCAATCACGGCTTCGGGCACGCAAACAACCTTGCCGCCGCGAGAGCACGCGGACGCTACCTGCTGCTGCTCAACAGCGATACGGTCGTTCTCGATCAAGCGGTTGACCGGCTGATGGCTTTTGCCGCCAAACGGCCCGAAGCGCGGATCTGGGGCGGTCGGACGATCTTCGCCGACGGCAGCCTCAACATCGGCTCGGCGTGGGGCGCGTTCGGCACCTGGAGCGCCTTCTGCTTCGCAGCCGGCCTCACGCTGCTGTTCCCGCGGAGCAACCTCTTCAATCCGGAAGGGCTTGGCGGCTGGGATCGGTCCACCGAACGGGAAGTCGATATCGTTTCAGGCTGTTTCTTCCTCATCGAGCGCTCGTTCTGGGAAGAGCTCGGAGGGTTTGCGCCGGACTTCTTCATGTATGGCGAGGAAGCCGAATTATGCGGACGGGCGCGGCGGCTCGGGGCACTGCCGCGCACCACACCTACTGCCACGATCATCCACC
>NZ_JBFUDI010000078.1:0-584 GCF_056404795.1 Cellulomonas sp. P2_B4
TCGCGGTCGCGAAGGACGGCACCATCTACGGGTCGCAGACCGGCAGCGCCGATGCGCAGACGCCGTGGCGGATCTACAGGATCACGCCCGACGGCAAGACCTCCATCTTCATCGAGGGCGCCCCATTGTCGCGCCCGAACGGCGTCGCGATCGACAAGGACGGCAATATCGTCGTGGTGAACATCGGCGACGATTCAGTGCTGACCTTCTCGCCCGCCGCGACGCTGATCAGGACCGAGAAGGCGGCGCAGCCGGGCAATGACGGGCTGGTCATCATGCCCGACGGCACCAAATATGTGAGCAGCGTGGTGAATGGCGGCGTCTCGCGCATCCGCCCGGGCCAGCCGGCGCAACTGATCGCGACGGGCATCCCGAGCGCGGCGTCGATGTGCCTCGATACGGGGGCCAATCAGCTCGTCATTCCGATGAATGCCAATAATTCACTGGCATTCGTCAAGCTGTGACGGCCGGCGGAGCCGGCTCAGCCTTGATGGACTTGCCCGCAAAACAGCCTGATGCCTCTCCCGCAAACCCGTCATGCTAAACTTGCTTCAGCATCCATGCGCGGCCACCTGAACCAAGAG
>NZ_JBFUDI010000079.1:0-583 GCF_056404795.1 Cellulomonas sp. P2_B4
ACCCGAGACCACGATGGCGCCTTCCTCCCTGGCAATATCCACATAGCCACTGACGGTCGCCAGCTGCCTGGCCGAGATCAGGGGGCCGAGATCGACATCGTGGCCGAGCCCGTTTCCGACCTTCAGCGTCTTGCCGAACGCTGCCATTCCCTCGACGACCCGATCGTACACCGGGCGCTGCACAAGGACCCGGCTTCCCGCAAAGCAGATCTGGCCGCTGTTGTTGAAACAGCCCCGCGCAGCGCCGGGTATAGCGGCGTCCAGATCGGCATCGGCGAAGATGATGTCGGGAGACTTGCCGCCCAGTTCGACGGCCACCCGCTTCATGTTTGTCGCGGCAGCCTGGAGAATCGTGCGGCCCGTGGCGGTAGAGCCGGTAAAGGCGATCTTGTCGACACCGGGATGCTCGGCGAGGCGTGCACCGGCGGTTCGGCCCTTGCCTGTGACGATGTTGACGACCCCGTCGGGAAGCCCCGCCTCTTGCATCAGGGCGGCCAGGCGCAAGGCTGACAGGGGGGCGTCCTCGGCCGGCTTCAGCACCAGGGTGCATCCCGTCGCCAGGGTGGGGCAGATACTCCAGAGC
>NZ_JBFUDI010000080.1:0-580 GCF_056404795.1 Cellulomonas sp. P2_B4
GCTCAGGCCCTCGAGGTGACGAGATGTCCGAACACATAATCGGCCGGCAACACCATTCGCCGCGACCACTACCGCCGCGCTCGACGGCAGGATCGCGTTCCGCCGGCTCAGCTCGTGCGCATGATCGCTAGCGCCCGTTCGCCGGCAATCGCACACGCCCCGAAAGCCGCCACTGCTCTGGACTAGCTGCCCCCAGCCACCCATATTTCAAAGGGAAAGGGGACGACMATGGTCAGCACATCCAACGACGGCATCATGTCCGAATACCTCGTCAAATACGCTTTGGTGAAATCAAGCGAACGCGAGCGTCCGACGGAGCTTCTTGAGACGCTCTACATGTCCGAGCGCTTTCAAGCGGGTGACGATCTGAAGTCCGTTCGCGAAAACTATGATCACGCCGTATGGAATGGTGTTCCGGCATCGGAAATAGAGCGCCGCCTGGCCGCGCTGGACGATTTCATGAAGGACCTTGCCCGCAATCGGGCCGAGATGYGGGGCCTCAACTGATTGACCGACATTGACCGCTGACGGGCCCTTGCTCTCATAGTGGCCATCGCGGTTTACGAGTCTAGGGCTCAGG
>NZ_JBFUDI010000081.1:0-576 GCF_056404795.1 Cellulomonas sp. P2_B4
CCGAGGAGGTGGCCGATTTGCTGGAGATCGACATCTCCACCTTCTATCGATGGCGCAGCATGCACACGGACTTCGCCGAGGCGTGCACCACCGGCAAGAGCCTGGCCGACGAGCATGTGGTGAATTCGCTCCACCAGCGGGCGTGCGGCTATGATTATACCGCCGAGCGCGCCTTCATGTTCGCGAGCTGGAGCGAGCCGAAAGTCGCGCGGTTCCGGCGGCGCGTGCTCGCCGATCCGCAGGCGGCGCTGCAATGGCTGCGCCGCCGCCGGCCCGAGGAGTGGCGCATTCCGATCGAGGAGCGCGACGCGGACGAGCTGGGCGACATCATCCTGCAGGCCTTTGCCCGCGTGGGAAAGACACCCGATTATGACTGACCCCAAGCCCATGTCGCGCCGCGCGCTCGTCAACGAGATGAAGAAGCTGGCGCATGACCCCGTCCGGTACGCCGAGTTCGCCTTTCGTTGGGGCGAAGGCCCGCTGGCCGGCGTTGCCGGCCCGCGCGCATGGCAGCGCGAGGTGATGGAGACGATCGGCGCGCATCTGTCCGATCCCGCCACGCGGCACATGCCGTGC
>NZ_JBFUDI010000082.1:0-569 GCF_056404795.1 Cellulomonas sp. P2_B4
CCGCCTTCACCGCGACGACGCCGAAGCGGTCGCGGCCTTTCTTGAGCATGTCGAGCATGCGGCGTTCGGTCGAATTCACCCTTCGTCTCCTGAGTGCAGCCGTTGTTGGTGAACTGAGGGACGGAGCGCCGCGGCCATTCCCGCAGCCGAAACGGGACCGCAAAAAATAATTGAATCAGGCTTACGGGACGGGCGGAAGGTCTCCGTCCTTCAGTCATAATGCCAGTGCTTCCCGCCCTTCCGCTGACCGGTGCCTTGTGGCTTTTGGGCAGCTCGGGGATGGCGGCGGTCGATAACGACAGGCTACCTGGTGGGCATGATGCCGTCCGGCGCGAACCTGTGATCCAGTCCGCGTCCTTGCCCGAAATGCCGGTCGCGGCGCCGAAAACGCCGGTACCGGTCGACCTGCCGCGCTTGTCCTCCGGGTTCGGCTGGCGCGTTGATCCGATCCTGGGCCGGCCCGCCCTGCACAGCGGCATCGACATACCCGGGCCGCTCCGTTCCCCCGTGCTGGCGGCCGCGGGCGGGGTGGTGCATTTCGCCGGCAAGGCGGGCGGCTATGGCAATAT
>NZ_JBFUDI010000083.1:0-569 GCF_056404795.1 Cellulomonas sp. P2_B4
TGGCGCATCCGCGCGCGCGGGGCGAGCCAGGCGGTGACGAATCCGCCGGCGACGGAGAAGAGGCAGCGATAGGCAAGGGCGAGGAGATTGTGCCACGGGTTCCACATCGCGCCGCGCGGTATGATCCCGGTGGCATGCATGATCTCGTCGGTGCCGGTGTGAGTCACCACGATGAAGGCGAAGCCGGCGAGCACGGCGGCAACGCTGCGGAGATAGAGCCACAGCATGCTGGCTGGTCGATCGGTCATTCGCGCTCCCCCGGTAGTCCGTCGATGATGCCACAGCTCGCGGGAGCTGGACAGGCCGCCCGCCCGCTCATTCCCGCCGTTGACCGGCTACCATGATGCATATACATCATGTGCGTGACCTCTCTCCCTTCCGATTCTCCGTGCGCGTGCACCTCCCTGCGCAAGGCCGCGCGCGCCGTGTCGCGCGTCTATGACGAGGCGCTGAGCGGAACGGGGATGACGATCGCGCAATTCTCGGTGCTGCGGCACGTCGCGCGCGGCGGGGAGACGCCGCTGAGCCGGCTGGCCGAGGCGCTGGTGATGGACCGGACCTCGCTGTAC
>NZ_JBFUDI010000084.1:0-567 GCF_056404795.1 Cellulomonas sp. P2_B4
ATGCGCTTGACCGGTCCTTGCCACACCGCGCTGATCGCACGCGCATCGCCCACCGCGAAGAAGGGCGCGAGCTGTTCCTTTTCGCGCGCGGCCCAGGCCTTGGCGATCACTTCGGGGCCGATCCCGGCAGGGTCGCCCATGGAGACCGCCAGTGGCGCGATCATCGCAAGCGCCCCTTAGCGATATTCGATCACCGCATCGCGGCGAAGATCGCGCAGCACGCCCTGCGCGCGCAGGTTGACGCGTGCCTGCTCCATCTGTGTCTGGACCTGCTCGGCCTGAGGCGCGGCGGCGACCTGCGGGTCATCGCGACCGCACAGCACCAGCGTACGGACGCCTTCCGTGGGCGATCCGAACCACGGCGTCGCCTCGCCGACCTGCATCTTCAGGATCATCTCCTGCAGACGGACGGGCAAGTCGCGCGCCTTGACCGAGGCGTTATCGACCACTTCGGCATTCAGCTCGGCCGCGACCTTCGCCACGTTGCCGCACCCGCGCATCGCCCGCGTCGCGGTTTCCAGTGCCGACACGCGGCTGGTAGCCGATGCCTGAGTCGTGCCCTCGGGG
>NZ_JBFUDI010000085.1:0-567 GCF_056404795.1 Cellulomonas sp. P2_B4
TGCGCCGTACAGCGCGAAGGCGCCGCCGGTCATGAAAAAGGCCGTGAAATCGGCGCGCATCGTCGCCAGTCCCTGGATGCTGGCAGGCAACAGGAAGAAATTGGCGCCGAGCCGCGCGGGGTCGATCAGAAAGCCAAGCCCGATTGCCAGGTTGAACAGCCCGACCAACGCGATCGCGGCGCGAATTGCCTTTCGTATGACGGCCTCCCCTTTGATTCGCGGCATCGTATCAGCCGCGCGGGTCTTTGCAACATTTCGGCATTGATAATGCCATTATCCGGGCGCATCCTAGGGCAAGGGGGAAGATGTCGATGCGCAGGCCCTGGAAATCAGTGTTCGCGAGTCTCGCCCTGCTCGCGACGTTCACACTCGCTTCCGGCACATCGGCGGCGGAGCGGAAGCGGCCCAATATCGTCGTCCTGCTCGCCGACGATTGGGGCTTCAGCGATGTCGGTAGTTTCGGCAGCGAGTTCCGCACCCCCAATATCGATGCGCTGGCCGCCGCAGGGGTGCGCTTCTCCAACTTCCATGTCGCCGGCACCTGCTCGCCGACGCGCGCGATGCTCC
>NZ_JBFUDI010000086.1:0-565 GCF_056404795.1 Cellulomonas sp. P2_B4
GGAACTGAGTCAGCCCCTTTTCGCGCCCGCGCTCGGGGTCGACGAAATGAGTCTGGTCGCCCTTGGCGGTGAGATATTCGGCTGCCTGCTCCCAGTTCATCTCGCGGGCATATTTATAGGCCATGCGCGCCTGGCGCAGCACCGTCGGGTTCTTGCCCAGCAGGTTGCGGGCGAGCTCGCGGGTGCGCTCCTTCAGTTCGGCCCCGGGCACCGCCTGGTTGACCAGGCCGAGCTCGGCGGCACGACGCCCGTCGAACTTCTCGCCGGTCATGACGTAATATAGCGCCTCGCGGTCGCCCATCAGGGTCGAGATCGCCTTGGAGACGACGCCGCCGGGGATGATACCCCAGTTGATCTCCGACAGGCCGAACACCGCGTCCTCGTCGGTGATGGCGAGATCGCAGCAGATCAGCGGCGTGAAGGCGCCGCCGAAGCACCAGCCATTGACCATCGCGATGGTCGGCTTGGCGTCATACCTCAGGGTGCGCCACTGCCAGGCGCGCGTCTCGCGATAGGCGCGGTGGCGTTCGACGTCCGACACCTTGTCGGTGGCGCGGAAGAAATC
>NZ_JBFUDI010000087.1:0-565 GCF_056404795.1 Cellulomonas sp. P2_B4
AGGCCCGGCGATTGAACAGGCCCGTCAGCGGATCGGTATCGGCGAGCACCCGCGCCGCGATCTCCTGTTCGCGCGCCTGATCGCGCTCGATGCTGAGCAGGCGGATGCGATAGGCGATGGCGAGGCTGGAGAAGAGCGCCTCCATCGTCATCGTCAGGATGGTGGAATTGTCGAGCCAGAAGCTCCAGCTGATCGCGTTGAGCGAACTGGCGATGCGCAGGCAGGCGAGCATGATCGGCGCTGCCCAGGCGATCGCGAACATCCACAGATAATTGCTCCGCGTCCGCCAGCCGCGCCACAGGATGGGCACGACGATGCCGATCTGGGCGATGAACACCACCGAGAAGAACCGGTCGAACAGGGTGATCTGCGACGGCGCGAGAGTCGCCAGCAGCGCGACCGTGAGCAGCATTAGCGCGCAGATCGCGTTGCTCGCCCTGGCCAGCCACCCGGCGAACACGCGCGGCTCGAAGAAGGTGCGCGCGAACAGCATCGCCCCGATCGCCGCCACGCCAAGCGACGCATAGTTGATCCGTAGCCGATCATTGTTGACGATGTCCGGCCA
>NZ_JBFUDI010000088.1:0-565 GCF_056404795.1 Cellulomonas sp. P2_B4
GTGCAGTGGACGCCGGTCGAGAAGATGGAAAAGCTGCCCGACATCCTGGAGGAAGTGATCGAGGGATGCGGCCGCAAGTTCGTCCGCGCCGGCTTTATCGGCTTCGGCGAGGCGAGCTATGATTTCGACGTCGAATTCGATTCGCCGACATCAAGCTTCGAGGATTTCTTCGCCGCCCGCCATGCCGTCGGCCTCGGCATCATCAAACGGCTGAACGCGGAAGGGATCGAGCTCGCCTATCCCACGCAGACCGCCTTCACCGCGGCACCGCGCGGCGGGATGATCGCGCCCTATCCCGACGGGCCGATCTATGGCGAGAATGCCGCGCCGATCGCTGACGATCCCGGCACCACGGCCGAGCTGAAACGGTCGGGCAATCACTCGGCCGTCGACCAGGATTCGCATCCATGACCAACGATCATGAAGCGATCGTCCGTGCCCAATATGAGGCGTTCCGCGATCGTCGTCGCGAGGATAGCGAGGCGCTGCTCGCGCCCGACTTCACCTTCACCAGCCCCTATGACGACGCCATTTCGCGCGCCGCCTTTTTCGACCGGTGCTGGCC
>NZ_JBFUDI010000089.1:0-560 GCF_056404795.1 Cellulomonas sp. P2_B4
GCTGCGCAGCGGTTGCGAGATGCGCCGGCCGATCCACAGCACCGGAATCAGCATGATCGCGTACAGCACCAGCGTCTGCCAGATCAGCCGCCAGACCAGAAAGGCTTCGGCGCGGGGCCATGGCGCGCTGAGCACGAGCCAGCCCTTGCCGGGCTGTTCGACCGCGATGACCAGCTCGCCGCCCATCTTGACCATGCGTTCCGAAAAACGCGGACCCCAGCGGCGCGATCGGCGATCGCCCTTGTGAATCGCGCGGACTTCAGTTTCGATCCGCCCGACCTTCAGCCCGGCTTCGGCCAGTTCTGTGCGCAATCCCTGCTCGACGATCGGCTGATGCTCGCCGGCCGGGTTGACGGGCGAGAGGTCGGCCTTGCGCACGCCGCGACGGCTACCGTCGAAGGGACCGCCACGATTGCTGCGCTCGACCGCATCGACGATGCGGGCGACCGCGGGGCCGGTGGCCTGATCGTAGCGGGAGGCGCGCCGGTCCTGCAGCTGGATCGCGAAGTTGATCGCCTGCGCCACGAACAGCGCGATCGCGATCAGCAGCACCATCTGCC
>NZ_JBFUDI010000090.1:0-560 GCF_056404795.1 Cellulomonas sp. P2_B4
GCGCTGCAGCGCCTCGGTGACCGAGCGGTCGGGGAGCGCGCCGATATCCTCCGACGAGATCGAGTCGCTGACGATTTCCGCATTCTGCTTCAGCGCCTGTGCCGTCTTGAGGCTCTGGCGGATGCCGGTGACGACGATATCCGTCTCATCCTTCGACGGCGTGTCCGACGTTGTCTGTCCGGACGCGTCCTGAGCGCCAGAGGCGGGCTGAGCTGAATCCGTAACTTTGGGAGCCACTTCGGCTGCCCAGGCCGGCGTCGCCATCGAGAAAGCGCAAAGCGCTACCATCGACACGCCACTTCTCAGCGAACGGCCGATTCCGCCGCGATTCGCGATTCCATCAATGCGCGCAAGGTCACTCATCAGACCGTCCCCCTCCTGTGTTACCGCTACCAATTTTTGGTGCGATTTATTCTTGGCTATCTTCGTAGCTGCGGTCATGATGCCGTATCGGACATAAAAAGCAATAGGCGCCGCCGCAAAAAAAGTCTCACGTGAGACATTTATGACAGATATGTGATCGGAAACGCTCATTGTCTGCGGTGAGGCACAGGGAGGGG
>NZ_JBFUDI010000091.1:0-558 GCF_056404795.1 Cellulomonas sp. P2_B4
GCCTCCGCCACCGCGCTCTCGCCGGGATCGAGCTCGATCTCGAGGAACTGCAGTTCCTGGCCCTTGATTTCGAAATCGATGTCGTCGGCAATGCTGGCGCTGCGGTGATGCGCCCAGGGGCTGGGATTGGTCATGGCAAAGGCTCCCGATGGTTGGCGCGGAGCCTAGCCGGGAAGCATCACGATTCGCCACTGCGTTGCCGCCCTATTGCTAAAGCCGGCTCAGCTCTTCCCGTTCGCGATCGATATCGGCCTGCGCCTCGCGCACCGCGAGCACGTCGAACGCCGGCGCCTGACCGGGCTCCTCGGCTGCCTTGCGCACGATCGCGACCAGTCGCGGTTCGCCGCTCAGCAACAGCGTCGCCGTGCCTTCCTCCGCGCCACCGAAAATCATGTAGCGCCCCGCCAGGATCGCCTTTTGCGCACCGTCCCGCAAATCAGGTGCGACCTCCGGCCGGAACGCGACCGTGACGGCCGCCTTCCGTTTGAAAACCTTCCTCATTCTCCCCCCTCGGAGCCCCTACTCCGAGCGCCAATATAGGTCCTAAACGGTATTTAA
>NZ_JBFUDI010000092.1:0-557 GCF_056404795.1 Cellulomonas sp. P2_B4
CACGCCGTCCTCGATGACGAAGGGGTGGGCCAGTACAGGCACCGCGGGAAGGCTCACTGACCCTGCCGGCCAGCCACCCACCGGTGGCACGAGCCGCAGCGCGGTCGCCATGTCCGCGGGCAGGGCATAGGCACGTGCCCATTCGCTCGCCCGCGGATTGACGCCGAGTTCGGCGAGTGTCGTGATCCTGGTGGCGAAGCTCCAGTCGAAGCGTTCGAGCAGCAGCTTGAGGCAATGCGTATAATAACGCCGGCACTCCGCCGCCTCGGTGGTGGGCTCGTCGATATCGGCGATGGGCGGTGCGCGAAGCTCGCCAAGGGCGAGGTTGCAGATGGTGATGCTGATGGCCATGCGCCGTGTTTAGGCCGGCCGGAACGGAGTTTGAATCAAGCGCCGGAGGAGCCTTTTTCGCCTGCAGCATGCCGCGCAGCAAAACGTCGCTCGAAACCGGAAAAAATCCCCCTGTTTTGGCGCCTTGGCATGCACAGGGCAGTTGACGAAACGACCGCAAACGTGCGGATAATCATGGCTTGCGAAAAGGGGAGAGAATGCAGGAC
>NZ_JBFUDI010000093.1:0-556 GCF_056404795.1 Cellulomonas sp. P2_B4
CTTTTCCTGTGAGAAAAAACGTGCTTGGTGAGGAGGCGCACCGAAACAAGCGAAGGACAATTGAATGAGCATCTGGGAATCGCCCGAGTTTGACGCCCACGAACAGGTCTGCTTCTTCTCCGATGAAGAAACCGGGCTACGCGCGATCGTCGCGATCCATTCCACAAAGCTTGGCCCGGCGGCGGGGGGAACCCGATTCAAGGCCTATGCCCATGACGCCCTTGCCGGCGATGATGCGCTGCGTCTCTCTCGCGCAATGTCCTACAAATCCGCACTGGCCGGTCTCCCAGTCGGTGGCGGGAAAGCCGTCATCATCGGCGATCCCGCGCGGATCAAGAGTCGCGAACTCCTCCACGCCTATGGACGGTTCATCAACCGCATTGGCTCTCACTTCGCGACCGGCGAGGATGTCGGCATGTCGGGTGCCGATATGGACATTGTCAGTGAAGTCTCGCCATTTGTCGGGGGTACCACCGCGGGCAACAGCGATCTCGCCGCGCACACGGCGACCGGTGTAATGCACGGATTGCGCGCGGTGCTCGAGCCGCGCTTCGAG
>NZ_JBFUDI010000094.1:0-554 GCF_056404795.1 Cellulomonas sp. P2_B4
GAAGAGGCCCCGGCCATGTTCGAGGCCAATCTGCTGCCGCCGTCGCTGAGCATCTCGGCGGTGACGGTCGAGGAAGAGCCGGCCGAAAAGCCCAAGCGCCGTCGCGGCCGTCCGCCCGCGAGCGAGACGACGACGGCCGGCTGATCCGGGTCGAAGCGACGAGAACAGGCCGGTCCCGCGAATGCGGGGCCGGCCTTTTTCATGCCTCGCCCGGCAGCGAGGGATCAGTGGAAATCATGCGAGCGGATCGGGATCACCTCCTCCATCTCGGTCTCGAACAACGGCAATCTCCGCCGGTCGCGCGGATCGATCGTGCCGCCATGAGTCGCACCGTCGCCCGGCATCGTCATGTTGGGCAGATCCAGGCCGCCGATCCCGCGCAGCAAAGGGGTGTGATCGACGATCCGGTCGGCAACGACATGGATCACGCCGCTTTCCGATTGCACGCGGCCGACCACACTGATCATCGATGCCGACATCAGGATGCGGCGCTGCGCCTCGAACCGGTCCTTCCACAGGATCGCGTTGGCGATGCCGGTCTCGTCCTCCAGGGT
>NZ_JBFUDI010000095.1:0-549 GCF_056404795.1 Cellulomonas sp. P2_B4
GTCTTTCACCGTAACCAGTGTTTCCGTCGCTGCCGCATATTGACAGTGTATTGCTTAAACAATACACTTTCGCGACGATGACGAAGGGGTGACAATGGTCAAGACAGCGGTCCTGATGTCGGTGCTCGCGGCGACCCTCGCCGCCTGCGGCCCGGCGCATTTCGACGAGCTGGCCTATTCGGCCGATGTCGATGCGAATCAGAGCGTCGCTCTTTTCACCTGCCGCATATCGTCGAGCGGCAAGTGCGTCTTCCGCTTCGACGGCAATGCCAGCCCCTCCACCGCGACCGTCGCGGTGAACGAGACCGGGGCCGTCAGCGGAATCGGCCCCGGCACCAGCTATTGCGCGACGTCAGGCGCGGACGGCGCGACATGCCATCCCCAGACGCTCCAGGCAGGCAAGCAGACGATCCGCCACGTCAAGCGCAGCTCCTAGGCTTCGGCCCGCTCGCTGCGATAATAAGCGAAGGTCAGCCAGGTCGCGACGGCGCCGAGCAGGTGCCAGATCGCGTGCCCCTGGATCAAGCTGGACGGCGCACAGGCCAGCCC
>NZ_JBFUDI010000096.1:0-548 GCF_056404795.1 Cellulomonas sp. P2_B4
GTCCTGAACCGGAACGCGGTGGTGGAACTGCGGGTGCAGATCTCGCCCGCCGGCCTGTTGTCGATAGCTGCCATCGTCCTGGCCGGCGCGGTCGTCACCGGGGTCGCGATCCGGGAAGCGCGGCGGCCGGTGCTACCGCGCCTGAAGCGGGGCGGGGACGAAGGCGGGCTTCAGCGCTGAGTGGAAGATGGTCGACGCGTCACCAGCCCCCACCGACGTGAGCATCGTCAACGCGCTTGAGGCCGTCTACCACGCTTTCGAGGTTCCGGTGCCGTCAACGATCGAAGGGTGCCCCTGCTGCATCGCTACACGCGGCGTCGATATTTTGCTGACGACGCCGTTGCGCGACCTTACCGGCCAGGCGCTTTGGCGGTACGTCTCAGGCGTGTTCTACACGGTAGGTAGCGTGCAGGATTTCCGGTATTTCCTGCCGCGTATTCTGGACATATCGGTCAACGATCCGGGAAACGCCAACGGCCCCGAGATCGTGCTGGGAAAGCTGGGGCTGGCAAACTGGCAGACATGGTCCTCCCGCGAGCGGCGGGCGA
>NZ_JBFUDI010000097.1:0-547 GCF_056404795.1 Cellulomonas sp. P2_B4
GGATCGTCGCGAACTCCTCGGCGAAACCATGCTGTGCATTCTGCGCGGTCGCTGCCTTGAGTCCGCCGAGAAAGCCCGCCGCGCTGCCCATCATCCGGTGATTGGCATCGACCAGCCCGGTGCCGAGCGCGCGGACCCGCTCCTGGGCGAGCAGGACCACGCCGCCGCCGATGAGAAAGATCGCACCGATGGTGAGTGCGAGTCCCGGCGCCAGCGCAAAGGCGAGCGCGCCCTGCACCACCAGCATCACCATTGCGATACCGCCCTGGATCAGGAATTGCGCGCCTGCCCCGATCCGGTTGACCTCGACGCTGACCAGGCTGGTGACGCGGGCATGGCTGAGCGCCGCGATGCGGCTCCACGGCGCGGCGGCGAGCGACTGGATGATGCGATTGCGCTCGTGCTGGGCGAAATCTCCCTGCAGCCGACCAAGCTGCATGTCGCGCGCATAGAGCACCAGCGCGCGCAGCAGGGACAGCGCGACAAAGGCCGCGATCAGCACCGCGAGCCTGCCCAATGGACTTTGCACGCCCAGCGTCTCGAAGAC
>NZ_JBFUDI010000098.1:0-547 GCF_056404795.1 Cellulomonas sp. P2_B4
ATTTTCCATCGCGCGCCGCGCGGCGGCGACCGCCGCATCGGCGTCCGCCTCGCGCGCCTCGGCGATATCGGCAAGGCGCGCGCCGGTCGCCGGGTCGTGCGTCTCGAAACGCCCGCCGTCGAGCGGTTCGACCCACTGCCCGCCAATGAACAGCTGATGCCGGCTCGCGGCAAAGGCCCGTGCCTTGTCCAGCGCAGGCACAAGCGGTCGATCCAGTATTGCGGCACCCGTCATCGTAGAAACCTCTCCCAGAGCCACCCGGATTCGTGGTCCGAGCCGGCGTCGCGACATGCATCATAACCAACGGCATTATATCTTGTCGAACGCTATTTGTCATGTCACAACGCTGTTCAACAAATTGCCGGGGGCATGGATGCCGGAAATCGGATTGGAATCGGTGGCAGTTGCGGCGAAACAGCGACGCTGAGATGCAACAGGAATTCGACTATATCATCGTTGGCGCCGGCTCGGCCGGTTGCGTGCTCGCCAACAGGCTGAGCGAAGACGGCCGGGTGTCGGTGCTGCTGATCGAAGCGGGCGGCAAGGA
>NZ_JBFUDI010000099.1:0-546 GCF_056404795.1 Cellulomonas sp. P2_B4
GCCATCAATTGCCGTGTCTGTAGCGGACTGGAAGAGCCATCCCTCACGCGCTGAGATCATCGCGAATGTTCGAGAAGCATTTCACGAACGGCCGATGTTAAATGTTATCCGCGAAGAGAATTTCGTACCTCCGGGCGATCTGGATGCGGTAGGATTCCGGGCACTGTATCAGACGGATCTGGGCAATCGTTACGTTTGGGCGGTTTTGAGCCGAGGCAAAATGATGCGTGTTGTAGCGTTCGTATTTGCTCCGGGTGACTTCGCTGCCATGACCGCCGATATCGAATGGAAGCTTTTTGGTGTGCCGCCTCCATAGTGTTCGTTCGCAATCCGCCGGACCGCCTCCCGAACAACTCGATTGGGTCGGCTTTGAGGCGTCTCCGGCCATTCTGCGGAGCTCGGCGCAATGGCAATTGTCATGCCTTCATCGCCGAAAACTGCCCGCCCCWTGAGCACCAAGTTCGGCCGCTTACGCATCGACAGCTTCAAAGGCGGCAGCCGATCGACATCCTAGAGGCTCCGCATGCGCTCACGCGACCGAGGACG
>NZ_JBFUDI010000100.1:0-544 GCF_056404795.1 Cellulomonas sp. P2_B4
CATGGAAGGTGCCAATCCAAGGCATGGTCATGAATGGGCGGTCTTCAAGGAAATCCCGCTCCCCGAGGACAAGATCCTGGTCCCCGGGGTTATTGATTCCACCTCCAATTATGTCGATCACCCCGAACTGATCGCAGAACGGCTCCTGCGCTATGCCGACGTGGTCGGTCGCGAACGGCTGGCGGCCGGATCGGATTGTGGATTTTCGACCTTCAGTGGCCTGCCGACGGTGTTTCCCGACATCGCCTGGTTGAAACTGGCGGCACTCGTGGAAGGTGCCGCTATCGCCAGTAAGAAATTGTGGTGAGAAAACGCCCGGGACTGCTCCATTGTGTGCGGCAGTCCCGGGCCTGCAATCCGTGGCATCATCGCCACATATCGAGCTGGTACTTGCGTGCCCCGCCATGCCTGAGGCGGACCTTGAGGCTCGACAAGGCAATTCGATCGGGTTGCCTTGCACCATCGCCTCGACCGTGCTGCGAGAATTCAGCGGGGGGAGTCCTTAGGCGAGTCGACCTGACATATGAGTCTGACCTGACCTGGC
>NZ_JBFUDI010000101.1:0-541 GCF_056404795.1 Cellulomonas sp. P2_B4
ACTAGGGGGTGGCGATATTCCGCGCGCGAGCGTGTGTCGGCAGATTTGTAGCAGAGCGCGGATAGGGTATCTGAGTGCGATGAAATGGACCGACTGGATCACCTTAGGCGTTGCGCTATTGGGTGCTGCGCTGGGCGTGTGGAACACATGGCAGGCCGGGCGCGACCGGTCCGTCAGGTTTAAGGTGCGAGTAACGCAGGCAATTGGGCTTGGAGGTGACGCACCGACCTGCTTGTCGATAGATATTACAAATCTGAGTTCATTCACCGTCACCATCGAGGAGGTTGGTCTTACCGTGGGTAAGCCTCGCGGCCGCTTGCCCAGGCGGGCAATGATACCGCCAGCCAGCCTTGTTAGCGGCAGCTTGCCAATGCGTATTGAGCCCCGACACAGTGGATCAGTCGTTGGTTTGTTGCGGGAGCTACCAAACGACGGATATAACCATGCCTACGCTCGATCTTCGGGGGGCGAGATCGCCTACGGTACCAGCCCGGCCCTACTCCAATGGGTTCGATCGCTGGCACGGTAATAGCCTAACCGC
>NZ_JBFUDI010000102.1:0-541 GCF_056404795.1 Cellulomonas sp. P2_B4
GCGTTGCGAGATGCACGTCCACATTTTCCCTGGGCGCGGGAAAGGTGATCGAAAGCCGCACGTCACGGACGCGACCGTCGAACGTGACCAGCTTCACGACCTCCGAATAATGCCGTTTCCCGGCGAAACGGGCGACGATGATGCGCTGCTGGCTGTCGTGCGACACCGTGAACATGAAGGCGACCGGCCCGATGACTTCGGCCGGCGTGGCGCACCCCAACAGGCGCGCCGCGCTCAGATTCGCCTGCACTACGCGCACTTCGCCATCCGCCAGTTCGACCAGCTCGGGATGATCGTTCAGATACTGGTTCAGGCCCAGCTCGCTGATGCCTTCCGACTGGAGCTTGTCGTAGATCGGGCTCATGCAACTGGCATCGACCTGCAGCATGGCGGTCTGGGCGTGATGGATCAGGTCGAGATAACGGGCCTCGCTCCCGCGCGAGGAACCGGGACGCTCGCTCTTCGGGGCATCGGTAATGGTGAGGAACACCAGGTCGCCGCGTCGCGGCTCGACCGATCTCCAGATCGTGAGGACCGGGTC
>NZ_JBFUDI010000103.1:0-540 GCF_056404795.1 Cellulomonas sp. P2_B4
GATCGAGGCGCAGGCCGGCTGGACCGCGTTCGGCCATGATCGCACTCGGGACAAGGCGAGCGGATCAGTCGACGCGGCGAACCGCACGGGCGACGCGCTGCTCGGGCTGAAGGCCAATCTGCGCCACCCTGACGGCAGCGGCGTTTCCGTCGCGGTCGAGTCCTTCGTCACGGTTCCGGTCGGCCGCAGGCCGATCGGGGCTGGGGACTGGGGCGCGGGCGTGCTGGTGCCGGTCAGCTTCGACCTCGGCCACAAGCTCAGCCTGCAACTGTCGCCCGAAGTCGATGCCGCGGTGGATCAGGATGGGCGAGGGCGGCATTTCGCCGCCAGCGGTACGGTCGGGCTCGGGGTCGAGCTCAGCGACAAGATTACCGGGACGATCGAGGTTCAGGAAACTCGGGACGATGATCCGTCCGGGCATATGACCACAGCGCTAGCGTCGGGATCGCTCGCTTGGGCGCCGCGCAAGGACTGGCAGTTCGACGTCGGCGCCGTGGCGGGGCTGAACCGCGACGCGCCGAATGTCGAACTCTATATCGG
>NZ_JBFUDI010000104.1:0-539 GCF_056404795.1 Cellulomonas sp. P2_B4
CCAACAAGCGCCATATCGTTGCGATCCACACCAGCGGGGACGGGGGCAGGACCTGGGCACGCTTCGATCGCGGCATGGAGGTGTCGGGATACCACCATAATGTCCGTGGCGGTTTCCTGATGTTGCGGCCCGGCCTCTATTCGGCCGGAGCTGGTGAGGCGCGCTTCTCCAACTTCACCTATCGAGCGCTGTAGTCACCATCAGGCGAAGCCCTGAGTCCTGGCCCAGTCGACGAACAGCTCGGGCCATGCCGCGACCGGCTTGCCGATCGTCTTGCGCAGCCCGAAGCCGTGGCCGCCATTGGTGAACAGGTGAGTCTCGACGGTCACGCCCTGCGCCTTCAGCGCGGCGCGGAACATCAGGCTGTTCTCGACCTGCACCGTCGGATCGTCCTCGGCATGGAGCAGGAAGCAGGGCGGGGTCTGTTTCGTGACATTGTCCGCGGGCGTGTGCGCCCTTTCCAGTGCCGGACTCGCGTCCTTGCCGATCAGTTGCTCGCGTGAGCCCGCATGGGCGACCGGCAGGCTCATCGACTGCAC
>NZ_JBFUDI010000105.1:0-536 GCF_056404795.1 Cellulomonas sp. P2_B4
GCGGTCGGCACCATCGGCAAGCGCCCGGTCGGGCTGCCCGACCACCTGTTCAACCTCAACCTCAACTGGCGCACGCCGATGCTCGAGGGCCTGTCGCTCGACGCCGCCCTGTTCCACCGCGGCACCGTCGCCGCGCGGATCGACAACCTGGTGATCATCCCCTCCCGCGCGCAGCTCAACCTGGGCGGGCGGTACCAGTTCAAACTGGCGGGCAAATCAGCGACCTTCCGGCTGCAGGCGGGCAATATCTTCGACCAGCAGGGGTTCGGCACGAACGGGCCGGGAGTCTATGCGGCGAACAGCGGGCGGTATCTGACGGGGTATCTGGCGGTGGATGTTTGAGCGCGCGGTCAGACGTGGCTTCGCCAGGTTCGATACATCGGGAAATGACGCTTCGAAGAAAGTTTCGCCGCGACCAGCCGGACGTAGCGGAGCAAGGCTGGCGCGCGACTCCCGCCAATTGAACCGGCAAAGCCGACACCCAGACCGGCGGGCCCCGCTCCTCCCGCCGATCCGCGAGCATTAGCGGCAGATAC
>NZ_JBFUDI010000106.1:0-533 GCF_056404795.1 Cellulomonas sp. P2_B4
TGTAGTGAGTCCCCAGGGCGATCTTGCCCGCGATCTTGCGGCTCTATCGGTTGCGACTGGCTTACGATTTTCCGAACAGCGCGGCGATAATTAGTAAACTGGCACCGTAATTCTTTGCCTCCGCAGCACCGTATAACCGGGAAGCGTGCAATTACCCCTGAACGCAAGGGCCTCACGCGATAGCCTGTAGCCCCTTGGCCTTTACCAGGTTGAGCAGCTTGAGCGATGGACCATCTGGTCGCTTCTCGCCCCGTTCCCATTTGCTGACGGCGTCCTTCCGCACATTCAGATATCGCGCGAAGACCGGCTGGGAGACCTGCTCGCGTTCGCGCAGGGCGCGGATTTCCACCGGGCTCAGGGGCTCGACAGGGGTGAGGCACAGTGCGTCGAACTCGCGCATCGTCGCCTTGTCGACCAGTCCGATCTGATGCAGCCCGGCAGCAGTCTTGTGGACCGAGGCCAGGATGTCGTTTTCAGCCTTGTTCTTCGTCGTCACCGTCCGTCACCTCGATCAATTGCCCGGCGTCCATCGC
>NZ_JBFUDI010000107.1:0-531 GCF_056404795.1 Cellulomonas sp. P2_B4
CGCCAACACCGCGCGTTTCGTGGTCGAGCTGTCGGTCGACACGCCGGCGGCGATGGCGACGCTGGGCGCACTGCTCGCCGAAGCGCGTGGCGCGCGCGGCCAGGTCTGGGTCAACGCGGCGCTGCCCGAAGGCGGTGCCGCGCGCGTGCTGCTCGGCCGGGATTTTCTGCTCGACGGCGAACTCGCCGCGCGGATCGAGACATTGGACGGCATCAGCAATGTCGTATTGAAGACCTCGGAGACGAGGCTCGCGCTGGTCGGCTGAGCGGGAAGCATGTTGCCGGGCCGTGTCCGGCTTGACGACGCGGCCGACATGCATGACGTTCGCGTCAACCCGTTATCGATCGACGCGGGGCCGGGACTGTACAAACGGGCGCAAAGCGGGCGACAGTACCGGTGGAACAAGCCGGGAGAGGGCGAATGCTGGGCGGAATGCAGGATTTCGAGCTGCGGGTGCCGCGATTGCTGGAGCATGCCGAGCGGGAGCATGGCGGGCGCGAGATCGTCAGCGTCTGGGCCGATGGGCAGGAA
>NZ_JBFUDI010000108.1:0-530 GCF_056404795.1 Cellulomonas sp. P2_B4
GGATCAGGGTCATACCGTCATCCGCGCGCCGGTCGATGGCGTGGTGGGCAATCGGCAGGTCCAGACCGGCGACTTCGTTCAGCCTGGCTCGCGGATGCTGACATTGGTGCCCTCTCAGGCGCTCTATGTGGTCGCGAACTTCAAGGAGACTCAGACCCGGGCGATGCTTCCCGGCCAGGCCGCGACGATCAGGGTCGATGCGCTAGATGGGGATCGCCTGACCGGCAAGGTCGAGAGCTTTGCGCCGGGATCGGGATCGGAATTCACCCTGCTGCCGTTCGAACCGGGATCGGGCAATTTCACCAAGATCGTCCAGCGGGTGCCGGTGCGGATCAGGCTCGATCCGGGTCAGCCGGCGGTGGCGCGCTTGCGGCCGGGGCTGTCGGTGACCGCGAAGGTGAGCTTGCGGTAACTTCCGCGACCCATTCCAACTCCATCGTCACCCCGGACTYGTTCCGGGGTCCATCTCTCCTCTCGCGACGGCAGTGCTTGTTGCACGATGGATGCCGGAACAAGTCCGGCATGACGGA
>NZ_JBFUDI010000109.1:0-530 GCF_056404795.1 Cellulomonas sp. P2_B4
CCATCAGCGCGGCGAAAAGGCCGATGGCGCGTCCGCCGACCGTGCCCAGTCGCCTGGGATCGCCTAACTCGGTGACACCGGCAGCGATCACGACTAGCAGCACCGGCAAGACCAGCAGCCGGATCAGTCGCAAGAACAGCTCGCCGATGAGCGATATCCACGGCGCGGCGGCGGGAAAAAAAGCCCCGAGCAGGATGCCGAGCACGAGCCCGGCGAGCACGCGCTGCCACAGGGGGAGAACGCTCCAGGCGCGAAAAATGGTCATCGGCTTCCCCCGCTGGCTAACGCGACGATGATCACATGTGGCGCGGGGTATCAAGAACGGGCTCCGGCGGGAGGCACGTGCCTACGCGGCTAATCGCATGATGTTCACCATCATTCCCCGCCCGTTACCGGGAAGGAATAGACACCCGACTACTTCGCCGCCGCCATCAGCTTCTCGAAAAACGCCAGCCGCGCGAGCGTCAGCGACCGCTCGCTCGCCTTGGGCGCAGCGCTGACCATCGCGATCACCAGCTTCGACTTGGGAT
>NZ_JBFUDI010000110.1:0-528 GCF_056404795.1 Cellulomonas sp. P2_B4
TCTCTTCCCCTTTGGCGGGCTGGAGCGCACCGCGCGCTGGATGGGCGCGATCGCCGCGGGGCGCTTCCGGCTGCGCGACTCCGAATGGGGCTTTCAGGCGCTGGACCAGTGATGACCGACTCCTATCTCCTCACCCTCTCCTGCACTGACAGGCCCGGGATCGTTGCCGCGATATCGACCTATCTCACCGAGTGCGGCGGCAATATCCTCGAGGCTCAGCAGTTCGAGGACGCCGAGACCGGACGGTTCTTCATGCGCGTCGAATTTGCGCTGGACGGGCGAGCACCGTTCGAACAGGTGCGCGAGCAATTCCAGCCCCTCGCCGCGAAGTTCGCGATCGACTGGCAGATGCGCGCTCGGGCTGAGCGTCGGCGCGTCCTTATCCTCGTTTCCCGGCCCGACCATTGTCTGGTCGATCTGCTGTATCGCCTGCGAACCGGCGATCTCGCGATGACAGTGGTCGGCGTGGCTTCCAATCATCGACGCGAGGCGTTGGCGACACCCCTTCTCGATGACCTGCCCTTTCAC
>NZ_JBFUDI010000111.1:0-526 GCF_056404795.1 Cellulomonas sp. P2_B4
ACCTATGCCAATCGCGCGCTGACCATCAGCAGCTATGCCGACCAGAGCGGCAAGATCGAACAATTCCTCATCACCCCGGTGCAACGCTGATGCCCACGAAACTGCTCCAGCCCGATCGCGGCCAGCCCGCGCAGGCGATCGAAATCGTCGAGGCCGACGGCTTCGAGGCGTGGATCAAGGCTCAGCCGCCCCGTATCCGCGCGGCGGTCGCGGCGCAGAAGCTCAGCGGCAAGGGCGGCGCCAAAGCGGGCGCCAGCGCGATCCTGCCCGGCGAGGCCGATGACTGGTCGGTCGTCCTGGTGGTGAAGCACGCCGCGCTCGGCGCCTGGGACCTCGCCAGGCTGGCTGAAACGCTGCCCGAGGGAAGCTACCGCCCCTCGCGCGATGCCGGCGCCGCGATGCTCGGCTGGGTGCTCGGACAATACCGGTTCGACCGTTACCGCAAGCCCGAGGGCGAGGGCCCGCGCATCCTGTTGTCGGGCGAGCCGGCGCGGTTCGAGGAGATCGTCCGCATCGCCACCGCCAC
>NZ_JBFUDI010000112.1:0-522 GCF_056404795.1 Cellulomonas sp. P2_B4
TCCTCCTGCCTTCTTTCAGGCCATGGACTATCTGTTCCCGCATTGGCCCCAGTCCCGCCAATGGCTGGCGCAGGCGCTGGAGAATACCCGTGTCAGCGGATGCCCCCGGATGGCGCACATCCGGGACGTGTGGGTCATCGTTCGCCCTGGCGTTACCACCCAGATGGATACCTATGCGGATGTGATGATCACGCGGAACGAGATGGAAGTGGAGGAATGGCGGAAGCTGGACGATCTCGCGTGCAACGACAGGCCGCCAGTCGTCGAGGAGAYACAGTGATGATGAAGAGATAAGGTCATCCAGCCCGTGCCGCGCGAGTGGCGAGGCTGGTCTGAAGCCCTTCGATTCAACATTGTCGGTACGCGCGCCATGGCGGTGGGGACATTCAGGAGAGCCTCATGGCCGACAGCATCGATCCCCTCACGACCCCGAACGCCCGCAATCCCGAGACGATGGACGCGGTTGACCCGGGACCCGCCATCGCGCCGCAACCGGCCGATCCGAACCGCCAGCTCGACGCC
>NZ_JBFUDI010000113.1:0-521 GCF_056404795.1 Cellulomonas sp. P2_B4
GCAGATAGCGGTGCACGTTGCTTTTGGTGAGCCCGACCTGGCGCGCCAGTTCGGACACGCCCATCGGTTCGGGTGCGGCGACCAGCGCTTCGAGCACTTGCATGCCCTTGACGATCGTCTTGTCCAATTCCGTCTCCGCTCGTCTATCTGGCCCGGCAGGGGCGTTGTTCAATTATGCGCATGGGCGGGGGAATTCGCCAGTGCCAACTCAAGCTCGCTCACGGCGGCACGGTAATATTTCAGCCCGGCGATGCAGAGCAGGATCGATGGAATGCCGAGCACGAGAACATAGCAACTGAGCACGACACCGATCATCTTCGGATCACCGGTCATATCGGTAGCAAAGCCGATGATCGGCGGGCCGAGCAACGGCCCGATCAGCGAGATGAAGGTGTTGAAGATCGCCATCGATTGTGTGCGGACTTCGCCCGGGGTGATCTGCGCCATTGAGGCGGGGCCGCCGGCGGTCGCCACCGACTTGCCGATAAAGGCGACGAACATGAATATCACCGCGATCGGGG
>NZ_JBFUDI010000114.1:0-520 GCF_056404795.1 Cellulomonas sp. P2_B4
CCCACGGTCTGATTGTCTTCCTCCGCGAGCGCGACGATCACGATATATTGGGTATAGGTGATGCCGAATTGTTCGAGCAGCGGCTTGTACGCCCGGCCGAAGGCGAGGTTGGCCGAGTAGATCGAGAAGCAGAGAAAGTCCGACAGTTTCAGGTCGGGCGGGATGGCGACGTTCATGGCGGATCCTTGGCGGCGCGGATGTCGCCGGTGCCAGCTATATATATCGTATGCGATTAAATCGGAAGGGGGTTGACTAGCGTTTCGATCGGCCTATTTAGATCGCATCCGATTGAAGCGGATACGATGAATATTCAACCAAGGAGCCAGACCATGTCCGAGACCAAGACCCTTTATACCGCCAGGACTCACACCACCGGCGGCCGCGACGGCGCCGCGCAGAGCAGCGACGGGCGGCTCGACATCAAGCTGTCCTCGCCCGGCAGCACCGGCACCGGCACCAATCCGGAACAGCTGTTCGCGGCGGGCTGGTCGGCCTGCTTCATCGGCGCGATGGGCGTGGT
>NZ_JBFUDI010000115.1:0-519 GCF_056404795.1 Cellulomonas sp. P2_B4
GACTGGCACCATGCCAACCACGTCGAGCGGGAAGGTAAGGGCGATCTTGTAGACGCCGATCTTTGCGCGTTGCGCGGTCGCCTCATCGATGCCGAGCATCTGTAGCGCCGCCAGGACGTCAGCATAGGGCTTGCCCGCGGTCGCGATCATGAAGTGCGGCCGGTCGCTTCCGAAGGCGACCCGATCCAGCCCGTTGTGGCGGGCGAACATCTGCGCTCGCGGCAGCTTCTCGCGTTGCAGGCGCATATCCTGGTCGAGCATCGCCAGAAGCTCCCGCCGCAGATGCACACCACCAGGCGGCGAACTTACAGGGGGCGTGGTGAAGCTGGGAGGTTCGCCGAAAGCGAGGACGCCGGTCGCCTCGGCGGTTTCGTTGACCAGCTTGAGCCCTACCAGTGCGCCCGAAAAGCGGGACATGCCAAAGGCAGCGAGACCATATTCGAGGATTTCGCCTATCGTCGACGGGTAGAGGATCGGCACGCCCCAGCTCGCGAGGGTAAGCTCGCTTTGATGCGCCGT
>NZ_JBFUDI010000116.1:0-519 GCF_056404795.1 Cellulomonas sp. P2_B4
GTGGCGAACCGCCCGCTGCCGATCTTCAGATGATAACGCCCGGTGTTCTTCTCGTTCTGCAGCAGCCCGTCGGGGAAGGCGCTGATCGCCGAGGCGCCGAGACCGATCAGCGTGTCCGACGCGTCCTCGGTAAAGCCCTGGAAATTGCGCCGGAGTTTTCCCGCGCGCGCCGCGACCGCGATGGCGTCGCCCGGCCGGGCGAAATGGTCGAATCCGATCGGCTGATAACCGGCGGCGGTCAGCACCTCATGGGCGATGCCCGCCTGGGCGAAGCGTTCGCGCGGCGAGGGCAGGGCACTCGCGTCGATGCGTCGCTGGCGGGGCAGCAGATGTGGGACATGGGCATAGCCGAACACGGCCAGCCGGTCCGGCCCCATGGCGATCGCGCGGTCGAGCGTGTCGACCAGGTCGGCCGTCGACTGGCCCGGCAGGCCGTACATCAGATCGAAATTGATCGATTCGACTCCGGCCTCGCGCAGCAGGCGCACCGTCCTGGCGATGTCGGCCTCGGGCTGGACC
>NZ_JBFUDI010000117.1:0-519 GCF_056404795.1 Cellulomonas sp. P2_B4
CCGTGGCATGTGGCGCCTCGACACTCGCGCCCTCGTCCCTGCCTTTTCGTGATTCGGCCTGGAACGACGTTGGTGCACGGCTCCGGCATTGGAACGATGAGGCCTTTGGCCGTCAAAAGGCGATCGTCAGGGGCGCGCTCCGTGCTCTGGCCGCCATACCCGTCCCGTTCGTCGAACCACCGCTGCCCTTTCCCGAGCATGACGGTTCGGCGGGCCAGGCCGTGCTGCTGCGCGCTGCCCGAACGATCGCCGACCGGCTGTTACAGGCCAGCTTCCTGGTCGATGGTGGGCGAAGCTGGATCGCCCTGCAGGACAGGTCGCCGGCACCGTGCTTCCAGGTCGAACCGGTCGGGTTCGATCTGTATGGCGGCACGTCCGGCATCGCGATATTCCTGGCCGCCGCCGGCATGGTGCTGCGCGACGACCGCTATGTCGCCGCCGCCCGGGAAACGGTCGAGCCGCTGCGCCGTGCCCTGACGTCCGACGATGCGACCTTGCGGGAGGCGCTCGGTCGAAGCG
>NZ_JBFUDI010000118.1:0-518 GCF_056404795.1 Cellulomonas sp. P2_B4
GACCTCGGCGGTGTCGAAGAAGGTGACGCCGCGCTCGACCGCGGCGCGGATCAGGCTGATGCCTTCCTCCTTGCTCACCGAGGTGCCGTAACCGAAGTTCAGCCCCATGCAGCCGAAGCCGATGGCGGAGACCTCGAGACCGTTCCTGCCGAGAATTCGCTTTTCCATGTCATTCTTCCTTCCGCCCGCAGGCGTTCGACGATTGGTGCGCCGGAAAATAGGCGGCCGTCACTGCGACGATTAGATCATCAGATCGGCATGCTATTATGCGCAGTAATCATGAATGGGGTTCGGCGACCCCATAATCGGCGTCACTGACCTTCTCGAGCCAGTCGACCGCCTTGCCGTCCTTCATCTCGGCGATCGCGATATGAGTCATTGCGCAGTCCGGCGCGGCACCGTGCCAGTGCTTCTCTTCGGGTTCGAACCAGACGATGTCGCCTGGGCGGATTTCCTCGACCGGGCCGCCATCGCGCTGCACCCGCCCCAGCCCGGCGGTGACCAGCAGGGTCTGGCCC
>NZ_JBFUDI010000119.1:0-518 GCF_056404795.1 Cellulomonas sp. P2_B4
ACATTGCCGGCGAGGACGTCTTTTCGGCCTGGCCGGCCGGAACCGGCGGCGCGGCGGGCGCGGCGGTCGTGGTGGCCAGCGCCGCCGCGACAAGCATTGCCTTGATGGACGAACGCAGGATCATGTCTATCTCCGGTTGGCGGCGGCGCGGCGTTTGACTGGCTTGGCAGGCGCAGACGGCGCGTCCTCCCGAACGCTGGAACCGCGCGCCAGCATGATCCGCGCGACTTCGCCTTGCATGATATACAGAATGTCGCGCGCGGCCTGGCTAGCCCCGTCCGCGTCGCGCGTGACGAGCGCCGCGCGAACGCGGCGCCAATGGCCATAGGGGCCGGGCGTGTTCGCCGTGATGGCGAGCGCGACATAGGAGAAATGGAACCGCGTCTTGCGGCGGACCGCTTCGATCATCTTCTGGGCGTCCAGGCTCGCCGATTCCGCCATCTCGCTGAAGATCGACTCGCTCAATTCGATGATCTGATCAGCCGGCGCGCCGCTCGCCGCGTCGCTCAGCATCTGAT
>NZ_JBFUDI010000120.1:0-517 GCF_056404795.1 Cellulomonas sp. P2_B4
GGTCATCGCCCCGCCATAGCCGCTTTGCGGCCGTGAAGCCCGTTCAGCGTTCGCGCGGCCGGTCGACCAGGCCGAAGATCGCCGGGCCTTCGATCAGCATGCCGACGCCGGGCAGGCCGGCCAAGATGCTGAAGGCGGCGAGCAGCAGCTCGACCGTGGTTACCGGATGATTGTCCGGCGGCATGGTCACCAGCAACCGCAGCGCGATCACCGCCGCCACGCTCGCCATCACCATTGCCGCTCCGATGTACCGGGTTCGCATCGCCATCGTCCCTGCGCCCCGATTGGCGCGCGGCCGAGATGGGCCCGGCGGGCGTTAAGCTTCGAGAGCGAACCACCGTTTCCGCATTAAGCCGGCATTGGCAGGCACCGCCGGTCATGGCGCTCGGCGCTGAGGCGATCCCGGTCGAGCGTGCGCGGGAGCGGCTCCGCGCTGGCTGAACGCGCACCGGCCCGATGCGTTTTCATCTTCACGCCGCCTGCCGATTCCTGCGACAAGCATCGCATCATGATGGAG
>NZ_JBFUDI010000121.1:0-516 GCF_056404795.1 Cellulomonas sp. P2_B4
TGATCGTGGTGCGCGCCGCCACCTCGCGGGGTTCGAACATGGCGGCGCGGATCGCCTGTTCCTCTTCAGCGCTGACGTCGTCGCGGGCGCGCAGGCGCATCAGATGCTTTTCGATCATCCGCTCTTTTTCCCGGGCTGGCGCACCTCGACGGCTTCGCCGAACGGCACGGTCCGCTCGGCGGCGCCGTCGCCGTTGGTGATCTCGATGCGACCGTCGAGGTCGATCTCGCCGCCTTCGAGCTCGTCCGCGAGGATGGACCGGATACCGGCCAGCGCCGCGTCATGCGCTTCGTCCGGGCCGGACAGTTCCTGCCCTTCCTCGTCGGGGGTGAGGCCGGTGCCGTTATGGATGTGGAAATAATATCTGGGCATCAGGCCCGAACGCCGCACCACCGCTTTCGCTCCGGGGGATGTGACGGGGCCATGCCATCAGGGGTCACCCGGTGCCGACATGACCGGAGAATGGTCAGCCGGACGGGCTGATCTCCACCGCGTCAGCGCGCAGGCAGTGAGCAC
>NZ_JBFUDI010000122.1:0-516 GCF_056404795.1 Cellulomonas sp. P2_B4
ATACGGTGGCGCACCTGCCCTATGACAGCGAGGCCCTGTTGTTCGCGGCGGAGGCCGAATGCCGCAGCGGCCATGACGGCGCGTGCCTCGGCGACGCCGAACGCGTGCTCGCCCGATCGCCCGACAATGCCCGTGCCCTTGCCTGGAAAGGCGTGGCGCTGACGGGTCAGGCCGTTACGGGGCCCGCGACGGACCGATCGGCCAAGCTCGCCGATGCACGGAGGACGATCGAGCGCGCGATCGAACTCGACGGCGACGCCCCTCTGCCGCTGATCGCCTATTTCCAGAGCTTCGCGCGCGCCGGCGAACGGGTTCCGGACCCGGCGATGCTGGGCATGGCGAAGGTCATCCGCAGCGTGCCGGCCGCGCCGGCGCCGCGCCTGTATCTCGCCGAGGAGCTGCTGCGCCAGGGCAAGGCCGACCTTGCCCGCCGGGTGGTCTATACGGTGCTCTACGGCGCCTATGACTCGCCGGAAAAGACCGCGGCGCGGGCCTTGTTCGCCTCCGCCGGCGGCC
>NZ_JBFUDI010000123.1:0-515 GCF_056404795.1 Cellulomonas sp. P2_B4
TATCTCGCGATCGTCCGGGGCTATGCCGATGCCTATGGCCTGCCGTTCGATCCGGTCGAGGCGGTCGGCTGGGCAACGCGGCGCGGCAGCCGCTCCGGGCGGGTGGCCTGGCACTACATCACTGATCTGGCCGGACGAAATGGAAGATCTCTCAGATAGTCATTGATTTGGTTCAACTTTGTCGGAACCCGCCTTGACTCGGCACCCCCTGCGGGCTGACTGAACCCATGTCCCGCATCGGCGCCGTTGATCTATGTGAACGATTGTCGCCGGCGATACCCGTCTGGGTCACGCAGGTCGGCGTCACCTTGCTGATCGTGCTCGCTGCCCGGATCGTCCGGCTGATGTTCGACATGGTCGCGGGCGGTGCGGCGCCCTTCGCGCTGATCTATCCGGCAATCATGCTCGCCACCCTGTTCGCCCGCGCCTTTGCCGGCGCGCTGACCGCGACGATCATGATCGTCTATATCTGGTATTTCCTCTACCCGATCGAGCGCTCGTTCAGATTCGTCAAC
>NZ_JBFUDI010000124.1:0-514 GCF_056404795.1 Cellulomonas sp. P2_B4
CTTCACCGCCATGGCGCTGTTCGGCGAGGATCGCACGGCGCAGGCCCAGGACGGCAGCCTGTGCACGAGTTGCGCGACGCTCGCGCTGAACGGCACGGTGCAGACCAACGGCAGCATGACGACGCCGGTGGCGGGCACCAATCTGATCCCGCTGAACCTGCCGCTCACCGCCGCCAACGCGCTCGACGTGTGGAATCCCGCAGCGACCAACCGCACCTCGGCGGCGGTGCGCGCCTTGCTCACCGACAGCCGCAGCTCGACCAGCCATGTCAGCACGATCCGGCAATTCCGCGCCGGCATCGATGGGTCGCTGTTCAACCTGCCCGCCGGTGCGGTGAAGATCGCGGTCGGCGGCGAGTTGCAGAACTGGGTGCTGAACACGACCGTCGTCCGGCCGCTCAATTCGGGACCGGCCAGCCTGGGATCGACTCAGCGCTATTTCCCGCTCGATCGTCAGGTGCAGTCGGTTTACGGCGAGCTTCTGGTCCCGGTCGTTTCGCCGGACATGGACAGT
>NZ_JBFUDI010000125.1:0-513 GCF_056404795.1 Cellulomonas sp. P2_B4
CCCTGCCTCACGCGCCGAAATGGTCAAGCCGAGCCTGCCGATCGCGACCGCGCATCAATTCCCCAATCTCGCGCCCGATCTGCCGGTGGCCGAGCGCCGCAAGGGCCTGGCGGCGGGCCTCGGCGTTATCGTGTGCGACGGGCCGCAGGGGCATGGCTTCTTCAAGGGCGGGCATGACGAGCAGACCGGCAACACCATGGTCTGCCTGGAACGAGGCCAGCGCTGCGTGCTGATCCTGTCCAACGACGTGCGGGCCGAGGCGGCCTATCCCGCGCTGGTCCGCTTCATCCTGGGCGAAACCGGCACTCCCTATGACTGGGAATATGGCGACCATGCGGGGAAATCCTGAGCCGTTCGGCGGCGGACGACGACCGATCTACCGGGTCGAGGGCCGAAGCCCGACAACATCCCGCGCCGCCGCCCGAGTCGCGCGGATACTGTCCGAGGCATAGACCGCCAGCCCGGTCCAGATCAGCGCAAAGGCGGCAAGGTCGTGCGGGCGCAGATGCTCGC
>NZ_JBFUDI010000126.1:0-510 GCF_056404795.1 Cellulomonas sp. P2_B4
GGCTGAGCCTGTCGAAGCCYTGYTCTTCTCCGCCATGAAAGAAAGAGCAGCCCTTCGACAGGCTCAGGGCGAACGGATATAGGGCAGCCTCAATGGCTCAACCCTCAGGCGGCCATGGCCGCCATGCGCCGCTGCCAGAAGGGCGCATCCGGCCAGCGCGCCGCGGCGGCATAATGATCGGCCAGGGCGCGGCGATAGTCAGTGATGCCGTGCGCCGCGATCAGGGCGTAGCGCCGGGCTGCCTCCTCGCCCCGGCCGTCCAGCGTGTCGGCGGCGGCATAGGCGGCGAGGATGCCCGAGCGCAGCGCATGGACGATCCCGCGCGAAGACAACGGGTCGGCCGCGAACAAGGTATCGCCCGTCGCGATCCAGCGCCGGCCGACCGCGCGGTCCAGCGTGGCGGTGCCGGCGGCGCGCACGATCGCCTGGTCAGCGCGAGCTCCCGGCGGCACCAGGGCGGCGATATGGCGGGTCGCCGCCAGCGCGCGGTGCCAGCCTTCGGCTTCGCGC
>NZ_JBFUDI010000127.1:0-510 GCF_056404795.1 Cellulomonas sp. P2_B4
ACCATGTTCCGCAAGGCGCTCGGCACGTCGCCGGGGCGATACATGGCGGAGCGATATTCGGGGTGAGGCCGCCGTTCCCCAGGCCAATCTCCGGCATTGTGTAGCAAATGTACCAAGGTAGTTTCAAAGGCCGCTGCCTTCGATTCAACCGCCATCATTTGCGATGCATGTCGCTCCATAAGGAGCGTTGAGCGTGTCTATTTCTTTTGCGGCCTTGATGGGGCTAGTTGGAGCCGTTGCCGGACCGACAACGTTTGGCCTCGTCTGGCCCCAGAACCTCGCCCCAATGATAGAAGGCGAAGCCTGTCTCCCTAACTATGTCAAAGGCGTCCGTGTAAACGACCCGCCCAAAGTGGACGAGAGCAAGGGTCTTTTCTGCCAGCGCTGGCATATGGGGAGCCAGAAAATCCTCTCTGGCATATGGGTAGATGTATCGCTCGACACCAGGCCCCACCGTGGCATCATCCGATTGGCCAAAGAGCCCTCGGCCGACATCGGCTGGATTGAAGT
>NZ_JBFUDI010000128.1:0-509 GCF_056404795.1 Cellulomonas sp. P2_B4
GCCCGAGGCAGGCCCCCGACATCGATCTTCGCCTCGAAATCCCCGGCCGGCAGCGCCCGCTCCTGCCATAGCCACTGGCTGATCGCGAGCAGATCGGCGTCGACGTCCGCCAGATAGGCCGCGGAGCGCCCGATCTGGACGGGATCGATCCACGGCGCGGCGCCAAGCAGTCGGCGGAACCGGGTCCGGTCGAACCGGTCGTCGTCATTGCTCGGATCGTCCACGAATGGCAGCCCCATCGCCTCCGCCAGCGCCACCAGTTCCCGGTGACGCCAGCCAAGCAGCGGCCTGACGAGCAGCAGCGGCGCATAGGAGATCGCGACGCCCATTTCTTCCTCGACGACCGACATCGGCACGTCGAGCTCCTGCCGCGCCCGCACCGCAGCGAGCCCGGAAAGGCCCGCGCCCCGCGCCGCCCGCATCAGGAAGGTTTCGGCCTGATCATCGGCATGATGCGCCGTCGCCAGCGCGACCGCCCCCGACTCGATTGCCCAGCGCCGCAGCAGCAC
>NZ_JBFUDI010000129.1:0-509 GCF_056404795.1 Cellulomonas sp. P2_B4
GAGATCAACTGCCTCGATCCGGGCGGCTTCGGCTCGCTGACGATCACCAAATCGATCTCGCTGGTGTGCGACAATACCGAGACCGGCGTGCTGGTGGCGGCGACCAATGCCTTCATCATCAACAGCACGACCGCTGTCGTCCATATCAGCGGCTTCGATTTCGAAGGCCTGGGCCAGACCGGATCGGCTGGCGTGAACGGCATCTATATCCTGAATGCCGCCGYGGTTCATGTGCGCAACACGAAGATTCGCGGGTTTCGTAACGGCTATGGGGTCAATTTCTCGCCGGCCAACGCCAGCGGCCAGCTGTTCCTCGACAATGTAACGATCTCCGAATCGGGTGTCGGGGGCAACGCGAACACCGGCGGTATCCTGGTCAACCCGGCCGCCGGCTTCTCGGCAAAGGTAACGATCAGCAACAGCCTGGTGTCCAACAACACCAATTTCGGCCTGAAGCTGGACACCACCGGAATCGTCGGCTCGTCAATCAACGCGACCGTCACCAACAC
>NZ_JBFUDI010000130.1:0-508 GCF_056404795.1 Cellulomonas sp. P2_B4
TGTCAGGGCGGTTATCCCTCTTCTTCCCTGCGAAGGCCGGAGCCCAGCAGGGAGACAGAAGGAAACCGCCGGAGCGCCCATCTCAAATGTCCCYCAACTGGRCCCCGGCCTTCGCCGGGGAAGCCATGCTGGGAGGCTGAGATCGCCAAAATGTCAGTAGGGTCACTGACATTCTGACCGGACATTGTACAACAACTTGTACAATGTCGGCTTTCGCTAGACCGAGATCTTCGCCGCCTCGGGCAACTCGATGCCGGCACGGTCGCGTTCGGGCTGGCCGGTGTCGATCCAGGCGGCATGGGCGTGCGAGGTCGCGACCGTCTGCCACGCGCCGTCGCCGGGCCAGCTGCGCACGCGGATGACCTGGTGCGCGAGCGCGCGGTCGGGTTCCATCATCACCCAGCCGAGCGGGCGATCGGCGGTGGCGTGGGCGCCGGCCGCCTTCATCGCGACACGGATGCGTTCGGCGACCGCTTCCGGCAGATATTGCCAGACGACCGAATGCATC
>NZ_JBFUDI010000131.1:0-505 GCF_056404795.1 Cellulomonas sp. P2_B4
GCCCAATGTCATGCTGGTCCATTTCGAGGATCTGAAGCGCGACCTGACGGGCGAAATGCGGCGCATCGCCGACTTTCTCGATATCCGGATCAATCCCGCGCACTTCCCGTCGATGGTCGAGCATTGCACTTTCCCATGGATGAAGGCGAACGCGACCAAGGCCGCGCCGCTGAGCGGCATCTTCTGGGACGGCGGGGCGGAGACCTTCATCAACAGGGGCTGCAATGGCCGCTGGCGCGATACGCTCAGCCTGCGCGACGTGATCGATTACGAGACGCGCAGCGTGGACGAACTTGGTCCGATCTGCGCGCGCTGGCTGGCCGGCGGCGTGCGCGCGGTCTGACGATCCATTCTCGGGCCCGACGGGCGGGTCGGGCGATTTCAGGGGCCCGACGGGCGGGCCGGGGCGTTGACCGATCATGAGCAACCGACCTGCCGCCCGCATCGTACCCCTCTTCCTCCCCCTGTTTCTGCTCGCGAGCTGCGGCGGCGCGGCAAGCAAGGA
>NZ_JBFUDI010000132.1:0-504 GCF_056404795.1 Cellulomonas sp. P2_B4
GCCGATGCCTATCTGCTGAGTATCCTCAACTGGTGCGAGCATGCCGGCATGCCGATCGCCGACTGGCCGGTGCTGCTCGGCTGGCGGACGCGCATGCGCAAGCGCCCCTCGATCGCGCGGGCGATGGGAGCGGAGATGCCGCTGCTCCAGGCCGCCTGAGCCCGGAGGGACGGCGTCAGCGCTTTTTGGCACCGTCCTTCAGGTCGAGCGGCGAGATCTTCGTTCCTTCGACCATCCAGGCGGTGTCGTTTCCGGTCCCGACCGCGATCGGCTTGCMCATCCAGAGCGACAGATAGACATGGATCTCGGTCGGGTGCGGGTCGAGCAGGTGCGTGACGAAGCCCATGACGGCGTCCTTGGGCTGCGCCACGACGAGGCAGGTCTTGGCGAAATCGCGCGTGGCGGCGACCTTTCCGTCAGCGCTGATATCCACCTCGTGATGGCCACCGAACGGATAGGCGTTCTGCGTGACCATCGGGGTCAGGAGATAGACCGGGATAGTGC
>NZ_JBFUDI010000133.1:0-504 GCF_056404795.1 Cellulomonas sp. P2_B4
CGGCCGAACTGGTCGATGACCAGGACGCCGAGGAGGATCTCGACGGGAAGAAGCCGGCCGAACTGAAGAAGATCGCCGCCGAAGAGGGTGTCGACCTTGGCGATGCCAAGGCCGCCCCGGACATGATCGCCGCAATCCGCGCTCACCGCGCGGCGGAATAAGGAGCCACCGCCATGAAGAATTATCTCGCCCCGGGCGTCAATGACAGTGACATGGTCGCCCCGTACAACCTGACCAGCGGTCAAGGTTTCCTCGATGGCGTCGAGTTCGCCGTCGCCTCCAACGACGCGCTTAGCGGCGCCTCGGTGGTTGGCGTCACCAGCGGCGTCTGGACGCTTCCCAAGGCCGCGGTCGCAATCACCCGCAAGACGAAGGCCTATTGGGACAATACTGCGCGCCTGGTGACGAACGTCTCCGCGAGCAACACCCAGATCGGCGTGTTTCAGAAGGCCGCCCAGTCGGGCGACGCCACGGTCGCCGTCAAGCTGCGCTGGGTCGCGTAAC
>NZ_JBFUDI010000134.1:0-503 GCF_056404795.1 Cellulomonas sp. P2_B4
CTCAGGACCAGGCCCGGCGGCGATGCGCTGACCACGGCCTTTTACCGCCAGACCGCGCGGGACATCGCGCACTATCTGGAAGACCCCAAGGCCAATGCGCCGAAGACGGCGACGCCGAGCTGGGGCAAGGGACCGCGTTCGCGCTTCCCGCAGCCGCCGGGGCCACCTTTGGGCTGATTTCAATCCTTGTGTCGGGGCCCGGCGATCGGCCGGGCCTCGACCTGATGCAGCCGGACCGGTTATAAATACCCAGTCCGATCAACACGATATATCGACGATATTGGCTCGCTTCGTCGCATTTGCGTCACATTATCGACAATTGGCGGAACATCGCCCCTTAATCTGCATTAAGCCCCCAAGTGGGGAACAATGGACAAGCGCAAAAAACTCGAAGCCGAGATAGCCCGCATCGAAGCGACGCAGGATGCGTTGCGCGAGAGCATCGAGGAAACCAAGCAGCTTTCGGCCAAGGCCGAGGAGCTGCTCCAGCAGCACAAGAAGTC